>DATJVN010000097.1:0-5115 GCA_035501755.1 Bryobacteraceae bacterium | reverse complement strand
TGGAGAGTATGCGCTCTTTTTGATATGTGCCTTCTCGAATGGAAGACCAACGCACGATGCCATCCGGTAGAGCAACTCGAAGAAGAGGTCGTCACCGCTTGCCGACCACACTGGAAATGCTTCCGGCAGGTACTTCGTATTGAGATGGTCGCGGTACTCGTTCCACGCCTCCCGCACCTTCTGCTCTTGTTGGCCGCCGCCGTAAAATTCAAAGTCGATCATGTTCAGCGCCTGGACGTGCTCGGGAGATACCCGCGCGGCCCGCGTCGCCATCAAGGTCCTAAAAACATGCTCCTTGCGGCGTTTTACGTCCCGGGTTCGCTCAAGCCACTTTTGAGCCTGCACAGCGAGAACCGGTCCAAATCAGTGTGGCGAAGATAACGGCGAAGTCAGCAATTGTCATCCAAAGTCCCTCATTTGAGGATTGTGCCACAGCTTTTCAGGCCGAATTGCCCTCCGGCGCGCGTGTTAAAATCCGTGTCGATGAGCACCTATCCTCCGCCGCCTGAGTTTGCCGCCAAGGCCCATGTCAAATCGCTCGACCAATATCGCGAGATGTACGAAAGAGCCGAAAAGAATCCGGAAGAGTTCTGGGCGGACTTCGCCTCGCGCAACATTCATTGGTTCGAGAAGTGGTCGAAGGTGCTCGAATGGAATCCGCCCTTTGCAAAGTGGTTCGTGGGAGCCAAGACCAACATCTCCTACAACTGCCTGGACCGCCACATCGCGACGCATCGCAAGAATAAGGTCGCGATTCTGTGGGAAGGCGAGCCGGGTGAGCAGCGGTTCCTGACGTATCAGGAACTGCACCGCCTGGTGGTGCGCTTCGCGACCGTCCTCAAATCGCGCGGCTACAAATCCGGCGACCGCGCCGTTCTGTACATGCCCATGATTCCCGAGCTTCCCATCGCCATGCTGGCCTGCACGCGCTTGGGCATCATCCACAGCGTGGTCTTCGGCGGATTTTCGGCCGAAGCATTGAAGGCGCGCATCAACGATCTGGGCGCGACCCTGGTGATCACCGCCGACGGTGGATTCCGGCGCGGGCGCGAAGTGAAGCTCAAAGCCGCTGTCGATGAGGCCATGCCCGAGTGCCCTTCGGTCCGCGACGTGATCGTGTATCAGCGCACCGGATCGGATACGCCCATGCATCCGGGCCGCGATCACTGGTGGCATGAACTCGACGCGCACGCAACCGAGGATTGCCCGGCCTTGCCGCTCGATAGCGAGCAGCCGGCGTTTGTGCTGTACACCTCCGGCACCACGGGAAAGCCCAAGGGAATTCTGCACACCACCGGCGGCTACCTCACCCAGGTCACCGCGACCATGCAGTGGATTTTCGATCTGCGCGATGAAGATACCTACTGGTGCTCGGCCGATATCGGCTGGATCACCGGCCACAGCTACATCGTCTACGGGCCGCTTTCCGCCGGCACGACCACGGTGATGTACGAAGGCTCGCTCGATTTCCCGCAGGTGGACCGCTGGTGGCGCATGATCGAGAAATATCGCGTCAACGTCTTCTACACCTCGCCGACCGCCATCCGCGCGCTGATCCGGCAAGGCGAGCAGTGGCCCAATGCGCACGATCTGTCGAGCCTGCGCCTGCTCGGCTCCGTCGGCGAGCCGATCAATCCGGCGGCGTGGGAATGGTATCACCGCGTCATCGGCAAAGGGCGCTGCCCCATCGTCGATACGTGGTGGCAGACCGAGAACGGATCGATTTTGATTTCCGCGATGCCCGGCGCCGTGCCGCTGAAGCCCGGCTCGGCAACGTTTCCGATGCCCGGGATCATTCCCGATATCGTCGATTTCAACGGGAATCCCGTCGGCACCGACAAAGAAGGTTACATGATCATTCGCCGGCCGTGGCCGAGCATGGCGCGCACCATCTGGGGCGACCCCGAGCGTTTTCAGGAGCAGTACTGGAGCAAAGTTCCCGGCTCGTATTTCACCGGCGATGCCGCGCGGCGCGATGCCGACGGCTATTACTGGGTGCTGGGCCGCGTGGACGACGTGATGAACGTCAGCGGCCACCGCTTGAGCACCATGGAAGTCGAATCGGCGCTGGTGCGCCATCATGCCGTTGCCGAAGCTGCGGTGGTCGGCAAGCCACACGAGATCACCGGGCAGGCCGTGTGCTGCTTCATCACTCTTAAGAAGGGTGAGTGGAATCATGACGAGCTCGGCAAGGAGCTGCGCCAGTGGGTGGCGCACGAAATCGGCTCGTTCGCGCGTCCCGAGGAGATTCGCTTCTCCGACGCGCTGCCCAAAACACGCAGCGGAAAAATCATGCGGCGGCTGCTGCGCGAGATCGTGACCACGCATACCGTTGCCGGCGACGTGACCACGCTCGAGGACATCACCGTGATCGCGCGCCTGGCCGCGCAGCAGGACGAAGATTGAGGCGCGAGCGCTATCCTGCTGATCAACCTGAGTGCGACGCTGTTCCTGACCGGCCTCGCGTGGTTCTTGCAGGTGGTGCACTTGCCGCTGATGCTGCGCGCGGACAAGACCGGTTTCGCACTGTACGCGAAAACGCAGCGAATTCGTAATACTTTGCTGATGGCCGGTCCGATGCTGATCGAGCTGATCACCGCCATCTGGCTGCTGATCGATACGCCGCGTGGTCTTTCGCATGAAAGTCTGGTGCTCGCGGCGGCGCTGGTGGCGATCATTTGGCTCGAGACGTTCGCATTCATCGTGCCGCTGAACTCGCGCCTGACCCAGGGCTTCGATGAGGCGGCCATCCGCACACTGATCCGCCGCAACTGGATGCGGACCATCTGCTGGACCATTCGTTCGGTCCTCATGATCCGAATCGCAATCTAGAGGCGAACAAGACGAGAACACATCCGGTAGCATCACGGTCCGCTCTGCGGCATCTAATCGGGCGTGGAGCGCGTGGTCATCCTGGGCGGAGGATTCGCCGGACTCTACGCGGCGCGCGAGCTGGGCCGCGCGCCGGTCGATCTCACGCTGATCGACCGGCGCAACTTTCATCTGTTCCAGCCGCTGCTGTACCAGGTCGCGACCGGGTCGCTCTCGCCCGGCGAGATCACATCGCCGCTCAGATCCATTCT
This sequence comes from Bryobacteraceae bacterium, assembly GCA_035501755.1. Classification (GTDB taxonomy): domain Bacteria; phylum Acidobacteriota; class Terriglobia; order Bryobacterales; family Bryobacteraceae; genus Palsa-187. Next base: position 2,032 of record DATJVN010000097.1, on the reverse strand, counting down.
GCGCAAACACAAGAACACGAGGGTGCTGTTGGGTGAAGCGATTTCGCTCGATGCGAACGCGCGGCGCGTCCTGCTCGCGGACGGCCCGGTTCCTTACGACATCCTGATCGTCGCCACCGGCGCGCGCAATTCCTATTTCGGCCACGAGTCCTGGAGCGCGTTCGCGCCGGGTCTGAAGAGCATCGAGGACGCGACCGCGATGCGCCGCAAGATTCTCTATGCCTTCGAGGAGGCCGAGCGGGAGTGCGATTCCGCGCGGCGCGATGCCTGGCTGACTTTCGTGATCATCGGCGGCGGGCCCACCGGCGTGGAGCTGGCCGGAGCGCTGGCCGCGATCGCCAAAGACACTTTGCGCGACGATTTCCGCTGCATTCGGCCGGAGGATTCGCAGATTCTGCTGCTCGAAGGCGCGCCGTTTGTTCTGCCCACCTATCCCGAGAGTCTGTCGATAGAAGCCGAGCGCGAGCTGGTGCGGCTGGGCGTAAGAGTACGCGCGAGCGTGCGCGTGACCGCGGTGGACGGTTCGGGCGTTACGCTGAACACGGGCGAGCGTATCGCGTCGCGTACAGTTTTGTGGGCGGCGGGAGTGGCGCCGTCCGATTTCGGAAAAGTTCTGGAGCGCGAGGCGGGGGCCAAGCTCGACGCGCATGGCCAGGTCTTGGTTTCGCCGGAACTGACCATCCCGGGCCACGACGAGATCTTCGTCATCGGCGACCTGGCGCACTTCGAGCAGGACGGTCATCCGCTTCCCGGCGTCGCTCCTGTGGCGATGCAAGAGGGACGCTACGCGGCCGAGACGATTCAGGCGCGATTGCGGGGCGCGACTCCCGCGCCGTTTCGCTATCGCGACAAGGGCAGCCTCGCGGTGATCGGGCGCGGCAGCGCCATCGCGGATCTGGGACGCGTCCGGCTGTATGGTTTCATCGCGTGGCTGCTGTGGCTGTTCGTGCACCTGATGTACATCGTGCAGTTCAGCAACCGGCTGATCGTTTTCATCCGCTGGGGCGTCGAGTACATCACCTTCAATCGCGGGGCGCGCCTGATCACCGGCAGCGCGCCGGATAATAAATAGATGATCCGACTCGAGGACGGCAATCTTCAGGCGCAGATCGATCCTGCTTGCGGCAACAGCGTCCGGTCGCTGCGTCTCGGCGGCGAGGAATTCGTGTGGACCGGCGCCGAAAAAGGGCACCTGGATGGAATTCCGCTGGTGGCGCCGTGGGCGAACCGGATCGATGGCCTGGAATATTTCGCCAACGGCCGCAAGTATGTGCTGAATCCCGCGCTCGAAAATCTGCGTATCGACGCGAACGGTCTTCCGATTCACGGCCTGCTGTTGTTCACCGATGCGTGGAAGCTGGTCCGGCAGGATGCGCGGAGCGTGACCAGCCGGATCGAGTTCTGGCGCCGGCCGGAGTGGATGGCACAGTTCCCGTTTGCGCACGCGATCGAGATTACGCACCGGATTCGCGACGGCGCGCTCGAAATCGAGACTGCGGTCGAGAATTTTTCCGATGAGCCGATGCCGTTGTGCGTCGGGTTTCATCCGTACATGCGGCTGCCTGGCTCGGCGCGCGATGATTGGCGCGTTCACATCGCGGCGCGGGAACAGGTGATCTTGTCGGCGAAGATGGTCCCTACGGGTGAGCGCAAATCCAACCCGCTTCCGAATCCGTTCCCGCTGCGCGGCGCGGCGCTCGATCACGTATTTTCGAATCTCTCCGGCGAAGCTTTCGTGATCGAAAACGGCCGGCGCCGAATCGAGGTGCGGTTCGGGCCAAAATACCCGGTGGCGATCGTCTATTCGCCCCCCGGCGGCGAGTTCGTGTGCATCGAGCCGATGAGCGCGCTGACCAACGCGTTCAACCTGGAGTACGCCGGGATCGCATCGGGACTGCAACGCGTCGCGCCGGGCGAAACCTGGCGCGAGATTTTTTCGATCACGCCCGTCACCTAGGCTGTTATCATGCATTCCATGGCGATGCCCAAGCCCGCGCGGCCCAAGACCGCGGCTGAACGACAGGCGCGGGTG
>DATJVN010000096.1:0-12680 GCA_035501755.1 Bryobacteraceae bacterium | reverse complement strand
TTCGTGGGCGACGTGACGGATTACGATTTTCTGGCGTCGACGTTCGACAAGCTGCGTCCCGAGGCGGTGGTGCACTTCGCCGAGCAGCGGGCGGCGCCATACTCGATGATCGACCGCAAGCACGCGGTGTTCACGCAAGTGAACAACGTGGTGGGGACGTTGAACCTCCTGTTCGCGGTCCGCGAATTCCAGCCGGATTGCCACCTGGTGAAGCTGGGAACGATGGGCGAGTACGGAACGCCGAACATCGACATCGAAGAGGGTTACATCAAGATCGAGCACAACGGGCGGAGCGACGTGCTGCCGTTCCCCAAGCAGCCGGGGTCGTTCTATCACCTGTCGAAGGTGCATGACAGCCACAACATCATGTTCGCGTGCAAAATCTGGGGGATTCGCGCGACGGATCTGAACCAGGGAGTGGTGTACGGGACGGTGACCGACGAGGTGACGCTCGACGAGGCGCTGATCAATCGCTTCGATTACGACGAAATTTTCGGGACGGTGTTGAACCGGTTCTGCGTGCAGGCGGCGATCGGGCATCCGCTGACGGTGTACGGAAAAGGCGGACAGACGCGCGGATTCCTGGACATTCGCGACACGGTGCGGTGTATCGAGCTGGCGTGCCTGAATCCGGCCCAGCGCGGGGAGTGCCGCGTGTACAACCAGTTCACCGAGCAGTTTTCGGTGCTGGAACTGGCCGGGATGGTGCAGATCGCGGCGCGGGAGCTGGGGCTCGAAGCCGAGATCGAGCACCTGCCGGGTCCGCGGGTGGAGGCCGAGGAGCATTACTACAACGCGAAGCACTCGAAACTGATCGACCTGGGGCTGAAGCCCCACTATTTGTCGGATTCGCTGCTCGATTCGCTGATGAATATCGCGATCAAGTACCGGGAGCGGATCGACACGGCGACATTTCTTCCGCAGGTGCGCTGGGACAATGCGAAGAACGAGCGGCGGACACGGACGGGCGCGGCGGCGGCTTCGTTGTCGGAGACGAGGTTCTAACGCCGGGCCAAACGCGCGGCATGAATGCCGCGCCTCATTCAAACCCCGACGTGTTGAGTCAGAACAGGGACGGGTCCGCATGTTTGGCACTTAAGTGAAAGCGGCGATGGTTTGTACGTTATAATGCGCTTTCTGCGCAACAAAACCTTGCTGATCGTCGCGCTGGCCGCGGCCGCAGTGTATGCGGGGACCATGGTGTCGCCTCCCTCGCTGATGGACGATGTGGACGCGGTGCAGGCGCAGATTGCACGCAACATGCTCACGTCGGGGGATTGGGTGACGGCGCGGCTGGATGGGGTCGCGTATCTCGAAAAAGCGCCTTTGATTTACTGGGCGATGGCGTGCTCCTACAAGGTTTTCGGGGCGCACGACTGGGCCGCGCGGATTCCCATGGTGCTGGCGGCGATCTTGCTGGCTCTGATCACGGCGGCGTTCGGGAGGTGGGCGTTCGGCGACCGGGCGGGATTGTACGCGGGCCTGGCGATGGCGACGTGCTTCGGGCTGTGGCTGTTCACGCGCATTCTGATTCCAGACGTGATGCTGACGGCGAGCGTGGCGCTGTCGATGTGGGCGTTTCTGCGGACCATCGACGAGGTCGAAACGCGGCCGCGGCTGTGGGCGTTCATTCTGGCAGCGAACCTGGGCGTGAGCCTGCTGTTCAAGAGCCTGATCGGCGTAGTGTTTCCGGTGGGGGCGGGGCTGATTTATCTGTCGATCACCAGACAGATTTTTCAGGGCAAGATCTGGCGGCGGCTGCATCCGCTGAGCGGGACGCTGGTGATTCTAGCGATTGCCGCGCCGTGGCACGTGCTGGCGGCGATCCGCAATCCGCCCGTGTTCGATTTCACGATGCGCAGCGTGCCGGGACAATATCACGGATTTCTGTGGTTCTTCTTCATCAATGAGCAGCTTCTGCGATTCCTGAACCTGCGTTATCCGCGGGATTACGACACGGTTCCGCGCGCGGCGTTCTGGCTGCTGCACCTGGTCTGGCTGTTTCCGTGGAGCGTGTATTTGCCGGCAGTGATGAAGCTCAACTTTCGGCCAGTGGATCGCGCGGGACGGACGCGGCTGCTGGCCGCGGCGCTCGTGGGAGTCGTGCTGGTGTTTTTCACTTTTTCGACCACGCAGGAATATTATTCGATGCCGTGCTATCCGGCGCTGGCGCTGCTGATCGGGTCGGCTATGGCGGCGGAGGGGGCGTGGATCAAGCGGGGGAACGCGGTTTTGTTCGCGGTGCTGTTGTGCGCGGGAGTGGCGGCGGGAGGATTCTGGCTGGCGGTGCGCGGCGTGGCGGCGCCGGGCGATATTTCCTCGGCGCTGACGCAGAATCCGCAGGCGTACAAACTGTCGCTGGGGCATATCGAGGATCTGACGGTAAAGTCGTTCGCGTACCTGCGGACTCCGCTGCTATTGGCGGCGATCGCGTTTCTGATCGGCGCGGCGGGGGCGCTGACGCGGAGGTTTGTGCTGACGACGGTGGCGATGTGCGTCCTGTTTTTCCAGGCGGCGCGGCTGGCGATGGTCGCGTTCGATCCGTATTTATCGTCGCGGCCGATGGCCGAGACGCTGCTGCGGATGCCGCCGGGCGAGCTGATCGTGAATCATCATTACTACACGTTTTCGTCGGTGTTTTTTTACACCAACCGGAGCGCGCTGCTGCTGAACGGGCGCTACAACAACCTGGTGTACGGGTCGTATGCGCCGGGTGCGCCAGATGTGTTCATCGACGATGCGCAGTTTCGGGAGATGTGGCGGAGCGGAGCGCGGTATTACGTCGTGGGCGAGGATTCGGCGGCGGAGCGGCTGAGGAAGATCGTGGGTGCGGATGCGGTCCACGAGGTCACCGAGAGCGGGGGGAAGTTTTTGTGGACGAATCACGCGCTGGGCGGGACCACATGACGGCCGGACGCGCTCGACTCGCGCCCGGCCGATCCTCCGACATCTGATAACGCACGCTCGGGGCGGGAATCAGCTCACGCTCGGCCACTTTTTCTTCAGGTGCGCGAGACGGGCGCGAGCGGCGCCGGAGTCGATCGATTCGGCGGCGATGGCGGCGCCGTGTTGGAGATCGCGGGCGATGCCCGCGGCGACCAGCCCGGCGGCCGCGTTGATGAGCACAATCTCGCGGCGCGGGCCCGTGTGTCCTTCCAGAATTTCGACCGCGATCTGCGCGTTGTGCGCGGGGTCTCCACCGAGGACGGAGGCAAGCTCGGCGCAGGGGACACCGAAATCGGCGGGGGTCCAGGTGAGGTGACGGACGGCGCTGCCGCGGACTTCATAGACGTCGGTGGGGCCGGAGATGCTGATCTCGTCGAGACCGTCGTGGCCGTGGACGACGAAGGCGTGACGCGTGCCGAGCTCGGCGAGCGCGTCGGCCATGAGTCTCGCGGCATCGCGCGAAGGGGCGCCGATCAACTGGCGTCCGGCGCGCGCGGGATTGGCGAGCGGTCCGAGCAAATTGAAAACGGTCCGAACGCCGAGCTCGCGGCGCACCGGCTGGGCGTGCTTCATGGCGGGGTGCAGGTGAGGCGCGAACAGGAATCCGATGCCGGCCTCGCGCACGGCTTCGACGGCTTCCTCAGGGGTCATGACGAAGCGCACGCCGAGGGCTTCCATCATTTCGGCGCTGCCGGATCGGCTGGTGATGGAGCGGTTGCCGTGCTTGGCCACGCGCGCGCCGGCGCCGGCCATCACGATGGCGGCGACGGTGGAGATATTGAAGGTACCAGCCTGATCGCCGCCGGTGCCGCAGGTGTCGATGACGTCGTCGCCGCAATCGACAAAGACGGCGTGCTCGCGCATGGCGCGGGCGAATCCGGCGAGCTCGGCCGAGGTTTCGCCCTTCATGCGGAGCGCGATCAGGAACGCGGCTAACGTCGCTTCAGTAGCGCCACCTTCGAGGATGACGCTCATGGCGCAGTGCGCGTCGGCGGAGGAGAGATGCTCGCCCGAGGTGACGCGATGAAGGAAGAGTTTCAACGACACTTATTTCTATGATCGCGCAGCAGCGAGATCCGGGAGCCGGCCATCGGGCGCCGGGATTCGGTATCATGATGGATTCTTACCCAATGAAAATTCATGAATATCAGGCCAAGGCTCTCTTGGCGCGACACAATGTTCCTGTGCCGCGAGGCGAGGTCGCGCTGACGGCGGAGGAGGCCGAGGCGGCGGCGCGGAAAATCGGCGGAAGCGTGGTTGTCAAGGCGCAGATTCACGCGGGCGGACGAGGTAAAGGCGGAGGCGTGAAGATCGCCAAGGACGCGGCCGAGGCCCGGGCGATCGCGCAAAAAATGCTGGGCATGACCCTGGTGACGCACCAGACTGGCCCCGAGGGACGCGTGGTGCAGCGGCTGCTGATCGAGGAGACGCTGCCGATCGAACACGAGTTTTATCTGGGCATCGTACTTGACCGCGCGCTGGGAAAAAACGTTTTCATGGCGTCAGCCGATGGCGGAGTGGAGATCGAGGAGGTCGCGGCGAAGACGCCGGAGCGGATTTTGAAGGAAGTGATCGAGCCGGGACTCGGGCTTCAGGCGTTTCAGGCGCGCAAGCTTGCGTTCGGGATCGGGTTTCAGGGAGCGGCGGCGAATGGGGCGGCGAACGCGATGGTCGCGCTCGATCGGGCGAACGAAGCGCTGGACGCGACGCTCGCGGAAATCAATCCGTTCATTCTGACGAAAGATCAGAAAGTGTACGCGCTCGACGCGAAGATTAATCTCGACGATAACGCGATGTTTCGTCACAAGGATCTGGCCGCGCTGCGCGATTTGAATGAAGAAGCTCCGCTCGAAGTGGAGGCGTCCAAATTCGGGCTGAACTACATCAAGCTGGACGGCAACGTGGCGTGCATGGTGAACGGGGCGGGGCTGGCGATGTCGACTATGGACATTATCAAGTACGCGGGCGGAAATCCGGCGAATTTTTTGGACGTGGGCGGAGGGGCGAACGCCGAGCAGGTCAAAAATGCGTTCCGGATTCTGCTGTCGGATCCGGCAGTAAAAGCGGTATTAATCAATATTTTCGGCGGAATTCTGCGATGCGACACCCTGGCTACGGGAGTGGTCGCGGCGGCGCGCGAGTTGTCGATCAAAGTGCCAATCGTGGTGCGAATGGAGGGAACCAACGTCGAGTTGGGACGCAAGATCCTGATGGAATCGGGCTTCAATTTTACGGTGGCCGACGGGATGCGGGACGCGGCTGAGAAAGTGGTGAGGCTGGCCCAATGAGCATTCTGGTCAACGAGAATACGCGCGTTATTGTTCAAGGATTTACGGGCAAGGAAGGCACTTTCCACGCCTCGCAGGCGATCGCGTATCATACGCAGGTGGTGGGCGGTGTGACGCCGGGTAAAGGCGGGCAGAAGCATCTCGATCTGCCGGTGTTCAACACGGTCGCCGACGCGGTGAAGGCGACTGGGGCGAACGCATCGGTGATCTTCGTGCCTCCGCCGTTCGCCGCCGACGCGATCATGGAAGCGGCGGACGCGGGCATCGCCCTGGTGGTGTGCATTACCGAGGGAATTCCGGCGGTGGACATGGTGAAAGTCGCGGAATATCTTAAAAAGCATCAGAAGACCAGATTAATAGGCCCCAATTGTCCCGGAATTATTTCACCGGGAAAATGTAAAATCGGGATCATGCCGGCACATATCCACTTGCAGGGACACGTAGGGGTGGTGTCGCGCTCGGGGACGCTGACTTATGAGGCCGTGGGCCAGTTGACCAAGCTGGGCATCGGACAATCGACGTGCATCGGCATCGGCGGCGACCCGGTGATCGGGACGACGTTCACGGACGCGCTACGGTTGTTCAATGAGGATGCGGACACGCACGCGATCGTGACGATCGGCGAGATCGGCGGGACGGCGGAGGAAACCGCGGCGGCGTTCATCAAAGCGAACGTGAAGAAGCCGGTGATCGGGTTCATCGCGGGGCAGACCGCGCCGCCGGGGCGCCGGATGGGTCATGCGGGAGCGATCATTTCGGGCGGCAGCGGCAAGGCGGAAGACAAGATCGCGGCGCTGAAGGCGGCGGGAGTGACGGTGTGCGCGTCGCCGGCCGATATCGGCGAAAAGGTCAAATCCAGACTCTAGACATGGAACGAACATTTGCCATCATTAAGCCCGACGCGGTCGCGGCGGGCCACAGCGGCGAGATTCTCGCCATCATCGAGAAGGCCGGATTCCGGATCGTCGGAATGAAGATGAAGCGGTTGAGCCGGCTGGAGGCCGAGGCATTTTACGCGGTGCACCGGGAGCGGCCGTTTTTCGCGTCGCTGGTCACGTTCATGATAGAGGGTCCGGTGATCGTGATGGCGCTGGAAGCGCCGGATGCGATTCGCAAATGGCGCGACACGATGGGCGCCACCAACCCGGCGAACGCGGCCGAAGGTACCATTCGCAAGCGCTTCGCGCAGTCGATCGAACGGAATTCAGTACACGGGTCGGATGCGCCGGAGACCGCGGCGGTGGAAATTCCGTTCTTCTTCAGCGCGTCGGAACTGTTGTAGGATGCGTTGAAAAAGGGGACAGACCGCTCTGTCCACGCCCATCGCTCTGAACGCAATGAACCTCTTCGGATGGGGACAGAGTAGTCTGTCCCCTTTTTTCAATACACTCCTAACGATCCCGGCCTGATAGAATCTTTCTCGATGGAAAGCTATATCCGCGGGCCGGAGATGCAGCTCTCGACCCAGACTACGCACCAGGTTTTTCTCGATACCGTTCGCAGATTCCCGGATCGTGACGCGCTGATCGTGCGGCACCAGAACGTGCGGCTGAGCTGGCGGCAGCTTGCCGACCAGGTTGAGCGAACCGCGCGCGGGCTGGTTGGACTGGGGCTAAAGCCGGGCGATCGCGTGGGCGTGTGGGCGACGAACTGTGCCGAGTGGATCTACCTGCAGCTCGGGTGCGCGCGAGCGGGGTTGGTGCAGGTGAACGTGAACCCGGCGTATCGCTCGAGCGAGCTGGCGTATGTGCTGAAACGGTCGGGCATGAAGGCGCTGATTCTGCGCGCGGAGGATTCGCGCTCGAATTATCGCGGAATTCTCGAAGACGCGAGCAGCGGCCAGAATCTGGCGCTGCGGCACGTGGTGTACCTGGGCGAGGATTCGTGGAACCGGATGCTCGAGAACGGCGCGGAGGTTGGTCCGGGGCCATCGGACTGCAACGAGGTGGTCAATATTCAGTACACCTCGGGAACCACGGGATCGCCCAAGGGGGTTCTGCTGACGCATCACAACCTGATCAACAACGGTCGCATTGTCAACCTGGGGTTGCGCTACACGGAGCAGGATCGCGTGTGCATTCCGGTTCCGCTGTACCACTGTTTCGGGTGCGTGGGCGGCACGATGACCACGATTTCGAGCGGCGCGGCGATGATTTTTCCGGCGCCGACCTTCGATCCGCTGGCGACCATGGAGGCTATCCATCACGACCGCGCTACCAGCGTCTACGGAGTGCCGACGATGTTCATCGCGCAGCTTCAGCATCTCGAATTTTCACGCTTCGATTTTTCGAGCCTGCGAACCGGGGTGATGGCGGGAGCTCCGTGCCCGATCGAAGTAATGAAACGGGTGGTGCAGGACATGCACTGCCCGCAGATGACGATTTTCTACGGCCAGACGGAATCGTCGCCGGTGATCACCATGGCGTATGTTGACGATCCGATGGAGCGTCGCGTGGCGACGGTCGGGACCGCATGTCCGGCGACGGAGATCAGGATCGCGGGGGCGGATGGAAAAACGCTGCCGGTGGGCGAGCAGGGCGAGCTGTGCGCGCGCGGCTACGCAGTGATGAAGGGCTACGATCAGGACCCGGAGGCAACGGCGCGCACGGTGGATGCGGAGGGTTGGCTGCACACGGGCGACCTGGCGACTATGCGGCCCGACGGCTATTTCCGCATCACCGGACGGCTGAAGGACATGATCATCCGCGGCGGCGAAAACATTTATCCGCGGGAGGTGGAGGAGTTTTTGTACACGCACCCCAAGATCGCCGACGTGCAGGTGGTAGGATTGCCGGACGAAAAGCTGGGCGAAACGGTGGCGGCGTGGATCCGCCTAAGACCGGGCGCGACGGCGACCGAAGAAGAGATCCGCGATTTCTGCAAAGGCCAAATCGCGCATTTCAAGATCCCGCAGTATATCCGTTTCGTAGATTCGTTCCCCATGACGGTGACGGGGAAAATTCAGAAATACGTGATCCGGCAGACAGAGATCAAGGAGCGGCACCTCGCGAAAGCGGCGGAGATTCAGACGGCGTGATCGTCCGCGCTTAGGGCTGGACTCGCGAGGCTCAATACGTCTCCACCCCCGCTGTTTCGGGCGACTTGCGGCGGATCCGGAAGTGATACACCAGCGCGCCGGTCAGGATGGTCACCACGGCGGCGAGCGAGATGTAGGGCTTCAACTGGATTCCCTGGATGATCATCCACGTGCCGATCAGCAGAAAGAAAACCGGGACCAGCGGGTAGCAGAAGCTCACCACGCGCAGCTTGCGCCAGCCTTCCCGGCGGCGATGGCGGAACAGCATCAGCGAGGCGACGCTCATCACGGCGAAAAAGTTCAGCGTGAAGCCGATGTAGTTGACAAGCTGCGGGAACGGAGTCAGCGTCATCAGCATGGTGCACACGCCCTGCGCGGCGATCGCGATCACCGGAGTGTGCCAGCGCGGATGCACCTTCGCGGCGGCGCGCAGGAACGCTCCGTTATTCGCCATGGCGTAATATACGCGCGGGCCGGTGACCACCTGCGCGTTGATGGTCGCCAGCAGCGACAGCGCCATCAGCGCGCTGAACAGGCCGCCGACATCTTCGCCGAACAGATGATTGGCCGCCATGGCGCCCACCGCGATGTGGTCCTTCACGCTTTCAAGCGGCAGGGCGTAGATGAACACGACGTTGATGAGTAAATACAACGTCGCGACCAGCGCGGTTCCGATCGCCAGCGCCAGGGGAAGCGTGCGCGACGGATTGCGCAACTCTTCGGCGACGTAGGTGGCCGCGTTCCAGCCGCTGTAGGCCACGTAGATCCAGAACAGGCTGAGGAAGAACTGCTGCCAGATCGGCGTGGCCGCGGTGCGTGTGGCGTGCAGCGAGAAATTCTGCCAGCTTCCGTGCCCCGTGCCGAAAGCGAGCGCGATGAACGCGACCAGGATCAGCACCTTCGCCGTGGTGAGCACATTTTGCGCGCGCGCGGCGCGTTGCAGCCCGGCGACGTTCAAAAGCGTGCACAGCAACACGACCGCGCAGGCCACCATCTGCGGCTTTCCGAATTCGAGCGTCCAATCGCCCGACCCGGCGAGCAGCGCGGGTGTGCCCGAGGTGCACGGGGGGCAGATATGGCCGAGATACTCGGCAAAGGCGAGCGCGGCTCCCGCGATAGGCGCGGAGAATCCGGCGAAGAAGGAAACCCAGCCGGTCATGAATCCCCAGGTCGGTCCGAAGGCGCGCGTGAGGTAGACGTATTCTCCGCCGGAACTGGGGAAATTGATGCCGAGCTCGGAGTAGCACATCGCGCCGGCGAAGGCGCACAGCGCGCCGGCCACCCAGATGAACAGCACCAGCGCGGGCGAGCCGAGCTGGCCGGCGAGAAATCCGGTGGTTCCGAAAATTCCCATGCCGATCATGCTTGAAATCACCAGCGCAGTCGCGCTGACCACGCCCAACTGGCGGAGCAAAGCCGGCTTTGCAGGCGGAGAGGCCACGTTCGCTTTCATTTTAATTCTGATTGCGAGGATTGTTGAGAAAGGGCGGAGCTTCTGTCCGCCGTTACCGACCTGGCCGGGCGGCTGAGGCGCTGATTCCGCGGGCATCGATCTGGCTCAGTACGCGGTCCAGGTCCGCGTCCTGTACCGGCCGGACCACCAGGAATCCGCCGCCCGATTCCAGGCTCGCGGCGAGCTCGGCGTCGTACACATCGCTTGCCAGCACGAAATAGGGAACGTGGGCGCGGATGCGCTCCTGGTATTCGCTCGATCCGGCGACCGACGGACGCACTGCCCAGAACACCGCGTCGAAGCGCACGCGCTGTGCCAGATCCGCGGCTTCCTCCATAGGCGCGGGAACCACGCGATGGCCGCGCGCGCTCAACTGGCCCAGCAACTGACGTTGCCCGCCCAGATCCGGATCCACCACCAGCATGGTCATGGCGAGTGGCGCTTTCCGGGCCGGACCCGGCGTCTCGGCGATGTGCTCCGCCGCGCGGGCCACGGGCAGGTCGATTTCAAAGCGCGCCATGCGAATCGCGTCGCCTTTGGCGCTGCCGCGAAAGCGGATCTCGCCGCCGTGACTCTGAATAATTCCCTGGCACACTCCGAGGCCCAATGCGCCGCCGGGCGAACGGCCCTCGGCGAAGGGATCGATCTCCGCGCCCTGCTCATTCAACGGAATCGAGTATCCGATCTCCACGGTTACGAGCCGCGCGATCACGCCGCTCGAAACGCAAATCGTCCGGGCCGCGGATTCCGACGCGTACTGTTCGGCGTGCACCAGCAAGTTCAGGAACACCTGCTCGATCTGGCCCTGCGATCCCAGCACCATGGCGGTCTCCGGCGACACGCGATTCTGCACGCGCAGCTCCAGCGTGCGCCACTCCGGATCGCGGAACTGCATCAGGCTCGCCATGAGCGCGTTCACGTCCACGTGGCGGGCCGCGGCGTCCTCGGGGCGCGCGAAGGACACCAGCCGCGACACGATTTCACTCGCGCGCTGCGATTCGCCGGCGAGCAGCCGCAGGTCGCGCTCCGGAATCGGATGGCGGCCGTAGGAGGTGAACGAGGTCGCCAGTTGCAGAATGCTTTCAAGCGGCGCGCGTAGTTCGCTTGCCACGCCGGAGATCAACTGGCCCGTCGCGGCCAGTTTTTCGCTGCGAAAAAGCTGCTCGCGGATAGTCTGCTGCTCCTGGAGCTTGAGCGATGTGGCCACCTGATTGGCCAGGTGTTGCGCCGCGGCCTGTTCCTCCAGGCCGAAATATCCGAGCCGCCGCGCGTTGCCGACCTCCAGCACGCCTATGACTTCGTTCTGCGACAGCAGCGGCACGAACATCGCCGAGCGCGGGAGGTTGGAGCGCGCCTCCGTCTTCACGAACGGGCTGCGCCGCACGTCGGGGACGTTCAGCAGCGTGCCGTTGCGATAGCACACCACGGCCGCGCCGGCCAGACCGCCGGGCGGGGAATCGATCGGCACGGCCATCGGGTCGGGCTCCTTGCGCGTGGGAACGCGTTCCAGGGCCTTGTTGCGCCTGCTGTGCAGGTACAGGCGCACGCCGGTCGCCTGCGTCACGGTGGGCAGCACGGTCACGAGTTTTTCGGCGATCTCGCCGGGCGAAGCGGCGGAGATGATCTCCTCACTCAGCGCGTGAAAGGCGCGCAGCAGGCGGCGATTGGTCGCCAGCCGTTTTTCGCGCATCCACCACAGCACTCCGAGAATCGTCAGCGCGGCGGCCGCGCCCGCCATTAGCAGCGGCGGAAACATCGACGCGCCGGAAATCACCTGCACATCTTGCGGCGAGCCCAACAGAAGCTGAAATCCGCCGTCGTAAGGAGGTTCGAGCGAATACTGCGTCGCCACCCCGGTCAGGCGCACGTGATCGCCGATGTGGATGCGCAGCTCCTGCGGATTCGCTTCAGCGCGGCGCGGCAGAAAGACGGAGAGCGTGGATCCATGATCGGTGACCTCCAGGCTGCGCCCGCCCAGGTTTTGCGCCGCGCCTGTGACGGTTCCCGCGGTCCGCACAAGCAGGCCCAGATAACGAAAGCTGTTCAGGGCGGAGAGGGAGAGGTCCATGGGCTCGGGCGGCTCGTCGTGGCGCACCTTGCGAATCGTTTCGGCCGCGAGAAGCGGCATCGCCGCGACACTTTGAATGGTGCCCTGGCATTCGATCCAATCGCCCGGCTCAAGATCGGAGAAACTCGCGCGGTCGCCGCGGATCAGCAGACCGTGATCGGTGGAGTCGCGCACCGGAAGGTAGTAGGTGTCGAGCGCCCACAAGGGGGCGGAAGCCACCTGCGCGCGGATGGCGATGGTACGGCCCTGGTAGGCGGGACTGAGATCGTGTCCCGAACGGGACGACGCCTGTTCGAGTGTGATGAAATCCTGCGCGGCAACCACGGCCGCGCCCGCCAGCAGAGCGGCGATCAGCCGGCGCATCGGGCGCCCGCATCATCGGCGAGAACGGCTCGCCAAACAGCCGATGCTTTCTCCGAAACCTTCATTTGCAAGAGATCATAACATGTGAGGATGTCACCCTAGACTAAGGTACTGGCATTTAAAGTGAATTCTAAGAGATTGGATCATCGCAAACGGACAACTGGTTGAGCATGAAAGACTTGATAGCGCGCCGTTATCTCATTTCAGGCCGTGTTCAAGCTGTCGGATTCCGGTATTTCACTGAGCACCACGCGCGGGAGAAGAATATCGCCGGGTGGGTCCGCAATCTTGCGGATGGTCGGGTGGAAGTCCACGCGGAGGGTCCGCCGGAGAGGCTGAAAGAGTTCGAGCAGGACCTGCGAGAGGGTCCGCGATGGGCTGAGGTGCGGGGATTCGAGGTGCTCGAAGCGGCTCCGCTGCGGTCCGGGCGATTCGAGATCCGGTAGGATTCAGAGATCCTCAAACGTGAGCCACGTGTCCTTGGCGGATCTTCGCCAATGCGGCCGGTCCGATCTCCTCATTGTC
>DATJVN010000095.1:0-16392 GCA_035501755.1 Bryobacteraceae bacterium | reverse complement strand
CCGAAACGCCGCAACATGACCCAACTCGTGCACCAGAACCGAAACAAACACCACCGCCATCCAGATCAAAGTCGCCCGGAAATCCTGGCTGTAGCCGAGAATCAGCGCCATCACCCAGAACCACGGCTGCACCTGTACCGGCGTGTTAAACAGGACGAAATTCAGCAGGCCGCGCCGCGCGGGAGGGATGTCGAGAACGGTGGGCATCGAGGGGAGCCGCTGTCAGTATAGAGTACGTTGAAAAAGGGGACAGACTACTCTGTCCCCGGTCCGAAATAGGTTCATGCTATGCAACAGCGCCGGCGTGGACAGAGCGGTCTGTCCCCTTTTTCAACCCTCAGTATAGCGTGCCGGCCTTTACCGGGTACAATAAAATTGATCGTGCTAGCCCTTCAATCTATAACGGACGAGATCGTCGAGCTCAAAAAGTCCCGACGTGCCGTGATTCTCGCGCATCACTACCAGGATCGCGAGATTCAGGAGCTGGCTGACGCGGTCGGCGACAGCCTGGAGTTGGCTCGTCAGGCCCGCGAGTTTTCGGGCGAGGTGATCGCGTTCTGCGGCGTCTGGTTCATGGCCGAGACGGCTAAAGTGCTGAATCCGGAACGCACCGTGATCGTGCCGGATCGCGAGGCCGGGTGCAGTCTTGTCGATAGCTGCCCGGTGGACCAGCTTCGGGCGTGGCGCGCCGTGCACCCGGATTACGTGGTGGTGTCGTACATCAACACGTCGGTCGAAGTGAAGGCGGAAAGCGATATTCTGTGCACTTCACGCAACGCGGTGAAGATCGTGAACTCGATTCCGCCCGAAAAACCGGTGCTGTTCCTGCCCGATATCAATCTGGGCAACTACGTTCGCGAGCAGACCGGGCGCGCGAACATGAAAATCTGGCAGGGCGCCTGCATCGTGCACGCCACCTTCGCCGCCCGCAAGCTGTCGGCCGCGCGATCCGAGCATCCCTCCGCGCTGGTCGCGGCCCATCCGGAATGCCCCAAAGATGTCCTGATGATGGCCGATTTTATCGGTTCCACCTCAGCCATCGTCGACTGGTGCGCGGCACAGGACGCCTCGGAATTCATCGTGATGACCGAAAGCGGCGTGCGGTACTCGCTTGAGAAGATGTCGCCGCGCAAAAAGTTTCATTTCATCCCCAACGAGCAGTGCAACTGCAGCGAATGCCCGTACATGAAGCGCAATACGCTCGAAAAGTTGCGTGATGCGCTGATGTACCTGCGCCCGCGCGTGGAACTCGCGCCGGAGCTGATCGGCCGCGCACGCCTGCCGATCGAGAGAATGCTGGCGGTCCGATGAAGCTCCTGGACGGTTTCGGTCGATTGCACGACAACCTGCGCATCAGCGTGACCGACCGCTGCAACATTCGCTGCTTCTACTGCATGCCTGAAACCGGCGTGAAATTTCAGCCGCGTGATCAGATCCTGAGCTTCGAAGAGATCGAGCGCTTCGTACGCATCGCGACGACGCTCGGCGTCCGCAAGCTGCGCATCACCGGAGGCGAGCCGCTGGTACGAAAAAATATCGCGGAGCTGGTGCGCAAGCTGGCCGCGATCGAGGGCATCGAGGATCTGGCGCTGACGACCAACGGCGTCTTGCTTGGCGGCCTGGCGCCGGAACTCTATGACGCGGGCTTGCGGCGGCTCAACGTGCACCTGGATACGCTCGATCGCGACCGCTTCCGCCAGATCACGCGTCGCGATGAACTGGAAAAGGTTCTGGACTCGATCGAGACGGCGCGCCGCATCGGATTCGGCCCCATCAAGATCAACGCCGTCGCCGTAAAAAATCTGGTCGAGCCGGACATCGTTCCGCTGGCGCGCTACGGGCGCGAGCGCAACATCGAGATCCGCTACATCGAGTTCATGCCGCTCGACTCACAAGGATTGTGGGACCGCGGCCGCGTTCTGCTCGCTGACGAGATCATTGCCATGCTGGAGCGCGAGATCGGGGCGCTTGAAGAGATCCCCGACCGCGACCCTCGCGCCCCCGCGACCGAGTACAGATTCGCGGACGGAATCGGCCGCGTGGGCTTCATCGCCTCGGTGAGCCGTCCGTTCTGCCTGAACTGCAATCGCATCCGCCTGACCTCGGACGGCAAGCTGCGCTATTGTTTGTTCGCCATCGAAGAAACGGACGTGCGCTCCCTGCTGCGCGGCGCAAGTGACGACGAAATCCGCGAAGCCATTCGCGCCAACGTCCGCGCCAAGTGGATCGGACACGAGATCAATTCTGCCAAGTTCGTGCCTCCGCCGCGTCCCATGTACGCAATCGGCGGATAGAAAATCTCGCACAAGTGAACAGGTCCGAAAACGGCCAGACGCATCGCGCGCCGTGCGGCATAATGCGGTTGAGATGGATTTCAAAGCTTGCGACCGGGCGCGCCTGGCGCGCGATGCGCGGTTCGACGGGCGCTTCTTCATCGGCGTCACCACCACCGGCATCTATTGCCGTCCCGTCTGTCCCGCGCCTTCGCCGAAGACCAAAAATATCCGCTATTTCCCGTCCGCCGCGGCCGCCGCGGAAGCGGGATTCCGGCCCTGCCTGCGCTGCCGCCCCGAAGCGTCGCCGGGAACTCCCGCGTGGCTGGGAGCATCCGCCACTGTTTCGCGCGCTCTGAAGCTGATCGGCGAAAGCGCGCTCGACGATGGCGGAGTCGACGACCTCGCCGAGCGCCTCGGCATCGGCTCGCGACACCTGCGGCGCTTGTTCCTGCGCTACCTGGGTGCGACCCCGGTCGCCGTCGCGCAGACGCGGCGCGTGCACTTCGCTAAGAAGCTGATCGACGAAACCAGTCTGCCCATGACGCAGGTCGCCATGGCGTCGGGATTCGGCAGCGTGCGGCGCTTCAACGCGACGTTCCGGGAGCTGTACGGCCGTTCGCCGCGCGAGCTGCGGAATGGACACGCGCGCGCGGCGGAGGCCGGCGTGTACACGTTCCGGCTGGGATATCGTCCGCCGTACGACTGGGAGTCGCTCATTGAGTTTCTGGCGGCGCGCGCGATTCCCGGGGTGGAATTCGTCACGCCGCTTGAATATCGCCGCACGATTTCGATGGACGGCCATGCAGGCTCGATTGCGGTCCGGCCGGTCGCGGGGAAAAACAATCTGGACCTTCAGATTCGCTATCCCGGTGCCGCGGCGTTGTTCCGCATCGTCGAACGTGTGCGCCGCATTTTCGATCTGGGCGCCGATCCCGCCGAAATCGATCGCTGTCTGAAACGCGATACCTCCCTGAAATCCCTGATCGTCGAGCGTCCCGGCGTGCGCGTGCCGGGTTGTTTCGATCCGTTCGAAATGTCGGTGCGGGCGATTCTGGGCCAGCAGATCAGCGTGAAGGGCGCATCGACGCTGGCCGGCCGGATCGTCGAAAAATTCGGGACCGCGTGCGATGCAGGCCGCCTGTTTCCCTCACCCGAAACGCTCGCCGAGGCGGACTTCGCCGCGATCGGGCTCACCACGCAGCGCGCGCGAACTATCCGCGAGTTGGCTCGCGCCGTCGCAACCCGCCAGATGCGCTTCGATTCATCGCTGGACGTGGATGCGTTCGAAGAAAAGATCACGCAAATATCGGGAATCGGACCATGGACCGCGCAGTACATCGCCATGCGCCTGGGCGAGCCGGACGCTTTTCCGGCAGGCGATCTGCACCTGCGCCGCGTGCCCGGCGAATCCGACGCCTGGCGCCCGTGGCGCGCTTACGCCGCATTTTACATTTGGAGAGGATCGAAATGAATTACTGCTACCTGGACACGCCCATCGGCAAGCTGCTCATCGCAGGCGATGAAAACGCGATTCACCGCATCGAATTTCCGAAGCGGGGGAAACCGGCGCTGCCGGAGCGCGACTGGATACTGTCCGCCAAGGGACCCGTCGCCGAAGCGGTGCGCCAGCTTCGCGAGTATTTTGCCGGCAAGCGCACCGGCTTCGATCTGCCGCTTGCGCCTCAGGGCACCGATTTTCAGCGCGGCGTTTGGCGCCGGCTGCAGGAGATCCCTTACGGCGAAACCATCTCTTATGGCGAGCTTGCACGCCGTGTCGGCAATCCCAAGGCGTCGCGAGCCGTGGGCGCGGCGAACGGCTCGAATCCGATCCCGATCGTGATTCCCTGCCATCGGGTGATCGGGTCGAACGGAAAACTCACCGGCTTCGGCGGAGGCTTGCCCACGAAGGAAGCGCTGCTGGCGCTCGAAGCCCGCCAGCTTTCGTCGTAGCCTCGGTCCGCGCTAGCCGGCGATGGGGCCATCGGCGATCGATAGTGCCGCGACCATTTGTTCTTTCATGCGTTCCGCGGTTTCCACGGCCGAATCGAGCGCGATGCGGTACACGATCAATCCCACGATCGCGTCGAAAGCGAGCACGCTGAAGAAGGCGATCTGTCCGTAATCGTCGAACACCCACCGCGCGAGGTACGCCAGCGCCACGGGAACGAAGGCGATGGGATAGACGATCATCAGCACCGCCTGCACGCGGCCGGCGGCCTTCGCCCGGAACTGCGTCGTCGGGTTGGCGCCGCGAGCCTGGCGGATCGACAGCATGTTTCCCGCCGCCAGCAGGAAAATGGTCACCACCCCCGCCACGGCGTATGCCTCCGCCAGTTTCTCTCCCGTAACGGACATGCGCAGAACTACGCACATCAGGGTCACCGCCAGAATCTCGATGACGATGAAAAAAAGCGCGCTGAGATTCTTGCCAATCAGCACGCGCGAAAATTTCAGCGGAGCGAGAAAATAAATCTGCGCGGCGGACCGGTCGAAGCCGAAGGAGTTCCAGAAGCACGATTCGCTCAGCAGCAGCAGCGAATACACGCTCACCGCGGTCAGGTAATTCCCGCTCAGAAAGGAGGAGCTTCCGCGGCCCATCGACATCGGAAAAAGCATCACCAGGCCGAAAGTGAATCCCATGAGGAACACCAGGCGGAATCGCGGCGACCGCGCCAGCACGCGGATTTCCTTCTCCACCAGCGCGCCCATGGGATCAGAGAGAAGGCTGGACGGCAGCCGGAAAAACGATTCGGCCAGGTTTTGCCGCGGATGCGCCCGCGTATCGCGCGCCGCGGCGGCTTCCGTGTCGAAAGACAGGGTGCGCGTGAACTGCCAACGAGCGAACACTCCCGCGACCAGGGTCCACGCGATCAGCACCGCGGCTGAGATCAGCACGTCGATGCCTTGCGCGAAGTTCGCCGTGGCCGTCCAAGGCCAGCCGGACCAGGTATCGCCCGAAAACACAATGCGCGCTGATCCGGTGCGTCCCGCCAGGCCATGAACGGAGACACGGGTGACCAGGATCTGCGGCAGCGTCATTGCCATCACTAGCAGAAACGCAATCAGTTCCCGAATACGCTTGCGCGCCATGGCGCGCATCAGCAGGTCCCGCAACCCCACCGCCATCAGAAGATTGAACAGAATGTACGGCGGTACGGCCAGCGCGCAGTACCGTGGGACCGCGGGATTGAACAGCAGACCCAGCGCAACTCCGGTGAGCACCAGCACCATTTCGATTCCCGACGTAACCCGCAGCATCACCTCGATCGAGAACATCTGCGAAAGCGGAATGGGGTACGCCATCAGCTTGCGCAGGTCGAGCGAGGCTCCCGTGGCCGCCATCAGCAGCGGGACCACCTGCCAATAGAGAAACACGATCAGCAGCCCGCCCGGCAGAGCTACCTTGATGAAACTCATGTTCGCCGGATTGGCGATCAGGCGCGCGCCGGCGATCGCGGCCACGCTCCAGAATCCGTACCACAAAACGCCGATTGCCACGGTCCATCCGCCGCCGCCGCGCGGATGAAAGTTGCGGAGCGTGCGCCACTGCGCCCACAGGATCGCGCGTGCCTGGTTCATAGAGGTCCCTTTTTCAGCAACCTCTTCATAACCAGTCGAGCGTTTCGGCGCTCCGCTCCACGCCCACCGCGCGTACGAACGCATCCTCGAGCGTAACCGAGCCTTCGCGCAGCTCCGCCATGGACCCGTCCCGCACCACGCGGCCCTCGTTGATGATCGCCACGCGGTCGCACAGCCGTTCCACCACCTCCAGCACGTGCGAGGTAAGGAAAATGGTCGCGCCGTGGCGCACCTGTTCGAGCAGGATATCTTTCATCAGACGCGCCCCCACCGCGTCCACGCCCTCGAAAGGTTCGTCCATCAGGTACAGCTGCGGCCGGTGGATCAGCGCGGCAGCCATGGCGACGCGTTTGCGCATGCCCTTAGAATATTCGTTGATCAGCTTGCGGCGGCTCGCGCCCAGCTCGAATAAGTCCATCAGCTCCGACGCGCGCTCGCGCGCCACCGCCCGGTCCAGCCCGTAAATCCTGCCGACGAACTCGATGAATTCGCCCCCCGTCAGATGATCGAACAACAGGGACTCGTCCGGGACCAGGCCGATCAGCCGCTTGATTTCGAGAGCGCGCTCCGGCATGGGCAGGCCCAGCAGCGAAATGCTTCCCGAGGTCGGCGGCGCCAGTCCCATCAGCATTTTAATGGTGGTGGTCTTGCCGGCGCCGTTCGGTCCCAGGAAGCCGAAGAAGCAGCCGCGCGGAACCGTCAGAGTGAGGCCGTCCACGGCGGCCTTTTCGCCGTAGAGCTTGCGTAGGTCGCGGACCTCAATCGCCGGGGAAAGATCGGACATGCCTTCTCTTCATGTTAACGGATGAACCGGCTACAATCTGTAGATTCCAATGCGAATTCTCGACGTCGGCTGCGGGATCAATAAGAAAAAAGGCGCGATCGGCATCGACCGCAATCCGGCCAGCCGCGCCGACGTGATCTGCGATCTCGACCGTTTCCCTTACCCCTTCCGCGATTCCGCCTTCGACGCGCTCCAGGCGGTGCACGTGATCGAGCACGTCTCCGACGTGATCCGCTCCATGGAGGAATTTCATCGCCTGGTGCGCCCCGGAGGCGAAGTGTTTATCGTGACGCCGCACTACACCGATTCGAGCTCGTTCTGCGATCCCACCCATCGCTGGCACCTCAACAGCTTCTCCCTGCGCTACTTCGGCGAGGATCACGGAGGCTTCGGCTATTATTCGCTCGCAAAATTTCAGGAGATTTCGGTTCGCGTACGCCTACTAGCATTTTGGCGATGGCTGGGTTTCGAGTGGCTGGTGAACACGTTTCCGCGCTATCGCCGTTTTTGGGAATACTACCTGTGCTATATCGTGCGCGGAAAATTCATTGAGTGGAGATTGCGGGTGATCAAGTGATCGGACGAGTGCTCGACGCGCTACGCTATGCCAAGCATGGCAACGCCGGCCGCCGCGGCGAAGACCTGGCGCACCGCTTCCTGCGCCGCAACGGCTACACCATCGTCGCGCGAAATTACCGGTTGGCATCGGGCGCCGCCGAGGCGGATCTGATCGCCTGGGAGGGCAAGACGCTGGCGATCATCGAGGTGAAATCGCGCGAAACAGCTGAATACGGTCCTCCGGAACGCGCCATCGGAGAAGAAAAGCATCGTCACCTTCTGCGCGTCGCTCGCGAGTACTGTCGCAAGAGCGGGGTCGATTGGCAGGACGTGCGGCTGGACGTCGTCACGGTCATCCTCGC
The DNA here is from genome assembly GCA_035501755.1 of Bryobacteraceae bacterium. Classification (GTDB taxonomy): domain Bacteria; phylum Acidobacteriota; class Terriglobia; order Bryobacterales; family Bryobacteraceae; genus Palsa-187. Next base: position 8,833 of record DATJVN010000095.1, on the reverse strand, counting down.
CGATCCTCCCAAGATCACGCTCTTCCGCGGCGCGCTTTCGACGTGATCCCGGAAGCGGGTTGAGCCGGTAGTGACCGGTCTGTTATCCTGCCCCGCATGATGCTCAAGGATAAAGTCGCCCTGGTGACCGGCGCCAGCCGCGGGATCGGTCAATCCATTGCCGAGACGTTCGCGCGCGAAGGCGCGAGCGTAGTTATCGCCGGACGCAAACAGGAGACCCTCGACGAGGTCGCCCGCGCCATCGGTCCGCGCGCGCGCGCCATCACCTGCCACGTGGGCAAGCTCGAGCAGCTCGAAAATCTGGTGAATACCGCCACGCGCGAGTTCGGCCGCATCGACATCCTGGTCAACAACGCGGCCACCAACATCGCCCAGGGCCCGTGCCTCGAAATGGACGAAGGCCAGTTCGACAAGATGGTCGAGATCAATCTCAAGAGTACCTTCCGGCTGATGCGGCTGGTAGGCCCCGGGATGTGCTCGCGCGGCTCGGGCTCGATCCTCAATATCGCTTCCATCGCCGGCCTGCGCCCGCAGCTCCACAGTCTTCTTTACAGCATGACCAAGGCCGCGCTGATTATGATGACCAAGTCCTACGCGGTGGAGCTCGGGCCGATGGGCGTGCGCGTCAACGCGATCGCGCCGGGGCTGATTCAGACCGTGCTAAGCGAATACTATTGGAAAGATGACCAGCGCCGCACGCACCAGCTTTCCGCGCAGCCCATCAAGCATCTCGGCCAGCCTCCGGAGATCGCCGAGATCGCGCTGATGCTGGCGAGCGATCAATCGTCCTATATGACCGGCCAGACCGTTGTTGTCGATGGGGGCTACTTGCTGGCGTCCATGTAGATGATCGAAGCGCTCAGCTGGATGGGCCTGGGGAAACCGGCGGAGAAGCATTGCGCAGGCGAAAGAACGAGCGCGAAACGTATCGGCTGACGGCGATCCCGAACCACTCACCACGCACCAAATAAAAAACGGCCCCGATCGCTCGGGGCCGTCAGGTTTGAACTCGATCTTGTCGAGCCTGCTGACTACTTCTTTTTCTTCGGAGCAGCCTTTTTCTTCGCAGGCGCCTTTTTCTTCGTTGCGTTCTTCATCGATTGATTCTCCCTTACATCAAGATTCGCGCCACTCATAAGAGAGCGCGGTTGTGTCCCCTTTATAAGGTTCTTTGCGTCGAAAGTCAAGAAAAAAATGCACACCACATCTCCGACGCGGTCGACCTCCGGCCCCCGCGATGGCCCTCAAAACACATTCAAACGTCATCAGGTAGAATTGTTTTAGTGTTTGCGAGGCCTGTTTACGCGGCTCCGGTGCGATTCGCTGGCCTCCTCGCGCTTCTCGCGATGGCTTTCACCGGATGCGCCCGCAAATCCCGCGCGCGCGTGCCCTCTGCTCCCCTTCCGCCGGCGATCGGCGCCACGGAGACCGGAATCGCGAGCTGGTATGGAAAACCTTACGACGGCCGCCGCGCCGCGTCCGGAGAAATTTACGACATGCAGCAGCTCACCGCGGCGCATCGCACTCTGCCCTTCAACACCTGGGTGGAAGTGACCGACCTCGACAATGGAAAACGCGTCGACGTCCGCATCAACGATCGCGGTCCCTTCATCGACGGACGCGTCATCGATCTTTCTCTCGCCGCCGCGCGCGCGATAGAGATGGTCGCGCCCGGAACCGCGCGCGTGCGATTAACGGTGATCGCTCCGCCCGACCCCGCCCCCTCTTCCTCAGCGCCGCCCGGCGACCTTTATGCTGTCCAGGCCGGCGCCTTCTCCGATCCCGAACGCGCCCGCGCCTTCGCCGCCGCGCTCGAAGACCAATATAAGGATACGGTGGTGATCGAAAGTGTCGTCGACGGCCAGACGGTTTGGAAGGTACTGGCGGCGCGCAATCTCTCCCTCGACGACGCTAATCGCTTGTCCTTGCAGGTGAAAGAGGCAATCGGCGAGGCTTTGGTCGTCCGCAATCCGTGACCATACCCCCATTCGCGGCTATTCCCACCCCGTATCTGACTTAACCCAATCTCCCTAGGGAGGGTCTTGAGGAAGTTTCAAATCCACCGTAGAGTTTATTCGTGTTAAACGCACTAGTTCTAGACACCATTTCGAAAACGTTTCCCGTTATGGAAGAATCCCGGCACATACTCGTGGGTCAATCGCCCAGGACCCGCCAGGTGTTAAACCTGATCCAGAAGCTCGGCCGTTGCCGCTGGCCGGCGCTGCTTCTGGGCGAAACCGGCACGGGCAAGGAGGTGGTCGCGCGCGCAATTCACAACATCAGCCCGAGCGGACCCTTCGTCACGATCGACTGCTCAGCGATGGTGGGTCCGCTCATGGAAAGCGAGCTGTTCGGTCACGTCAAAGGTGCGTTTACCGGAGCGGCGACCGCCAAGATCGGGTTGATTGAAACCGCGAACGGCGGCACGGCCCTGTTCGACGAAATCGGCGAGCTTCCGCTCGACATGCAGTCCAAGCTGCTGCGCGTTTTGCAGGAGAAGGAATTCCGGCCAGTGGGGTCGGTTTCGACGCGGCGCTCGGATTTCCGCATCATCGCGGCCACCAATCGCGACCTGACCAAAGAAGTCGAAAAGGGAACGTTCCGCCGCGATCTGTTTTTCCGGCTGAATGTCATCAACCTGCGTCTGGCGCCGCTGCGCGAGCGCCGCGAAGACATCCCCTCGCTGATCAACCATTTTCTTTCGCGCGTCGGCGGAAACTACAGCGTCACGGCCGAAGCCATGGAGGTGCTGCTCACCTACGAATGGCCCGGCAACGTCCGCGAGCTTGAAAATTGCATCCAGCACATGGTGGCGATCAACTCCGGGCCGCTGCTGCACGTCGCCGATCTGCCCTCCAATCTCCAGAACTTCATGCTGCAGCGGAAATCGCAGTACTTGAGCGCGGCGGCGAACGCTCCGGCGGCCGCGGCGCCCGGACCGGAACCGGCCGAAACTGCCGTGGTGACGCCCGCGGCGGCTTACGGCGTTTCCGGAGTGGTCCCGCTGAGCGAGCTCGAACGCCGCGCCATCATGAACGCGCTCGAGTACACCAAGGGCGATCGCGCCGTCGCGGCGCACCTGTTGGGAATCGGCCGCACCACCCTGTACCGCAAACTGAAGGAATATAATCTCGAAAATTAATCCGGTTGCGCGTCGGCGTCACTTTCGGCGAACGTGAACAGGCGGCGAATCCTTCCCCTCGCCGCCCCGCTATCCTGAAACTCAGTGCCCTACGACGCCATCGTCATCGGCGCCGGTCACAATGGACTGGTCGCCGCCGCGTATCTCGCCCGCGCCGGCCGCAAAGTGCTAGTGCTCGAATCCCGCGATCTGGTGGGCGGATGCGCCGTCACCGAAGAACTCTGGCCGGGTTACCGCGTCTCCACGGCAGCGTATCTTTCGAGCCTCATGCAGGAAAAGGTGGTTCGCGACCTGGAACTCGCCCGCTTCGGCTACACAGTTGACGCCAAGGACCCCGCGTTTTTTTCGCCCTTTCCCGACGGCTCGCACCTGTTCATGTGGCAGGACCGCGAGAAAACGCTGGCCGAGATCGCCCGCTTCTCCCGGCGCGATGCCGAAGCGTATCCCCGCTACGAAGCGCACCTTGAAAAGCTCGCAAGGGTGGTCGAAGCCCTGCTGCTGGTGACGCCTCCCGAGTTTCCTCCCCGCGCACGCAGCCTTCCGGAGTACCTGAAGCTGCTCGGCGCCGCGCGCGGTCTTTCGCGCCGTGAAATCGTCGGCCTGGTGAAGATTTTCACGCAATCCGCGGCCGATTTTCTCGATGAGTGGTTCGAATCCGGCCAGCTCAAAGTCACCCTCGCCACCGACGGCGTGATCGGCGCCAACGGCGGACCGCGCTCGCCCGGAACGGCCTACATTCTCCTGCACCATTGCATGGGTGGCGTCAACGGCCATCGCGGCTTGTGGGGGTTCGTGCGCGGAGGAATGGGCGCGATTTCGAACGCCATCGCCGCTTCCGCCCGCGCGCACGGCGCTGAGATCCGCACCGGAGCGCCGGTCGCGAAGATCCTGGTCAAGAACGGCCGCGCCACGGGCGTTGCGCTCGAAAGCGGTGAAGAGATCCACGCCTCCGTCATCGCCAGCAACCTGGATCCTCGCCGGACGTTTCTCAAACTGATCGACGCATCCGATCTCGATGCCGATTTCCTCGATTCCATCCGCCAATTCCGCTCGGAAGGGACCTCGCTCAAGATGAATCTCGCACTCAGCGGACTTCCCGAGTTCAAGACTGTGCCCGGAGCCCCCGGCCCGCAGCACCGCGCGACCATGCACATCTGTCCGTCAATGGACTACATCGAGCGCGCCTGGGACGACGCGAAATATGGGCGCCCGTCGCATGCTCCGCTGATCGAGATGACCATCCCCACCATGTACGACGCCTCGCTTGCACCGCCGGGACGTCACATCATGGGAATTTTTCTGCAATACGCGCCGTATACGCTCACCGAATCGAATTGGGACCAGCTCCGCGAGCCATACTCCCAACGCGTTCTCGATGTGATCGAAGAGTATTGCCCCAACATCCGGTCGATTATTCTGGAGCGCCAGACGCTCACCCCGTTCGATCTCGAGCGCCGCTTCGGCCTGACCGGAGGAAACATCTTCCATGGCGAAATGAGCCTGGATCAGATGTTCGTCATGCGGCCGGTCGCCGGATGGGCGCAATACCGGATGCCGTTGAAGGGCCTGTATCTGTGCGGCTCAGGCGCGCACCCCGGCGGAGGAGTGATGGGCGCACCAGGCCACAACGCCGCCAAACAGATTTTAAGACATCGCTAGCGGGGTGGCTAGGCTTGCTTCCGCGATTCCCCGATCGCTTCGTCGATCTCCTCGTAGGAAGCGGCATGCACCGCTCTGACCAGCTCTTCGGGCGAAGCCGGGGGCGAGACCGCAGGCGCCTGCCGCGCCTGATCGAGTAGTGGGGCATTGCGGCGGAGGTCCTTCAGTAATTCCTTCATCTCCTTCACATCCGTTCCGATCTGGAAAATCTTGAAGATGGATAACATGAGAAGCGAGTAGGTCACCACCGTGATCAAGCCGGAGATAATCGGTTCCAAGCTGAGCAAGCGCAAACCCTCCCGCATGTTTATCGGCTGTTCGTCCGCGCCACTTTAATCCGAAATAAAGCCGTTGCGCGGCCATCTCACTCAATGGAGGACAGTCATGGAAAACCGAAAGTGCGCACATCCCAGTTGCCATTGTCAGGCTCGGCCTGACAGCGATTATTGCAGCACTTACTGCGAGGGCGAAGCGAAAACTGCCGACATCACCTGCAACTGCGGCCATCCCGCATGCGCCCACTGACCGTCTGATTCAAAGAAAGAGAAACTGGAGCGTTACAAAATATGAGCCGAACCTTGCTTCTGATTCTTGTCATCCTTCTGATGCTGGCATTCCTGCCGATGTGGCCCTACAGCACAGGTTGGGGATATGGATATTATCCGAGCGGCGCGCTGGCGCTGCTGCTGATCGTACTGCTGGTGCTGTTTTTCGCCCGGCCGCGCAGGATCTGAGCGGATCTTACGGCCGCTGGCTGTATCGTTCGTACAGCCGGGTTTGCTTGTTGGTGAGGGGGATCTCCTCGCCCTTGATGTAGACGTGTTTCACCTCGGTCGCGATCTCCAGCGGATCGCCCGTGGTCACCATCAGGTCCGCCCATTTGCCCTTGTCGATCGATCCGAGCTTGTCGCCGACGCCCCAGATTTCGGCCGCATTGATCGTCACCGCTTTCAGGGCTTCGTCCTCCGGCAGCCCGAAAGCGACCGCGCGGCCGGCGTTGTAGGGAAGGTTGCGCACGAACTCGTTATCGCCGGTGGTGAAGGCGAATTTCACGCCGGCGCGAAAAACCTGCCCGGGAAGTGATTCGGCCTGATCGTAGGGAGCGTCTTCATTCTCCGGCAGCGCCTCGGTGCGGCCCAGGATCACGGGAATGTTTTTCTCTTTCAGTTCCGCCAGAACATTGGCGAGCTCGCGCGGCTGCATCAGCACGATCTTCACGTGTTGTTTTTCGGCGAACGCGACGGCGTCGCGAATCGAGCGTTCGCGCGACGCCAATACCGCCAACGGCACCTTCCTGTCCAGCACCGGAAGCATCGCCTCCATTTTCAGATCGCGCTTGAATCCCGGCGCGTTGGAGGTTTTTTCCTTCTGGTACTGACGCGCGGCGTCGAAAAAATCGTTCAGCTTCTGAATCTGCGCGTCGTATTGCCGTTTGCGCTCCGCGTAAGTGCCCGCGCCTCCGCCGAACCCCGGCGCTTCCGGAAAATCAGCCGCAAAATTCCCGCGGCCGCCCGTGGCGATCGAAGGAAAGTTCACCTGAATCGCGGCCGTGCGGTTGATCTCCATCTGTTCCCAGGTCCAGCCGGAAAGATGAATCAGCGCCGCCTGGCCGGAGATGAGCTGCGCGCCTCCGCCGCGCCCGCCGCGTCCGCCTGGCGCCGGAAACGTCATCACGCTGGTGATTCCGTTCACGCGCGTGACCGGAACATGCTCGCTGTCCGGATTCACCGCGATCAGCGCCTTAAGCTGCGGCATGAATTCGCCCAGCTCGCCCGTGTCGACCGTCACACGCTCGCCCGACACTTCCGACAACCCGATGTTGGTCTCCGAATCGATCATGCCGGGATAAACACGCAGCCCCTTTCCTTCGACGATCCGGATGCCCTTGGGCGCGGCGATCTTCGCGCCGATCGCCGCAATCTTTCCGTCCTGCACGAGCACCGAAACGTTCTGCATGGGCGCGCTGGTGACCGGATAAACGTCGGCGTTGCGAATCAGAAACGAGTCGTTCGCCGCGCCGAAGGCGGTCGCACAAAGCAACACCCAATTCCCTATTCCCAGTCCCCAATTCCTTCTCATTGCGGCCTCCGCGCCGGAGCGTTGCTTTTCTCGGCATTCATCAGTTTCTTCTTTTCCAATTCCTTAGCCGGCCGGCCGCTGACGTCGCCGTCGCGATCAAAATATTTATTTCCGTCGATCCACACTTTCTGCACTTTCGACATGGTCGAAAGCGGATCCTTATCGAACAGGACCACGTCGCCGTCCTTGCCCGCCTCGATCGATCCCACGCGACTCTCCACGCCCAACTGCTTCGCCGGATTGATGGTCACCATCGCCAGGGCGTCTTCGCGGCTCAGGCCGCCGTACTTGATGGCCTTCGCCGCTTCGGTGTTCAGCCGGCGCATCAACTCGGCGTCGTCGCTGTTCAGGCTCACGATGATTCCCTTTTTCGCCATCAGCGCGGCGTTGTAGGGGATCGCGTCGTAGGCTTCCATCTTGTAGCCCCACCAGTCGCTGAACGTCGACCCTCCCGCTCCGTGCGCCGCGATCTCGTCGGCAACTTTATATCCTTCAAGCACGTGCTGGAACGTGCGGATCTTGAAGCCGTAGTCGTCGGCGATGCGGATCAGCATCAGAATTTCGTCGGCGCGGTAGGAGTGCGCGTGCACGTAGCGCTTACCTTCGAGCACTTCCTTGAGCGCTTCCAGTTTCAGGTCCTTGCGGGGCGGAATCGGGTTCTGGCCCGCCTTCACCGCGGCGTCATATCGGTCCCATTCAGCCTTATACGCGACCGCTTCGTTGAATGCCTCGCGAATGGTGTCCTCGACGCCCATGCGCGTGGCGGGATAGCGTGCCGGCGAAGCGTTTCCGCCGCGCCCGCCCTGCGGATTTCCCGCGCGCTTGGGATTTTCGCCCAGCGCGAACTTGATCCCCGGCTTGGCGCCCTCGAAAATCATTTCGTCGGCGTCCTTGCCCCAGCGCATCTTGAGCACGATGGTCTGCCCGCCGATCGAATTTGCCGACCCATGCAGAATATTCGCCACCGTGACGCCCCCAGCCAGCGCGCGATAAATCGCGATGTCTTCCGGATTGATCACGTCCTTGATGTTCACCATCGATGAGACCGAGACGCTGCCCTCATTGATGTTTCCGTCAGCAGCGATGTGCGAATGGCAGTCGATAATGCCCGGCGTCACCCATTCGCCCGACGCGTCGATTACCGTCGCGCCGTCGGGAATCATCACGTTCTCGCCGACCTCCGCGATTTTTCCGTCGCGGATCACAATCGAGCCCTTGAAGGTGCCCTTGCCCGATTCGCTCATGATGGTCGCATTCCGGATCACGGTGGTCTCCCCGAAAAGCGGCGCGAGCGCCAGCAAAGCTGCAAGTAAGAAGCGTTTCATGGTCAGTTCTCCCGCTCCGGCGTGGCCGCTCCGCCGCGGCCCGGCGGCTCAGGCGTGGGCGTGTGTTTCACTCCGTCGATAAACACCATCTCGACGCGCGTCCGGTCGTCGAAAATCTCGCCCTTGGTCACCACCAGGTTGGCGATCTTGCCCTTCTCGATGCTCCCGACCCGGTCCGCAACGCCGTAAATTTCCGCGGGTGACAGCGTCAGCGCGCGCACCGCGTCTTCGCGCGAAAGGCCCGCATCCATCGCCTTCTTCACCGCGCGCTGAATCTCCCGAGGCTGATCGACCCCATCGGTATAAAACGCGAAGTGCACCCCGGCCTGCTTCAAAGCTTCCGGTGCGGTGGGAGCCTTGGCGCGATCTTCCAGCGTGCGCAGCGTCTCGACTTCATCCGGATCGGGATCGCGCGGCGCCGCCGGCCACTTCAGGCTCACCAGCACCGGCGTGTCCTTCAAATAATCGGTGGAGCGCTTGTCGAACCCTTCAACCATCCCGTAAAGAATCGTGGGCTGTTTCAGCTCGCGGCCGAACTTGACCATCCTCTGCACTTCCACCCAGCGATTCGCCGGCAATAGAATGCGTTTCGATTCGATGACGCCTTCGAGCGCGCGGTCATACGCCG
>DATJVN010000094.1:0-3445 GCA_035501755.1 Bryobacteraceae bacterium | reverse complement strand
ATGGGCGGAAACATATCTTCGTGATAATGTTCCCAGTGCCCGGAGCGCACGTACAGCTCGACTTTCGCGAGATCGGGCGTGTACACGTGCTCGTAGCCCTGCTCTTTTTCCTTGGCGACGATGTAGTCTTCTAAGATCCGGCGAATGGTCGCGCCCTTCGGGAGCCAGATCGGCAGACCCGCGCCGACCGATTCGCTGACCGTGAACAATTCGAGCTCTTTTCCGACCTTGCGATGATCGCGCCGCTTGGCTTCTTCGAGTCGCGCTAAGTAATCGTCGAGATCTTTCTTCGAAAAAAACGCGGTTCCGTAGATGCGCTGAAGCTGCTGATTTTTTTCGCTGCCTTTCCAGTACGCGCCGGCGACAGATAACAGCTTGAATGCCTTGATTTTCTTGGTCGAAGGAATATGCGGGCCGCGGCAGAAGTCGATGAAGTGCGGACCAAGCGTGTATTCGGAAAAAACGGCGCCCGCGCGTTCGCTGATCAGCTCAACTTTCATGGGCTGATCCGCGTACATTTTCAAGCCGTTTTCCTTGGTGGTGTACTTGCGCTCATAGGGCAGATCGCGCGCCTGGATCTCCCACATGCGCGCCTCGATTTTCTGGAGATCCTCTTCGGTGAACGGATCGGAGCGCTCGAAATCGTAATAGAATCCCGATTCGATCGGCGGCCCGATGCCGAGCTTGGTCTCCGGAAAAAGCTCCAGCACCGCGGCCGCCAGCAGGTGCGCGGTCGAATGCCGGTAAACCTCGAGCGCTTCGGGATTCTTCGTGGTCAGAATCTGAAGCGACGCGTCGGCTTCAAGCGGCCGGGTCAAGTCCCACAATTCTCCGTTCACGCGCGCGACAATCGCGTCGTCAGCCAGGCGCGGGCTGATCGACCGCGCGACGTCGAGCGGCTTTGCCCCCGCTTCGAGGTGTTGAACGCTTCCGTCGGGAAGAGTAATCTGAATGCTCATCTTTCCTATGCTACGATGCTACATCACCGACCGGTATGCGCTCGCGCCGGGCGTTTCGCTGCTGGAGACGATCGCGCATGCCAACGCCGATTGGGTGCAGATTCGCGAAAAGGATTTATCCCCGCGCGCATTATTCGATGTGGTGAAAGCCGCGATTCCGCTGGGGAAAAAAGTCATTGTGAACAGCAGGATGGACGTCGCGCTCGCGGCCGGTGCGGCGGGGCTGCACCTTCCCGCCGGCTCGATTCCGCCGGATCGCTGGCGCGCGATTTCGCCGCGCGATTTTCTGATCGGCGTTTCCTGCCACACCATCGGTGAAGTTCGAAGAGCGGCCGAGCACGGCGCCGATTACGTTTTCTTCGGTCCTGTTTTCGCTCCACTGTCGAAATCGTCGAGCCTCGCCCCGCGCGGCCTGGCCGGACTTCGTCACGCCGCGCGATCGGTCCGGATTCCGGTGTTCGCACTGGGAGGAATCACGCGCGATAACGCGGATCGCTGCGCGGAGCAGGGAGCCGCCGGAATCGCGGCCATCTCGCTCTATCAATGCTAAAATTTGATCCGGTGTACACGCGCGCCGAAGCCCGACGCCTGCTGAAGCTTTCTGAGCGGCAACTCAAAAGCTGGGAACACCAGAAGCTGGTGGAATCGAGCGTCAGCTACGGTTTTCCCGAACTCCTCGCGCTGCGCACCCTGATCAAATTGCGCGCCGACCGCGTTCGAACCGCGCAGATCCGCCGCGCGCTCGAAGCCCTGCGCGTCAAGCTGCGCGAAATCGACAATCCGCTGACCGATCTCAAGTTATACGCCCACGGCAAGCGCATCCGCGTGGAACTCGATAGCGGTGCGATGGACGCCGAATCCGGCCAGTTGCTGCTCAATTTCGGCGCGCGCGATCTGCGGCGGCTGGTCGAATTTCCCGCGAAAAATCGTGTAACCGAGGAGCGCGACCGTAGAATGACCGCGGAGCGCTGGTTCCAGCGCGGGCTCGACCTGGAGCAGTCCGGCGCCCCGCATGACGAAGTGATCCAGGCATATCAAAAGGCCATCGATCTCGATCCCAAATCGGCGGGCGCGCAGGTGAACCTCGGCACGATTTATTTCAACGCGCGCCAGTGGGCCGAAGCGGAGCGGCATTACCAGCAGGCGCTCGAAATCGATCAGGACTACGCTCTGGCGCACTTCGATCTGGCGAATCTTTACGACGAGCGCGGCGATCGCGCGAAGGCACAGGCGCATTACGAGCGCGCCCTGCGCATCGCGCCCAACTACGCCGACGCGCACTACAATCTCGCGCTGCTCTATCAGGGGTCAAGCCAGGCGATGAAAGCGGTGCGGCACTGGCGCGCGTATTTAAAGCTCGACCCGTCGAGCCACTGGGCGAATATCGCGCGGCGGGAACTCGCGAAGTTGCGCGAAGCAGCGGTGGTGCCGGGGTCGCGTTCGACCAACGCGTAGGCGTGCGAAAGTTCGCGACAATGTTCTCATGTCCGGCTACACGCTCGCGCTCATCGGGGGATTGGTGTATACGAGTCCCAACGAGCCTCCGCTGCGCGACGCGACCGTGCTCATTTTGGACGGCAGGATCGCCGCGGTGGGGCACGGGGTTCGCGTTCCGCAAGGGGTTCGCGCAATCAATTGCGCAGGGTTGACGGTGACCTCCGGGTTCTGGAACAGTCACGTCCATTTCATGGAGCGTAAGTGGGCCAAGGCCGGAGAGATACCCGCCGACGAACTGACGCGGCAACTTCAGGACATGCTGACGCGCTGGGGATTCACCAGCGCGTTCGACCTGTCCTCCCCGTGGGAGAACACGCGTAAGCTGCGGGAGCGAATCGAATCGGACGAAGTCGCCGGGCCGCGCATTCTTTCGACCGGCCTGGGCCTGCTTCCCGCCAATTCGGGGCTGCCGGGGGACGCGGTGATGTCGATCATAGGATGGATGCCGGCCGCGCGAACCGAGATCGGCGACGAGGCGCAGGCCTCCGCGGCGGTGAAAAAGCTGCTCGCCGATGGCGTGGACGGCATCAAGCTGTTCGCCTCCTCGCCGTCGAAAGCGTCGCTATCTGAAAGTGTGATGCGCGCGGCGGTGGAAGAGGCGCATGGGGCGAAGAAACCGGTGTTCGTGCATCCGGATAGCGCCGCGAATGTACAGGCCGCGGTGCGCGCGGGCGTGGACGTGATCGCCCACACGACGCCGGTGAGCGGCCCGTGGGACGCGGCGCTGCTGGCCGAGATGAAGCAGCACGGCGTGGCTTTGATCCCGACGCTCCAGGTTTTTCAGTTCAACTATCGGCATGACCGGAGATCCACGCAGGACCGGCTCGCCGAAGTTTCCACCGGCCAATTGCGCGCGTGGATCGCGCAGGGCGGAACGGTGCTGTTCGGCACCGACCTCGGCTACGTAGATTACGATCCGCGGCAGGAATACGAGCTGATGGCGTCGGCGGGGATGGGATTCCACGAGATTCTGGCGTCGCTCACCACGG
>DATJVN010000093.1:0-2621 GCA_035501755.1 Bryobacteraceae bacterium | reverse complement strand
CATGTGCACCATCGCTGGTTTCAAGAACGAACACCTGGTTGCGCGTGTTGTGAAATTCGCCCGAAAAGTCGAAGCGCAGCACCGGATCTCCGGAACTCCCCGGCGGCAGCTTGAAGCGCGCGAACAGCGTGCCATCCGCTTTGCCATTGTTTTCGTGCACCACCAGGTCGGCGAACTCGGGTTCGGATCCGTGAAACAGACCGCCGGTGGCGGGATACGTCCACGCTCCGGTATAACGGACCAGCGGAAGCGGCGCGACCGGCGCAACGCTCGGGGGCGCCGGCGCGACAGCCGTGGGAGCGGTCACGGGAGCGGCCGCCGGAGGCGCAGCGCTCGCGCCGCGAGCACCGCTGGCGAGCGACACATAATATTCGGCCCACGCCACCGATTCCGCGCCCGAGCTTCCGCCCGCCTGGCGCATGTCCTGCTCGATCGCGTGATACCGGTCGACCGCTTTCATCTGTGAACCGGCCACGCTCGCGTTGGCCGACTTGACATCATCGGCGGCGCGCCTGCGTTGCTCGATCGCCGCGCCCAGCGCCACCGCCGACGCGTTCTCGCGCTCGAGCATGGTGCGCAGTTGCTTGATTCCGGGATCGGGATCGGCGGCGAGGCTGTCCGCCGTGCGCTTCACCGCCCGGCTTTCCGACGTCACCATCGACAACGCGTTCTGGTCGATCATGGCCGAGGGCGCGTCCGGCGGCGTCTCCAGCCACGCCAGCCTCTGCTCCTCCGCCGAAGCCGCCTGCTGGAGAAATTCGGCCCGCGCCGCTCCGTACTTCGCCGCCGCGCCCGCCACCTGTTCCGCTCTCGGCGCCAGCGCCGCGCCCGCCGCGCCGGCTTCCGCCTCCAGGTTGGGATCGCTCTGGCGCCACTCGCGATATGCCTGGCGATAGGCGTCGCGCGAGGTCTGCGCAAACGCGCAGGCCAGCACGATCAGCAATACCGCGTTGCGCTTCATGGCTTTTTCCGCCTGGGCTGGTCCTGATTGGTGATGGAGCACTCGGTCTGCGCCCGCGCCAGCCGCGTCGCGTAAAACTCTTTCCAGCGCGTCGTCTCCGCGGTCAGCGCTGTCAGTTCCGCCGCGATGGCTTTGTCCCGCGCTTCATATCCCGCCACCAGTTGCTCAAGCGTTGACGTCAGCTCCGCGCGGCTCCCGGCTTCCTGCTGCAAGCTGGCGATGCGCTCCTCCAGCTTGGCGCGGATCTCGGCCAGCTTCTTGCGCGCGTCCTCCAGCGACTGCTTGTGCGCCACGCTCCCATCCAGATCGGCCAACTGCCCGTCGATTGCGGCGCGCTCCTCGGCCGCTTCCTGCCGCTCGGTTTCCAGGTCCTGCGACGCAGCCTGCTCGCCGGCCAGCGCCTTTCGCGCGCGCTCGACGTCGGCCCGGGCCCGCGCCTCGGCCGATTGCAGGTAGCGCGAAACGGCGTCCAGCCGCGCGTCCGACGCCCGGCTCACTTCTTCGAGCGCCGAGCGCACTCGCGGATCGCAGGGCAGCATGCGCGCGATTTTCGGTTCCACCCCGCGCGCCAACTGGTCCCATTCCGCCGTGCGCTTGTTGGCGATCGTTTCGAGCGAATCACCGGCCGGCGCCGGCGCCGGCTGCCCCACCGCCGGCAGAACCAACCACGTCCAAGCCAGCGCGATCCAAACCAGTCTGCTCAATTACGCTCCACTCCCGTCGCCGGCATGGCGCGCGGCGGCGCATTCTTCACGTATTTGTCGAACCACTGGAACTTCTCCCATAATACGTGCTCGATCGTCTCTTTCGCGCGATATCCGTGCGCCTCGTCGGGCAGGAACACCAGCCGCACCGTTCCCTTGTTGCCGCGAATCGCCTGGTACATGCGATCGCTCTGCACCGGGAAGGTCCCCGAGTTGTCGTCGGCCTCACCGTGGATCAGCAGGATCGGGTCCTTGATCTTGTCCGCGAAAAAGAATGGCGACATGCGCTCGTAAGTGTCCTTGGCTTCCCAGAACGTGCGCCGCTCGCTCTGGAATCCGAACGGCGTCAGCGTCCGATTGTACGCGCCGCTCTCCGCGATTCCCGCGCGGAACAGGCTTGAATGCGCCAGCAGGTTCGCGGTCATGAACGCGCCATAGCTGTGCCCGCCGACGCCCACGCGATTGGGATCCACCACGCCCATCTCCGCGGCCTTGTCGATCGCCGCCTTCGCGTCGGCCACCACCTGCTCGACATACGTATTGTTCACCACGTCGATCGATCCCACCACCGGCATCGCTGCGTTATCCAGCACCGCGTAACCATCGAGCAGGAAGAACAATTCCGAATACCCGGTGATGGTCGTGAACCGGTACGGCGACCCGCTGACCTCGCCGGCCATCGCCGGATCGTCGTACTCGCGCGGATACGCCCACATCACCGCCGGCAATCGCGTGCCGGGTTTGTAATCCGGTGGAAGATACAGCTCCATCGAAAGCTCCACGCCGTCGGGACGTTTGTACGTCACCAGCTGCTTGGTGATCTTGCGCACCTCGGGCGCGGGATCCTTGAAATCGGTCAGCGCCTTCTCCTTCCCGTTCACGTGCAGGATGTAATTCGGCGGCTCAGTGGGACTCTCGCGGCGCGTGATGAAGCTCTTCGCCTGATCGTCGAGCAC
>DATJVN010000092.1:0-3795 GCA_035501755.1 Bryobacteraceae bacterium | reverse complement strand
TTCATGCTCACTTGTCCCGATTTCTGATCAATACCGGTCCATTCAACGTCTCGAAACTCAACTCCGGTCCTCCGCTTCCCGCCCGCGCTGTGGTGGCCCGCCGGCTCGACCACACCAGCTTCCCGCCGCGCTGCTCCGGCTGCGCGGCCAGGGTGGTTACCGGAAAATCAGTGTACACCCCGCCCTTGAAGGTCTTCATTTTTAAATCCGCGTTCAACCCGGAGCGGAACGCCACGTCGAGAGTCCCGTTCACCGATCGAAACGACGTCGCGCCCGGCGGATTCCGGGCGAAGGTCACCTTTACGTCTCCGTTCACGGTGTGCACCTTCCCCGATCCCTCCACGTCGCGCATCTCGATCCCGCCGTTCACGTTGCTCAGATTGAAATCGCCCGAGGTTCCCTGGACGAAAATCCGCGACCCGTTCACGTCGTGCAGCTCGAGTGCGATATTTTTCGGCACGCGCACCTTGAACGCATATCGATACTCATACAGCTGATGGCCCTCGAAACGAGTCGAGTTGTCGGCGCAATGGCAGCGGAACGGGCCGTCGACCGTCAGCTCGACCAGGCCACCCTCGCGCCGCTCGGCGAGCGAAATCTCCTTGCGCGCGATCGCCAGCCGGTCATTGGAACGCGCACTTAGCGTCTTCTCAATGTCCATCTCCACATTTCCGCCCGATTGCGCCGTCACCTCGATATCGCCGCTGATGTTATCGATGATCAGCTCATGCACTCCAACGTAGGAGCGATGCTCCGTGGAACGATCCTCGATCTGCGCGGATGCGATCGCCGCGCATAAAACGAGCAGCGCGGTTTTCATTTGAGCTTCTCCATCGCGACGGTCGCGTGCTGCCGGACGGCCTGGTTGATCTGCGGATCGGCGGCGATTTTGGCCAGCTCGGGCCGCGCTTCGGTCTCATGCAGGTCCACCAGCAGATCGATCAGCGCGATCTGCACCAGCGGCTGATCCTGCTTATGAAGGGATTGAATCACAGCGGTGCGCATCACCGGGCTCGCGCCGAAAGCGCGCAGCGCGTCCACGGCTGCAAGGCGAACGTTCACGTTGGGATCCGTGTTCACCGTCGCCAGCAGCGCGGAGAGCACCTGCGTGTCCGAGGAAGGCACCTGGTAGGCGTAGCTCACGCCGCGCAATCTATCGCCGGCCGACTGCTGCTGCAATAAGGACAGCGCCACCATCTGACGCATATTGCTCACCTCCCCTCGAAGCTGCGCCAGCTCCGAATTTTCCGGCGCATCCGGAACCGGTTTCGCCGCTCCCGGCCGCATTTGGTATCCCGTTCCGAGGCCGATCACCAGCAGCGCGAAGCTGATCGCCATCTGCCAGGCTGGCTGCGCGGGCCACAGCGCCATCAGGCGCTGCCGCAGCGATCGCTTCGGCGCCGATTCCATCCCCTGGCGGAATGCCGCGAGCGAATCGTAGAATCGCGCCCGCACGTTCGGCCCCGGCTCTTCGGCCGGAATCAGCGCGAGGTCTCTCCACAGCGCGCCCAATTGCTCGGCGTCCCTCCGGCACGCTTCGCACCCGGCGATGTGCGCCTCAAACGCGATCTCGTCGTTTTCGCCGAGCGAGCGGCTCCAGTATTCCGCAAATAGCGCCTTGCTCTGTTCGCAATTCATGCCGATTTCTCCTTGGCCAGTGCGAAATAAATCTGTTCGAGCGCGCGCATCGCCCGGAACACCCGCACCTTGACCGTCCCTACTTCGCATCCCAGAATCCCCGCGATCTCGTCGTACTTCAGATCGTTAAAGCGGCTGAGCACCAGGATCTCGCGCTTGTCCGACGGCAGGCGTTCGAGCGCGCGCTTGAGCAGCGCCACGTCCTGGCCCTTCGCCGCGATCTCCTCCGGCCCCGGCGCATCGCTTGCCGGCTCCGGCCGGCGCTCGTCGAATTCGTCGATTCCCACCACTTCCGCCTTCCGCTTCTGCGCCTGGTCGACGTTGGCGTTGCGCGCGATCTGGTACATCCACGCCGTGAACGGCTGCTTGGGATCGTAACTCGCGCGGTATCGCAGCATGCGAAAAAACACGTCCTGCACCAGGTCTTCCGATAACTCCCGGTTGCGGTTCATCGAGACGAAGTAACGGAACAGCGCGCGATGATGGCGCTCGAAGAGCACGGCCATTTTGGCAACTTCGCCGCTGCCAACTTGCGCCATCACCGCGTTGTCAGTCGCGTTCACGATCTCGTAAGTGGATACCGGCTGGACTCGAAAAGGTTACGTCGATGCTACGATGGACGCGAATGCTCCTGCCCCTGGTTTGGGCCGCCGCGGCCGTCGCGGGTTGCCTGTACGCTCTTCACCAGAATATCCCCTGGAGCATTGCGTTTAAAGCGCTTCCCGCCTTTCTCCTGGAAGCGACATTCCTGTATGTTCTGGGGGTCGAGCGCGTCCGGGCCCGCTTCGAAAAGCTCCCGGCCGTAGCGATCGCGCTGGCGCTGGTCGCCGCCGCGCTTGCCCCGTATAGTGAAGTCGCGCTGGTGTTCGGCGCGTTCCACTGGCGCGCATTCTTTTTGATCGCCGGATTGGCCGCAGCCGCGTCTTTTTGGTACGTGCTGCTGCCGCGCCGGCCGGCTTCCGATCTTGTGTTCCTTGTCTTCGTCGCCGTTGTCTGGTTGTCGCGCATTCTGTATTCGCTCTACCCGCGACCCTATCCGCGGCTGCCGCTCGAAGTTCTGGCGCAGGTGATGTGGTTTCGCACCGGCCTGTTCGCGATGGTCAGCATCCGCCGCCCGCCCGGCGTCGGCTTCGGATTCTGGCCCAAGCCGCGCGAATGGAAGATCGGCGCGCTGTATTTTCTCGCGTTTGCTCCGCTCGCCGCAGTCCTGGCGTGGAGCATTCATTTCGGAACCTTGCGGCTTCCTTCGCCAACGCCCTGGACTTCCTTCATGGCGGTCGCGACCTTCTTCGGCTCCTTGTGGGTGCTGGCGCTTGGCGAGGAATTTTTCTTCCGCGGGCTCCTGCAGCAGTGGATGAGCGCCTGGCTGCACAGCGAATGGGCCGGTCTGGCCGCCGCGTCCATTGTTTTCGCTTTCGCGCACCTGTGGTTTCGCGCGTTCCCCAACTGGCGCATGGCAGCGATGGCGCTGCTGCTGGGGATCTGCTGCGGGCTCGCGTTCCGGCAAACGCGCGGCATCCGCGCGCCGATAGTCACCCATGCCCTGGTGGTCACGGTCTGGCGGATGTTTTTCTACTGAAAAAGTTTTGGCCGTGAATGAACGTGAATAGGATTGATGTTCATTCACGTTTATTAACCGCTGGAAAGCAGTCCGCGACCCTATAATGGGGTTTGATTGAGCGCGCGATCCGTTCCACAAACACCGGCGCCCTCGCGGGAACCCGAATCGCCTAGGCGCGCCGATCGCTCCTATTCGATCTTGTGCGGTTTCGTTCTGGCGATCTTCGCCGCCCTGATGGCGTACTCGCAGACGCGCGCCTTCGTGTGGGATGAAGGCTTTCATCTGCTGGCCGCGAGGCTGATCCGCGAAGGGAAGCGCCCGTACCTGGATTTCTGTTTCCCGCAGACCCCGCTCAACGCCTACGTCAACGCGGCGTGGATGTCGCTGTTCGGCGAGGGCTGGCGCTCCGCCCACGTGCTCGCGACCATTTTTCTGGCGCTGGGCATTTTTCTTGCCGCCGATTTCGTCTTTCGCCGCTTTCCCGTGCCCGCGTGGAAACTGCCGGCGGCGATGTTTACCGCGGTGCTGACCGTCTCGGTTTTTGACGTGGTCGCGTTCGGAACGGTCGCGCAGGCGTATGCGATCTGCCTGGCTCT
>DATJVN010000091.1:0-105174 GCA_035501755.1 Bryobacteraceae bacterium | reverse complement strand
TAATGGCGCGGGCAGTGTACCTGAATCTGTTCAGAAAGCCGCCGGAATCGACCGAATTTTTTCCGAGTGGACTGTGCCAGGAAACTCTCGAGCACGGGATCGCGGAGGCGCAGTCGAGCGGCCTGGTGGATCGGGAAATGCTTCAGCGTGCTCACCGGGAGTATGTGGCGGGGCACAGCCAGTGGATGGACGTCCTGTGGGCGTTCGCCACCCTGGGACAATGGGCGGAGTTGCTCCGGCAGGGCCGGCGGTTTACCAATCCGGCCGTCGTCAACGCTTCGGAAACGGAGAGAGCGGTGGAGACAGCGTAGCTGCTTCGACAGGCGTGCGTTGGTTGGACAGCATACTGCTGGCCGGCGCCTGTCTGGTTGCAATTGGGGGTCGGATGCGCGCCCGTTGCGAAGCGGCTTCGCGTCATGCGACGAGGGATTGTAGCCGATGCATATCGTCCAACTGGGACCCTATCCGCCTCCCCACGGCGGGGTGCAATCGAACCTGGTCGCGATCCATCAATATCTGCGCGCGCACGGCGTGCGTTCGAGCGTCATCAATCTGACGCGCCATCGCCAGGGCGATGCGGATGGAATTTATTTTCCCCAAAGCGCGGGCGCGGTGCTCGCAAGGATCGCGGCGCTCCATCCGACTATTCTGCATTTGCACATCGGGGGCGATATTACGCCGCGCCTGGTGCTGCTCGGGCTGGTGTGCTCGCAATGGCCTGGCGCAAAGTCGGTGTTGACGTTCCATTCGGGAGGCTATGCGCAGACGCCGCCGGGGCGGAGCGCATCGCCGGCGACCCTCCGGGGATTCATGCTGCGGCGCTTTTCGAGACTCATCGCGGTGAATCGCGAACTGGGCGATCTGTTCCAGCGATTCGGCGCCGCGCGCGAACGGATTCGCGTGATTGCACCGCACGCGCTGCCCGGAGCGAGTCCGCCGATCGAACTGCCGGCCGCGATCGAAGATTTTTTGAGAGTGCACCATCCGGTGCTCATCAGCATGGGGTGGCTGGAGCCGGAATACGATTATCCTCTCCAGATCCGGGCCCTCGACTTCATCCGCGCGCGCCATCCTGACGCCGGGCTGCTGATTTTAGGAGCGGGGCGCCTCGAACCGGAACTGCGGAAACAGATCGCGGCGACGCAATACCACGACGCCGTTCTGCTCGCGGGAGATCAGCCGCACGATATCGCCCTCGCCGCGCTCGATCGTTCGCAGGCATTCCTCCGGACAACCGCCTACGACGGCGACTCGGTCTCGGTTCGCGAGGCGCTGCACTTTGGTGTTCCCGTGGTTGCGACCGATAACGGAATGCGGCCGGAGGGCGTGATTCTGATGCGTGATGGCGGAATCGAATCGCTCCGTGCGGGAGTTGAGGAGGCGCTCGAACGCGAAAGACCGGCGCGCGCGAGGGAAGAAAACTGGAGCAACATCGCCGAAGTGTTCGACGTGTACCGCGAGCTCGTCACGACATAAAGAACGCGTGGCCTTCATAGAGTATCGCACTCGAACTCAAAGTGAGATCTGCGGTCAATCGGGGTTTAGCGCTTACTGAACAGTGATGAGCGCCAGGTTGCTGCTCACGCTTCCGTCGGCTGACGTGATCACCAATGGAACGGTCCCAGTGGGCGCGTTCTGCGGAATCACGATATTCACTTGAAAAACTCCCGGAAATCCCGGAGCCTGGCCGGCGAACTTAACGTCTGCCGATGCGCCGCCGACGGTCACCGTGGGCATCGCGTTAGCGTAGCAGTAGCTGTCCGACGCCGGGCACGCGCCGCTGCCGTCGGGAACTCCGGGTGTCATCGCTCCCAAGCCCGTCACGTAGAAAAATCCCAGCGTTCCGCGAGGGATCGGCGCCGTCGGATAGGACAACCCGGCGTCGAGAGGCGCTGCGATCGCGGGCTGGTTGGTCATCGGGTTGATGAATACCAGAATCGCGTTTCCCTTGCCGTTCGGCGGAATCGTAAAGATACCGGGCGAGCTTGGCACGATCTGCTCGTAAAGAATGGGAGCCGGGACGTTGTTCACCGTAAGCTGCACCGCCACGGTCGCCGAAGTTTGCCCTGGCGCGAGCACCTCGAAGGGCACCTGCGCGCTGACGTAAGGAATAGGGCTGAGTGCGTTTCCGGGCCATACCTGGACGATCGGAGCCGGGACGCTGTTGAAGGTGACGGTCACGCCTCCGAGCGAGTCCGGAAGCGAGGTTCCGCTGAAGGCAGCCGCGGGGACGCCCAGTGGCGCGGTGAAGATCGCCACCAGCGAACCGGGCGCGACCGGCGTTCCCGCCCCGTTCAGGACCGCATAGCTGGCGGCGTTCAGAATTCCGCCGGTCATGATACTGGGCGTGCCATTCAGCGTCATCCGCCGCACGACTCCGTTCTGATAATCGGCGAAATAGATTGAGTCGCCGTATATTGCCATCCCCATCGGCTGGCACAGCTCGGCGGTGAGGCTCAATCCTCCGTCGCCCGTGTAGCCGCAAGTGGTTGTTCCGGCGGCGGTCTCGATGACCCCGTTCGGATCGACCACACGAATCAGGTTGTTGTAGGTGTCGGCGATGTATATGTCGCCCGCGAACGCGATCACGCCGTCAACTCCCGCGCCGAGCTGCGCGCTGGTCGCGAGTCCGCCATTACCCGAGTATCCCGCGATTCCGGTTCCGGCGAGCCGCGAAAGAATTCCTCCGGAAACTTTGTGCACCCAGGCGTTGCTCTCCGCAATCAACAGATCTCCCGAGCTATCGAAGGAAATCTGCTCGGGCGCGCTGATGGATGCCATGACCGCCGGTCCGCCTTCGCCGGAACAACACGCGAGGCCGGTGCCGGCGACCGTCGTAATCGTACCGCCGCTCACCTCGCGAACGCGACGGACGTTGGTATCCGCGATGTAGAGGTCGCCCGAGCTATCGAGGGCCACGCTGGTGGGGCCGGAGAGTTCGGCGCTGGTCGGGGGGCCATGGTCGCCCGTCCCGCCCGGCGACGATTCCACCTGACCATTTCCGGCAAAGGTGCTGATGCTCCCGTCGGGTGCAACCTTGCGGACCACCGAGTTGCCGTAATCGGCGATATAAACATTTCCCGCGGCATCGACGGCGACCGACTTGGGCTGGTTCAACTGAGCCTCGGTCGCCGCCTTTCCGTCGCCCGAATAGCCAGGCTTCTGGCTCATGCCGGCGAAGGTGGTGATGATGCCGGTGGTGTCTACTTTGTAGACCACGTCGGCGCCTGCGTCGGCGATGAACAGGTTGCCCAACACATCCAGCGCGACGCCCGTAGGCTCGGCGAGATGGCGGCCCGTAGCGGGTCCTCCATCAATGATGCTGGAGCCGCCGCCGGCGACGGTTGTGATGGTGAAGGTCTGGGCTGGTGCGAGAAAAATCGCGAAGCCGAAGAAGCACACGAATCGCGCGTCCGGAATCCTCATCCTCGAAACGATGCTTACCGAATTCGACGCGTTACAAGCTCAGTGAATTTACCAGCGCTGTCCGCGCGCGTTTCCACCGCGGCCTCGGCCGCCGAAACCGCCGCCTCCCTGAGGCTTGGGACGAGCTTCGTTCACGTTCATAGCCCGGCCGTTCAGTTGCTGCCCATTGAGGCTGGCGATAGCGTTTTCCGCCTCGCGGCGGTCCGTCATTTCGACGAACGCGAAGCCTCGCGGCTGACCGGTTTCACGGTCCGTAATGATGCTGACCCGCTCGACGGCGCCGAACTGCGAAAATGCCTGCATCAACTCTTCCTGCGTGGTCTGGTAATTCAAGTTCCCGACAAAGATGTTGGTCATATGGGACTTAACTCCTTGGAGTGAGATCGTCTTTGTCAGACATCGTTTGGATTGAACCTTGAATTGGGCACGGAAAACGGCGAAGTGCGGCAGCCGGAGGGCATTCTCGGATCAGACGGAAGCGGCAAAGACACTTTGAGTGTAGCATGAACTACGGAAAAAGTACCCCTACGCCGGACGCGTAGCCGTTTCAGAATGGGCCGGCCCCGGCTCGGGCAGGCGCAGCGGATCGTTGGGCATCACGGCCCACGCGATGATATAGCCGATCAGACCCACTCCGGGCGGCCAGACCGCCAGAATTACAGTAATAATCCGAACCAATGTCACGTCAATTCCCAGATAACGCGCGAATCCGGCGCACACTCCGGCGATTTTCCGGTCTTCGCGCGGCCGGCTGAGCTTGGGGTAGGGCGCGGGCGCCGAATAGACGTTACGCGCCGTCGGATTTCCGCATTCCGAGCAGAATTTCGCGGATTCGTTCAGTTGCACGCCACATTTGGTGCAGTACATTTTGGAAGCCTCAACTTCAAGATACGAGTTTTTTACGCCGCCGGTTCCAGGCCCGTTCGATCGCCGCGCTGTACCATCCCAACATCTGCCAGGTCCACGGTGTCGGGCTGAATTACCTGGTGATGGAACTGCCGCGCTCCAAGCGGCGCACTCCAAAGGAATTGTCCATCGCGATCTCAAGACGGCGAACATCAAGACCACAACGAATATGAAGGACAGGGTCCTGGCTCCGGGACCCTGATTCCTGCGCGACCCCAGGTGCATCGAAACACGTGTGACCGCGCTCGACTCCGACGCCCTCCTTAAGGACGGTACGCCTGTGCACATTCGGCCGATCCGCCCCGAGGACGACAGCCGGCTCATCGAAATTTTCAACCGCCTGAGCCCGCAGAGCGTCTATCAGCGCTTCTTCAACGCCGCCGCCGAACTCTCGCCGGGCATGGCGCGCTATCTCGCCAACGTCGATTACTCCCGGCGTCTCGCCTTGGTCGCCGAGGTTGCCGACGAGCCCGTCGCCGTGGGACGCTGGGAACCCTCCGGGGAACCAGGACTGGTGGAGCTGGCGCTGGTGGTACTCGATGACTGGCAGAATCGCGGAATCGGCCGCATTCTGTTGCGCGAGACTCTCCGCGTCGCGCAGGCCAACGGAATCCGCCGCTTCCGCGCCGACGTGCTCGCTGAAAACCGGCGCATGCTGCGGCTGCTCGCCACCGAAACCGAAATCGTCGAGCGCAAAACCGAAGGCGCCGTCACCACTTTGATCCTCGAACCCAAAGCCTGAATTCCGCGCGGTACCATTACTGTCTGTGCTCCGGGTACCTTGTTAGGATCTAGCCTGCGTCACACACTGAAGACCGGGGAAATCCGTCTGTAATGGAGCGCACCGATTTCGAGCAGTGGAAATCCAAAGAAGTCGCGCGCCTGCTGGCGTTGGTGGAGACCGAACGGCGCTATTACCAGGAGATGGTCGCGTCGCTTCCGGTCGCGCTGGTGGTGCTTTCCGCCGACCGCTCCATCGTTTCCGCCAATCGCGCCTTCCGCCAGGCCTTCGGGGTGCGCGCCGAGGACCTGCGCCGCAAAACCATAGAGCAGATTCTGCCCTCGCCGCAGCTTATTGAGCGCATCCGTCAGGTGCATGCGAGCCCGACGGCGGATCGCAGCCTCGCCGTCGAATTCGCCGATCGCCCGCTCAAGGTGAGCATCGTACCCATGCGCAATTGGGACGATGAAAGCGAAGAGGAAACATTGCTGCTGCTGGAGGAAGCCGGCGCGATCGCTCCCGCGCCCGCCGCCGCGGCAAAACCACCCGCGCCCGCGCTTCCCGACGTGCCCGCCATTGTGTGGCAGGCCGACGCCGCCACGCTCGCCTTCACTTCCGTGACCGGACCAGCCGAGGCGATGCTCGGCTATCCGCTCTCGCAGTGGCTGGCTTCTCCCAAATTTTTTCTCGAGCGCATCCATCCGGAGGATCGCGCGGCGACGATCGATTTCTACGAATCGGCCATCGAGCGGCGCAGCGACGCCAGCGCGGAGTTTCGCGCCGTGACCGCTTCGGGCGGCGTCGTGTGGTGCCGCGAGACCATTCGCCCCGCGGGCAAGACGATCGCGGGAGTCATGACCGATATCACCGCGCGCAGGCAGATCGCAGAACAGGTCCTCACCGCCGGACGCAGCGCGGCGCTCCACTCGCTCGCCAGCCGCCTGGCTCACGACCTCAACAATCCGCTGATGATCATCACCGGCTACGGCGAGGAGATGCTCAGTGCGCTCCCGCCCGGCGATGCGATGCGCGCCGATATCGCGCAGGTTCTCGAAGCGACGGGGCGCATCTCCGCCATTACCGCTCAGCTGCTGGGATACACTCGCAAGCTGGCGCCGGTCCCCGCTCCCGCCGATATCGCCGCGATGATTTCCGGCATGCACGAAAAAATCACGCACGCGGCCGGACAAGGCGTCGCGGTGGAGATCACCTCCCGGGCGCCGGTGTGGGCCATGGCCGACGCGCCGCAGCTCGAGGAAATGATCCTGGCGCTGGTTTCCCCGCTGCGCGAGGACGCGCGCGAGCGCTCCCGGCTTTCCATTTCGTGCGAAGCCAGTATGCTCTCCGAGCGGCTCCCCGGAGCCACATTGCGCCCGGGCGTCTACGCCTGCGTCACCATTCGCGACAACGGCCGCGGATGCGATCCCTCGCGCCGCGCCGAAATCTTCGAAGCGGTGCTGGCGAAAGATCCCGCCGCCACGGCCATCTCCCGCGCCTATGCGACCGCGCGCGAATGGGGCGGCGACATCGCCTTTTCAAGCGAGCCTCTCCACGGCTCGGTTTTCCAGATCTATCTGCCCGCCGCCGAGCCGGCGCCCGCCGAAAAGCCCGCGCCCGTGGAGATTCCGGCGGCCGCCGCGCCCTCGCCCGCGCCCGAACCGCTGCGCGAGACCATTCTGCTGGTGGAGGACGAAGCCGGCATTCGCGCGCTGGTCCGAAAGATTCTGCGGCGCGAAAAATACAACGTGCTAGACGCCGGAAGCGCGGAAGAGGCCCTGAACGTCGCCGCCGCGCATGAAGGCCCCATCCACCTGCTGCTCACCGATGTGATCCTGCCCGGCATAGGCGGCCGCCAGCTCGCCGAAGGCTTGCACGAAAACCTTCCCAACCTGCACGTGCTGTACGTCTCCGGGTTCACCGACGATGAAGCCATCCGCACCGGAGATTTCCCGCCCGGCTCGAAATTCTTACAAAAGCCGTTCACGCTGAGTGCTCTGGTGGGGAAGGTTCGCGAGGCGCTTCAGGGCTAGCCGGTCCGAATCCGCAGCGCGCGCGGACATCTTCGCGGAGGCCTCCGCGGAATCGCTCGCGCTCCTCCGGCGTCATTCGCGACCAGCGCTCGAAAAACATCCGGTCCGACATCTGATCCTTCATGTGCTCCATCATGCTGCGGCGCACGCGTGGGCCGCGAAAATTGTGGCTCCCGAACAAAATCCGCGCCAGCACCAGAATCCCCAGCGCCTGCCAGAACGTGACCGTCGGCCATCCGAACAGCGGCGGCAGCAGCGCGTTCCACAGCCCCATCACGATCGCGCCGCCGATCGCGATCAGCGCCGCGATCCCCACAATCGCGAACGGAGCAAACTTAAACAGTTTTCGTCGTGTCATAGTCCAGTCCTCATATCTTTCTGAAATTCGTCGTAAATGTCCTGCAAGCGCCGGCGCAGATGCAGCACTGCGTAGCGCTTGCGCGAGAGCAGCGTGTTCACGCCCACCCCGGTTTCCTCCGCGATCTCCTTGAAACTGCGGCCTTCCAGTTCATGCGCGATAAAAACCTCGCGCTGTTCTTCCGGCAGCTCATCGATCGCCGCGTCGATCTCGTCGAGAAGCACGCCGCGTGCGTACAGCGCCTCCGGCCCGGCATCCGGCGACGGCAGCAGATCCTCGAACGAGACGGGCTCGTTGTCTTCCTGCCCGCGCGCGATACTGCTGAAGGTCTCCGGTCTTTTCTTTCGGAAAAAATCGATGATGCGATTGCGCGCGACGCGAAACAGCCAGCCCGTGACGTGTTCGATGGGCATCAGCAGGCGATTGGCTTCCACCAGTGAATAAAACACGTCCTGAAGGATGTCCTCGGCATCGTCGGCGTCGGCGACGCGGCGGCGGATGAAGCTGCGCAGGCGCGCCTGCTCGCGTTTCACCACCTCCGAGATCCGCCCGTCGCGTTGGAGTGCCATCCGCCCGATGCTCGCCGCGTCCTCCATCACTGGTTAAGACGAACAGGAGCCGCGAATATTGTATCCGGGGCGGTTTACGTGTCTGAGCCAGCCGTCAAACGACGGACGAGCTCATCGAAAACCGCCTCAGCCTTGGCCTCGATCTCCGCCCGGGTCTGATCCTGAATGGGATGCGCCACATACACCGCGTCGAATCCGGGACGTCCCAGCGCGGCGGCCTGCGCGCGCGCCGCGGTCATGAACTCGTGCGTGGCTACCGGAACCGCGGGAATGCCCATATTTTCCAAACGAGCCGTGTCGTGCAAACTGCACGTGGTGCACGACCCTCAATCGGCCAGCGCTTCGATCACCGCATCGGCCGAGCGAATCGATTCGATCACCGCCGCCGGCGCGGGCTTGGCGAAAGTCGGCTTCAGCGCGCGGACGGTTTTGGCTCCGCGCCGGGCGAGCAGGCTTTCGATGCGGTCGAGAAACACGCTCCCGCCGGGTTTGCTGATATCGAGCAGCGCGATGGTGTGCCCCTCAAGCGTCGTCAACCGGGCAGGTCGCCGCGCGGGTTCCGGAGTGATTTCATTCAGCGGATTTACAAGCGTGATCGGCACATCGTCCTCCCATCGTGGCTGGAATCGCTCCGGACAGCCCTGCCCGTCAGGGCGGGGGTTCGGCGTGCGCCACGTCTCATACAGGATACGTGACCATCTGGCTGCCGCGCGGGCCCGCTGCCCAACTTCCCACCACCGCCGAGAATTTTCCGGCCGTTCCGCCCGCGACCACGATCTTGATCGACTCCGGCGCGCGGAATTTCTGATAGCATGGCTCGCCGTCGATGCTGATCTCTTTGTACGAACCGCGCTGCGCGACGCCCTCGCCCGGATCGCCTTCGTAGCAGCGCAGCGGGATGCCGGTGTTCTCGAACAGAAAATCGCGCACATTGTGCTTGCTGAACCCGTCGCGATGAATGGTGCGGACATGCTCGGGTCCGAGCACCACCAGCGCCTCCGAGTTCATGCACATCCGATAGCTCCACACCGTGGCGAGCGCGTAGGAGATCGCCTTCAGCACTCCCCGCGCCGTGCGGGCATTGTGCTCGCTGACGCCGTGCGGAGCTTCGCCGGCGAACAACGTGACGGCGCTTTGCTCACGCGCGAGTCCGGTATCGACGTGCAGCGGCTGCCAGGGATTTTCTTCTTCGTTTTCGGCGATGCAGTAGGAAAATTTGCCGGGATTGCCCAGCGCGGACATGTCGATCCCGTCGGGACGCGCGCCGCCCAGGTTCAGCAGGATCAGTTGCAGCGCCCGCCCCAGCGTGCTGTTGGCGCGCGCGACGTTGCTGAAAACGTTTTGGCGCGAGTGAAACTTCAGCTCCCGGCGAACCGGCCCGTTCATGATGATCAGCGGCGCGGCGAAATGCGTGGTCGCCTGGACCCCGTGCGCGTTGAAGCGCTCGTCGGCGACGGCGCGCGCAAGCGGAACCAGCACCCGCATCATCTCCGGAACGCAGCCTGCCATCACCGCGTTGGCTGCGATTTTTTCGACCGTCGCCGCGCCGTAGCACGGCGGAATGCGCGCAATGATCTCGGCTGGATCGCGCTCGCAGGCGCCGAGCATTTTCTCCACGCGCTCCCGCGTGGGCGGAATCACCGGCAGCGCGTCTTTGAAGACGCGGAAACAATATTCGTACGCGTCCTCCCCGTCTTCGATGGTCAGCATCGACGCGCGCTCGCCCACGGCGGAGTACAGATCGAGCGCAGGCGCCGCGGGCGTATCCGATGGCGCCTCCAGATGCCGCGACATGCAGCCCGGTTTGCTCGCCGGCGCGCCGTCGTGCGCCGTGGCGACCGCCGGAACCTCCAGCATCGCGGCGATTTGATTGAGGGCGTTCTTGTCGAACCCTGCTTCGCGCCGCAGCACGGCGCCGTTTTCATCCAGCACACATAGCGTGGGAACAATTTCCACGCCCAGGCGTCTGGTGACGGCGAAATCCGGATCGCGCTCCACCGGAAAAGGAATCTGCATGCGGCGCGCGAACTCCGCGGTGACTTCCTCGGAATCTTGCGAAATCGCGGTCACATCGGCGCGCGATGCGGCCAGCGCGTTCAGATAGGGAGCCATCAGCGCGCAGGTGGGACAATCGGTCTGCACTACCGCGAGCAGTCGAAGGCGCGGCATGAAGGTGTCATTGTATCGCGCTGCTAGCCGGAGCCGCGCGGCGCAAGCGGGTGCGTCATCTCCTCGGGCCGCACCCACTGGTCGAACTGCTCCGCCGTCACGTAGCCCAGCTTCAGCGCGGCCTCGCGCAGCGAGAGATTCTCGCGATGAGCCTTGAGAGCTATCTGCGCCGATTTTTCGTAACCGATATGCGGGCTGAGCGCGGTCGCGAGCATCAGCGAGTTCTTGAGATGCTCGCCGATTTTTTCGCGATCCGGCTCGATGCCGATGGCGCAATGATCGTTGAACGAACGCACCGCCTCCGCCAACAGTTGAACCGACTGCAAGACGTTGTCGAGGATCACCGGCTTATACACGTTGAGCTGAAAATTTCCCTGCGACCCCGCGAATGCGACCGCGTGATCGTTCCCGAACACCTGGACAACGACCATGGTCAGCGCCTCACATTGTGTCGGGTTGATTTTTCCCGGCATGATCGACGATCCCGGCTCGTTTTCCGGAATCTTCAGCTCGCCGATGCCGGCGCGCGGACCCGAGGCGTACCAGCGCACGTCGTTGGCGATTTTCATCAGCGCGCCGGCGAGCGTGCGCAGAGCGGCGCTTGCGTTCACCATCGCGTCATGCGCCGAAAGCGCGGCGAACTTGTTGGGCGCGGAGACGAACGCCTTGCCGGTTTCCTCAGCGATCGTGCGCGCGGCCAGTTCCCCGAACCGCGCATCGGCATTCATCCCCGTCCCCACCGCGGTTCCCCCGATGGCCAGCTCCAGTACGCCCGGCATCGCGCGGCGGATCGCGTCGCCCGCCTGATCGAGCTGCGCGACCCATCCCGAGATCACCTGCCCCAGCGTGACCGGCGTCGCATCCTGAAGGTGCGTGCGGCCGACCATCACCACTTCCGAAAATTCCCGCGATTTCGCCTCCAGCGTCGCGCGCAGCGCCGCGATCGCCGGGAGCAGAGCGTCTTCGATCTGCTCCACCGTGGCGATGTGCATCACGGTGGGAAACGCGTCGTTTGAGGACTGGCTGCGATTGACATCGTCATTCGGGTGAATCTTTTCGCCCGCGCCGAGCTGCATGGCGCGGTTGGCGATCACCTCGTTGGCGTTCATGTTGGTCTGCGTGCCCGAGCCGGTCTGGAAAACCACCAGCGGAAATTCGCTTTCGAGGCGGCCGTCGATCACCTCCTGCGCCGCGCGGACGATGAGGCTGGCTTTTCCGGAAGGCAGCGCGCCCAGCTCGCGATTGGCCAGCGCCGCGCATTTTTTCAGGATTCCCAGAGCGCGAATCACCGGCCGGCCCCACCGGTAGCGCTCCGCGCCGATGGCGAAGTTGTGGCGCGACCGCTCAGTCTGCGCGCCCCACAGCCGCTCGGCCGGAACCTCGACCTCGCCCAGCGCGTCGTGCTCGACGCGCACGCGTCGTGGATGATCGCTCATGCGCGCCGTCGGAACAAGAGCATTCCCGCGAGCGCACCCGCGGCGAATGCGCCGGCCAGCCAGCGCAGATCGGTGAAGGGAACGAAGCGGGTCTGGTTCGCGGTGATCTCCAGGGCGCCCGCCGGGAACGCGCGCACGCCGCCGCCTCCGCCGCCACCCTCCGCGTTGCGGCCCGAATCGTCGCCGCCCCGTCCGTGTCCGGTACCCGAGCCGCCGCCGAAACCGTAAGCCACCTTAGCCACCGGCACCACGGTCTTGCCCTGCGATTCGATCGGATCGCCGAAAACGGATTTCACGTTGGCGGTGGACCCGAGCGTTTCGCTGATCCTTTGCAGCATTTCAGTCGCGCTCATTTTTTCCTGCTCCTAATAACGATTGTCCTGCAACCGCGGCGGATCGGGTTGTTGGGCGCCCCAACCCGCGACAGCGATGCTGCGCTTGGGCCGTGCCTGTTCCGCGCGAGGAAAGCCCTGCCGGTCAGTGTGTGTGAAAAAGGGGACTGCCTACTCTGTCCCCAGACGCAAGCTCTTGGACCGGCGACAAACGGACGGAGTGGACAGAGCGGGCTGTCCCCTTTTTCACACACACACGTCACGGCGGGGTTCAACCGGCGTATTTTCGAGAGCGGTCTAATAAATTCTCCACAGGGGTGCTATGATAAAAATCCCCGATGTGAAGGGGACCAGGAAGTCACGATTCTGGAGTTTAACCTGATCGACGCGGCGAAGGGGAACGGCAACGTTCCTCTTCTCGCTTTCGCGCCGCCTGGTCCCACAAGCGGACATCTTGTCGGGAGAAGCGGGCCTGATTCAACGCATTAGCCTGGAATCCCGCGTGCAATCCGTCAATCGATGGATCTGAAATTCGCCCTGCGATCGATGCGCGTCACGCCTGGACTCACCCTGCTGGCAGTGGTGGTGATGGCGCTCGGTATCGGCGCGAACACCGCTGTGTTCAGCGTGGTCAACACAGTGCTGCTGAAGCCCCTGGACTATCGCGACGCGGACCGCATCGTCACCATCCGCAATTTCTGGACGCGTTCAGGCTCGGTCAGCGAAAACATTTCCGCGCCCGATTTTCACGACTGGCACGATCAATCCACGCTGTTTCAGGCCATGGCCTACTACGACAGCGTTCCTGAAGCGGTGATCGCAGGGAGTACCGCGGAATACGCGCAGGTTTCCGAAGTGTCGCCGGAGTTCTTCGAGGTGTTCGGAATTCAGCCGCTCGCCGGCGGCACCTTCAGCGCCGACGAGATCAAGCCTCACAGCGGCGGCGCGGCGATACTCAGCGACGCATACTGGCACAGCCGTTTTGGCGCGAATCCGGACGCGATTGGGAAAACCTTGCGCGCCGAGGGGAAGGATCTTACGATCGTGGGCGTGATGCCGCCGGGCTTCGGATTTCCCTCCGATACGTCCATCTGGTACCCGGCCAACACGATTTCTCCCGAAAATAACCACCGCAGCGGACACAACTACAGGGCCGTGGGCCTGCTGAAGCCCGGCGCCAGTCTCCAGGCGGCGCAGGCGCAGATGAGCGCGATCGCGTCGCGCCTCGAACAGCTTTATCCGCCCAGCAACACCGGGAAAAACGTGCGTATTGAGCGAATGCAGGACAGCATGGTGAGCAGCGTCCGGCTCACGCTGTACGTCCTTTTGGGCGCCGTGGGACTGGTGCTGCTGATCGCCTGCGCGAATGTAGCGAATCTGCTGCTCGCCAAAGCCACGCGGCGAACGCGCGAAATCGCGATCCGCGCCGCGGTGGGTGCCAGCCGGATGCGCATTGTCCGCCAGTTGATCGTCGAAAGCCTGACGCTGGCGATCTTCGCGGGCGCCCTCGGACTGGTGATCGCGACCTGGGGCATCGAAGCCATCAAGCTGCTCGCCCCTGGCGATGTTCCGCGACTCGCGGAAACCAGCGCCGATCTGCCCGTCCTGATGTTCACCTTCGTCGCGTCGGTGATCTCGGCCGTGCTGTCCGGCCTGATGCCGGCGCTGGCGGCTTCGAAGGTCGATCTGAATGAGGCGCTGAAGCGGGGAGCCAAGGGCGTCGGAGGCGGAAGCTCCGGACCGCTGCGCTCCTCGCTCGTCGTGGCGGAGATCGCGATTGCCGCGGTCCTGCTCACCGGCGCCGGATTGCTGATGCGCAGTTTCGATGCTCTAATCAACGTCGATCTGGGATTCCGGCCCGAAAAAATTCTGGTGGCCCAGACCAGCGTGCAGGTTTCCTCGCATCAGGACGCCGTGACGCGCGCGGTCGCATTCGATCGCGACATGCTGCCGGCCATCGCGGCGATTCCGGGAGTTGTCTCCGCCGGAGGAAGCTTCGCGCTTCCGGGCGATCCCGGCTCCAACGGCGGCTATTGGATCGATCACATGCCACCGATTGAACAGTTGAACGTCACCGCACCGCAGGCGGTTTTCACGGTGATCGCGCCGGGAACCTTTGGGACGCTGGGCATCCCGCTGGTGAGCGGCCGCGATTTCAACGATCGCGACGCGCCGGACGCGCCCTATTCGGTGATCATCAATCAGGCGCTGGCGCGAAAATCGTTTGCGGGCGAGAATCCCATCGGCCGCGTTCTGTTCTGCGGCTTCGATTACGACTCGATGCGCGGGATGACCATCGTCGGAATCGCGGCCGACGTGCGCGAGTACGGCCCGGCCACTCCGCCTGGGCCGGAGATCTTCATGCCCTACACGCAGCATCCCTTCGCCGCGTCGCATTTCATGCTGCTGGCGCGGACCGCTTCCGATCCCGCGGCGCTCTCTTCCGAGGTCCGCCGCAGGATTCAGGAGCGCGACCCGCAGGTCCCGGTGAAGTTCACCACCGTTGAGGCGTCGCTTGCCGAAGGAGTCGCCGCGCCGCGATTCCGCATGATCCTGTTCGGACTGTTCGCCGCGCTGGCGGTCGCTTTGGCGATGGCCGGAGTGTACGGCGTTATGTCGTACGCGGTGAGCCAGCGCTCCAGTGAAATCGGTCTGCGCATGGCGCTGGGAGCGGATTCACGTCACGTGCTGCGAATGGTGCTGGGGCAGGGATTGCTGCTGGTTATGATCGGGCTGGCGGTCGGCCTGGCCGGATCGTTCGCCGTCACGGGGCTGCTCGCGAGTTTGCTGTTCGAAGTGAAACCGGCCGATCCGCTGACCTACGCCGCAGTCGCAGGAATTCTGACGTTGGTAGTGCTCGCGGCCTGCTACGTCCCCGCGCTGCGCGCGACGCGCGTGGACCCGGTGATCGCGCTGAGAGAAGAGTAGCAGGCGCTGCGTCCGCTCTAGCGCGGCGCGTTCTGCTCCACCTGCGCGGCCATCATTTTCACCAGCTCCGCGTTCGACATCGGGTGCCATCCGTGCCCCTTCATCGGACGGCCGTAGTCGAACGTCGCGCCCGCATCGGTGGTCTTCATGAAATCCTCGAACAGGTACACGGCCAGGTTCAGATAAAAGTTGTCCATGTCGCCGACGTACATGTGGACCTTTCCTTTCAGCTCCGGCCCGATCTCCTTCCAGTTGGACTTGGTGTAATACGTCAGATCGTAGCCATGATCGCGCATGTAGTTCGCCACTGAGCGGTCAATCACACCCGTCTTCTTGTTGAAGAGAGGCTTGGGATAGCCATCCTCGCCCACCGGCCCATACACGGCCTCCCACGCCTCAAACTGCTGGCCCGATCTGCCGTGTGACCCCAGCACGTCTTCGAGCTGGCTCATCTCGCGCATGGTCTGCACCACCTGGCCCTCGGCTGTGCGCATCATGGGCCGCTCGGGAACCATGAAGTCGTAGCCCGGAGCGGTGAAAGCGTTGGGATCGTCGTAAATGTTGACCATCTGCCACTTGCGAAAATCGATGGGGTCCGGGAAAAAGGTCCACGTTCCGCCGAAAAATCCGGGATGATACAGCTCCAGCGCGAGCGATTCCCACCCGCCGGTCGAGCCTCCCGTCAGCACGCGCGCATACGGCGCGCGAATCATCCGGAAATGCTCTTCGAGATACGGAATCAGCTCCTGAATCAGCGCATCGCCATACGGACCGTTGTTCACCGAGTTCACCGCGTAGGAATCGTCGAAAAACGGTGTCGGGTGCTGGAACGTCACGGCGATCATGCGCGGAAAATTGTCGGAGGTCCATGCCTGATAGAATTCGTACCCGGCCTGGCCGCGGCCGCCGCGTCCGCTCGCGGGCTGCTCGCTGAATCCGAACGGCGGATTGAGCCCGAAATGCCCCTGGTCGTAGATCACAGCGTAGCGCTGATTCGGATTCTCGTCGTATCCTTTCGGCAAAAGCACCGTCGCGCCCACATAAATCGGCTTGCCCCAGAACTTCGTCAGCATGGGACTCTGTATCTTGATATGCTTCACCCACGCGGTGTCCTTGGGCATTTCGACGGGCGGAATCACGCGCGTCAACTCCAGCTTCACGTTCGAATTCGCGTCGACGTGCACGCGCTTCACGTCGCTGTACAGATTTCCGGGCGAGCGGTTGAACTGCTGCCCCTCCCACTGATCCATGTGCGCCCAGATGGTATGCCCGTCCGAGCGCGGAAACTCGGTGTAGACGTTCACCAGAGCCTGCGCGTACCAGTCTCCCTCGGGAACGTCCTTGAGGCTCGGGGCGGGATAACCAGCCACGCGCGCATCGATCTCCACGGTGCGGCCCGGCGCGAGGCCGTCGACATCGATGCCGAAAAACGGCGTCTGCCCGCCCCAATTGCCGGCCAGCCGGATCGGCGGAGGCGAATCGCGCTTGGAAAGCATGACGAACACCCGCCCGGTAACCGGCCCGGAGTGGGCCGAAGCGGGAAAGGAAACCTCAAACTTCTGCGCGAACGCGCAAGCCGCACAGCAGACCGCCAGGAGCAGTGTCTTCATGGGTCCATTAGATCACGCCCGCCGCTAGAGCAGATCCTTCAATCTCAGCGCATTCATCGCCGCGTATCCCGACTGATCGTTGTCGAAAAACACGTAGGCGTGTTTCAATCCCCACTCGCGAATCCGACGCGCCCAGGCGCGCAGCGAGGCGTCGTTATAGCTTCCCTGGTACGCTCCGCCAGGCCCGTGCAGGCGAATGTAGGTGAAATCCGCGGTGATCTCCAGAGGCGACTGCGCACCCGCGAGTTCAAAAATGCAGTACGCCGCGCGAAATTTCTTCATCAGGCGGAGAATTTGCGGATGATTCCAGCTCGGGTCGCGAAATTCGAAGGCGTAGCGGTGCCCGCGCGGCAGCGCTAACAGAAACTCGCCAAAGCGATTCACGTTGACGCCCCAGTGCGGCGGCAACTGAAATACGATGGGCCCGAGTTTCGACCGGAGCAGGTCGGCGCGCTCAAAGAATCGCTCGAGCGCGAGCGCCGGATCTTTCAGCTTCTTCATATGCGTGATGAAGCGACTGCCCTTCACCGCGAACTTGAACCCGCGCGGCGATTCCTCGCGCCACGCCTCGACGGCGTGCTCGGGAGGCAGCCGGTAAAAGGTGTTGTTGAGCTCGACGATATCGAAGCGCTCGGCATAGAACCCGAGCATGCGCGAAGCCGGCGTACCTTTGGGATAGAACGGCCCGATCCAGTGCTTATAGTGCCATCCGGAAGTGCCGACTTGAACCTGGCCCACGATTCCTTTATAGAATGAATTGGCATGATCGACCGCGCGCGCCTGCTGGGCTGGTGGTACGTATGCATCGGCGTAGGCTTCGCGCTGCTGGCGCTGCGTAATTATCTATACGGCGCGCGAGCCTGGTCGATCGTGCTGCGCGCGGTGATCTCGTTCGGCTTTTTGCTGCTGGGCGCAGTGACGCTGCGGGGTCCGCGGGATTAGAGCTTAGCAAGTCACCGACGCGAGAAAGGTCACGACTCGTTGAAATCTTGTCTACCGAAGCGCCATCCCTTAGCCAGGAGAGGTCCCTCTCCGCCGCCGGCTGTGAGCGTGGTGCCCTGCGTGTATCCGGCATCGAGAGGCTCCACGATCGTGATTTCCTCGGCTAGGTGCGGCGGATCAAAAGGGGCATTTCGGTGCGCGAGCACCAGCCCGACGCATACTACGGTAGTAAACTTCATGATGCGAGGGTACTCCAGGGTGTCGCAGCCGATCAAGTATGAATCAATACCTCGCCAATCAATCCCCGAACGAGCCGACCTCTTCTTCTTCCTTCACGCTCGCCGGCTTGATCGCGCCTAGCGGGACCACGTCTGCCTGCGGCTTTTCGCCGAGGACGTGTTCCCGGTACAGCTTCATCATCTGATCGTTTTTCGCTTGCTCGGCAAGTTTCGCGTCGCGGGCGCGCTTCTTTTCTTCGCGGGCCGTCTTCGCGATTCCCAGATCATCCAGATCGTGCTGACGCTCGCGGTTCACGTCGTCGGCGCGCAGGACCAGGTTGTGCTCGGTCGAGGGCAGGGCCACTTTCTTCCCACCCGCAATGATTTCGTGGCGGCCGTGCTCGTCGTACCACTTGGTGAGCGTCGCGGTCATGTGCATTTTTTCCACGATATTGCGCCAGCCGACGCCTGTGTTGTACGCGCAGAAGGAAATTTCGCCTTCCTGCGTCGCGTAGGGGATGATGCACTGCTCGGTGCGGCGGAAATCGTAATTGAAAAGATCCTGGAACCACATGCCGGCGATGAACAAAAAGTTCCAGCGGTCCGCGCGGCGCTTCTCGATGTCCGCCATGGTGCGATCCGCGGTCACCTTGCCGTACTTCTTCTTCGTCATGCCGAAGCACTTGTCGAACTTCGCGATCAGATCGCTTAGCCGGAAGTGCGTGGGCGCTGCGTAGGGATTGTAATTGCGCAGCAGCGCGAGCGAAACGCCCAGAACGCTCAGCTTCTTGCCGCGAGCCGCGTCGTTGATCCTGGCGACGTCCTTGGCAAGCTGATCTGCATTCAAAAACGCCGTGACTGGCCGATATTCTTTCGTTTCCTTATCGCACATCACCGCCATGCCGACGCCGCAGTTGGGATGGCAGCCGCAGGAAAGCTGGCCCCATTCGGCCTGCGGACCGTGCACCAGGTCGGCGAAATCGGAAAAGGTGCTCATGAAGGAGATCGGGAACCAGTCGCGCACCGGCTCGCCGAGGCCCGTCTGATTTTTCACGTCGTGCGCCAGGTGCGAAAGCGTGTAGCGCTGGGCTTTACGGCGCTCGTCGGTGACCGCTTCATCGCGGCCGGTGAAAGAAACCGGCTGAAAACTCAGGAACGGAATCTTCTTGGGATTATCGAGAGCGAAGCGGACTACAGCTCCCACCTGCTCATTGTTCACACCGTTGATCAGCGTGATCACCGGCACGATATCGACGCCGGCGCTGTACAGATTCTCAATCGCGCGCAGCTTCACGTCGAACAGATTGCCCACCGCGCGATGCGAATTGGCTTCATTGCCGATTCCGTCAAATTGCAGGTACGCGTAGCGCAGGCCGGCTTCCGCAGCCTGCTTGGCAAATTCGGGACGTTTCGCGAATTCGATGCCATTGGTGGCCGCCTGCACGCTCTGATATCCGAGCTGGCGGCAGTAGCGGATCGCGTCCAGAAAATACGGGGAAAGCGTTGGCTCGCCGCCTGAAAATTGCACCGAAAGCTGACGCCGCGGCTTGATCGAAATGGCGTTATCGAGCAGCGTCTTGATCTCTTCCCAGGACAGCTCGTGCACGAAGCCGACCTGGTTGGCGTCCATGAAGCACGGATCGCACATCATGTTGCAGCGATTGGTCAGATCGATGGTCAGCACCGACCCTCGCCCGTGCGTAATGGTCGAAGAGCCATGATCGTGCAAGTCCGCATCGTTGTGAGCCCGAATATCGCGGCCGGGAAAAACGTCTTCCAGGTGTTTTGAAAACGCCGGGTCGATCGACATCACGTCGTCGAATTCGCCGTGGATGGGGCATTCCTTCACCATCACGACCTTGCCGTCGCGCTCCACGATTTTCGCCTTGATTTCGCCGCGCTTTTCATTCTTGAGAATTTCGACCGGGAGTTTGCCGTCCAGAATCTGCTTGCGAATCTCCGGGATGCAGCGCGGGCACAGCGAATCGGTTTCGCGGGGCCAGCCCAGCTTGGGCTTCTGTTTTTCCCAGCTCTTCAGCAGCGGTTTATCCGACCATTTCGGGGTGAACGAAGGGTTCGGACGCACGGAATTGACTTTATCGAAGACGAACCAGGCCGCGTTGGCAGCCAGGGCAACAGCCTTCTCCACGTGCTTGATGGGCTTTGTCATTGTTGGCT
Source organism: Bryobacteraceae bacterium (assembly GCA_035501755.1). Taxonomy (GTDB): domain Bacteria; phylum Acidobacteriota; class Terriglobia; order Bryobacterales; family Bryobacteraceae; genus Palsa-187. Next base: position 85,351 of record DATJVN010000091.1, on the reverse strand, counting down.
AGTATATTAGACTCCCGGGCGAGAGAGCTATATTAATGAATCGAAATGCGCCAGATGGCATTGAACGGCGCTTTAGAACCGCTGAACGGGAGTAATATATTGCCCTTCAATGAGATAGCGAAGATCCTGTCATGCAGCGTTTGCAACAAACCGGTATCCGATTCCGCGAACGGTTAACAGGTGGCGCGGGCGCGCAGGATCGTCCTCGATATAGCGTCGCAGGCGGACGATGAAATTGTCGATCGCCCGCGTGTCGGTGTCTTCGTGCAGGCCCCAGACCTCCTCGAGCATCTTCTTGCGCGACACCGGCTTGCCTTCGTGCCGGATCAGGTAGCGCAGGACGTTCGCCTCCATGAGCGTCAGCGGGAAAACCTGATCGCGGACGCGCAGTTCGAGGGTGTCGAACTCGACCGATTTGTCGCCGAAGACGAAGCGGTCGCGCGCCGGAGGACGCGGAGGGGCCGAGCGCAGCCAGTCGCGGCGCCGCAGCAGACCTCGGATACGCGCCAGCAGGATGCTGAGGTCGAATGGCTTGGTGAGGTAATCGTCGGCGCCGGCGGCGAAGCCTTTGAGCACGTCTTCGGGGCGTCCGCGCGCGGTGAGCATAAGAGTCGGCACGAACTGGCCCGCGCCTCGCATCTCCGACATCACTGAAAATCCGTCCTTGCCGGGAAGCATGACGTCGAGCACCACCACATCGGGCAACTCACGATTGAGGCGCTCCTGCGCGACCTCGCCTGATTCGGCGACGTCCACCTGGTAGCCCTCGGCTTCGAGATTGAAGCGGAGACCGTCGGCGAGGTGCTGTTCGTCTTCGACGATGAGGACTTTGCTCATTTATTTAAGACCGCTCCCTGATGGTCGCGGCTCGGTTCAGGCGGCTGCGCACCTGCGAGATTCTCTTTGGCCAGCGGCAACTGCAATATAAACGTGCTGCCGTGCCCGGGGCCGTCGCTTTCGGCCCATGCTCGGCCGCCGTGGCGCTTCGCGACGGAGCGGACGATGTACAAACCCAGTCCGGTTCCCTTGACGCGCGTCGCCTGCGGACCGGGGACGCGATAGAAGCGCTTGAAAATCTGCTTGAGCTCGGACTTGGGGATGCCGGGACCCTGGTCGATCACGCGAACGCAGGCGAATTTTCCTTCCATATTTTCGGTTTCGATGCGCACTTTCGCGTCGGGTCCGGAATATTTCACGGCATTATCGATGAGATTGGAGACGGCGGCGGAAACCTCGTCGGGATCACCCAGCACGGTGAGCGGCATGCCGGCGCGGAACTCGATCGCTTCGGCGGCGACGCCGTGCATGGCGCGCACGCGCTCCAGGCAGGAGGTGATCACCTGGTCGAGGGCGAGCGGCGCACGATTCAGGGCGCGGCCGCCGTGTCCCACGCGGCCGGTGCGCAGGACCTGTTCGATGGTGGCCAGCAGGCGATCGCTGTCGGAGAGCATGATGCGATAGAAATCGCGGCGGCGCTGCTCGTCGACGGCGCGGGATTGGAGCGTTTCCAGGTACAGGCGGATGCTGGCGACGGGAGTTTTCAGCTCGTGCGTGACGGCGTTGATGAAGGCGTCGTGCTGCGCGTTGCGGCGGATTTCGCGCACCAGAAAAATGGTATTGAGCACCACGCCGCTGATGATCAGGATGACCATCAGGACGCTTAAGAAAATGAGGATGCCGTTTTTCCAGTTGAGCAGCACCCAACCGATGTACAGCAGCAGCGTGACCAGGATGAGCCCGGCGCCCAGGGCGATAAAAAACGCGATGGATTTCCGTCGTCCGGCAACGATCATGGCCGATTTTGTGGTGCGCCCGGACAGATTCGAACTGCCGACCTTCTGGTTCGTAGCCAGACGCTCTATCCAACTGAGCTACGGGCGCAAGGGGGTTACGATTTCGAGTTTAGCACAGGGGGTGGACTGCTCTGTTGAAAATACCGACCAACGCGCGGCATGAATGCCACGCCTCAATGCCGGCGTGGGGCGGAACAGTGATGGATGTGGTGCGGCGCCGCTTAATGGATGGTCCGCGTTTTGCGGTTCATGTAGTCCATCAGCAGGTATTGGCCGAGCGTGTAGGGCGTCGTGAAATATGCTTTACCGCGGCATAGTTCCGTCACCTTCTGAATAAAATTCACCAGGCCATAGTCGCTTGCGAGCATGAAGGTGTTGATCAAAATGCCCTGGCGCTTGCAGCGGCTCACTTCTTCGAGCGTCCGGCTGATCACCAGCGGGTCCAGGCCGAAGGCGTTGCGGTAGATGCGGCCGTCTTCGAGCGTCAGGGCGCTGGGCTTGCCGTCGGTGATCATGATGATCTGCTTCATGTCCTTGCGCTCCTGCTGGAGCAGGCGCTGTGCGAGGATCAGGCCTTCGCGCGTGTTGGTGTAATACGGACCCACCTGCACGCGCGCGAGCTCTTCCAGGCGCAGCTCCTCCGCCGAATCGTGGAACAGCACGCAACGCAGACTGTCGCCGGGATATTGCGTGCGGATGAGATGCGCCAGCGCGAGGGCGACCTTTTTGGCGGGCGTGAAGCGGTCCTCGCCGTACAGGATCATGCTGTGGCTGCAATCGAGCATCAGGACCGTCGCGCAACTGCTCTGATATTCCGATTGATGGACGTGCAGATCTTCGTATTCGAGGTTCAGCGGCAGTTTGACGCCTTCGCGGCGCAGAGCGGAGAACAGCGTCGCACCGATGTCGAGATTCAGCGTGTCGCCGAATTCGTAGCGCTTGGGCGCGCCGGAAGCTTCGACGCCGGTGGCCATGTCGCGCGTATCGTGCGCGCCGAAACTGGCGTGGCCGAGCGAGCCGAGCAGGTCCTTGAGCGTCTTGAATCCCAGAAAATCGATGCTCTTGTCGGTGACCTTAACCTCGATCTTGCTTTCCTGCTTGCCCGTTCCGCCGGCCTGCGGCTCGGTGTTGATGTAGCCTTCATCCACCAGCTTCTGCACCAGCCGATTCAGCAACTGATCGAGCTGCTCGGCGCTCATCTGCTCGAGCTGCTGGCGGATCTGCTCGGCGCGCTCCTGGTCGAAGAGCTCGCCGCGCTCGAGCGCGTGCTCGAGGGCGCGCTTCAAATCTTCGAGCGAGTGCTGGTTCCACTCGCTGAACTGCATGTAGGGATTCTGAAATCCGCTTTCGAGGAAAAAATCCGAGAGCGCTTTGAGCAGATCCTCCGCGCTCAAGCCGAAATCGTCACCGGTGTAGCGGGAATAGCGAACGGACTTCATTGGTACTGCCTTTTGCTGGCTTTTTTCTGTTCGTCGCCGGGCGATTCGCGGCGGCGCGGCTCGGCCACGAAGCCGGATTCCTCATTGCGGCTGATGCGGCGATGCGCGTAGAGGCCCTCGAGGATAAATTCGGCGGCGGCCGCGCGAACGGGGTCGGGTTCGCTCGCACCCAGGCCGAGAGTGCCGGTCTTTTCCATCAGCCCGGCGATGCGCCCGAGCTGCTTCACCATTTCCGACGAGTTCACGTTTTCGTCGAGCTTGAGATTTCCGCCGAGCTCGAACCATTGCACGACCTGCGAAAGATTTTCGCCGTCGAAATAACCGGTGAAGACCTTGCCGACCGCGAGGCGGATCAGCTCGCGCGCGACGCTGTCGCCGCCCTTGAGCTCGCCTTCATATTCGAGCTCCAGCTTGCCGGTGATGGAGGGCAGCGCGGCGTAGATATCGACAACGCGCGGGACGGCGACGGATTCGCCCGCGGAAAACGCGCGGCGCTCCGCGTTGGAGGCCACGTTTTCGATCACCGAGATGGGAAGCCGCTGGCTGACGCCGCTGCGCTTGTCGACCTTTTTGTCTTCGCGCGCGGAAAAGGCGAGCTGCTCGACGATCTCGCGGATGTAATCGGGCACGCGCAGCTCGATGGGCGAGCGGCGCTCCAGCCAGGCTTCCTGGCCCGTGATTTCGAGCCCATGCTGAAGCGTGGCGGGATAATGCGTGCGGATCTCGCTGCCGATACGGTCCTTCAACGGCGTGATGATTTTTCCGCGCGCGGTGTAATCTTCCGGATTGGCGGTGAACACCAGCAGCAGATCGAGCGGAAGGCGCACCGGATAACCTTTGATCTGCACGTCGCCTTCCTGCATGATGTTGAACAGGCCGACCTGAATCTTTCCGGCGAGGTCGGGCAGCTCATTGATGGCGAAGATGCCGCGGTTGGCGCGCGGGAGCAGGCCGTAGTGCACGGTCAGCTCGTCTGAAATATTCTGGCCGGTGCGCGCGGCCTTGATGGGATCGATGTCGCCGATCATGTCGGCGATGGTGACGTCAGGCGTGGCGAGCTTTTCCACGTAGCGATCGTGCCGGTCGAGCCAGGCGATGGGCGTATCCTCGCCGCGCGATTCGATCAGGTTGCGGCAGGCGCGGCAGATGGGCGCGAAGGGATTGTCGCGGATCTCGCAGCCGGCGATGTACGGCGTTTTCTCGTCGAGCAGGGTCACCAGCATGCGGATCAGCTTGGTCTTGGCCTGTCCACGCAGCCCCAGAAGAATGAAGTTGTGACGCGACAGAATGGCGTTCACGATCTGCGGCACCACGCTATCCTCATAGCCGACGATGCCGGGGAACAGCGGCTCGCGCCGCTCCAGCTTGCAGATCAGGTTTTCGCGGAGCTCGTCCTTGACGGTGCGCCGGGTGAGCGTCGATTCGTAGCTCTTAAAGGAACGAAGAGTCCCGAGGGTGTCGGGCAGGCCGGAGAGATGTTTCATTACTGCGTCCTACCGCGATTGTAGCAATTTGGTATGCTCAACCATTTCAGGAGCATGGCAAGCGATATACCGGAGGTAGAGTTCCGCCGATTCTGGCAGCGACTGCAGTCGATGGGGCTGAACGCGTACGAGGCGCGCAGTTACCTGGTGCTGATCGGGCATTCGCGGTTCAAGGCGTTGGAGCTGGCCGCGCGCGCCCACGTGCCGCGGCAGAAAATCTACGAGGTGCTCGACAGCCTGGTGGAAAAGGGATTCGCGCAGGTGATCCAGGAGAAGACCAAGCTATTCTCGGCGGTGTCGCCGGACCAGGCGATTCCCAGTTACCTGGCGCGGCGGCGGCAAGCGCTCGAACACGAGCTGGAGGATCAATCGAACGCGGCGCGGGGCATGGTGACCGAGCTGATGGCGGCGTACTCGGAAGGGCAGGGCGGGCGCGGCACGCTCGATTACCTGCGCATCGTGAGCGATCCGGGGCAAATCGCGGCGCAGTTCCAGCGCATGCTCTCGGAAGCTTCGAGCGAATATCTGGAATTTTCGCGTCCGCCCTACGCGGTGGATCCGCTCGAAGCGGAGATGGTGATTCGCGCGCGCGAACGTGGGGTGAGTTGCCGCGTGCTGGTGGAGCACGGGACGCTGGACGAAATGCACCGGCGGTTCCTGGAGGATTATCGCGCGGCCGGCGTCGAGGTGCGCCAGATCGACAAGGTCCCGATGAAGCTGGCGGTGTTCGACGGCGGGCACGGGCTGATCGCGCTGCTCGATCCGGTGATCACCAAGCCGTCGTGGACTTCGGTGATTTTCGATCACCAGGGGATGGCGGAGGCGATGCGCGGGCTGTTCGAAGATTATTGGCGCAGGGCGACGGGATGAACGCTCCGGATGATCATCGTAATTGCGGCGGCGAGCCACCACAGTGCCTGTACGCCGGCGAAGGCCGTGACCCATCCGGGCAGGCTTAGGGTCAGCATAAACGCGGCTCCCAATCCGGCGAAAACGGCGGCGAGAAGAAAGGCCGTATACGCGAACGGCCTCGACAGAACGCGCGACCGAAAAATAACGATCCCCAGAGGCAGGAACAGCGACGGCGCCGCAACGATGAAGTAGAGGTGCTGCGCTGCCGCGATGAATCGCAGGCTGATCAGCGGCATCAGTTGGGGATCGGGAAACCACGCGCCGATATAGAACGTGATCTCGATCAGGCTCACGGTCATCAAAATCATCGCTCCCAGGAATGTCATCCATCCGGAAAGGCTCTGCGCCGCGCCGGCCAAGTGCACCAGCGAAAACGCGAACAGCACGATGAGCACGGGCCCGACCGCCTGCAGCCATGCTCCCCACAATCCCGGCGCGAAGTGCTGCCCGCTCCAGGCGACCATTTCTGCCGCGGACGCCCCGGACGGCGGAGGCGTATTGATCGCAAAGGAAACGATGAGCATGGCGACGCCCGCCACCCCGCTCAGCCCGATTGTGAAGCGCGTCCAATCGATAGCGTTTTCCATGCTGCGAGCCTCCCATTGTGATACGAAGGCCGCGTCACGGAAGTGCGCAGAAATTTTTCGAGCTAGCGGCGCGCGGCCGGAAGGTTATAGCGCGCGGCGATTTGCGGGAAGTCTTCCCACGTCGAATACAGCTCGGCGAGCAGCCCGGCCTCGCGCGCGCCCTTGATATTCTCCGGCCGGTCGTCGATAAACAAGACTTCGTCAGGCGGCACGCCGATGCCGCGCAGCGCGTGGTCGTAGATTTCGCGCTGCGGCTTCACGCAGCCCAGCTCGAAGGAGAGCGTCACGTGATCGAAGTGATCGAGGAACCCGTTCCAAGCGCGCAATTTCCGGCCCAGGGGAATCGGCAGATTCGAAAGAATCCCAGTTCGATATCCGTGCTTGCGCAATTGATCCGTCCAGGCGAGAACGCGGTCGTCGAGAGTGCTCCAGAAACCGATCTCGTGCTCGATCATGGTGGCGATGAAATCGTCCGTGAAGGTGCGGCCCATCAGCGACGCGCACGTGCGCCAGTATTCCTGCGGGTCCTGGCCGGCATCGTATTTCAGGCGATGTTTCCAGAGGGCGCGAACGAATTCTTCTGAGCTGACGCCGCACAACTCGGCCGCGGCAGCGATCTGGGCAGGGGTGGGGTGATAACAGAGGACTCCGCCGTAATCGAAAATGACACCGCGAACCGGCATCAGCGGCCGTGGGCTCCGTCGGCGACCTGGGGCTCGCGGCGGGTGCGGATCTCGCGGACGGCATAGATGCGGCGGCCCTGGCTTTCGAAGTAAGTGCGCGTGAGAACTTCGCCCAGCAGGCCGGTGCAGAACAGGATCACGCCGGTCACCAGAGAGAGCGCGCCCAGCACCATCAGGGGGCCGTGCGCTGCGATCACGTCGGCGCCGGTGAACAATTTTTCGCCGCCGATGAACGCCAGAATCGATGCGCCCCCGCCCGCCGACACCAGTCCCCACTTGCCGAAAAAGTGCATGGGACGCGTGAAATATTTGAGCAGGAACCAGATGGTGAAGATGTCGAACATCACGCGGAAAGTGCGGCTCAAGCCGTAATGCGATCCGCCGCTCGCGCGCTGGATGTTGCGGATGGGAACTTCGGCCACGCGCGCGCCGTAGAATGCGGCCAGCGCGGGAATGAAGCGGTGCAGCTCGCCGTAAAGATTCACGTCCTTGAGAATTTCGGCGCGGTACGCCTTAAACGTGGTGCCGAAATCGCGGAGATCGACATTCGAGGCTTTTTTCATGAGCCAGTTGGCGATGCGCGACGGAAATTTGCGCGTGACGGCGTTATCCAGGCGGTTCTTGCGCCAGCCGCTGGCGATGTCGTAGCCTTCCTCGATTTTTTCAAGCAGCGCGGGAATATCTTCCGGGGCGTGCTGCAAATCGCCGTCGAGCGAGATGATCACGGAGCCCTGTGCTTCATCGAATCCTGCGGCGAGCGCGGCGGTCTGTCCGAAATTGCGGCGCAGGCGGATCACTTTAAGGCGCTGGTCGGTTTCCACCAGGTTGGCGAGCAGGTCGAAGCTCCGGTCAGTGGACGCGTCGTCGACGAAAATGATCTCGTAGGGTTTCCGCACGCCTTCAAGGACGGCGGTCAGGCGATCGTACAGCGGAAGAATGGATGGTTCTTCGTTGTGGATCGGGATGACGACGGACAGATTCACGTGAAATTTCAGGATAGCAGCTTCCGCTATTGCTCTTTCTTGCGCGGATTTTTCCCCGGCAGATTCTCCGGATTTTCGTGAACCCGGGCGCGGAATGCGCCGTGCATTCCGGCGGCGAGGGAGACGGTGGAATCGCCGTATTTGTCGCGAATGCGGTCGACCGCCTTCAGCGTTTTGCGCCAGCGTTCGGTCTTTTCTTCGTCGAGCAGATTGGTCTGGCCCTCGCCGGCCTCGAGCGACTGCGCATACACGCCCAGCAGCCGGATCTTGCGCCGGTTCCACGCCTTGTGAAACAACCCGCGCGCGGCTTCGGCGATTTCCGAATCGATCTGCGTGGCGTGATCGAGCGTGCGCGCGCGGGTAAAAGTTGAAAAATCGGAGTAGCGCAGCTTGATCTGGACCGTCCTTGTGTACACATGATGATCGCGCAGCCTGCGCGCGACCATTTCGGAGAGCCGCACCAGGATTGCGTCCAGAGCTGCGGAGTCCGCGGTGTCTTCCATGAAGGTGTGCTCGTGGCTGATCGACTTGGGATCGCCGCCCTCGCCGACTTCGGTGTCGAACCATCCGCCGGCATCTTCGCCGCGAGCCTTGCCGGCGAGCGCGAGCCCCCACTTTCCGAACCGTTCTTCAAGAAAATTTTCATCGAGCGCGGCGAGGTCGCCGATCTTGCGGATTCCGCAGGCGTGCAGATTTTTTTCAGTGACTTTGCCGACTCCGGGAACTTTTCGGACTTCGAGCGGCGCCAGAAACTCGGCTTCGCAACCGGGGAGAATCCATAAAACGCCGTTGGGCTTAGCCTGGTCCGAGGCGATTTTGGCGACCAGGCGCGACGACGCCGCGCCGATCGAGCAGTTGAGAGCGGTCGCGTCCTTGACCATCGCGTGCAGGCGATGCGCGGCGGCGAGTGGAGGGCCGTGCAGACGCTCGGTGCCGGTGAGATCGAGATAAGCTTCGTCGATCGAGGCCATTTCCACTTTCGGCGAAAAGTTTTTCAGGACCTCGAACACTTTTTCGGAATATTCGAGATATCGGCCGCGATGGCCTTCGACGAAGATGGCCTGCGGGCAGAGCTTGTATGCGGTCCGCAGCGGCATGGCCGAATGGACGCCGAACTTGCGCGCGGCGTAGGAGGCGGCTGAAACCACGCCACGCTCATTCGCCTTTCCGCCGACGACCACGGGTTTGCCTTTGAGGGAGGGATCGAACAGTTCTTCCACGGATACAAAAAACGCATCCATATCAACATGGAAAAATACTCGCATCGGGGTCGCGTCTTATACTCATGGTATGAAACTCACGATCCTCACCGTCGTGGTTCTTGCGGCCGCGCTCGCGCTGGCCGCCTGCGCGAAAGTTTCCGCGGCCGAACCGCCGCAAGCGGGCCAGCCCGCTCCCGATTTCACGCTCGCTTCGCAGGACGGCTCGCCCGTCAGCCTGCACGATTTCCGCGGGCATTGGGTGGTGCTGTATTTCTACCCCAAAGACGGGACGCCCGGCTGCACCATCGAGGCGCATAATTTTGAGCGCGACCTGGCGAAATACGAAAAATCGAACACGGTGATCGTCGGCGTGAGCGTCGATTCCACCGGCAGCCACAAAGAATTCTGCGCGAAACAGGGATTGACGTTCAAGCTGCTGGCCGATACGGACAAAAAAGTTTCGGCGCGATACGGATCGCTGATGAATCTGGTGGCGTTGAAGATCGCCAAGCGCAACACGTTTTTGATCGACCCGCAGGGCCGCATCGCCAAGGTGTGGACCGGCGTCGATCCGGCGCCGCACAGCGCGCAGGTGCTCGAAGCGCTCGCGGGATTCGAAGCCAGGCAGTCCTGATTAAGGGCCATGGCTTGCCGTCTCGTTGTGTCGCTCGCCCTCACGGTCGTCTGCGCCGCGGCACAGCCATCGCCCGCGTTCGAGGTCGCCTCGGTCAAGATCACCCCGAAATCGAGCTACGGCTACACCTCCTTCGGACCGTCGGGTACCAACCGATACATGATAGGCAACGCGAGCCTTGATTTCTTGGTTCAAGTTGCATATGAGGTGACCTTCTATCAGATCTCGGGAGCGGAAAAGCTCGGGGATCGGCACTACGATATCAGCGCCAAGGCCGAGGACGGAGTGCGGCTCACGCCCGATCAGCTCCAGCCACGGCTTCGGCAACTGCTCGAAGAGCGCTTCAAGCTGGCGGCACATCGAGAGAAGCGCGAAGTCGATGGCTTCGCGCTGGTGGTCGCCAAGGGCGGCCCGAAACTCAAGCCCACCTCGGGGAGCTCTGAAAACGGCGTGATCTATCGGGGAGGGCTGCGGCTTTTCAATCAGACGCTCGATGGACTTGCCACATTCCTGAGGATCCCCGCCGGGCGCCCGGTCGTCGATAAGACCGGTATCGCCGGCAGCTACGACTTTGAGCTTCGCTATGCGCTCGACGACGATCCCGCGCCGACGCTGCCGTCGGTCTACACCGCATTACAAGAGCAATTCGGGTTGAAGCTGGAAAAATCGAAGGTGATGATCGAGATGCTGGTGATCGATCATGTGGACCAGGTACCGATCGAGAACTGATCCGCAGCCGACGAACCCGCCCTAACGACCCGACAACAAGCTCCATAGCAGCCCGCCCGTCAGATTGGTCTTCAATCCTTCGGCGAACTGCGCGGGCGGCAGGCGCTTCACGATTTCCATGCGCCGGTCCCAGGTCGCGTCGTCCCATTTAGCGATTCGCTGGTTGATGCGGTGCGCCAGCTTCAGATTCCCGCCGAATTTTTTGCGCCACTTTTTTTCGAACGCGCCCAGCGCCGCGCGCGATACGTCGCCGCGGTCGAGCGCGCCGGCGGCCACTTCGCCCGCCATACGCCCGGCGTAAATCGCCCAGCGGATTCCTTCCCCTAACAGCGAAGATGCGTGACCGGCCGCGTCGCCGACGCCTAAAATTCCATCGCCCGCGAAACGATCGGAGAAGCGCTCGGAGGGGATCAGGCCGGCATGTTTTTCGATGGGCTGCGCGCCGGTGAGATTCACTCCCAATCGCGGCAGCTCGTCCATGAGATGGTCCAGAAACTCTTCGGGACGCCCGCGATGATCGGGGTGGATGATCCCGACGCCGACGCGCACGCGATGATGCCCCCATGGAAAGACCCACGCGTACCCCGACGGCGCGACGCCGCCGACGATCAGCACCGCTTCGTCCTGGTCGCAGTGAGGCGCGAAGAGATCATATTCGGCGCCCACGCCGAAGCGCTCGAACCCCGGGTCGAGGCCGGCTTGCTTCAGCAGCGCCGAACGGTACCCCGTCGCATCGATGACGATTTTCGCGGCATCGGTCTGATCGCGGGTGCGGACGCCTGCGACGAATCCGTCCTTTATGAGAGGACCGTCTACAACGGTCCCCAGGCGGATCTGCGCGCCCGCGGCGCAGGCGCGTTCGGCCAGGAACTGAAATACGCGGCGGACGTCGAGGACGCAGAGAATGGGCTGGGGGTACTCGAACACGGCGCGCTTGGTTCGCGATAGAAATCTCACTCGAGAAATCTGATGGTACAGGTCTGCCCGTATACCCAGGTTATCCAGTTCATCGATAAAGCTGCCGCCGCTGGTGCGGATGGGCGAGCCGATTTCGTGGTTCTGCTCGACGACCAGTACCGCGCGGCCGCGGCGCGCGACGGTTTCGGCGGCGGACAATCCAGCCGGTCCGGCGCCGGCGATGATGACGTCGAAAGTCCCTTCCATCCAGACGCTTCATGCTACCAGACCGGACCCGTCGAATTGTGCTATCCTTTGTTTTCTAAACAGTTTGGGATACGCTTCAGGGGTCCGGGAGGGCGGTCTCCGGAAGATCACATCGTTACGTCATTACTCTGCATTTGAGAGTGACGGCCCGGTCGAATCCGTCCAAATCGGGGCTCTGAACTAGGGTGACCTTAGCCGGGATTTAGGTGAACTATCGACCGCGATCGTACGGGGCGTCTCAATTGTGTGCAGTACTAGAACCGCTTATCATCGGGACAGGTTTCAGGCAGAAGGAACTGGAGCGTATGCAAATTATGGCAGGCCCGTTGAATGGAACATCGGAGGGCGGAGAAAAAAAGAAGGCGACCGTGCGGATTGTCATTGCCGATGACCACCCCATCGTGCGTGACGGATTGAAGAAGCTGCTGCTGCTGGAGGACGATTTCGAGATTGTCGGAGAGGCAGGCGACGGCCGGGAGGTGCTCGAAAAAGTGCAGGAGCTCGATCCGGACGTCCTGCTGCTCGACCTGCGCATGCCCAACCTGGACGGATTGAGCGCGCTGCAGGCGCTGCAGCAATCGAACAAACACACGCGCGTGATCGTGCTGACCGCGTCGGAAGACAAGAACGAGTTCGTTCAGGCGATGAAGCTGGGATGCAGCGGGATCGTGCTGAAGCAGACCGCGCCGGACCTGATCGTCAAGAGCATCCGCAAGGTGCACGCCGGCGAAATCTGGCTGGATTCGCACACCACCGCGGCGGTGATGCGCCAGTTCCAGACCGGCACCGAGGCGAATTCGATGGCGCCGGGCGGGAAAGGTCGCGAGCGCAGCCCGCTTTCGGCGCGCGAGCGCGAGATCGTCGCGCTGGTGGCGCAGGGCTACAAGAACAAGGAGATGGCCGAGAAGATGTTCATCAGCGAGCAGACGGTGAAGAACCACCTGCACAACATCTTCGACAAGCTGGGCGTTTCCGACCGCCTGGAACTTGCGCTGTACGCGATCCACAAGGGCCTGCACCTGACCGGCGAGCCGGCTTCGCGGTAACTTCTCAGCCGCGAATGCACGCGAATCGGCGTGCATTCGTGGCTAAATCTACTTCTTCACCAGCGACTCGATCATTTCCAGCTCTTTGCCCGCTTCCGCCCATTTCCCCTGTCCAGCTAATTCACGATAGCGCTGCATGTGCTGGCGGATCTCGGCGATGCGCGCGTCGGTTTGGCCGGCAGGTGCTGGCGCCACGGGAACTGCGGAAATCGTTTGCGGCGCGGCCGTCGATGCCGGCGGGGGAGCCTGGCCGTTCTGCGCCGCCTGAAGCTGCGCGATCGCTTCCTGGTAGCTGTCCGCGTAAATCAATGTGTTGCCCACTACCAGCGCGACCTTCTTCAATTGCGGCCGGCCCGCTTGCGATGCCTGGAGATAAATCGGCTCGACATAGAGAAATGTCTTGTCGATGGGGAGAACGATCTGGCTGCGCAGCACCTGGGAGCCCTGCTGATTCCACAGCGTCATGTCCTTGGAAATGTTCTGATCCTGGTTGATCAGCGCCTCCACCTGAATCGGTCCGGGAATGATCTGCTGCTTGGGCAGATCGAGAAACACCAGCTCGCCCAGGTGCGGGCCATCGCAGCGCGCCACCATCAGACCGATCAGGTTTTGTTTTTCGCGCGGGGTGAAGGGGATCATCAGTAGAAATTCGGGCTGCGCTTCCCCGGGCAGCGTGGCGATCAGGTAAGCCGGCGGGACGTTCTGCGGCTGGCCGCCTTGCGCGGAGGACGTCGCGATGTCCCACAAGTCGGCGCGATTGTAATACGACTCCGGTTCGCGCATGTGATAGGTGCGGAACACCTCCGCCTGGACGCGGAACAGCGTCTCCGGCGCGCGGGCGTGCGCGCGCAGGTCGGCGGGCATCGCCGATTCAGGACTGAACAGCGTGGGAAACAAACGCTGATACGCCTGGATCAGCGGATCCTGTGGATCGAACACGTACATGTGCACGTCGCCGTCGTAAGCGTCGATGGTGGCCTTGACCGAATTACGGATGTAGTTGAACGTGGTGCCGTCGTCGAGCGAAATACTGCGCGAATACGGATGTGCATTGCTGGTGGTGTAGCCGTCGATGATCCAGACCAGGCGTCCGGCGTCCGTGATCACCAGGTAGGGGTCGCTGTCCCAGGTGATGAATTCGGCCAGCTCGGCCAGCCGCTCCGGCACGCGGCGATGGATCATCATGCGGCTGTGATCGTTGAAGGCGTTGCTCAGAACGATATTCCAATCGCCGTTGGTGATCGCGGCGAGCATGCGCGTTCCCGGTTGCGACGTGGGGAATCCGCCATGGCCGTCGTAGTGAATGTAGACGTCGCCCGATGAGGACGGATAATCGAACTCCTCCTGCCCGGTATCGACGAACACAGGCTCATGCGAGGTCTCGCCGAAATAAATCTGCGGACGCGTGACCTTGAGGCTGGGCGTGAGCACCATCACGGGCGCGTCCTTGATCAGCAGGTTGGGCAGCCCGTCGGCCGAGATGCGATTCGCCTCCGCCAGCGCCAGGCCATAACCGTGCGTGAAGATGAGGCTGCGATTGATCCAGTTTTCGCCGATTTTGGTCGGATCAAGCTCACGCGGCGCGAGCAGCACCTGGCGGAGCTGCCCATCGATCGTGTAGCGGTCGACGTCGGTATCCGCGAACGTGTAGGGGCGCAGCGGCTGGATCTGGCTGAGCGTTTGGTGAAATGCGCGCCAGTCCCACAACCGCACGTTATCGAGCAGCGGTTTGTTACGCGCAAAATCGATCTGGCCGTCGGGCACGGCGGGAAATTCTTTTTCCACCGCGCGATGATCCAGTCCGAACCCCGATCGCGTGGCCTGAATGTGGCGCTCGATGAAGGGGCGTTCGAGCGCGAGCTCATTGGGACGGACGTACAATCCGCTCACCACCGGCGGAACCATCCAGTCGATCAGCAAAATTCCAGCGCAGCCGATCGCCAGTTTGCGGCGTCCCGCGATCACCAGCGCGGCGGCGAGGACGGCGAAACCCGCTTTCGCCGCCTGAAGCGGCAACCCGAGGTTCTGCTGCACGTAATCGATGCCCACCATCAACTGGCCGTGATCGCTCAGCAGCATGTCGTAGCGGCCCAGCCAGAAATCGACGGCAAGCATCGTCAGGAAGGCCGCGGTGAGACCTTTGAGCATTCCCGATTCGAGCTTCCCCAGCGCGCGCAGATCGCGCAGGTCGATCTCGGTGCGCGTTCCGAAGCCCGGAAATTCGCGCCGGATCTGCCAGCCGCGCGCCGCGCCGTAGTAGGCCAGCGCGCCGCCCAGCGCGCACGCCGCGACGAAGTTGATCATCATGCTGTAGTACGGCAGATCGAAAAAATAGAAGCCCAGCGGCTCCCCGAAAACCGGGTCGTGCCATTCGGAAGCGGGCGCGAGCGCGTGGCCGCCGAAATAGCGCGCCACGGTCCAGCCGTCCACCGCGGCGAGCGAAACGATCATCGCCACCACCGCGATCACCAGCGCCGCGAGCCAGGCATAAAGAGGATGGTCGCCCAGCCGTTCATTGGCCTTGTGCATGCCGCGCGCGTGCGCAATCCATAAAACAAGGAAAACGATCACCCACCCGCCGAATCCCGGCGCGTAGCGATACAGCGACATGCGCAGCCACGTGGAAACCTGGCCCAGCTCGCGCCACCAGTAGTAATCGATGATGGTGGAGCAGATGGAGCGGCCGAAAAAGATCGCGAACAGCACCACCACGGCGGCCAGAACGATCCGGCGTCGCGACCGGTCCGGCGGCGGAAGTCTTTTGCGCGGCATCATGTTTTTCGGGATCGCCGAATCTTAGGGTACACCCGTTCGTGCTATCCTCGCCGTCATGAAGACCATCGCGTTACTGCTTCTTTCCGCGGCGCTGACCTTCGCCGCCGATATCACGGGGAAGTGGACGTTCGACGTGAGCATCACGGCAGGCAATGGGCAGGCGACCTTCGATTTTCAGCAAAAAGGTGAGACACTGACGGGAACCTACCATGGCACCTTCGGCGAAGCTCCGCTCAAGGGTACCGTAAAGGGCAATAAAGTGGAGTTCAGCTTCGGCTCGGACGCGGGGCAGGTGTCGTATTCGGGAACGCTCGAGGGGGACAACAAGATTTCGGGCACCTGCGATTACGGCGAACAGGCCGGCAAGGGCACCTTCGCGGGCGAAAAGAATAAATGATCTCGAAACGCGGATAGCTCGGTTCCCGGCCAACGCGCGGCATGAATGCCCGCGACACCGATGGAGCGCGTTCGCGATCGGTCCGCATTGTATCTGAAATCGCGATAGTGATCAGCGCGAGCCGCTGAGCGCCTTCATGTACCGATAGAAAAAATCCACGCCTTCGTAAAATGAGCTGACGCGCACGCGTTCGTCTTTTCCGTGCGCGCGAATGTCGTCGTGATCGATGGCCAGCTCCCCGATGCCGAAGCTGGGAATCCCGGCCGCGATGGTGTACTTGCTGTCGGAAGCGCCGGTTTCCATATCTACCACCACCGGCGCGCCGGGCCACATCGCGTCGGCGATCGCCTCCATCGGCTTGAGGATTTCCGGACCGGGGATGGAGGGCTTCGCGCCGGCCTTGTCCGGAGCGCGCTCGGAAACTTCGCCAGAATCGGAAACGTAGCGGATCGTGATCTGGGGATCGCCCACGATGCGGATCAACTGCTGCCGCACTTCTTCCGCCGGATGCCCCGGCAGGATACGGCAGTTGACGATCGCCTGCGCCGTCTGCGGCAGCGCGTTGTTGGCGTGACCGGCGTTCACTCGCGTGGCCACGCAGGTGGTGTGCAGAAGCGAGTTGAACAGCGGATCGGCGGAAAGCCGCGCGATCGCCGCGGCATCCGGCGGATCGGCCAGCATCGCCTTCATATCGCGCGAATTTTGCGCCGATTCGTGCGTCGCCCGCCGCTCGAAATAGGCGCGCGTGACCGCATTCAGCTCGAAGGGAAAAGGCGAATGCTCGATCCGGTCGAGCGCGTGGACCAGTTCGTAAATGGCGTTTTCGGGCCGCGGCAGCGAGCTGTGGCCGCCGCGATTGGTCGCGGTGAGCTGGAAATCGGCGTACAGTTTTTCCGCCGCGGCGACCTCGACATCGATCGGCTTGCCTTTTTCGGTCATCACGCCGCCCGCATCCGCGTTGAGTGTGAATTCGGCGTCGATCAGCTCACGGTGCGTCTGCAAGAGCCAGTCGACGCCGTTCGCCGGTCCGCCCTCTTCATCGGAGGTGAGCGCCAGGATCAGGTCGCGCGACGGAGCGTAATGCTCGCGTTTCAGGCGGATGAAGGTGGTGACCAGCGTCGCATCCTGCGACTTCATGTCCTGCGTGCCGCGGCCGTAAAAATAGCCGTCTTTTTCGACCAGCTCGAACGGATTGGTGGTCCAGTCCGAGCGCAGCGCTTCGACCACGTTGAGGTGGCCGATGAACAAAATCGGCTGGAGAGTCGAGCCGGGCGCGCGAAAGCGCGCGACCATGTTGCCTTTGGTCGGATGATCGGGCGGGACCAGCACGGTGACGTCGGCCGGGGCGAACCCGGCATCGAGCAGGCGCTGCGCCATGGCCCGCGCGGCCGCCGTGTTGTCACCGGAGCTGTTGGTGGTGTTGGTTTCGATGAGTTGTTTGAGAATGCCGCGGGAAAGCTCGCGCGTGGCGGGGTCGATTTGCGCCGACAAAGGGAGGCAAGCCGCGAGGAGGATCCAGAATCGCATGAATCTTCAATTCTCGCAGTTCGGAGTCACGGGCGTAGTCGACGGCGATGAAGTTTGTTAGTATTTTCCGCATATGAAACGACATCTGCTCACGCTGCTTCCGCTTGCCGCCGCCGCGCAGACACAGCCGCCGGTGTGGACCTGGGAATATCCGGAGATCAAGGCGACCGTTGAAAAAGTTCGTGCCGGGCGCGATCTCACGCCCAAGACCTGGCCGAACGGGGCGCGGGTCGCCGTGGGACTCTCCTTCGACATGGACGCCGAAAGCGGCATGCTCCGCTCGGGCTACTATTCTCCGCAACCGCTTTCGCGCGGCGAGTACGGGCCGCGCGTGGGAGTGCCGCGCATTCTGAAAATTCTCGATGCGAACAACATTCCGGCCACGTTCTTCATCCCCACGGTGTCCGCCCAACTGCACCCGGACACCATCGACGCGATCCTCAAGGCGCGGCAGCACCACGAAATCGGCGTCCACGGATGGGTGCATGAGCGCATCGCCGATCTTTCGCCGGACGAAGAACGCAAGCTCACGCGCCGCGCCTTCGATTTCTGGACCGAGCGGCTGGGCCACAAACCGTCGGGAATCCGAACGCCGAGCTGGGATTTCACCAGCGAAACGCTGGCGATCATCCAGCAACTCGGATTCCGCTACGATTCGAGCCTGATGGGCGACGACCGGCCGTATGAAGTCCTGGCCGAGGGTCGTCCGACGGGGCTGGTGGAACTGCCGGTGGAATGGATTCTCGACGACTATACCTATTTAAGCTACGATCGCCCGAGCTACTCGTATCACCGCATCAGCGACCAAGACGTGTATGAGATCTTCAAAGCCGAATTCGACGGCGCCTGGCAGGAACACACCATGTTCATGCTGACCATGCACCCGTTCGTGAGCGGGCACCGCTCGCGCATGGCGCAATTTGAAAAGCTGGTGGCGTACATCAAGAGCAAACCAGGGGTCTGGTTCGCCACCTGCGACCAGATCGCGCAGGCGTCGGCGGCGCAATTGAAGCATTGAATCAGTCGGCGTTCCGCTGGGCTATCGACCGTGCCTGCGCAATCGTCGGTCTCACAAAGCCCTGACGGCGGCTTCCACGCGGCTGGCGAGTTCCGCGAAATTTTCGCCCGAAAGCGCGATGGGTGCGCCGAATTTTACCTCCACGCGGCGCATTCTCGGCCACCACGCGGTGCGATGCAGCACTTTATCCACCCCCACGATGCGCACTGGGACCACGGGCGTCTCCAGACGCGACGCGATCATTCCGACGCCGGGCTGGAACGGCAGAATTTCGCCGTGCCACGTCCGGTCGCCTTCGGGGAAAATCAGGATCGACCATCCTTGCTCAATCAGCTCGCCCATATAGCGGATGGTTTGTCCGGCGCCGGCGTGATGCTGCGGAAGCGGGAAGGTGTTGAAGAAAAACGTCGCCAGGTAGTAATTGAGCGAATTGGTGAAGTACTCGCGGCGCGAGTAGCGTTCCGGAAAAAAATGTTTGTCGAAGAATTCCTTGGACATCGCGGTTGCGATGCGATAGCGGAAGCGCGCGGGCAGAGCGGCGAGAATGACAGGACCGTCGAAAAAGCTCTGGTGATTGGACGCGAAGATCACGGGCCGGTGGATGGAAGCCAGGTTTTCGCGGCCGGAGACGCGGATGTGCGCGAAGATGCGCGTCAACGGGAGCAGCCAGAACGGGAGCGCGAGCCTCCGGGCCGCGCGGGCGAAGAGCGTCCGGCTGTAGGTGGGGAAAGGAATGGGCTCGGCGCGTGCCGGCGCGGGTCTGGCAAGGTCCGCGACTTTCACAGCGGCCGAGAAAGCGCCTTCATCCACGTCGGCCGAGCGTTTTTCTTCCAATTCGAGCATCAATTGCACGCGCTCGAGCGAGCTCAGGCCCAGTTCATCGAGCGTGGTATCGGGCGTGATGGTGCGGCCGGGCGCGTATTTCTGCACCAGCGCGACCAGATCGTTTTCCGACTTTCCGGACGGCGCGGAGGAGCCTTTGCGAATCGCTTCGGCGATTTCGGCGCGGCGCAATTTGCGGGTGGATTGCGTGCGCGGCAGCTCGTCGCCCGGCCACAGCGAAACGGACCGCACCCGCTGCGCGTCTTCGAGCTTTTGATTCGCGTCGCGCACGATCTGGTTCGCATCGGCGCCGGGGTCCAGCACCAGCACGGCGTGCACCCGGTCCTTGCCGATGACCGCGGATTCGCGCACGCCCGGCATGGCGTTTAGAACCTTCTCCACGTCCTCGGGAAATACCTTCAGACCCTCGGGCGTGACGATCATCTCTTTCTTCCGCCCGCGAATCAGCAGGTGGCCTTCGGCGTCCATTTCGCCGATATCGCCGGTGTGGAACCATCCATCGGCGAAGGCCGCCGCGGTCTCCTCGGGGGATTGAAAATATCCTTTCGTCACGTTTTCGCCGCGCACCAGGATCTCGCCGTCGTCGGCGATTTTCACTTCCACGCCCGCGAGCGGCTGTCCGACGGTCCCTCCGCGCACGTGAAAAGGATGGCTCAGCGTGACGATGGGCGCGGTTTCCGTCAATCCGTAGCCTTGCACCACCACGAAGCCGAGTTTCTGCCAGAACCGTTCGACTTCCGGGGAAAGCGGCGCGCCGCCGGAAACGAAGCACCAGAATTTGAAGCCGAACAGGCGATGCACGCGGCGGAATCGCCACCAGCGCACAAACCATTTGCCGCGATCGCGGCGCGGATCGTTCACCTCGGGAAATTCGTGCACGACGAAATCGCGCAGGACTTCCAGAATTTTCGGCACGGCAATCAGCGCCGAAATCTTGCGCGTTTTCACCTGCCGCGCGATCTGATGCGCGCCGGTTCCGGACAAAAATACGACCGAGGCCGGAATCAGCGGCGGCAGGTATAAGGCGAGCGCTTGCCCGAAAAGGTGGCTGAGCGGCAGCAGGTTCAAGATCCGCAGCGGCAGGAACGGACCGGCATATTTCCGGTACTTGTCGATCTCGCCCGCGACCGGCTCCAGGTTCGCCAGCAGATTGCGATGCGTGATGATCACGCCCTTGGGCTCCGCTGTGGTTCCGGAGGTGAACACGATTTCGGCGACGTCATCGGTTTCGACGGGGACGGGCGAAGGCTGGTCGCCGCGCTCCTGTTCCAGCTCCGCCAGGCGCCAGGCGCCTTCGATTTGCGGCACCCGCTCTCCGAGGAAGGTGATTTTCGCGCCGGCTTTGGCCGCGATCCGCTGGAATAGGCTGAGCGACGATTGGGGGTCGACCGGAGCGACGATCACGCCGTCGGCCAGGCACGCCCACAGCGCGGCGACCCATCCGGCGCGGCTTTCCGACCACACCATCGCGGTGTCGCCTTTGCGAATTCCATTGGCGCGCAGCCTGGCGCGAATCGCGTAGGACATGCGCGCGACGTCGCCGTAGCTATAGCTCCAGCCGCGATAGCCGTCGTCGAAGACGATGAACTCAGCGTCGAGCCTGGCGGCGCGGTCGAGATATTCGAGTAGCTTGCTGGGCAGGGCGTCCCCTACCGTATGGTAAACAAAACGGGGCAAACGGCAGCTTTACGGCTGGCGGCTCAATCATTTGGCGTTGAGCCTTCAGGCATGAGCGTACGGACTTCTCAGAACGAGAAGCGCGCGCCGACCTGGATGGCGCGAGGTCCGCCGGAGCCGAACACCTGTCCGATGCGCGAGTTCGGCTGCCCGAACGCGTAAGCCTGGGTCGGCCCCGGATTGACGAGGCCGTTGCTGCCCACGGTGAATCCTGGCGCCGCGATGTCCAGGTTTCCGTTCCCCACGGTCACGTTGGCGACGTTCAGGACATTGAAGAATTCTCCAAACACCGCGAGGTGGTAGCGCTCCTTATAGGTGAACTCTTTGGTGATGCGCATGTCCTGGGTGATGAGCGGCTGGCTGAGCCCGTAGTTCGGAGGCAGCACCAGGTAGGGCGCCTTCTGGCCGTTGAGGGCCGTCTGGCCGGCGTAGTGGAGGTTGTAATACTCCACCGCCGACTGGAGTTGCGCTTTGCCGCAGCCCGCATTGAAGCAGTGGTAGCTCAAGTTCGGATCCAGCAGCGACAGCGCCGGCGACGTGTTCCCAGACCCGTTGAAATCGATATTGGGCACCGTTGGCATCACCGGGGCGCGCGAGATCATCGATGAATTGAGCGAGATCACGAACCCCCACGGCAGGTTCACCGTACCCGCCAGGTTGAAATTCTGCGACGCAAGCGACGGGCCGTAGCCCGCAAAATAGTTATCGAGATCGACACCCGCGTTTTCGGACATCAACTTTTGGAAGGCATAAGATGCCACAAACTGGAAGCGGTGCGCGAAGCGCTTTTGCACTTTCGCCAGCAGCCCGTCGTACACCGAACGCCCCTCCGGCGTCCACATGGTGATCGATCCGGTGGAGCATTCCTGCCCCGGAGTGTAATACTGCGACGCCGTGCAGACCGGAATCACCGGCCCCTCGCCTTTATCCGCCGTGCGGGCGTAGCGATTCAGATCGAGTTCGCCCAGGTTCACATTTTCGCCCTGCCGGCGCGCCCAATCCGCGGTGACCACCATGCCCCACGGCAGCTCGCGCTGCACGCCGATCGAGGTCTGGTAACTTCGCGACATGGGGAAGGCGGAGGGATAAATCTCGATTCCCTGCTTGGCCACGTCGATGCCGCTCACCGAATACGGTCCGCTCGCGGGCGGCGTCGGCGCCAGCTTCGCCGTCAGGCTCGGCAATTCCGAGTTGACGATGCCCATAAATTCGCCCAGCGTCAGGCTGGTGACTCCCAGCGGGATCGATGCGCCCACCGGAAGCGGCGACAAGGTCTGGAAATTGAAAACTCCGGGCAGCGTGTTGGTGAACGCCGTCGAGGCGAGAGTGGTGCGTCCATCGCCCAGCGGCCCGATCGCCGCGCCCTCGCGGAAATGCTCCCAGATCGGCTGCGTGTCCCAGTAAATTCCGCCGCCGCCGCGAATCACGGTCTTTTTATCCTTGCCGACCGCCCACGCGAATCCCACGATGGGCGAGAAATCCAGGTAATTCGGCTGCGTCGCGCCCAGTCCGTACGGCGCGCCGCCGGTCTGCCCTTCGAGAATCGGCGCCAGATATTGCGGCAGGTTCAGATTCGAATAAAATAGGCCGGTTTCAAGATCATAGCCGAGCGAGTAGTTGAGCGTGAAGCTCGGCGTCACTTTCCAGGTATCGGCGACCCACGGGTGAATGCGACTGTTGGTGTTGCCCTGCCCGTGGTCGTAAAAGCCGGGAAACGTCCCATTGCCGACGCCGATGCCGCTGTAAATCGAGGACCCCAGGTTGTAGACCGGCAGATTCAGCAGGTCCTGCGTGCTGGTGATTTTGGTCGGAAGGTTGGGGAAAAAACTCGCCAGCCCGAGCGCGCGCGTATCTTCCGGCGACAGCACGTACAGGCAGCCGGGATCGCAGAAATCCCACGGCACGACCTTGGTCTTCATATACTCCCAATCGATGCCAAAGCGGAGGCGATGCGTTCCCTTCTGCCAGCTCAGCGTATCGTTCAGTTCACCCGAGCGCGCCTGCCGGAACTGCGGCGAGTTCACGCTCTGCCCGGTCCCGTAGACGTTCGATCCGATGAAGGAAACAATCGCCGGCAACCCGAAGCCGATGCACGGGTACGGGCAATCGGACGGCTGCGCGTCGGTTACGTTGTTTTCCCAGAAGTGAAAGGCGAAGCGCGCGTCGTTGACGATGTTCGGCGTGAGCGTGCTGGTGACGCCCGCAACGGCTTGGTCCGACCAGTTCTTGTTGTAGTTGAAATTGGCCGGCTGCGGGGTGCTTCCATAGGGTCCGAAGCCCTGGTTGCCGTCATGCGCATAGCGCAGGAATGCCGTGTTCTTGGTGTTGATCTGATAATCCAGGCGCGCGTCGAACAGGTTGTAGTGATATGGCTCCGGCCAGATACCGCTTAGCGCCGCCACCGAAGGCAGATCTTCCTGCTCGGCCAGTACAGCGGTCTGCGTCAGGTATTCGTAATTGACGAAGAAAAACAACTTGTCTTTCTTGATGGGGCCGCCCACCGCGACGCCCGGATTCTTGCGCACAAAATACGGATTCGGCGCGAGCGCCAGCCGTCCCAGGCCCGGATACGCCGCCATGTTGTGATCGCGGTAGAAGAAATACGCGGTGCCGTGCAGATCGTTGCTGCCCGAACGCGTCACGATGTTGATGCCGCCCTCGGTCGCGATGCCCATGGAGGGATCGAACGTCACCGACTGGATCTGGAACTCCTGCACCACGTCCTGGGAGAAGTTCATGGACGTGCCGCCTTCCATCTCGTCGTTGATGGTGGCGCCGTCCATGGTCAGCCGCGGACCGATGCCGCCGCCGGCGGTCGCGCCGCCGTTGGAGCCCAGGATGCTCACGTTGAACATCGCGTTGAACTGCGCCGTGCTGCCCGGTGAAACCGTTACGCCGGGCTCGAGCGATGCCAGTTGGAGCGAACTGCGTCCGTTCAGCGGCAGATCCTGAATGGTGGAGCGCGTGATCACGCCCTGCACCGTGTTGCTGTCGTAGTTGATCTGCGCGGTCGCGGCCTCCACTGTCACCACTTCCTTGGCTTCGCCGAGCGTCAGCGCGACGTCGACTGTCGTGGTGCTGCCCGCGATCACGTTGGCGCCGCGCTCCACCGTTTTGAATCCCTGCATCTCCACCTTGACCTGATAATCGCCCGGCGGCAGCGACGGAGCGCTGTACAACCCGGCGCTGTTGGCCTGCAAGACGCGCGATATCCCCGTGGCGGTGTTGGTGATGGTAACCGTAGCGTTCGGAACCAAGGCCCCTGTCGAATCGGAGACGGTGCCGGAGATCTGTCCGGTGGGCACCTGTCCGAGCAACGCGGCGGCCAGAACGATAACTACGCAACAAAGCGACAACGATCGAGCCATAGATCGCTTCTCCTTATACCTTTACGCGATACCCTTAGCGGTCGAGACGAACCCGCCGTGATTGGGAGAAGAATATTAAAATTTTGTTGCCGAGTCAAGCGGAATCTCACGAATCTCGCAGTGGAAGCTCGCCAGCGCAAGGCACCACTCCGAAGAGGGAAGCGTCGAAATTGCTTGCGGTCTCGGCCAGCGCAGGCCTGCGCGCTTGAAGCTATCCTGTAGTTTGTGCCTGCTTTGACCGTTGTGGTTGCAGCCGATCCGGATGCGCCGTATCTGGCGCCGCTGCGCCGGATTCCTGCCGATACTACGCTGATCGTCAGCACCGATCGCCAGCGGCTGCGCGAGGCCGCTCCGCAGGCCGACGTCCTGGTCAGCGGCGATTTTCGAGATTCGTCCCCATTTCTGGAAACATTTCCGCACGCGAGGCGAGTTCGCTGGGTGCACGTGCTTTCGGCCGGAATCGAAAAGCAGCTTTCGCCGGAAATTGTCGCAAGTCCCGTGCCGATGACCAATGGGCGTGGCGTGTTCAGCCGGCCGCTCGGCGAATGGGCCATCGGAGTGATGGTCTTTTTCGCCTACGATTTCCCGCGCCTGCTCCATAATCAGCGCGAACGCTGCTGGAAGCAGTACTCACACGAGGAGCTTCACGGCCAGACGGTCACCATCGTGGGCTACGGCGATATCGGACAGGCTGTCGGCTGCCGCGCCCAGGCTTTCGGAATGCGCGTCAGGCCCATCCGGCGCAATCATCAGCCAGCGGAGCTGATCGAGGCTATCGCCGCGGCCGATTACGTCGCCATCACCGCTCCGCTCACGCCGGAGACGCGCGGATTGATCGGCGCGGCGCAGATCGCCGCGATGAAGCCGTCGGGCGTGCTGATCAACGTCGGGCGCGGGCCGATTGTGGATGAAGCGGCGCTGCTTCGCGCGCTCGAAAACGAAAAAATTCGCGGCGCGGCGCTGGACGTTTTCGACACCGAGCCGCTCCCGGCCGAGCATCCGTTCTGGGCCATGGAAAACGTGATCGTGTCGCCGCACTCGGCCGACATTCTCACCAATTCGCGCGAGATGGCGGTGGAGTTTTTCCTCGAAAATTTTGGCCGCTTCGCCCGCGGCGAGCCGCTCGAAAATATCGTCAACAAACATGCCGGATACTGAGATCACCTTCGACCACATCCGCGCCGCGGCCGAGCGCATCCGGCCCATCGCCAAACGCACTCCCGTGATGAGCTCGGCGAGTTTTGATGCCGAATCCGGCGTTTCCGCGTTTTTCAAGTGCGAGAATTTTCAGAAAGGCGGCGCGTTCAAAATCCGCGGCGCTTCGAATTTCATCTTTTCCATCCCCAGGGACCGGCTGCCCGCGGGAGTGGTCGCGCATTCCTCCGGAAATCACGCGCAAGCCGTGGCGATCGCAGCGCAGTTCGCCGGGACTCCCGCGACGCTGGTGATGCCGGAAGACGCGCCGCGATCGAAAGTCGAGGGCACGCGCGCGCGCGGCGCGAAGATCGTCCATTACGACCGGTTTCAGGGAAATCGCGAGCAGATCAGCGCGCGCATCGCCGCGGAAAGCGGCGCGACGCTGGTGCCTCCTTACGACCATCCCTGGACCATCGCCGGCCAGGGCACCGCGGCGAAAGAGCTGATCGAGGAAGTGCCGGACCTGGACGCGCTGGTGGTATGCGTCGGCGGCGGAGGGTTGTGCTCGGGATCGGGGATCGCAGCGCATCACTTACGGCCGCAGATCCGCGTTTTCGGAATCGAGCCGGAGCTCGGCAACGACACCTATCTTTCCTTCGCCGCGGGCGAGCGCGTGAAGATCGAAACGCCATCCACGATCGCAGACGGGTTGCGCTCGACTTCGCCGGGCGAACTGACGTTCCCGATTCTCAAAAAGCACGTGGAGCAGATGTTGGTGGTTTCCGAGGACGAGATCCGCGCAACCGTAAAATTTCTGATGATGCGTTTGAAAATCGTGGTCGAGCCGAGCGGCGCCGTCTCCGCCGCCGCGGTTTTATTCCGCAAGCTCCCGGTGGGAATCCGGCGCGTGGGCGTGATTCTGTCCGGCGGCAACGTCGATTACGAGCAATTGGCGACTTTATGAAAGTTCTGCCGATTTTGTTGCTGCTCGCCGGCCAGTTCTGGGAAACCAAAGCGCCGGCCGATTGGTCGGAAGCGGAGCTGAACCAGTTGCTGACCGATTCGCCGTGGGCGCAGATGATGCCGGCTCCCGGGCCAGGCGGCGACGCGCCTCCGGTGCAGGTGATGGTCGCGACCGCCGCGCCGATCGAGAAGGCGCAGGCCGAATGGGACCGCCGCTTCACTAAAAAGAAACCGGCGCCCGGACCGAACCTGATGAAAGAAGAATATCTCACCTGGCTCGAGGACAACCGCGCGACGCAGATTGTGCTGGCGATCGCCACTCCCAACAAGAACAACGCGTTTGGGGACGATCGCGAAATGCGCAGCATGCAGGACGAAAGCGTGATGATCGTAGGCCGTAAGAAATATAAGATCACCGGCTACTTTCCGCCGGCGCCCGGCGACCCCTACCTGCGCCTCGCCTTCCCGCGCGAGGTGCGCGCCACTGATAAAAAGGTCACCTTCGATCTGTACGTGCCGGGGGTCGCGATTCCTTACCGCTCGGCCGAGTTCAGCGTGAAGGACATGATGCTCGACGGCAAGCTGGAGATGTGAGTACGGCGTCCAGCTCCCGTTGCCCGGCGGTATGATGTGTGGAAATGCTGAGCCGCAATTTAAAAACGCAGTTGGACCGCAGCCTGACACTTTCGCGCCGCAAGGCGCCGCCCTTCGAGTTCGTACTGGAAGCGATTGCCGCCGTGTCTCCCAGGACGCGTCCCATGTTCGGCTGCGTGGCGGTGTATGTGAAAGAGAAGATCGTTCTGTTTCTCCGCGACAAATCGAGTTCACCCGCCGATAATGGGGTCTGGCTGGCAACCACGGTGGAGCATCACGCGAGCTTGCTTCGCGAGTTCCCCCACATGCGCTCGATCGAGCTGTTCGGCACGGAAGTGACCGGCTGGCAGGTCCTGCCGGCCGACGCATCGGATTTTGAGGAGTCCGCGCTGCGTGCCTGCGAACTAATCCTCGCCCGCGACCCGCGCATCGGCAAGGTGCCCGAGCGAAAGCGGTCCATTCGTTCGCGGACGGGTCCCGGTCGCGGACACGCGAGATCGGCAACCCGTTGAAAATTTTTGCGAACCCGTAGCCCGGGGCATGCGTTTCGGGTTCTAGATGACCAGGTGGAAGGACCTCGTCTGCGCGAGCCGGCGCCTGCTGTCGAAACCGGGGTTCCTGATCATCGCGCTGACCACACTCGCGTTGGGCGTGGGATTCAACGCCACCATCTTCACTTTCGTGAACGGACTCGCTGCGTGTTCTCTCGCACCTGCTGTACGCATCGCCGGATTTCCAAACGTACGCGTGGGCGGTCTCTGGATGGATCGCAATTGCAGCCGCGGCCTGCGCACTTCCCGCGCGCCGCGTGCTGCGAATCGACCCGTCCAGCGCGCTGCGCCAGGAATGACGCAGGCCGCGTTCAATACGTGCGGCTCAAACGTGCGCCGGCTCTTTCGACTCCACAGCCTGGCGGCGACGGCGGCCGCTCAACAGGTAGATGGCGGCACGCAGTTCGAGCAGCGGGTCAGCGGAGGCTTCGATGCCATCGACCCGAGGTATGGGATCAAAAATGATCCGCCGATGCGATTCGTCGTCCGGAGCTTTCGCCGTAAGAACGACCGCGCCCAAAGCAACGACAGGCCGTTCTGCAGGCCAGTGCTTCGTCGCGTCATCGACCACATCGCCCTCATTGGCGAGTTGTACCTCCATCGCGAACCGGATCGGCCCGGCGGCGAGGCGCTGCGTGACGTCGTTCAACAGGTAGTTGGCATCCTTGGATTTAGCGGCCGCCTCATCCAGGTGCTGGACGCCCGCCTCAGGCACAATCCGATATCGGCCGTAGCGCGCAAGGCCGCGCTGGTTGATGAAACGGAAAGCCGTCACGCCGAAATAAGCTTCCGTTGCGAAACTTGCGGGACTCGGCTTGGGCGTTTGTATGAAGGCAACTGTTTCGGGGTGTTTGGCGAGGAAGGCCGAGGGATCTCCGGTTGCGGCGGCGCGCAAGAATTCAAGAAACTCCTGGCCTGTTCGGGTGGGGAAGCCATCCGTCGAATGGCTCACGATATCGGTGTGAACGTGATCGGCGAGATGGAAACGGATGGCGCATCCATGCGGATTCGCATCGGGGGAGTTATCGGGAATCGAGGGAATCCCGGTGCCGTCGGAGAACCGTACGGTCACGGGCGTAGAGCTGCGGGTCACATGCGGGGCGCGCGTGAGGCCGGTCGCGTCGCGTGATGGGGTGAAAGTGCCGCTCAGCATGACGCCTTTGGCGTGAGCTGCGCGAAAGCCGGGATTGAGACCGAACATTTTGTCGAATTGCGCGAGCAAGTCGTCAGCGAGTTGGACGATCCTTTTGTCCGATGGAAGCGGCATGTGCTCTCCTTCGTGGAAGTTGTACCTGAGGCCGCTGCGTCGATGACGGTGGTTTGTTCCGTTCGCGAATCCCGACGGGAAATGGGATTACGAAACGCTACATCTGAGCCGAGAAAACTCGCGTACAGCACCGGCACAGCGATTCGAGTATACATCCTTCCGAGCGGATCGGAGGTAAGTGCGTCCGCGATGGTTCCGAACCGATAGCGCAGCGCGAATTGCAGGTTCCTGGATCCCGCTGACGTGTTCACCAGCTTGAGACCTGGAACTACCGCTGCAAATACCACGGCAGGTTGATCACGACGATCTGCGGATTGCCGCGGAAATAGAGCAGCGCCTTTAACGCTGTCGCGCGCTGGTTGTGCAGCGGGTGATAATACCAGCGATTTTCGACCACTTCGGGGATCAGCACCGCGATCTGCCGGTCCGGACGGCGCCGCGCCAGGTCGAGCACGAAATCGACAATCGGAGTAATGACGAAGCGGTAGGGCGAGGAGAGCACCACCAGCTTGGGCGGGACCATCCCCAGCTCGCCGACGGGCGCTTCCACGAAGTCGTGCCATTCGTTTTTGAGGTAAACCATCCGATCGTCGGCGGCCACATGGACCGCGATCACGTCGGGTGAGATGGTCAGCGCAAAGGTGAGAGCGCGCTGCGGGATTTTGCTCCAGCGGTCGACGGGCACCACAACAATTGGGGGGCAGAAGCTGGTGAGCTGCAGAGGCGACTGGCAGGCGATCTGCAGTGCCATGTTATGGTACTGCCGGCGCACCGCGATCATCACGAACATCATGACCGGAATCAGCACCACCGTGATCCAGGCGCCGGCCACGAATTTCGCCACCAGCACCACCACCACGGTGATGCCGGTGGCGATGGCGCCGAGCCCGTTGATGAACATGCTGTGCACCCAGCCCGGAGCTTTCAGCCGCCTCCAATGGACGACCATCCCCGCCTGCGAAAGCGTGAAGGCGAGAAACGCGCCAACCGCGAACAGGGGAATCAGGCGGTCGGTCACGCCGCCGAAAACAATCAGCAGGCCCGCGGACAGGAACGCCAGCGTGTAGACTCCCCACGAATACACCAGGCGGCGTCCGCGCATGGCGAAGGAGCGCGGCAGAAAATTATCCTGGGCGATCACCCGGCACAGGCGTGGGAAATCGGCGAAGGAGGTGTTCGCCGAGAGCGCCAGGACCAGCAGAATGGAGCCCATGGTGACGAAGTAGAAAATTCCTTTACCGGTGACCGCGGCGACCAGCATCGAGAGCACGCTCTGATATCCCGGCTGGCCGGGATCAGTGGCGGCGATGCCGTAGGCTCGGACCAGATAAGCGATGCCGGCGAGCAGAACGATCAGCAGCGCGATGATGATTGTGAGCGCGCGGCGCGCGTGTACCACGGCAGGTTCGCGAAACGCCTTCACGCCGTTGCTGACCGCCTCGACGCCGGTCATCGCCGTGCAGCCCGATGCAAACACTTTCATCAGCAGCCATATGCCCGCCAATTCGAGCGCCTTGGGAGCCGCCGGCGGCGCGACCACCGGGGCCGGATGACCGCCGGCGATGAAAGTTTTGATGCATCCGATGGCGATGGTCAGCAGCAGCGTTCCGATGAACAGGTATGTCGGAATCAGAAACACAGCGCCGGTGTCGCGGACGCCGCGCAGGTTTACGTTGGTGATGACCACCAGGATCGCCAGGCACAGCCACAGCGTATACCGCTCGAGCGGAGGAATAGCCGAGACCAGCGCGCCCACTCCGGCCGAAATCCCGACCGCGACGTTGAGCACGTAATCGATCATCAGCGCGGCGGCCGCGAGCAAACCCGGTATCGTGCCCAGATTTTCGTGAGCGACAGTGTAGGAGCCTCCGCCCGACTGATACGCTCCGATGGTCTGGCGATAGGAAAAATAAACGATGACCAGCAGAACAATGATGCTGATGCTGATGGGAAGAATGTAGGCGATTCCCAACGCTCCCAGCGGAATCAGCAAGGTCAGCGCGGCCTCGGGACCGTAAGCGGCCGAGCTTAGCGCGTCGAGGCCGAAAATCGGAATTCCCGCGGCCGTTCCGATGCGCTCCGCGCGTTCTTCCGAGGTCGAAAGAGGTTTTCCGAACAGGAAATCGGTGAGGGACACGCGTTAATGGATCAGTATGGCAGATCGCGGGTAGTGGGTAACGGCTAACCGTCACGCGTTTTCCTGAAGTGCAAGCTCGCGTCTTAGGGATGTGACTACCAGAACAGTTGTCGTGACCGGCGCGTCGGCGGGCGTGGGACGCGCGACGGCTCGCGCATTTGCGGCCGAAGGAGCTCGGCTGGGGCTGATTGCGCGGCCGACCGAGGGCCTCGAGAACGCGGCGCGTGAGGTGACGGATCGCGGCGGAAGGCCGATCGCGGCGCCGGCCGACGTCGCCGATCCGGACGCGGTCGAAGCGGCGGCCGAGCGCATCGAGCGCGAACTCGGTCCCATCGACGTGTGGGTGAACAACGCCATGGCGACCATCTTCGCTCCGGTCGCCGAGACCAGCGCGGCCGAATTCAAGCGCGCCACGGAGGTCACGTATCTGGGTACCGTCTACGGCACCATGGCCGCAATGCGAAGAATGCTCGCGCATAACCGGGGGCACATCATTCAGGTGGGATCGGCGCTGGCTTACCGCTCGATTCCTTTGCAGGCGGCGTACTGCGGGGCCAAGCACGCGATCGCCGGATTCACTGATTCGCTGCGTACGGAGCTGATTCACGAGCATAAAAACATTCACCTGACCATGGTCCAGCTTCCGGCGATGAACACGCCGCAGTTCAGCTGGTGCCGGTCCAAGCTGCCGCGCCATCCGCAGCCGGTGCCGCCGATTTACCAACCGGAAGTGGCGGCGGAGATGATTGTCTGGGCGTCACACCGGCGCCGGCGCGAGGTTTTCGTGGGCGCGCCGACGGTCATAGCGATCGAGGGCAACAAGATCGCGTCCGGGCTCGCCGATCGTTATCTGGGCCGCACCGGATTCGATTCGCAACAAACGCGGGAGCCGATCGCGCCGGGTCGGCCGGATAATCTTTTCGAGCCGGTCCCGGGCGATTTTGGTGCGCACGGCATTTTCGACGACAGTGCACATTCAAACAGCGCGCAAACCTGGCTCGACCGGCATCGTGCCGGGACGGCGCTGGCCGGCGCCGCGATGTTGGGGATGTTCGCCTGGGCCTTCGGCCGGCACTAATCCTTCACAAAAACACCTGCGCCACTGTCTTTTCCTCCCAAAAGTGCCGATGTGTATACGGAGTACGCCATGCTACGTGTGCCCATCGTGGCGATCGCCGGCGCGGTATATGTTTGCGGCGCGGGCTTGTGGATTCCCGGGACTGCCGAACGGCCGCTGGTGGTCGGTTTTCAGAATTCGCCTCCGTATCATTTCCCCGACGCCGCCGGAAACCCAACCGGTCCTGCCGTGGACGTGATCAAGGAAGCCGCGCGCCACGCTAACTTGAACATTCAATGGAGGTTTTCTCCCGAAGGCCCTGAGCGCGCGCTGGCCTCTGGAGTCGTAGACCTGTGGCCGCTGGTGGGCGATGTTCCGCAGCGGCGCCAGATTATGTACGTCAGCGCTCCGTGGGCCAAGATGAGCTATGTCCTGTTGTTTGCCGAGCCGCTGGGCCTCAAATCGGCGGACGAGATCGGCGGTAAGACGCTGGCGATTTCCCGCATCAGTCTCGATCGGCGCATCGGACGTGAGCGGATGGCGAGCGCGAAGATCGTGGACGAGGAGACCACGGGCGAGGTGGTCGCGGCGGTGTGCTCGGGCAAGGTGGATGCCGGGCTGATGGCGGAGAGCTCCCTTTTGAGCGTGCAGTGGGAAGGCTGCCCGGAGCGTCCGCTGCGGACGGTGCCGGTGAACGATGCAACGTTCTGGTTCGGCGTGGGCGCCAACAAGAACCTGGCCGCGGCACGCGATGCGGCCGACCGGCTGGTTCGCGAAATGGGGAAGATGGCGGCCGACGGCGGATTCGCGGGAATTGATTTCCGCTGGCACACCAGTATCGGCACGGAGGCGAGCACCATCTTTCAATATCGCCGGCTGAGCTTTTACTCGAATCTTCTGCTGATCGCGTTTGGGGTGCTGCTGATGGCCCTGGCTGCCACGTTCTGGCTGACTTTGCGGCTGCGGGCGGCCCGCAAACTGGCTGAAGGCGCCAGCCGCGCCAAAAGCGATTTCGTCGCCAACATGAGCCATGAGATCCGCACGCCGATGAATGGCGTGATCGGCATGACCGGGCTGCTGCTCGACACGGAGTTGACGGCGGAACAGCGCGATTACGCCGGCACGATCCGCACGTCGGGCGAGGCACTGCTGACGATCATCAATGACATTCTGGATTTTTCAAAGATCGAAGCCGGCAAGCTGATGATCGAATCGTTCCCCTTCGACCTGCGCTCGCTGCTCGAGGAGATCGCGGAAATGCTGGCGCCTCGGGCCGAGGAAAAAGGCATCGACCTGGTCCTGGAATATCCCGCGGTGCTGGCGTGGCGTTTCGTGGGCGACGCCGGACGCATCCGGCAGGTGCTCACCAACCTGATCGGCAACGCGGTGAAGTTCACCGAGCGCGGGCACGTGCTGGTGCGCGTCCAGCAGGAATCCGGCGATTCCGGCAGGGCTTCGATGAAGATCGCGGTGTGCGACACCGGCGTAGGCATTCCGCGCGACAAGCTCGACTGCCTGTTCCAGAAGTTCAGCCAGGCCGACAGCTCCACCACGCGAAAATACGGCGGCACGGGCCTGGGCCTGGCGATCTCGCGGCAATTGGTCGAGTTGATGGGCGGCTCGATCGACGTGCATAGCGTGGAGGGCGAGGGATCGAGCTTTGCGGTGACGCTTCCGCTGCCGGTCGATCGCGATGCATCGGTTGCGCCCGCGCAGGTAACGGAGCTGAAGGGGGTGCGCGCGCTGATTGTCGACGACAACGAAGTGAATCGCCGCGTGGTTCACGAACAGATTTCGAGCCTGGGATTGCGCAACGGAAGCTACGCGGGAGGACGCGAAGCGCTGGAGGCAATTCGCGATGCGGCCCGGGCGGGTGATCCGTACCGCTTCGTGATCGCCGATTACAACATGCCCGATTTGGACGGCGCCGCGCTGGCAGCCGCGATCAAATCCGATCCCGAGCTGGCGGGCACGCTCGTGATCATGCTCAGTTCGGTGGGGCATTGGCGCGAGCTGCGCCGGCTGGAGGGCGCCTCGGTGGAGGCGTGCCTGGTGAAACCGGTGCGCCAGTCGCAGCTCACCGACGCCCTGGTCTCCGCCTGGTCGAAGCAGCGGGCGGCCTCAGCGGGGCGGGGCGCCAGGACGGTCTCCACGCTCAGCGGCCGGTTCGAAGACGTGCCGGTGCGCGTGCTGGTGGTCGAGGACAACGTGATCAACCAGAAGGTCATCGGGCGCATGCTCGAGAAGCTGGGAATCCGGTGTGACGTGGCGGCCAACGGACGCGAGGCGCTCGAACTCATGGAACTACTGCCCTACGACCTGGTTTTCATGGACTGCCAGATGCCGGAAATGACGGGCGAAGAAGCGGCGGTCGAGATTCGCCGCCGGGAGGGGCCGCGCCGGCGGGTGCGAATCGTCGCGATGACAGCGCTGACCACGGTGGAATCGCGCGAGCGCTGCCTGGCAAGCGGTATGGACGCCTTCTTGAGTAAGCCGGTGGTGATAGAGGAGCTGATCGAGGTGCTGTCGCGCTGGAGCCCGCAGACCGGCCCGCGCGACTCGAGTGTCGCCTCCGGCGTGCGGAGCTAGTTCACGTTGCGGGCCACGGCGGCGGAGTCTACTTCGATGGCGATTGAGCAGTTGATCGCGTCCACGCTGACCACCACGCGACAGGCGTCCTTCGCGCGCACCACCACGCCGCGCAGCGAAGCCAACGGACCGTCGCGGATCACCACGCGCTGGCCGATTTGTATGTAAGGTGACGGCAGAATCGGGCGGCCCGAGCGCAGCAACTCCCGCACTGCCGCGATTTCGGAATCGTCCACCGGCAGCGGATCTTTTCCGTTGCTTACAATCGAGCGTACGCCGGCCGAGTTCAGCACCCGCATACGATCGGGGTAGCCGAAGCGGCAAAAAACGTAACCTGGGAAAAGCACCGATTCGGTCTCTTTGATCCGATCCGACCAGCGCCGGCGCACGCGCTGCAGCGGCAGATAGGCTTCAAGACCGAGGCCGTGCAAGGATCGCTCCGCTGCTCGCTCATGATTGGGCCGGACGCGCACGGCGAACCAGGCCGGATCGAGACACACTGCGTTTAACATCAGTTGGACGCCACCAGGAATCGAACAGGGGAGGTGGAATCAGTCTGCCGCAGGGCTTGGCAAATGTCAAGTGTAAAACCGCGTCAGCGGCGCTGCCGTTGAAAATACGCATCGAAGAAATCGAGGCCGGGCTTGTTGGGCAATTGCGTGGTCTCGATGTGCTCCTCGCCGAAGCCCATGGCGACATCGCTTTTCTCGGTGTAGGCCGGCCACTTCGGTACGTGCTTGCCGTTGGGATCGCCATGCGTGGCGAAATTGACCCAGCAGGAGGACATATCCTCGGCGATGGTGCGATCGATATCGTCGGCCTGCATGTTTCGCAAATTGTCGAACACGTAGCGGATTTCGGAAGCGTGATACGCGCCCAGCCTTTTGCCCACCGGGCCCGGCGGAACGCGGCTGAAGTAATACAGGTACACCTTCGATTTTCCGGTCTTTGCCTGCATGCGCGCCCACGTGCGCATCTCCCAGCCGAAGGTCTGATCGCGCATCGCCGCGGCAGCCGAAGCGTGCGCCTGCTCATCGGATTTGGCGGGATAAATCGACAGGTACTGTTCGGCCTGATCCTGGAAGCGCGCCTTGATCTGTTCCTTGAACGCGTCCGCTTTCACCGAAGCCGGCGTGAACGCGGTGCCCTCGTCGGCGTTCGAGCCGATCAGCGTGGGAACGTCGTTCTGTTTGCCCCTGGCGAAAATGGCGAAGACCTGATCGGGCAGCATCCAGCCGTCGACGTTGGGGCGCGCGGCCTGCCCGCCGGCTTTCAAAAGCTCCGCGGCCGATTTCGCGCGCAGCGCGGCGATCGAATCGGCGCCCATCGATTTGGCGATGCGCACGCCCGTCTGCTCGGCATCGGCAAGCTTGGGGAGCATAGCAAAATTCGCGCCGCTCTCGCCGATCGCGCGTTGAAACAAACCTTTCGCGAGCGGAGTCGCCACGAGAAGGTTCACGGCCCAGGATCCGGCCGATTCGCCGAAAATGGTGACGCGCTTCGGATCGCCGCCGAAGGCTTGGATATTCTTCTGCACCCATTCGAGCGCGGCGATCTGGTCGAGAATTCCGTAGTTGCCCGATGAGTTGCGGTCGGATTCCTTGGTCAGCTCGGGATGTGCGAGAAATCCGAAAATTCCCAGCCGGTAGTTGATGGTCACCAGCACCACGCCTTTTTTCGCCAGTTCCTCGCCGTCGTAAACTGCATTCGAGCCCGCGCCGCGCGTGAACGCGCCGCCGTGAATCCACACCATCACGGGGCGGCCTTCCTTGGGCGATTTCGCGCCGGTCCAGATGTTGAGGTACAGGCAATCCTCACTCACCGGCTCGGGCGCGGCGCGGTACGGCGAGCCTTCCGGATACGGCGTTTGCATGCACGTGGCGCCGAACTGGTCGGCTTTGCGCACGCCCTCCCACTTCTGCGCGGGCTTGGGCGCGCGCCAGCGCAAATCGCCCACCGGCGGCGCTGCGTAGGGGATGCCTTTAAAAACCTGGACGTCGGAGGTGATGCCGACGGTTCCTGAAACCAGACCGTTTTCGACGCGCACCGGCTGGTCCACCGCGAGAAGCGGCATCGCCGCGCACAGGGCAACAGGGCAGAGGAAATACGAGCGCATTCAAGCATAATAAAGCAGTGACCGGGCAAAAACCAGTCCTCATCTACGACGGCCGCTGCTCGTTTTGCAAGATCTGGATCGATTACTGGAAACAGCTCACCGGCGAGCGCATCGAGTACCGCGCATCGCAGGATCTGGAAGGCGCGTTTCCGGAGATCCCGCGCCAGCAGTTTTCGAAATCCCTGGTGTTCGTCCGCGGGGACGGAAGTTTTGCGGCTGGAGCGCGCGCCGTGTTCGAGTCGCTGGGAATGCGGGCGACTTATGAGCGCAATCGCGTTTTCGCGTGGCTGAGCGAGCGCTTCTACTCCATCGTCGCTGCGCATCGCGATTTTTTCTACTGGGCCACACGGCTGACCTTCGGCACGAGAATCCGCCCCACGAGTTTCGCCGCCACGCAATGGATTTTTCTGCGCGCGCTGGCCGCGATCTACGCGATCGCATTCGGATCGCTGGGCGTGCAGATTAAGGGACTGGTCGGCGAGCACGGAATCTCGCCCGCGGCGCAATATCTGCAAGCGGTCGCGCAGCAGACCGGGCCCGAACATTGGTACATCCTGCCGACCATCTTCTGGTGGGACTCCACCGACCGCATGCTGGTGTTCGCCTGCTGGGCCGGGGTGGCCTTCGCTGCGCTGCTGTTTTTCGGATATCTCGAAAAGCTGATGCTGATTTTTCTGTTCGCGCTGTATCTGTCGCTCAGCTCGGCCGGGCAGGAATTCCTGGGCTACCAATGGGACGCGCTGCTGCTCGAAACCGGATTCCTGGCGATCTTCCTGGGCCGCGCGACCATCGTCGACTGGCTGTTCCGCTGGCTGGTGTTCCGTTTGAATTTTTTGTCCGGATCGGTGAAGCTGCTGAGCGGCGATCCGACGTGGCACCATCTCACGGCGATGGATTATCACTACCACACGCAGCCGCTGCCGACCGTGCTGGCGTGGTTCGCGGATAAATTGCCGCACGGTCTTCAGTCGTTTTCCACGTTCATGGTGCTGGCCATCGAGCTGGGCGCTCCGTTTCTGATTTTCATGCCGCGGCGGCTGCGCCTGACAGGCGCCTGGTCGATCATCGGGCTCCAGGTGATGATTCTGCTCACGGGCAATTACACGTTTTTCAACTGGCTGACCATCGCGCTGTGCCTGTTCCTGTTCGACGACCGGTCGCTTGCGCGCTTCGCGCCGCGCCGCGTGATCGAGCGCGTGCGCCCGAAAATGGGCCGCTGGGCGCGCGCCGGAATCGCGATATTCGCCGGATTCATCGTGCTGCTGGGCGTCGGGCGGATCATCGAAGCCTTTACCGGCGACGCGCCGGAGCCGCTGAAGCTTCTCGTACGCGTGACCTCGCCGCTCGAAATCGTCAATTCGTACGGGCTGTTCGCGGTGATGACCACCACGCGTCCCGAAATCATCGTGGAAGGCTCGCGCGACGGTGAGAATTGGGAACCGTACATGTTTCGCTACAAGCCCGGTCCGTTGAACCGCGCGCCGGGGTGGATCGCGCCGTTCCAACCGCGCCTGGACTGGCAGATGTGGTTCGCCGCGCTGGGGACCTATCGCCAGAACGTGTGGTTTGTCAGCTTCGCGGCGCGGCTGCTTGAAGGTTCGAAGGACGTGGAGGCGTTGCTCGCGCGCAATCCGTTCCCGGACCGTCCGCCGCGCTACATTCGCGCGATGGTCTACGAATACTCCTTCACCGATTGGGCCACGCTGCGCCGGACGGGCGACTGGTGGAAGCGAGAGCCTCTGGGCGCGTATCTTCCGCCGATCGGTTTGCGGGCGAACGCGGCGCTGTTGCCGGCGTCCAGCCTAAACTAGGATTATGGGCTGTGCTGCGCGGACCGCCGCCATTCCTCGGACCATCGATCGCTTTTTCGAATTCTCGCTGCTGGGGATGCTCGCCGCGGGATTTTTCGCGGTCGCCGGTTCCGGCTATCTGGATTGGCCCACGGCGACGCTGACACTGATCGCCCTGTGCCTGCGCGGGCTGATGGTCGCAGGCGTCGCCGAGATTCATCTCTCGAATCGCTTCATCGCGATCCTGACGCTGATCTACATCGTCTTCTGGCCCATCGATTACTTCTTCGTCTCCGAATCATTTCTCACCGCGACGGTCCACCTGGTATGTTTCCTCGCGTCGATCAAGATTCTGACGGCGAAAACCAATCGCGATTACACCTATATAAAGATGATCGCGGTGCTGGAGCTGCTGGCCGCGGCGGTATTGTCGATCAGCCTCAGCTTTTTCGCGTACCTGGCGCTGTTTCTGCTCCTGGCGATCGCGGCGTTTTCAAGCGGCGAAGTGCGGCGCTCCGCGCAGCTTCAGCGCAGCGTCGCGCGCGGGGCCCTGTCCGCGTTCCCGCGACGGCTGGTCCTTCTTTCGGCCTCGTTGTTCACCGGGATCCTGGTGATGACCGCGGCGATGTTCTTCGTTCTGCCGCGTACGGCGCGCGCGGCGCTCGACCGCTTCGTTCCGCCGCGCTATCACCTGCCCGGATTCTCCTCGGGAATCACGCTCGGCGAAATCGGTGAGATCAAGAAGAGCAGCGTGCCGGTGATGCACGTGATGGCGCATCCGGAGGGTCCGCTCAACGTGCGCTGGCACGGCGGCTCGCTGTCATATTTCGACGGCAAGCGCTGGTTCAATCC
Organism: Bryobacteraceae bacterium; assembly: GCA_035501755.1. Classification (GTDB taxonomy): domain Bacteria; phylum Acidobacteriota; class Terriglobia; order Bryobacterales; family Bryobacteraceae; genus Palsa-187. The sequence continues at coordinate 46,037 of DATJVN010000091.1, read as the reverse complement.
GCGCGCCGAGTCGCAGCGGGAGATTTTGCCCATCGATCACGGCGTCCTGATGGCGAACAAGCAGTACAACAGCCTGCCCGCGCGTCGCGGCCACGACATCAGCTACAACGTCCAGGTGAGCGACGCCGACCAGGACACGCTGTTCCTCGCCGGAGCACCGGGCACCATCGCCATTAACGCGCCGTTTTTGTTATTCCAGCCGGCAAGCGGCGCCTACACCATTGCGCCGTCTGCGCGTCCCGAAAAATTGGAATACGCCGTGTACAGCTTTCTGGCGGACCCGGCCTCGCCCGCGCTGGCGACGCCGGAGCCGCTCACCGCGCATGAACGCCGCGAGCTTCTGGAGCTTCCCCGCAACCTCGACCCGCGCATTCCGCGCCTGGCTTTGGAAATGTCGGCCGGCGCGCGCACGGAAATGGAAAAAGCGCGCGACATCGAAAACGAGCTGAGGCGCAACTACGGGTACACGCTGCAACTCCTGCCCAAGGAGGTCCCCGATCCGCTGGCGACCTTCCTGTTCGAGCGCAAGAAGGGACATTGCGAATACTTCGCCTCGGCGATGGCGGTGATGCTACGCAGCGAGGGCATTCCGGCGCGCGTGGCTACCGGATTTCAGAGCGGCATCTACAATCCGCTGACGCACCAGCAGGTGATCCGCGCCTCGGACGCGCACAGTTGGGTGGAAGCCTGGATCGCGGGCCGCGGCTGGACCGATTTCGATCCCACGCCGGCCGATCCCTCCGCGATAGCGATGGGGTTCATGTCGCGAATGTCGATGTTTTTCGACGCGGCGCAGCAGTTCTGGCAGGATTGGGTGGTCAGCTACGATCTGGACCGGCAGATCGTGCTGGCGTCGCGCATGGATCAATCTGCGCGCAGCCTCCACTTCCCCGCGCTCGCCGGCGCGAGGACCTGGATGTGGCGAATTTCGGCATTCATCACGCGGTACGCGACCGTGCTGATCGCGCTCGGATGCCTGGGCGTGGTGGCGCTGCTGTTCGGTCCGGTTTTCGCCGATTGGTGGCGCGGACGCGAGCGCCTCAGGCGCATGGAGCGCGGCGAAGGCGTGGCCTCGGACGCGACGGTGCTGTATCAGCGCATGCTGGTGGTGCTCGGCAGGCGGGGATTCCACAAGCCGCCGTGGCTGACGCCGGCCGAGTTCGCGCGCGTGCTGCCCGCCAACGATTCGCGCGCCGTGGTGAACGACCTGACGTCGCTATACAACGAATTCCGTTTCGGCGCGCGCCGGGAGGTCGCGCCGCGGATGATGCAATTGCTCGAGCGCCTGGAGAAGGACCCGGGGTCGCCCTGAGTACTTCCGAGCGTTAATGGGTGACCGATTTCAGGTACGCCAGCACTGCTTCGGCATCCTCGCGCGACATGCGGAATTGCGGCATCGGCGGATCGAGCGGTCGCCCGAAGCGCGAGATGCCGGTCATCAGCTCCCGGATCACCTCCTGGTCGGTTCCCGGAGGGCCGCCGGCGATGCGCGGGACGCGGATGGCCCAGTTGGGATCGGGATAGGTCGGCTGCATTTGCACCGGACCGCCCATCAGGTACTGATCGTTCTCATCCTCTCCGCGCGAATTCTTCGGCGTGTGACATTGGGCGCAGCGCGCCACGCCGTCGACGATATACTTTCCGCGCGCGATTTGGGCCTGGTTCGATTGAGGCGCCGCGGCTTTCATCTTGGCCGCAACCTGCGCGCCCGCCAAACCGCAGCAAGCCGCGCAAACAATACATAGAATCGTCAGACGCATATTGACATTGTAGATTCTCTCGCGCGCCACCGCGTTTCTCGCTTTTCCCGCGGTTCTGTTATCATGGCGGCGCGGGTGAAGATCGCTGAGATTTTCTATTCCATCCAGGGCGAGGGGCTGCTCGCGGGCGTTCCCAGTGTGTTCATCCGCACCAGCGGATGTAATCTGCGCTGTGCCTGGTGTGACACTCCTTATACATCGTGGAATCCGGAGGGTGCGGAAATGACCGTCGGCGAGATCGCTGACCGCGCGCGATCGTTCGGAGCCGGACATGCAGTCGTTACCGGCGGTGAACCGATGATCGCCCCCGAAGTGGTCGAACTGACCCGGCGCCTGGACATGCATGTAACCGTTGAAACGGCGGGCACCGTTTTTCAGCCGGTGAAATGCGATCTGATGAGCATCAGCCCCAAGCTGGCCAATTCGACTCCGCAGGGCGCCTTCGCACGTCAGCATGAGCGCTTGCGCTACCAGCCGGACGTGCTCAAGAAGCTGATGGAATATCCCTACCAGCTCAAGTTTGTCGTGGTGGCGGACAGCGATCTCGAAGAAATCGGGCGGGTCATCCAGGAAACCGGCGCCGAGCGCGGGCGCGTGCTGCTGATGCCCGAGGGAACCGCGGCTTCCGTGATCGCCCAACGCGGCCGCTCCATCGCCGAAATTTGCAAGCGCGAGGGTTTCCGCTACAGTCCACGGCTGCACGTCGATCTGTGGGGCGCCGAGCGCGGCCGCTGACGAATCGGGTTACGGGTGCAGAGTCAGTTTCTGCACGCGCCAGTTGGTGAGCTCGCCGACGAACAGCTCGTTACCGCCGCGGCAGTCGATCGCGTTCACGGTCCCGAATTCCTTGAGCAATTTTCCCGCGCGCCCGAATTTGCCCAGCACGCGTCCGTCGAGCTCCATTTTGTAGATCTCCCCGTTATCCATCGAGTCCGGAGCGTTCGAATTCGAGCTGTACAGGTACTGGTGCGCGCCGGGCGTGATGCAGATGGCCCACGGCGCGCCGACTCCGGTGAGCGCGGTTTTGAAAGTGCCGTCGTTGTCGAAAACCTGGATGCGCTGGTTGCCGTGATCGGCCACGTAAACATTGCCCGCTGAATCGACCGCGATCGACTGTGGGTGATCGAACTGGCCCGGCTCGCTGCCGCGCGAACCCCAGGACTTGATGAACCAGCCGTTCTTGTCGAATTTGGCGACCCGCGCGTTGCCATAGCCGTCGGCGACGAAGATATTGCCGGCGGAATCGAACGCGACATCGGCGGGCTGATTGAACAGATCGCCGGGTGATCCGGCGCCGGGAAGCGCGTTGCCCCGTCCGCGTCCAGGAGCGCCGCCTGCGCCCGGTCCGCCGCGTCCGCCACGTCCCCCTCCGCGCTCGCCGACGAAAATTTCCTCGGGCTTGCGGCCCATGGGCATCAGCACCCGGCCGGACGGGTCGAACTTGATCACCATGTTGGAGGCGCGATCCACAATCCAGACGTTGTCCTGCGCATCCACGTGGATGGCCTGCGGAAACAGCAGCGCGTAGGAGCCTTGCCCGATCTCCTTCACGAATTTTCCGGTGCGGTCGAATTCGAAAATGCGCCCGCCGCCGTGCGAGAAGGTGCGCGAGGTGCCGATGGTCGCATAGGCGTCGCCGGTTCGCGTGTAGACCCAGATGTGGCCCTTGGAGTCGGTGGCGACGCCCGCCGCTTCGCCCATGTACATGTGTTCGGGCAACTTCAGGAGGTCGGAGGCATCGTAAGGAATTTCAGTCTGCGCGAACGCGCACCCGGCGAGCAGCAGGAAAGCGATGGTTCTCATTTCTCCCCCTTGGCCGGATGCAGGATGATTTTCTGGATGCGCCACGCGCCGATCTCGGCGACGTACAGCTCGTTTTCGCCGTGGCAGTCCATTTCGTGAATCGTGCTGAACTGGCCGAGCTGTTTGCCGGCCTTCCCGAACTTGCCCAGGATGGTCCCGTCGAGCTCCATTTTGTAGACCTCGCCGGTGACCGCCGCCATTGTCGAATTGTTGCTGTCGGGATAGGAATTTGACGAGTAAAGATACTGGTGCGGGCCGGGCGTGATGCACACGGCCCAGGGCTGACCGACGTTATCGTAGATCGCTTTAAAGCTGAGATCGTTGTCAAAGACCTGGATGCGGCTGTTGCTGCGATCGCCGACGTAGACATTCCCTTTGGCATCCACCGCGAGCGTATGCGGAAGATTGAGTTGGCCCTGTCCGGAACCTTTGGTTCCCACCGACGCGATGAAGCGGCCGTTCTTATCGTACTTGACCACGCGCGAGTTGCCGTAGCCGTCGGAAACGAAGATGTTGCCCGCTGCATCCCAGGCGACGTCAGTCGGGCGATTGAACGTGTACGGTTGCGCGGGAGCAACCGGTGCGTTAAACCCCACCGAGAGCTTGACGCCGTCGACCGGTTCGGGACGCCGGCCGAGCAACATCACCACGCGCCCGGCGGGATTGAACTTGATCACCATGTTGGTGCCTTCATCGACGGCCCAGATGTTGTCGTCCTTATCCACGCGCACGGCGTGGGCGAACTGGAACCCGTATAGTCCTTCGCCGATCTCGCGAATGTAGTTGCCCTTCGCGTCGAACTCGAACAGGCGCGTGTCCTGGCTGCGGGTGTAGACGAAAACGTGGCCCTTGGAATTGGTCGCCACGCCGATGCCTTCGCCCAGGTACAGCCCGGGCGGCAGCTTCAGGAAGTTGGGAACGGAATCGAAGGGGATCTCGGGAACGTTCTCGGCTTTCGCTTTGAGGCGAAGCTGCGCGGGTGTGAGCTCGCTTTGGGCGAATGCCAGCGACGCGACCACGAGCAGCGCGGCGGAACAGCGGCTTGGCTTCATGAGACTAACGATACAACAGATCCTGCTTTAGCTCAAAAAGGCTTACCGCTCCCTCATGCTCGCGGCAGCGCCACGAAGCGGAGCCGCGCGCGTAAGCAAGCGGTTTGGTCATTTTTCAGCAGCGTCTCAGCCGTGGGATCGCGCTTCGGCGTGATGGCGCACGTCCACGCCCTTTACCAGGAACAGTACGTCCTCGGCGATGTTGGTGGAGTGATCTGCGATGCGCTCCAGATTGCGCGTCACCGCCAGCAGATCGAGCGCCGCCTTGATGTTCTGCGGATCGCGCTCCATGAAGCTCACCAGCTCGTGGTAGCACGCCGTGCGCATATTATCCACGGCGTCGTCGGAGGCGAGCACGCTGCGCGCGAGCTCGGCGTCGCGCGTGACGAACGCATCCAGCGCTTTGCGCACCATCGACTGCACCAGCCCGGCGATGTGCGGGATATCGATCATGGGCTTGATCACCGGCTCCTCGATCAGCGAGCGCGCCCGCTGCGCGATGTTCACCGCCAGGTCGCCCATGCGCTCCAGGTCGGTGTTGATTTTGAGCGCGGCGATGATCAGGCGCAGGTCGGCGGCCATCGGCTGCTGTAAGGCCAGCAGGTTGACCGCGAACTCGTCGATCTCGATCTCGATGTCATTGATGCGCGCTTCGTTGCGAAACACCTCATCGGCCGCGCTGCGGTCTTTGTGGATGACGGCGCTCACGCTGCGTTGGATGGCCGCTTCGACCAGCGAGCTCATCTCCAGCAGCTTGGTTTTTAATTGTTCCAGTTCTTCGACAAAATGGCGCACGGTGCTTCAACCTCACTTCATCCGAATCTGCCGGTGATGTAATCTTCTGTCTCTTTCTTGGCCGGTGTTTTGAAAATCACAGGAGTGGTATCGAATTCGATCAGCCGCCCCAGCAGGAAGAAGCCGGTATAATCGGCTATGCGCGCCGCCTGCTGCATGTTGTGCGTCACGATCACGATGGTACAGCTATCCTTGAGCTGGAAGATCAGGTCCTCGATTTTGGCCGTGGCGATGGGATCGAGCGCCGAGCACGGTTCATCGAGCAGCAGCACCTCCGGATTCACCGCCAGCGCACGCGCGATGCACAGGCGTTGCTGCTGGCCTCCGGAAAGTCCGTACGCCGATTGCGGCAGCTTGTCCTTCACCTCGTCCCACAGCGCCGCGCGGCGCAGGCTCTGTTCCACCCCATCCCGGAGCGCTGCGCGGCCCAGCGACCGGTTGATTCTCAGCCCGTAGGCGACGTTGTCGAAAATCGATTTGGGGAAGGGATTGGATTTCTGGAACACCATCCCCACGCGGCGCCGCACGTCGTTCACGTCGAGCTTGAAAATATCCTCGCCGTCCAGGCGAATTTCACCGTCCACCCGGCTGTGCCGCACCGTCTCGTTCATGCGGTTCAAGGTGCGCAGGAAGGTCGATTTCCCGCAACCCGACGGCCCGATGAACGCGGTCACGCGCTTTTCGAAGACTTCCATCGAGATGCCGTGCAGCGCCTGGAAGGAGCTGTAAAAGAAATCGAGCGAGTGCGCGCTCAGCTTGGAGGGCGCGTTGCCGGCTGCCTTGTGTTCCGTCCCGCTCGGCACGCCGATATTCGGAAGGGTACTCATAGATGTGCCCGGTTTGGGATCGAGTTTAGGAGAAGCTTGCATTCTATCACCTGATTTTCCGCCCGCGGCCACCCGTTTGGCGAGGTTGATGGAGCGCAGCGCCGTAAAAAACGGTCATCGCAGCGCCGGACCTTTCTTCGCCAGGATGACACGCGAAATGATGTTGACGCTCAGCACCATCGCCAGCAGCACGAATCCGGCCGACCACGCCTGCTGATGCCAGTCGTCATAGGGAGAGATCGCGTAAGTGTAGATCATCACCGGCAGCGACGCGGTGGGCTGTTCCCAGCCCGGACTCCAGTAGCGGTTGCCGAAGGCGGTGAACAGCAGCGGCGCGGTCTCGCCCGCCACGCGCGCCAGGTTCAGCATGATTCCCGTGATCAGCCCGGCCTTGGCCGCCGGAATCACCACGCTCCAGATGGCCCGCGCCTTGGACGCTCCCAGTGCCATGGAGCCCTCGCGCAGCGCCAGCGGAACGTTGCGCAAAAACTCCTCCGAGCTGCGGATGGCGATGGGAATCATCATGATACCCAGCGCCAGGCCGCCCGCCAGTGTCGAAAAATGTTTCTGCGGAAGCACGATGATGCTGAACGCGAAAATGCCCATCACAATCGAGGGCACGCCATTCAGCAGGTCGGTCACGTAGCGCACCAGGAACGAAAATCCGCCTCCGCCAAACTCGGCCAGGTACACGCCGCCCAGAAAACCGATCGGCACGCCGACCATCGTGGCCACCAGCAGAAGCTTGGCGCTGCCCAGGATCGCGTTCGCCATTCCGCCGCCGGTTTCGCCGACCGGCGTGGGAAGCTTGGTGAAAAAATTCCAGTTCAGGCTGCGCGCGCCGTGAATAAACAGATAGCCCAGAATGAAAACCAGGATGCCCGCCGCGAAAATCGTGCAGACGCCGGTCAGCGTCAGCATGATCGCGTTCACCGACTTGCGGCGGATGCGGTTCCACGGGGTGTTGCGGGGCGGGCTGGGCGACATTATGACGATCCTCTCTTCTCGGTGCTCATCACCAGCAACCGCGCCGCGCCGTTGACGATGATGGTGACGCCGAACAGCACCAGTCCCAGCTCGATCAGCGCTCCCTGGTACAGATCGCCCGTGGCTTCGGCGAATTCGTTGGCGATCACCGCGGCGATCGAATACCCCGGCGCCATCAGCGAATGCGCGATTTTGGGATCGTTGCCCACCACCATGGTAACCGCCATGGTCTCGCCCATGGCGCGCGCCAGCGCCAGAAAAATCGATCCGGCGATGCCCTTGCGCGCGTAGGGGACCACCACGTTCCAGGTGGTTTCCCAGCGCGTCGCGCCCAGCGCCAGCGCGCCCTCGCGTTGATCGTTAGGAACGCTCAAAATCACCTCGCGCGAAATCGAGATGATGAACGGCAGAATCATGATCGCCAGCACCACGCCCGCCGTGAACAGGCTCACCCCGTAAAACGGTCCGGAAAACAGAGGAATCCAGCTCAGCTTGTCCTGCACCGGTGGCACGATCTGCTGCAAAATCGGGATCATCACGAAAATCCCCAAGAGGCCGATGATCACGCTGGGAACGGCGGCCAGCAGCTCGATCAGGAAGCTGAGAGCGGAAGACAGCAGCGGCGGCGCGAGCTCTGCCAGGAAGATCGCCGCACCCACGCCCAGTGGAATTCCGACGATCATCGCGAGCGCGGTGGTCACCAGCGTTCCGTAAATGAAGGGAAGGGCGCCGAAATTGCCGGCAACGGGGTCCCATGTTGTGCTGGTGAGAAACGACCATCCGAAGGCGTGCCGGGAGATCGCGCTTTTCTGGTACAGCTCGAAAACCAGAACGGCGGTCACCAGGATGACTGTGAACGCGGACAGGAAAGTAGTCGCGATGGCGATCTCGTCCCCGGCGCGCAGGCGCTTCCAGAAAGCCGCCGCCCCCCCGCTCGATGCGGGAGGGCGCGTGTCGACAGCTGAAGGTACTGCGGACATCTACATTATTTTCGCGATGGCTTTTTCTTCTTTAGCGACCACGGTTTTCGGCAGCGGCGCGTAATCGAGAGCCGAAGTCATGGTTTGGCCGGTGGTCAGCATCCAGTGCAGGAAATCTACGATCGCCTTCTTTTTGGCCGGATCCGCGATTTTGTCGGGAACCAGCAGCCAGGTAAACGTGGAGATGGGGTAAGCAGTCTTGCCTGGAGGGTTCGTGATGGAGACGCGGAAATCGGCGGGCATATCTTTCACCGACCCTGCCGCCGCGGTCACGCCCTCCAGGCTCGCCGCCACGAACTCGCCCGCGGAGTTCTTGACTTTGCCGTACGTCATCTTGCTCTGCACGGCGTAAACTAGCTCTACATAGCCGAGCGTATTGTTCACCTGCTTGACCTGGCCGGAAACGCCCTCGTTGCCCTTACCGCCGAGCCCTACTGGCCAACTGACCGAAGTGCCGCGGCCGACTTTCGTCTCCCAATCCTTGCTGATTTTTGAAAGGTAATCGGTCCAGCAGTAGGTTGTCCCGCTGCCTTCCGAGCGGTGAACGACGACAATCGGCGCGTTCGGGAGGTTAACCCCAGGATTCGGGCCAGTGATGGCGGGATCATTCCACTTCGTGATCTTGCCCAGAAAAATCCCGGCCAGCGCTTCGGGGGTAAAGTTGAGCTGCCCAGTCACGCCTCTGATGTTGTACACGGGAACATCTGCGCCGAGTACAGTCGGAAAATGCAGGATGTTGGAGCCGCGTTTTTCCTTAAACTCCTGAATCTGTTTGTCGTTCATCGGACCGTCGCTCGCGCCGAAGTCGACCGTTCCGGCGGTGATCTGCTGAATTCCGCCGCCGGATCCTATGGATTGATAGTTGAAAGAGATTTTGGGAAACTTCTTGTGATACTCGTCAAACCATTTGGAATAAATGGGATACGGGAATGTCGCCCCCGCTCCATTGATGAGGAGTTGCTGTGCGAGGGCTGCGCTCGCGCAGCCCACCGCCAGAAGAATCGCCAGGACTCGACTCACATGACTAGTCATGGTTGGTCTCCAAAGAACTATTTAATCAGCACTATGTTACAGATCGATTAATGACCGATGGCCTAATGCCCAATGGTGGGCGCCGACCCCGGCAAAGTGTAACGAAGATCGAAGAAACCCATGCTCACGTGCGCGTTGGTAGGCGCACCAATCGCCGCAAGCCATGGATTACGCTGTTCGTACGAGAACTGAAGGATGAGGTTGATGGCCCCCCACTTGGGATCCTTCATGAGCGTCGAATTGGAGCCGAAGGTAATTTCCTGAATGGCGCGATTCTGGCCGTCGCTCGACAGAGCGCCGTAGCCGACCTTCGTTCCTCCGGTGTAGTCGACGTCCTGCGGGATGTAGACGCCGCCGTAATAGGCGAACAGCAGCGTTTTCCTGACGTTGGCTTCAAAACCCGAAACCGTCGAAGCGGAGTGAATCAGCGAAATCGTTCCGTTGTTGCGAATCATGAAATCGGGCGCCTGGCCGAAGATGTACCGGCCCGCGCCGTCGCTCCAGAACGTGTTCACGATCAGGCGGAAATTCTTGAAAACCTCGGCGTTGAGGTTGGCTTCGCCGCCTCCGCCGAAAGTCGTGTTGGTGGCGAACGGCACCAGCGTGGAGACGCCCGTGGGGTTGGCGATCTTGTCCGCCACTCCGATTCCCACCAGCTCGAAATGCAGGCGGCTGCTGGGATCAAAGGCCAGTTTCGCGATCAGGTCGGGCATCAGCGCCGCGGAATTAATCACGCTGTTTCCGCCGTTGATTTCCTGACCGGACTGGCTCGCGAAAGCCGCGGGGAGAACCGCGGCGCTGCCGCCATTGCCGCCGCCGATGTAGGGCTCGGAATTTTCAAGCGCGAAGCCCATGGCGACCTTATCGCTCGGATGGAGGACGAAGCGATAACTGCCCACTCGGCTCCAGGTCAAGCCCAATTGGTAGTTCACGTCCATGTCCTGCGAATAGAAGATGTCGCCGGGCAGCGGGGATATGCCTTTGCGGTTGGGCGTCGCCATGCTCCACGACTGGCCCGCCAGGAATTCGAACTTGCCCTTGATCAGATCCACCCAGTACAAGCGCATGCGGAAGACGAAGGGGTTGCTGCTGACCGCCAGGCCTCCATTGGGAGGGTTGCCGAGCTGACCCAAAAAGTCAGACTCCCAGTAGCCCAGGATTTTCCAGTCGTGATAGAGCGAATCGAAACGCGCGCCGATGCGGCTGTTCTGGATGCTCAAGCGGGTTTCCGTCAGCGCAGCCTGCTGCGTATTGCCGTAAGGGATGCTGCCGAAATTGGTGCCGATGCCTGTGCCGGGATTGGTGGAGCGGCTGACCAGCGTCATATCCATGAACCCGACCGGCGTGATGTAGGCGTCGCCGATCTTCAATTGGAGCGGCGAGCTTTCGCCCGTCTGTGGCGCCGGAGCCGCGGCGATGGCCGCCGGCGGCGTGACCGGCGAGGGAGCGGGCGGGATCGCTGGTGTGGTGCTGGCGACTTCTCCCAGGCTGCTGCCCACGTCGTGCGACGCGATTCCCGGATGAATCGGCGCGGCGAGCGCGGCCGCGGGATCCGAAGCTTTCTGTTCCGGCTTCGCCTCCTCTGCTTTTTGCTCGGGCTTCTCGCTGGCGCCCTTCTGCGCGGTCAGCTCGCGGCGCAGTTGGTCGATTTGATGCTGCTGATCGAGAAGCATTTTCTTGAGCTGCTCGATTTCGGATGAAGCACCGCTGGAATTCGTTTTGGCTGACTGCGTGTCTGAATTGTCCGCGCCGGAATTTTGCGCCGCCACAGGCACTGCGAGTCCCGCAAGACAGGCCAGCACAGCCGTGATGGTCCACGGCTTCCGTATCCTCTTCGTCATCATTCCAACTCCTTGTTTTTATTTGGAAAAAACCTAAGCCAGGTGCGTAGACGGAGAGTATATCCGCGCGAAATGATGGTTGTATGAACGAAACGTTACTATTTCATGACGCCGCGGTCGGCGGCTTCAATTGATTCAAAACACGGCAGTAGCCCGTCGCAATGCGTAACCTCGAACAGCGTGCGGATGCGCTCGGAAACGCCGATGATACCGAATCCGCGACTGGTTCTCTGGCACGAGGCGAACAGGCTGATGATGGATCCCAACCCGGCCGAATCCAGGTAGGGAACGCCGCTGAGATCGACAATGACGGGCCGCATCGTTTCGGTGCGCGAGATCTGCTGAAAGTCGAATAGCGTCTTCAGGCTCAACGGACCGGTCAGCTTCATCATTCGCGCGCCTTTGGGGCTGTCGAGCATCTCGATTTTCAGTTCTTCAGATCGGCTGGGTGTCACGCTATCCACTTTACACAAAGACCACGGGAAAAATTCATGAATTTTCGGTTACCGGGGCGGGCGTGCGAATCAGGCGGGCGGCGCGAACCGGGTTTCGTAGACGCTCGACGGTAGTGTGCCGGCGGGAAGCAGCAGCGTGAAAGCGGATCCGCGTCCCAACTGGCTCTCCACCCGCACCGCGCCGTGCATGCGCTCGACCACGTGCTTGACGATCGACAATCCCAGGCCGGTCCCGCCCACCTGGCGCGAACGCGCCTTGTCGACGCGATAAAAGCGTTCGAAGATGCGCGGCACATCTTCGGAGGGGATCCCCACGCCGGTATCGGCGACGGTGATCGCCACGTGGCCTTCCTCGGTCAATTCGGCGCGGACGCGCACCTCTCCGCCCGGGCGGTTGAACTTGATCGCGTTGGCGAGCAGATTCAGCAGCGCCTGCTCCAGGCGCAGCCGGTTTCCGTTCACGTACACATCCTCGACCGGCTCGCCAACCAGATTCACGTCGCGCATTTTGGCCTCCGAGGCGACCGTCGCCAGCGCGCTCTCGACCACGGCGCGAATGGAGATCGACTCCGGCTCGGGAGGGTCCTTGCCGGATTCGAGCTCGGAAAGGATCAGCAGATCCTGCGCGATATTGGCGAGCCGCACCGCGTTGGAGCGGATGATCTCCACGAATTGCGTATTGTGCCGCATATCGGCGAGCGCGCCTTCGAGCAGCGTGTCGGCGTAGCCGATGATCCCGGCGAGCGGCGTGCGCAGTTCGTGCGAGACGTTGGCGACGAAATCCTTGCGCACCTGCTCCAGCCGTTCGAGGTCGGTGATGTCGTGCAGAATGGCGATGGCGCCGCGGCCGGTGGGCATGTCGAGCGGCGTCGCGTGCGCCTCGAAGACGCGCGCATTCAACGTGGACATGCGGAAGCGCTGTTTTTCCTCGGCGCCGGTCGAAAGCACGCGGCGCAGCAGCTCGTGCAGGCCGGTGTCGCGAACCAGCTCCAGCAGGAAGCGGCCCTCCGAGCGCGTTCCGCGAAATTCGATGGCGCGCAGAAACGCCGCATTGCAAAAGGTGACGCGCAGCTCCTGGTCGACCGCCAGGACGCCTTCGGTCATGCTCGCAAGGATCGCGGAGCGGCGCGCGGATTCGTAGCGCAGGCTGTCGAGCAGCTTTTGCGTTTCGATGGCGACGCCGCCGAGTGACCGTTCGAGCGAGCCCAGTTCGTCGCGCGATTCCTCGCTGGGGCGGTCGGCCGCGGCGCCGCCGGGAATGCTTTCGGCAAGTTTTTTCAAGTGCCGCACGCGCAAGCTGAGCGATCGCGAGACGAAGAATGCGATCAGAAACGCCAGCAGAAAGGATCCCGCGGAGATGGCCAGAATGCGGTCGCGCACGTCGGCCGCGCCAAGCTCGCCGGAGGAGCGCGTCAGCGTGTAATCGACAGCGAACAGCGTCGCCGCGATCAGCGCCAACGCCATCAACAGAAGACGGCGGAAGAGAACGCCAGTCACCACGAACAGGGTAGCAGGTAGCGGGGCAGCCGGAAGAGGACGCAGCCTTTTGGCACACCTGTGCTGATTCGGCGACGTGAGCTCGGCGCGGATGCGCGGATTTCCTTGGATATACCGCGAAAATTCAGGCCGCGAAGCATTCGGCCCGCCTCGTGCGAGGTGGTGAGCGTTACGCCCTTGATGGTACACTACAGGATTCACGTCTGCGTCGGTCTTGTTCCTTGGACTCCGCTCGTTCGGTGAAACCGGGGGTTGAAGATGGGCGTCTGATGGAAAGCGCAGAGTGGAAAGGAATCCCGTTTAGATGACGTTTTTCAGGCCTGGAAGCCTGCGCGCGCTGGTTTTGTCTGCCTTCGTCGCGGTCCCGCTTTTCTCGCAGGGACAACCGCCATCGCAGCAGACGCCGCCGCCAAATCCTCCCGGACAGCAGCCTCCGCCGACGCAGCCTCCCAAGCCGCAGCCCCCGCAACAAAAGAAGGCCAATCCGTTCGAAGCGATCCCCACGGCGCCCGAAACCAACAAGCCGGCTGAAGCGCCCAAACCGGAAGCAGCGGCGGTACCGGTGGCGCCGCAGGACGTGGTCGAATCGATTTCGTTTCGCGGGGCGCGGCGCGTTCCGCAGGATACGCTTCGCGCGCTGCTCGAAACCAAAACCGGCGACAAGTACGACCAGCAGACGCTCGACCGCGACTTCATGGCGCTGTGGAACACGCAGCGTTTCGAGGATATCCGGCTGGAGCGCGAGCGCGGGCCCAAGGGCGGCTGGGACATCACCTTCGTGCTGGTCGAGCGCCGCATTATCCGCACCATCACCTACCCGGGACTGAAGTCGATCAGCACCTCCGAAATTCTGGATCGTTTTAAAGAGCGCAAAGTCAACCTCACGGTTGAATCGCAATACGACCCCAACCGGGTCCAGCGCGCCAAAGTGGTGTTGCAGGAATACCTGGCGGAGCGTGGGCGCCAGTTCGCCACCGTCGATCCGGAAATCCGCCAGGTGCCGCCGGCCTCGCTGGAGATCGCTTTCAAAGTGGATGAGGGACCCAAAGTGAAGGTGGGCAAGATCACCTTCACAGGCAACGACAACGAGAGCGACCAGGCGGTGGAATCGGCCATGAAGAACATGCATCCGTATGGCATCCCGCACTCGATCTTCTTTGAGAGCCTGTTCCCGAAAACTTACGACTCCACCAAGCTCGAGGAGGACCAGGAGCGCATCCAGCAGTTCTATCAGGACCACGGCTACTTCACCGCGCGCACCACCGACGCCAAGGTCGAGATCGTGAACGTGGGCGGCGGAAAATTCCGCCTGCCGCTGATCAAGGGCACCAAGATCGGCAAGGCCGCCAACATCCACATCAGCGTCGAGGAAGGCCGGCTGTACCACCTGAACAATTTCAACGTGGTCGGCATGAAGCTGTTCAAGACGCCCGACGTTCCGCAGCGCGTTTTCGGCATGCAGAAGGGCGATATCTTCTCCACCGCCAAGCTGCGCAAGGGCATGACCGACATGCAGAAGGTGTACGGCACCTTCGGCTACATCGATTTCGTCGCCTCGCCCGATTTTGAGCCGATTCCCAACAGCGACAAGATCGACCTGACGCTGACCTTCGACGAAGGCCACCAGTTCTTCGTGCGGCGCATCGATTTTTCGGGCAACACCACCACGCGCGACAAGATCATCCGCCGCCAGCTGCTGATCGACGAAGGCGACATCTTCAACCAGCACCTGTGGGAGATGAGCATTCTGAAATTGAACCAGCTCGGCTATTTCGAGCCGCTCAAGCAGGGCGAATCGGAAGACATCAAGCGCGACACCAAGGACAACACGGTGGATATCACGCTCAAGGTGAAGGAGCGCGGCAAGAACTCGATCCAGTTGAACGGCGGCGTCTCGGCGATCGCGGGAAGCTTCATCGGCTTTTCCTATTCGACCAACAATTTCCTGGGTCTGGGCGAAACGCTCAGCCTCAACACGCAGTTGGGAACGGTGATGAGCAGCGCGACCATCGGGTTCACCGAGCCGTACCTGTTCGACATTCCTCTGACCGTCGGCGCGACGGTCTTTTATTCACGCTTCGACTTCAACCAGGCGCGGGAAGCATCGATCCTGACCGGAACCAACCTGATTCCGCTGTACAACCAGTTGGGCCAGGACAACCTGTTGAACTACATTTCCAATTCCTACGGATTTACGGTATTCAGCAGCTACCCGCTGCGCCGCGGATTCTCGCGCGTCGGCGTGAGCTATGGCTACACGATTCAGAGCGTGCAGACGCTCACGGACGCAGCCGGCGCCTATTTCGACTACATCAACTTCCTGAACATCAACGGCCCCAACCAGCTGAACGGAATCCGCTCCTCCACGATCACGCCCAGTTTCACCTACAACTCGGTGAACCATCCGATCACGCCGACCGCGGGCACCGGATTCAGCGCGTCGCTGGGGTTCACGGGAGGGCCCATTGGAGGAAATGTCAACCAGCTCGAGCCGGTGATCGATTACAAGCGTTTCTTCAAATCGCCCATCAATCCCAAGCACGTGATCGGCGTCCACGTCATGGGCAAATGGCTCACCGGATACGACGGCAAGACGGCCGCGCCGTTCAACCGGTTCTTCATGGGCGGCGAGTTCGACGTGCGCGGGTTCTACCTGTTCAGCGTCACGCCCATCGCGTTCGTTCCGACCCAAGCGAGCGTCAACGTTTTGAACGCCGACGGCAGCCAGAAAATGCAGAACGGACTCACCACCAGCGGCACTCCGACGCAGGTTCCCGTGACGCAGCAAATCCCCACCTACCAGATGGTGACGCCGGGCGGGGATCTGGAAGGGGTGGAGAACCTCGAGTACCGCATTCCCATCTTCGGGCCGGTGACGCTGGCGCTGTTCCTCGACACGGGCATCGACAAGCTGGCGCAGACCAGCCAGTTGAAGCTGAATCCGGACCGCATTTCGCAGTTGAACGGGCTGTTCCCCGAAGCCGCCTTCCCCGACCACGCGCTGGTGGCGCCGGGAACGCAGGTTCCGCGCATGTCCACGGGAATCGAGCTGCAGGTGCTGATGCCGGTGGTCAACGCTCCGTTCCGCGTGTACTGGGCCTACAATCCGTGGCGTGTGGAAGAAAATATTCAGCCGCCGATCGTCTCCGACCGGAGCTACTTCGCCAATGCGGCGACGTTTGCCAACGCGTTGGCGCAGTTCGGCCAGGTCATTCCGTTTTTCGAGCAGGCGCACATGTTTCAGTTCACGGTCGGCCGCACGTTCTGATGCTAGGATATTAAGATCGTTTATGAGGAGTTTTTCGTGAAAAAGCAGCCAGTTTTCATGCTGTTTCTGATCGCGGCCGCGGCTTTCGGCCAAGCCCCTGCCGCCCACGCCGCCCCGCCGCCGGCGTCGCCCGCGCTCCAGCCGGGCAAGGTCGGGGTGATCGAGATTCAGGCGGCCATCCTGAACACCAAGGACGGCCAGAAGGCCAGCGCGCAGTTCAAGGTCAAGTTCGACCCGCGGCAGAAGGAGCTGAATGGGAAAGCGCAGGAGATCCGCGATTTGCAGAACAAGCTGCAAAGCGGCGGCGCGGCCCTGTCGGACACCGCCAAGCAGGACCTCCAGCGCAATCTCGAGGAGAAGCAGAAGCGCTATCAGCGCGACGTCGAGGACGCGCAGGCCGAATTTCAAAGCGAACAGCAGCGCGTTTTGGGCGACCTGGAGCAGAGAATGACGCAGGTGATCGATAAATACGCGCAGGCCAACGGCTACGCGGTTATCATCGATGTGAGCAATCCGCAGACGCCGGTAATGTACGCCGCGCCTAACGTAAACATCACCAAGGACATCATCGAGCTGTACGACAAGAGCGCGAGCAGCGGTGCGGCGCCGGCCAGCCGCGCTCCAGCCCCGGCTCCCTCCAAGCCCGCGACCCCGGTGAAGAAACAGCCGTGACACGCACTATCCTTTTCCTGCTGATCGCGCCCGTGTTCGCCGCTGCGCAAGGCGCGCCGCAGAAGATCGGGGCGATCAATATTCAGGCGGCCATGACGGGCACGCAGGAGGGCAAGAAAGCCGCCGACGATCTCGCTAAGAAGCTCACTCCGCGCAAGAACGCCATCGACGCCAAGGCGGCCCAGATCCGCGCTTTGCAGGACAAATTGCAGCGCGGCGGCGTGGCCATGTCGGAAGCGGCCAAGGCCGACCTCACGCGCCAGATCGACGAGCAGACCAAGTCCTACAACCGCGACATGGAAGACGCGCAGGCGGAGATGAATGACGATCAGCGCGAGATCATCGCTGGCATGACCCCCAAGATGACCTCGGTGATCGACAAGTACGCGACGGCCCACGGCTTCAGCGTCGTTTTCGACGTGAGCAATCCCAACACGCCGCTGTTGTATGTTTCCAACATGATCGATATCACGCGCGACATCATCGAGCTGTACGATCAGAGCTATCCGGTCAGCGAAGCGCCTAGGCCGGCCGCGGCTCCCAAACCCCCCACGCCCCCGGCAACCAAAAAGTAACAGCGTAACCGGCGGAGACTGCTATGATGACGGGCGTCCGCCGAGCTTCGCCATGAAACGCCGGGTGGTCATCACGGGGATGGGCTGCGTCAGCCCGAACGGGATCGGGACGGACGCATTCGCGCGCGCGACGCTTGCGGGCGAAAGCGGGATCGGGCCCATCACGCGCTTCGATGCTTCCGATCTGGCGGTGCGCGTGGCGGGTGAAGTGAAAAATTTTCGGGAAGAGGATTACGTCGCGCCCAAGGATCGGCCCCACGTTTCGCGAGTGGCCCCGCTGGCGGTCGCCGCGGCGGGCGAGGCGCTCGAATCAGCGGGTATCCATCCCGGCGCGATGTCGAAAGAGGAATTGCGCGGCATCGGCGTGATTTTAGGCTCGGGCGGCGGCAGCCAGGAGTTCACCGAAGAGCAGTACCGGCTGTTTCATACCGGGAAATGGCGGCAGTGCTCGGTTTACGTGGTCCCGACCTCGACCATCGGGACGCTGGCGAGCGAAGTGTCCATGCGCTTCGGATTTCGCGGCTTGAGCCATGTGGTTTCGACCGGCTGCACCTCGTCCACTGACGCGATCGGCCACGCATGGCGCAGCATCCAGGCGGGAGTGCTCGATACCATTGTCGCCGGCGGCGTGGACGCGCCGATCGCGCCGCTGATCCTGCGCGGGTTCATGGCCATGCGCATTATGAGCTCGCACTGGAACGATCAGCCGCAGCGCGCCTCGCGTCCGTTTTCGCGCGACCGCGACGGATTCGTGATCGCCGAGGGCGCATGGTTTTTTGTGCTGGAGGAGCGCGAACGAGCCCGCGGCCGCGGCGCGAAGATCCTGGGCGAAATCGCGGGTTACGGCTCCACCTGCGAAGCGTATCATCGCGTGCGCCTGGAAGAATGCGGCGAAGAGCCCGCGCGCGCCATCCTGCTGGCGCTCGAAGAAGCCGGCGTGGCGCCCGAAGGCGTCGGCTATCTCAACTATCACGGCACCTCGACCGAGCTCAACGATCGCATCGAGACGCGAGCCGTGAAGCTGGCGTTCGGAAAGCACGCGTACAAGCTGCCGGGATCGTCGCTCAAGAGCCTGATCGGACATCCGCAAGGCGCCTGCGGAGCGGCGGGCATCGCCGCGACCCTGCTGGCGATGCGCTGCGGCGTTCTTCCGCCCACAGCCAACGTCGAGGTGCCCGATCCGGAATGCGATCTCGATTATGTTCCCGAGCCCGGCCG
This sequence comes from Bryobacteraceae bacterium, assembly GCA_035501755.1. Classification (GTDB taxonomy): domain Bacteria; phylum Acidobacteriota; class Terriglobia; order Bryobacterales; family Bryobacteraceae; genus Palsa-187. The sequence goes on along the minus strand of DATJVN010000091.1, from coordinate 27,275 downwards.
CCGCGCGGATGTCGAGTACGCCGTCGCCAACTGCATCGCTTTCGGCAGCAAAAATTCCGCCCTGGTGCTGCGCCGGGAGGCATGAGGCGCAGGTCGGTCGCGCTATCATAATAAATCCCCTCAACCGCATGCCCCTGTTCGGAAAGAAAGCGCAAGAGACTGCCTCGGTCACCTACATTTCGGATGCGGGCGCTGTGACGCGCGTGGACGTTCCGCTCGGCGATTCGGTCATGGAGGGTGCCATCAAGAACGGCATCGACGGCATCGTCGCCGAATGCGGCGGCGCGTGCATGTGCGCCACCTGCCACGTGTACGTCGATCCCTCCTGGCTGGACCGTCTGCCGCCGATGCAGGAAGATGAGAACGCGATGCTCGAATCGACGGCTTCCCCGCGCCACGCCAACAGCCGCTTGAGCTGCCAGCTTCGCGTGACCAGCGACTTCGACGGCCTGGTCGTGACCACGCCGCCCACTCAGCAATGAAATCGGTGGTGATCGTCGGCGCCGGGCAGGCCGGATTTCAGACCGCGGCCTCGCTGCGTATGGAAGGCTTCGACGGCGGTATCACGCTGATCGGCGAAGAGCCGCACCTGCCGTATCAGCGTCCGCCGCTCTCGAAAGCTTTTCTCGCCGGGAAACAGGACGCCAGCCATCTTCCGTTTCGTCCCGAGCGTTTCTATTCCGATCATTCGATCGATCTCGAGCTGAGCCAGAGCGTCGTCGCGATCGGTCGGGCCAGCCGCCGGGTCGCGCTCGCCGGGCGCCGGATGGTCGATTACGACGTCCTGGTGCTTGCGACCGGCGCGCGTGTGCGCAAGCTTTCCATGTCCGGCGCGCTGTATCTGCGCGACATCGATGACGCGATCCAGATCAAAGCGCGGCTCGAGCCGGCAGGGTCCGTCGCGATCGTGGGCGGAGGGTTCATCGGCCTGGAGGTCGCTTCGGTCGCTCGCGCGATGGGGAAATCCGTGACAGTAGTTGAAGCGCAGGATCGTCTGATGCCGCGCTGCATCGCGCCGGTGGTCTCGGATTTTTTCCTGGAGCTTCACCGGCGGGAAGGGGTGAACATCGTGCTGAACTCGACTGCAATCCCGGCAGCCGATCTGACGATCGCGGGAATCGGCGTCATCCCGAACACGGAGCTGGCGCAAGCGGCGGGGCTGGCGGTCCGCAATGGCATTGTCGTCGATGCGTTCCTCAAGACCAGCGATCCGAACATTTTCGCCATCGGCGATTGCGCGGAGATGAACGGCGTGCGCCTGGAGTCCGTGCAGAACGCCGCGGACCAGGCCAAGTGCATCGCCGCGCAGATCGTTCACGGGCCGGCGGAGTATAAAGCGGTGCCCTGGTTCTGGACCGACCAGTTCGACATCAAGTTGCAAATGGCGGGGATCTGGTCGCCGCGTTTACGGGCGGTGGTGCGCGGAAGCGTCGAGGCGCGGAGATTCTCGGTCTACTATTTCGACGGCGAACGGCTGGCCGCGGCCGATTCCATCAACAGTCCCGGAGATCACGTAAAGGCGCGCAAACTTCTCGCCTCCGGGGAAAAACTCGAGCTGTGAGCCAGCCCTAACCCCCGGCGCAAGCAAATCAATGGATGGCGGGCACTTGGGCGCGAATCCTGATTTCCAGCGTTACATCTAAGATTGTAGTAGGGATTTATGAATGCAATTAAAACTGCGCTGCTGTTAGGGCTTTTAAGCGGAATTCTGCTGTTTGGCGGTGAAATGATCGGGGGACGAACAGGACTCGAATATGGGCTGGTCCTCGCTATCGCCATGAATTTTTTCAGCTATTTTTTCTCCGAGCGGCTGTCCTTGATGATGTACCAGGCTCAGCCGGTCACGCCCGAACAGAATCCCGAGGTGTACGCGCGAGTCTATCCGCTGGTTCACAATCTGACGCAGCGCATGGGTCTGCCGATGCCGAAGCTGTGGCTGATTCCGGAGGATTCGCCCAATGCGTTCGCGACCGGGCGAAATCCGAATCATGCTTCGGTCGCGTTCACGGCGGGAATCTTGAGCCTGATGAGCGACCAGGAACTGGAGGGTGTGGTCGCGCACGAACTGGGGCACGTTTTGCATCGGGACATCCTGATCAGCTCGGTGGCGGCGACGATTGCGTCGGCGATCACGTTCCTGGCGCGCATGGCGTTCTGGTTCGGGCCACGTGAACGCGATGACGAAGAGGGCGGCGCCTTTGGCGGATTGCTGATGATGATTCTTGCGCCGCTCGCGGCCATGCTGATCCAGATGGCGATTTCGCGCACGCGCGAGTTCAGCGCGGACGCGGCGTCGGCGAAATATATGGGTTCGCCGGACCCGCTGATTCACGCGCTCGGAAAGCTGGAAACTGGAATTCGCCGCGACCCGATGACGGACGCGACTCCGTCCACCGCGCACCTGTTCATTTTGAATCCGTTCGGTGGCGGGGGAGGGATGAAGCTGTTCTCCACGCACCCGTCGACCGAGGAGCGCATCGCCAGGCTGGAGGCGATGCGCTACGCGCGGATCGGGTGATAAGCGAAGCAAAGAAGGCACGGCCTGAAAGGCTGCGCCTCAATGCGACCGCAGCGCGGTTGTGAGGTTGCGTGTCGCGCTGAAAAATCTCTACTAACCCGCGATCGCGGCGCCGGCGGTCATTTCCGCGAGCTTTTCTTCGGCGATCTTTTTCACACGCGCGATGTTTTCTTCCTTGGTGCGCTCGTAACCGCGGATCTGGTCTGGCAGCGCGGCGATTTCCAGTGCCTTGGCGGAGTTTTCTTCGTTCATGCGTTCCATCACGCGGGAGATCAGGTCGCGATACCAGCCGATCAGGTTGCGCTCGGCGCGGCGGTGGGCGCTGTAGTGGAAGATGTCGAGGGCGCCTCCACGCAGGAATTTGAGCGACGCGAGCAGACGAAGAGGCCCGGCGAACCACGGTCCCAACTTCATTTTCTTGGAGACGCCGAAACGCCGCAGCAGCGGAGGGTGCAGATTGTAGGAAACCGATTCCACCTGAGCGAAGGTTTCTTCGATTTGTTTTCGAAACTCGGGCCTGGTGAGCAGGCGCGCGACCTCGTATTCATCCTTGTAGGCCATCAGTTTGTACAGATAGCGCGCGACCGTTTCCTCGAGCGCGGGCGCGCGCCGGGCGACTTCGGCGACGAAATCCGAATACTGGCGCGCGTAGGCGGCGTCCTGGTACCCGGTCAGCTCGGCTACGCGATCGAATTCCGCGGCGGCTTTTGGCTCGGCGGAGCCCAGCACGGCTTCCACCGATTTCGCGTCGTGATAATACTTGCGGCCCCAATCGAACACCTGCAAGTTCTTTTCGATGTCGACTTCGTTGAGGCGAATGGCCTGCTCGATTGCGGAGAGCGAGAGCGGAATCAACCCTCCCTGATACGCGACTCCCACCATGAACAGGTTCACGGCCAGGTGCGAACCGAACAAGCCCTCCGCCAGGCGATTGGCATCGACATAAATATTGCGCCCACGGCGCGTCACGGCGTCGATCTCGCCGAGCATCTTTTCCGGACCGAGCAGCGGGGCGCGGCTGCGAATCACGTCGATGGTCGGCGTGAGGTTAGTATTGAGAACCGCCGTGGTGCGGTCGGGTGAGGCGAATTTAAGGTTTTCGGCGCTGGCGACGCCCAGAAGATCGAATCCCAGGATCACGTCGGCGTTGCCGATGTTGATGCGATTGGGAGCCTCGATCGGCGTGCGGCTCAGCAGCAGGTGCGAAACCACCGCGCCGCCCTTTTGTGCCGACCCGGTCTGATCGAGCGTCGCGACGAACAGCCCGTCGATCCACGCCGCGGTGGCGAGCAGCGCGTTGATGGTGACCACGCCAGTACCGCCGATGCCGGGTCCGATGATGCGGTAGCCCGTGCCGATGCTCGCGATCTCGCGCGGCGCGGGCACGGCGGAGGAAGGCAGCGCGGGCAGCGGTTTTTTGCGCAGTCCCGTGCCTTCCTTCAGCTTCACGGTGACGAAAGAGGGGCAATCGCCCAACGCGCAGGAGTAATCCTTGTTGCAGGAGGACTGGTGAATGCGCATCTTCTGCCCGCGCGGCGTGGCGATGGGCGTGAGGCTCATGCAATTGGACTGTTTGACGCAATCGCCGCAGCCTTCACAGACCTCGTCGTTGATCATCAGGCGCATCACCGGTTCGGCGTACTTGCCGCGCGAGCGTTTGCGGCGCTTCTCTGCGGCGCACTCCTGGTCGTAGATCATGGCGGTGACGCCGGGAGTCTGGGCGAGCTCGGCCAGAGTTTTTTCAAGCTCCCCGCGATCGCGCACGGTCGCGTTCGAGGCCAGCTCGACGTTCTGATAGCGCTCCGGCTGCTCGGCCAGAATGATGGTTTTGCGGACCCCTTCGGATTCGAGCTTGCGCGTCAATTGCGGAATGGGCAGCGCGCCCTGCGCGGCTTGGCCGCCGGTCATCGCCACGTGGCCGTTGTACAGAATTTTGTAGGTGATATTCAGGCCGGAGGCGATCAGCGCGTTTACGGCGAGCGATCCGGAGTGGAAAAACGTTCCGTCGCCGATATTCTGGAACACGTGCTGGTGCTCGACGAACGGCGCAATGCCGATCCACGGCGCGCCCTCGCCGCCCATCTGCGTGAGATAGGAAAACTGGCGATTGGAATCGATCAGGCGCATCGCCATGGTGTGGCATCCGATGCCGCCTCCGGCGACCTGTCCGGGGAGCAGCAGCGTGGAGCGGTTGTGCGGACAGCCGGAGCAGAAATTCGCCGGGCGCGACGGCGCGGTTTCACGCGGGCGTGCCATCACGTCTTCGACGAAATGCACCCGCGCGGCGACGCGCTCGGTGGTGCCGCGCTCGCCGAGCAGCTTTCCAATGACAGCCGCGATTCGGTCTGGGTCGAGTTCGCCGGTGGAGGGAAACAGAGGAGCTCCTTCGGCATCGATTTTGCCCATCACGATGGGGCGCGCGGGCAGGCGATACAGCGCGTCGCGCAGGTGCAGCTCCAGGAAACTGCGTTTTTCTTCGATCACCAGGACGGCCGCCAGCCCTCGCGCGAACTCGCGGGCGAAATCGCCGTCGAGCGGGAAGGTCATGCCGAACTTGGCCACACGAATTCCCAGCTCGTGCAACTCGTCTTCGCCCAGGCCGAGGTCGCGGAGCGCCTGCATCAGGTCGTAATAGGATTTGCCCGCGCTGGCGATTCCCAGCCACGCACCGGCCCCTTGATCCAAGCCGGCACCGAACCATCGGTTTAGCTGGTTGAGCCGGGCGAAGTCGAGGGCCGCCTGCAAGCGCCGCACGTTGACTTCGTGTTCAAGCGCGAGCGTCACCGGGGGCACCAGCCGCGCATCGGCCGTTTTTTGATAGCCCTCGGGGACGCGGATCGCCGGGCGGTCAGGATCAACCAGCACCGTCCCGCCGCCGTCGCAGATATCGGTGATCATCTTCAATCCCACCCAGGCGCCGGAAAAGCGGGACAACGCGATCGCGTGCAGGCCGTAATCGATGATTTCCTGCGTGTTGCCGGGATATAAGAAGGGAATGCCGACGTTATACAGACTGAAATCGCTTTGGTGAGGAATGGTGGAGCTTTTGCAGGGATGGTCATCGCCTGCGAGCACGATCGCCGCGCAGTTTTTCCCGGTGCCCGCCATGTTCGCGTGACGGAAAATATCGCCGGAACGGTCCACACCGGGGCCTTTTCCATACCAGAAGCCGACCACGCCATCGACCTTAGCCTTGCCGACCACTTCGAAAAGCTGGCTGCCCATCACCGAGGTCGCCGCCAGGTCTTCGTTCAGGCCCGGGCGGAAAACGATGTTGTGCTCGTCGAGCAGCTTGCGTGAGCGCGCCAGTTGCAGATCGTAGCCGCCCAGAGGAGATCCCTCGTAGCCCGAAATGAACGCGCCGGTGTTGAGTCCCGCGCGCCGGTCGCGGCGCATCTGGTCGATCGGAAGGCGCACCAGGGCCTGAATCCCGGTGAGGTAAAGGCTGCCGCGGTCGAGCGTGTACTTGTCGGAGAGGCGCATGATTTTTGGAGCCACGTCATTCGTCCGGAATTCGTGGCGTTCCCTTCAAATACCGTTGTATCGTAACACAAGATGTCCGTGAACCCTTTCATCTGGCACAGCCGCGTCCGCTTTGGCGATACGGACACGAGCGGCCGGATTTTTTACGTTTCCCTGCTGAATCACTTCGACGCGGCCGAGACCGAGTTCCTGCGCAGCCGCGGCATCGCGTACCACGGAATCGGCCCCCGGACCATGGCGTTCCCGAGGGTTCACGTGGAATGCGATTATCTTGCGCCGCTGGTGTTTGACGATCTGATGGATATCGCCGTGACCGTCGATCGCGTGGGCCGCACGTCATTCACGCTGGCTTTCGATATATCGGTCGAGGGGCGTGCGGCGGCGCGAGGAAAGGTGGTGGTGGTGTGCATCGACGGATCGACGCAACGCCCCATGGCGCTGCCGGAAGACCTGCGCGCGGCGTTGTGTTCCTGAGACTCAGCGCTGTCCCACCAGCCGGTTCAGGGGAGGATTCTCCAGGCGATCCAGGTAACCGATCAGCGCGTCGATTTCTTCGGGCGTCCCCACCAGCGGCGGCATGAAATTCTTGTAGGGCGAGGTGGCGGGACTTTCGTGGAGCATGCCCACGATATTGGAGATCGCCTTGCGGTCGCGGCCGTGCAGCAGGCGGCGCATGGAGCGGTAGCCGTCGACCGTGTGGCAGTTCATGCACTGCCCGCGGAACATCAGCTCGCCCGTCTCCATCTGCCCGCGGTTCCAGATCGTCTGAGTGGTGAATCCGATGGCGTTGAATTTGGCGACGTCGGCTCGCCGCACGCCGTTCGAATACATGAACTGGTTGACGGTGTAAGGCTTGCGGATCATCTCGCGCGCGTGCTCGGTCGCGCCCGTCGCGGCGAGCGCGAGAAACAGCACCGCGCCGGCGTGGGCGAGGTTGAAATCGAGCGGATTGCGCCACGCGATGAAGTACACCACGGCGAGGATGGTCGCCGAAGCCATGGTGGTCACCAGCGCGGCCCGCGTCACCTGCGTGAACATGCCGGAGCCGATGGTGCTGATGCCGGCCTGCATCAGATGCCGGCTGTTTTCGGGAATCGAGAACAGATACCAGGCGAGCGCGACCGGAACCAGCAGAAACGCGGGCACCAGCCATCTGCTCGACCAGCGGATCACTTCGGTTTTAAGCGCCGGTTTTTGGAACCCGTCGATGCGGCTGGCGGTCACCAGCGCCCACACTCCGGCGAGCGCGAAGCAGATCAGCGTGCGCAGCACCAGGCTGGGCCAGTAGGTGGGATTGAAAAACGCGAACCAGAATTTCGAGGCTTCCTGTCCGGTCCCGGCCACCGCAAGCCAGCTCTGGCCGGGTGTCAGCATGAATGTCAGGATTCCGTTGATGATCACCAACGTGCACCAGGACGAGCCGGCGTACAGCCACGCGAGCGTCATATGCGTTTTCTCGTCCACGCGATCCCAGGTATAGTAGTACACCATCACGGTTGCGATCTCGACCGCGAAGAAGCACCACTCGATGGCCCAGCCGAAAACAAAATTGTGGATCAGCGTGCTGGTGCTTTCCGGACTGGCCAGGCCGATGGAGAACCAGATGCCCACGCCGGAGATGGCGCCGAAGACTCCGGTGAGGATCAGGAAAAATTTGGAGTGCGCGCGGATCACTTCGAGCCAGTCCGCGCGCTTCTCGCGGCGCGCTTTGCGCTCGGCGAAGGCCAGATACAAGCCGCCGCCGACGGCGAAATGCGAGATCATCACGTGAAAGATCGCGATGAGGCCGATCACCCACACGCTGCCGATGATGGGAACGTCCCAAACCGGATAGTTCATACTCAGACTCCTAGGTAACCCCAGATGGTCAGCACCAGCATCGAGGCGAGCAATCCGCAGCCGATCCATGCCGTCGACCGCGCCCGGCGGCCGCTCGCTTTTTCGGGATCGAACAGCGGAATCGCGGCCCAGAAGATCAAAATCAGGGCGACCAGCGCCATGCCGACAACTTCACCGGTCAGCCCCGGAATTACTTTGCCAAGCAGCTTCAACATCTGGAACTGCGCCATGAAATACCACTCTGGATGGATGCCCACCGGCGTCGGCGAGAGCGGATCGGCCGGCGGGCCGAGGTCCCAGGGAAACAGCGTGGCCAGGATAGTCAACACGTTCAGCGCGATCAGCCACATCGCCAGATCCATGGTGAAGAAGTTGGGGAAGAAGGGGACGGTCTTGCGCTCGGAGGCGGGCCGCGCAGCTTCCTGGGGCGGGACCGCGTTGCCGTGCTTCTGGACCAGGAATAAATGGAACAGCAGGATCGGCAGGAACAGAAACGGCAAAATCACCACGTGCAAGGCGAAAAATCTCTGCACCGTGGTCTCGCCGACATCCGGGCCGCCTCGCACGATGTCCGTGATCAGCTTGCCGACGCCGGGAATCATGCCGGACATCTGCAATCCGACCTTGGTCGCGAAATAGGAAAGCTCGTCCATCGGCAGAAGATAGCCGCTAAATCCGAAAAGCAGGGTGAAACCCAGCAGCGCCAGGCCGCTCCACCATCCGAACTCTCTGGGCTTGCGATACGCCTTCATGAACAACACTGAGAACATATGGACGAAGACGGCCAGCACCATCAGGTTCGCCGACCAGGAGTGCGCCGAGCGGATCAGCCATCCGAAATCGACGTCGTAGGTGATCTGGCGTACCGATTCGAAGGCTTCCTTGCCGGGCCGGAAATACACCAGCAGCAGAATGCCGGTCAGAATCTGCATCAGGAACAGGAACAGCGAAATTCCGCCCCAGTAATACCAGAATGAGTATTTGTGCTGCGGCACGGTCTTGTGCCGGGCGAGCGCCAGGATTTCCGACAATCCCAGCCGCTGGTCGACCCAGTTGTAAACTCCGCTCTTAGGTTCGGGAAACGACGACGTTGCCATCGGCGACCTCCACTCGATACACCGTCAGCCCGCGCGGCGGTGGTCCAGCGATCACCGCACCGGTATTCATGTCATAAGTGCCGCCATGGCACGGGCAGTAGATGCGATGATTCTGCGGCTCGAAGCGCACCGTGCATCCCAGGTGCGTGCATACGGCGTCGAAGGCGACGAAATGGCCGTCTTCGTGATGAATCAGCACGCTGGGGCGCGAGCCGAAAAGGAACATCGTCGCCGACCGGGGCCCGGGCAGGTCTTTGGCGGGAATCGAAACTGTCGTGACCAGCCCCTGTGCGCGGGCGCGGACCGACGGCGTCGCGAGGTAGCGATACACCGGATATCCGACCGCGCCCGCGTAGCAAGCCCCCATCATCCCCACTCCAATCTGAACGAACGTTCGCCGGCTATTTGCGTCAGGCATATTTCTCCTCAATCCGGCGCGCCTTCGCCACCACGGCGATCAGGTATCCGATCACCGCCAGCGCCGCGACGAACAAAATCAAAAACAGTCCGAGAACCGACCAGTTGGTGGACACCTGGCGGTTCCACACGTCGAATCCGGCGGCGCGCAGGGTCAGATCGCGAATTCCGTCGCGCACCATCACCGTGGAAGCGACGTTCAGGAACGCGACCAGCGCGCATCCGATCGCGATCACTGCGCTTTTTGCGGCGGCCGCAAGCGCGCCCAGAACGATCAGCAATGCGGCGGTCGCGATCCATCCGTAGACGAACGGCGAAAACAGGGGATCTTTCAGGACATCCGCAAAGACCGGCAGTTGCGCGATGGTCATCCGCGCGAACGCTGCCTGGTCGATCACGCCCACCGCGATGGAGATCGCGCCCCAGCGCCGCAGGAATCGCGCCAGCCCATCGCTCAGGCCGTTGCGCAGCGAAAGCACGATCAACCCGGCTCCGGTCACCGAAAACGCCCCGGCGATCATGAACAGCCATCGCGGGAGCAGCGATGGATCGGCGCTGTTGAGCTGCACTCCGGAGGGATTTGCCTGATACATCTCGACCCATCCCTGCGGCCGGATCATCAGCGTCATGTTGTTCGAGTAAATGAACGCGATCGCCAGCACCAGCAGGAGCGATGCGAACGCCGGCGCGGTCCACGGGCGCTGCGAATCGGCGCGGCGCGCGGCCATGTACAGTCCGAAGTAGCTGGCCATCAGCAGAAAGATCACGGAAATCCAGTAGGCGCCGATCAGGACGCTGCTGGTATACAACGCGCGCCCGTACAGGACTTGCGCGAAGAGCAGCGGCGGAATTCCGAGGTTGATTACGAACGCCATGATTGTCGGCAGCCGGTGCGTGATCATCCCCGCGGCCTGCGTCATCTCGACAGAACGGCGCATTCGCCCGAGAAGCGAGAACAGGACGGCCAGCGTCAGGCCTCCGAGCAACAGACCTACGGCGCTCAGGTGCAAGGCGAAAGTCAGGTCGTGAAGCAGCTTGACGAGCCAGATCGGCGCGGGAACGGGAATCGGATCGACATTTGGAAATTGCGGCATAGTACGCAGCACTGGGTGAATTCGCGCGCCCCGACAAGGCAAGCGGCGCTTTTCTCAGTCTCCGCGGGGATGGAATGCAATTGGTCTGCCGCGAGTAACGGCGACAGTTCAGGCATCGCGTTGTTCCGGCCGGGCCGCGGGATTAAGCTGGTGAAGTGGGCGCGACGCGCTCGCGCCGAGGTGTTTAACGTCATGTGCCTTGCGATACCGGGAAAGATTGTCGATCTGCTGGCGGGCGACCATCCGCTGGCGCTCGTGGACGTGCTCGGCGTCCGCCGCAAAGTCGATCTGGGCCTGATCGATGCCGACGACCCCGGCCGCGTAGGCGACTGGGTGCTGATTCACGTCGGCTTCGCCATGAACAAGATCAGCGAGGAGCGCGCGCGCGAGCAGATCGGGCTGCTCGAAATGTTGGGCGAATCGCAGGCCGCTGAAACCGAGGTCCGCGGCTACGGGATGCACGACGGCTCGTAATTCTCGTAATTAAGGATGCAGCATGCAATTTGTGGATGAATTTCGCCGTCCCGAGCTGATCACTCGCGCTACCGAGGAGATCCGCCGGCTCGCCGATCCGGCGCGCCATTATCGGTTCATGGAAGTGTGCGGCGGCCACACGCACGCGATTTATCGTTTCGGCCTGAAGGACCTGCTTCCGCCGAACATCGAGCTGGTCCACGGTCCGGGTTGTCCGGTGTGCGTTCTTCCCATGGGACGCATCGATGACGGCCTGTCCATAGCGGAGCAGCCGGGCACGATTTTCACCGCGTTCGGCGACATGATGCGCGTTCCGGGAACCAAGGGCAGCCCGCTCGAATACCAGTCGCGGGGGATGGACGTGCGCATCGTGTATTCGCCGGCCGACGCGCTGAAGCTCGCGATCAAGAATCCGGACCGGCACGTGATGTTTTTCGCCATCGGGTTCGAGACCACTGCCCCATCCACCGCGCTCACGCTGCTGCGCGCGCGCGAAAGCCGCGTGCGCAATTTTTCGGTGTTCTCAAACCATGTGACGATCATTCCGGCGATCCGTGCGATTCTCGATTCGCCGGACATGCGCATCGACGCGTTCATCGGACCGGGCCACGTTTCGACCGTCATCGGCTGCCGGCCGTACGAATGGATCGCGCGCAACGAGCGCAAGCCCATCGCGGTTTCGGGCTTCGAGCCACTCGATATCCTGCAATCCATCGTCATGCTGCTGCGCCAGTTGAACAACGGCACGGCGGAGGTCGAGAATCAGTATGGCCGCGTGGTGCCGTGGGAAGGGAATCGCGCGGCGCTCAAAGCCATCAGTCAGGTGTTCGAGTTGCGCCCGTATTTTGAATGGCGCGGTCTGGGATTCATCTCGCAATCCGCGTTGCGCATTCGCGAGGAGTTCGCCGAATGGGACGCGGAGCGGCGCTTCGCGGTGCCCGGCGTGCGCGTGACCGATCCCAAGGCCGCGCAGTGCGGTGAAGTGCTGAAGGGCGTCCTGCGGCCCGAGCAGTGCAAGGTGTTCGGCAACGAATGCACGCCGGAACATCCCATCGGCGCGCTGATGGTTTCCGCCGAAGGGTCGTGTGCGGCGTATTTCAACTACGCGCATCGCAAGGCCGCGGTCAGCGTGCAATGACCGCGCCCGGCAAAATCCGTTTCCGCGACGCGCGAGTCGAAATGGCGCACGGCGCCGGCGGAAAAGCGAGCCGCCGGCTGATCGACGGCTTGTTCGCGCCGATCTTGTTCCCATCTTCGACCGACCCGCTCGGCGATGCCGCGCATTTAAGTATCGACGGCGCGCGCATTGCCATCACCACCGACAGCTTCGTCGTCCGGCCGCTGAAATTTCCCGGCGGATCGATCGGCGAACTGGCTGTGAACGGAACCGTGAACGATCTCGCCGTTTCCGGCGCGCGAGCCGAAGCGCTCGTGGTCAGCTACGTCCTCGAAGCCGGCCTCGCCACGGAGATTTTGGAAGCGGAAATCCGGGCGATGTCGGCCGCGGCAGCGCGAGCCGGCGTCGCCATTGCGGGCGGCGATACGAAAGTAGTTGAACACGGCAAGGCCGACGGCATGTACATCACCACGGCCGGCGTCGGGCGAGCGATTCCGGAACTCGAAATTTCTCCGCGCCGAGTCCAGCCCGGCGATCAGGTGATCCTTTCCGGCCCGATCGGCGATCACGGCATCACCATTCTGCTCGCCCGCGGCGAGCTCGATATCGACGCGGATCTCCGCTCCGACACGCGGCCGGTACTGCCGTTTGTTGACGCGCTGGCGAAGGCCGTGGGCGGCGGCATCAAGTGGATGCGCGATCCGACGCGCGGCGGCGTGGCCACTTCGCTCAATGAGCTGGCGCTCGATTGCGGACTTGGCGTGGTGCTGGCGGAAGAAAAAATCCCCGTGCGCGATTTCGTGCGCGGCGCCTGCGAACTGCTCGGGCTGGACCCGCTGCACATCGCCAACGAAGGCCAGTTCCTCGCTGTAGTCTCGGCCGATCGCGTGGACCGTGCGCTTGAGGCCCTGCACGCGACGCCGGGAGGCGAGTGCGCGGCCGTCATCGGCGAAATCGCCGCTGAGCCCGCGCGCACGGTCGTGGTCTCGACTGCTTACGGCGGCGCGCGCGTGATCGACATGCTGGTCGGCGACCCGCTCCCGAGAATCTGCTGATGCCGGCTCTTTCAACCGACGTTTCCGCGCACCTTCACGAACGCAACCGGCTATTTGCGGAATTTTTCGATCGCGAGGCGCACCATCTGGCCACCGCGTGCCGCGAAATGTCGGAGCGATTCCTGAACGGCGGACGCCTGCTGGCCTTCGGCCGCGGCCCGTTCGCCACCGATGCGCAGCACGTCTCGGTCGAATTCGTGCACCCCATCATCGTCGGCAAGCGCGCGCTGCCGGCGCTCGATCTTTCGATCGCATTCCGCCCATGGCTCGAAGCGATTCTTCGCCCCGAAGATGTGGTTATGGGATTCGGACCGCCCGAAGGAGATCCCGAGGTCACGTCCGCGCTCGACTGGGCGTATACGCGCGGCGCGATGACGTTCGCGCTCCCCGGCGAAGGTTCGTACTCGCTTCCAGATCCGCTCGCGAATCCGTTCCATCATCAGGAGCTGGTCGAAATTCTGTACCACACGCTGTGGGAGACGGTGCACGTGTTTTTCGAGCACCGCGAGCTGGGCCGCGACGCCGGCGACGCCGCTTTTCTTTATCCTTTCCTGGGAGGCGAGCGCCAGGAGACCGGCAACATTCTCGCCGAGGTTGCCCAGTCGATTCGCATGAAAGCCGCTGATGACGCGTCTCTGCGTGCGCGATTCGCTGAAGAACAATCCGAACAGATCGGCGAAACGGCGCGCGCCATTCACGAACGCCTGGTGCGCGGCGGCAAGCTCGTCGTGTTCGGAAACGGCGGTTCAGCCACCGATGCCAACGATTTCGCGCTCGACTGCGTCCTGCCGCCGGAAGGCTGGCGGCCCATCCCTGCCATTTCTCTTTCCATGGAGCCGGCCAATCTCACCGCGATCGCCAACGACGTCGGCGTCGAGCTGATCTTCCTGCGACAGCAGATCGCCCAGGCGCGGCCCGAAGACGTCGCCGTGGGAATCTCAACCAGCGGAGGGTCGCGCAACATTATTATTGCGCTCGAGGACGCCCGTAAACGTGGCATGCTGACGGTGGCCCTGCTCGGCTACGATGGCGGCGAAATTTTCCGCCGCGGGCTGGCGGATTTTCCGCTGATTGTCCGCTCCGATTACATCCCGCGCATTCAGGAAGTGCAGGCTTCTGTTTACCACGTGCTGCGCGAACAACTGGAGGGTCTCGCCCGTGCCGAAGCTTGAGCTGTACGGCGCCGCGTCCTGCCCGTACACCGCGGACCTGCGCGAGTCGCTCGAAATAAACGGCCGCGACTTCATCGAATACGATGTCGAAAAAGATCGCGACGCGTACGCGCGCCTGCAAGCTCTTACGGGAGGGCAGCGCACGATACCGGTTCTGGTGGAAGACGGCAAGCCCGCCCAGATCGGCTGGCAGGGCCGCGCCTGCATCGTATGAGGGGTTTCGACTGATGCACGAGCTCTCCATCGCCCTCAGCATCGTCGAGCTTGCCAACGAGGAAGCCGCTCAGCGCGGCGTGCACGTGAACGCCGTTCACCTGAGGATCGGTCGGCTCTCCGGCGTCGCTAAGGACGCGCTGCTGTCCTCCTACGATCTCGCCGCTGCAGGCACTCCGCTCGAAGGCTCGCGGCTGATGATCGAGGAGATCCCCATCACGGCCTGGTGCTCGAAATGCGATGCGGAGCGGACGGTCGATGCGTCGGAGTGGTTCACCTGCCCGGAGTGCCGTTCGCCCGTTTCGCAAATCCTCGCCGGGCGGGAGCTCGAAGTATTCGCCCTGGAGGTGGATGAATGACGCCGCGCCTGATGGAGGTGCGCAAGAACGTCCTGAAGCAAAACGACGTGCTGGCGCGCGGGCTACGCGACGAATTTCGCGCCAAGAACGTCGCGGTGGTCAGCCTGGTTTCCAGCCCTGGCTCTGGAAAAACCGCATTTCTTGAAAAAACGCTGACGCTTCTTCAGCCGCGCTATCGTGTTGCCGCGCTGGTTGGCGATCTGGCGACGGAAAACGACGCTGCGCGCCTGGCGCGGTCGAGGGCGCCGGTGAAACAGATCGTGACCGGAACGGTTTGCCATCTCGACGCCATGATGGTCCGCGCCGCGCTCGACAACTGGCTTCCCGCGCCGCTCGATTTCCTGTTCATCGAAAATGTCGGCAATCTGGTGTGCCCCTCGTCCTTCGATTTGGGCGAAGATTTGCGTCTGGTGCTGCTGTCGGTGACCGAAGGCGAGGACAAACCGCTGAAGTATCCGACCATCTTCAACACCGCCGACATCGCCGTCATCACCAAAATGGATCTGGCCGAGGCGGTCGAGTTCGACGCGGAGCTGTGTCATCGCAACATTCAAAGCGTGCGTCCGGGAATGCGGATCCTGCCGGTGTCGTCGAAAACGGGCGCGGGGATGGATGTGTGGCTGGACCTTCTCACAGATCTGCGCGAGCACAAGCTACATGCGGCAGATGCACGCTGATCTAACGCAAACAGTCCCGTAAATCTGCGAACGTCTCACTCGATGCGCAGCGCTTCCACCGGCTCCACTTTCGCTGCCCGGCGCGCGGGAATCGAGCTCGCCGCCAGGGCCGCTCCCAGCAACACGGCCACAACAATCGCGAGCGTCAACGGGTCCGACGCTTTCACGCCGAAAATCAGCCCCTCGAGCAGCCGGGTCAATGCGAACGCGCCCGCCGCGCCGATCACGACTCCGATCGCCGCGAGGGTCAGCCCCTCGCGCACCACCAGCCGCAGCACGTCGCCGTTGCTCGCGCCCAGCGCCATGCGAATCCCGATCTCGCGCGTCCGCTGGCTCACCGAGTACGCCAGTACGCCGTACAGCCCCACCACGGCCAGCACCAGCGCCAGCCCGGCGAACGCGACCAGCAGACTCATCACGAACTTCTGGTCCGACGCCCATTCCGCCGTGGCTTCGTTCATCGTTTTCGCGTCCGAGACCGGCTGATCCGGATCGATTTCGTGCACCGCGCGTGTGATCGACGCGATCAGGCCCGCAGGCGCCAGTTCGCTGCGCACCACGATGGTGAATTGCTGGTACTGCATGGACGGAACGTAAATCTCCGGGCTGATCGACTGCTCCGGCCCCAGTTGGCGCACATCGGAAACCACGCCGACCACCGCGCGGCGCTGATCGCTCAGCTTCAGCGTTTTGCCGATGGCGCTCTCGCCCGGCCACAGCTTCTTCGCCATGGTCTCATTGATCACGATCGAGGGCGATTTCGGGTCTTCCGCTTCGGCGTGCGTGAACCCGCGTCCGCTGCGCAGCGGGATCATCATGGTGCGGAAGTAATCCTCGCTCACGCGGCGGACCGCGGCGTTCGGCTGCGGACCTGCGCCGGGGGGAGGCGCGCCATCGAAGCTGTAGCTGCTGATCGAAAGATCCTGCATGGGAAGCCCGCTCGCCAGACTGGCCGAGATTACCCCCGGCATCGCCGATACTTTTTCAAGAATCTGCCGGCAGAACGGCGCGGCCGCCCCTTCGGTCGGATATTGGAATTGCGGCAGCTTGAGGCGCACGCTCAACAGTCCGTCGCGCCGGAATCCCGGGTCCGAAGCGATCATCGCGTGCACCGTGCGGATCAGCAGTCCCGCTCCCACCAGCAGCACCAGCGCGAGCGCGACCTCGCCCGCCACCAGCACGCTGCGCAGCCGCTTCTTCAATCCGCTCGCGCCCGAGCGGCCCGTCTGGTTCAACGCCTCGTTCACGTTCCGCCCGGCCGCGTCGAGCGATGGCGCGAGTCCGAAAATGATTCCTGTCACCACCGCCGCTGCCAGCGTGAATCCCAGTGCCAGCGGATCGAGATGAATGTCTTGAAGATGCGCCGTGTCCTTCGGCGCCAGCGCGACGATTGCGCGAACGCCCGCGTATGCTGCCAATAGTCCCGCCGCCGCTCCACCGAGGCCGAGCAGCAGGCTTTCGGCGAGCATCTGCCGCGCCAGACGCCATCGGCTCGCGCCCATCGCCATCCGCACTGCCAGTTCCTTGCGACGCGCCATCGACCTCGCCAACAAAAGATTGGCGACGTTTGCGCACGCGATCAGCAGCACGAATCCGACCGCGCCTTGCAAAATCCACACGTACTTGCGCTGGTCCGGCCCGACGTCTTCGATTGACACCGGGAAAACATTCACGTTGAATCCTTTGTTCAGGTCGGGATCTTCGCGCTCGAGGCGCGTGCCGATCGCGCTCATCTCCGCGCGCGCCTGCTCGAGCGTCACGCCCGGGCGAAGATGCGCATAAACGAATTTGGTCCGTTCCTTCAGCGCCTTTTCGTCGGTCGGATGCATGTTCAAGGGAAGCCACACCTGGGGATTGTTCTGCTGCATCCCGGTCCACATCGCCGGAAGATGAAATGACGCGGGCCACACGCCGATCACCGTGTAGGCGGCCTTGTCCAGCTCAATGGTCTGGCCCAGCGCTTTGGGATCGCCGCCGAATCTCTTCTGGAACAGCTTGTGGGTAAGAATCGCGACGTGATCGTCGCCCGCGGCGAACATGCGTCCCAACACCGGCCGCGCCCCAAAAAGGTCGCCAAAGTTGGCTTCGATGCGCGCCCCTTCAAGCGGCTCCGGTTGGTCCACGCCGGTGAGATTGAAATTCGCCGATTCGTACGTGGTCATCGCGTCGAAGGAATGGGAGAGAGCGCGCCACTGGAAAATGTTGCTCAGACAAGTGGGCACGCGCTCGGCCAGAAAATCGCCCAGCGCCGGATTCTTCTCCCACACCATCACCGTGCGGCCGGGATCGCGCAGCGGCAGCGCGCGCAACAGCACCGCGTCAAGCACGCTGAACATGGCGGTGTTCGCGCCGATACCCAGCGCTAGAACGATGGTCGCGACCGCGGTGAACCCGGGATTCTTCGCGAAATCACGCAGCGCGAACTTCACATCGGAAAGCATGCCACATTGTAGGCGCGAGCGCGCGTTACCGCTGCCGCAACACCGAAATGATATCGTCCGCCGTGATCACGCCCGAAAGCTGCCCGTCCTCGCTCACCACCGGCAACGCTAGCAAGTTGTACTTGTCGAATAGCTCCGTCACGCGGTCCTGATGCTCGTTCACCGGCGCCGAGATCAGTGTTTCCGCGGCCAGCGTCTTCAGCGGCGTCGAGCCTTGGTGCAGAAACAGCCGCGCCAGCGGAACCGACGCTTTCAGGAGCCCCTCCGAATCAGTCAGAAACAGCGTATTCAGGGTCTCGATCAACTCTTCGTGATCCTTGAGCGTGCTGAGCGCGTCGGCCACCGTGGCGTCCTCCGGCAGGGCGACGTATTCGGTGTTCATCATGCCGCCCGCGGTGTCCTCTTCGAACTCCAGCAGTTCCTCGACGTCGGACTTGGGTTCGTGCTCCATTTCCTCGAGGATTTCTTCGCTTTTTTTCTCTTCAAGCTCCGCCAGCACGTCGGCGGCCTCGTCGGGCGACATTTCCTCCACGATGTCGGCCGCCTTTTGCGTCTCGAGCGATTCGAGAATGCTGGCCTGGATATCGGGATCGACTTCGGAAAGAGCGTCGGCGGCGACCTCGCTGTCGATGTTTTCGAAGATCGCCTCGCGATCCTGCGGGCTGAGATCCTCGACGATATCGGCCAGATCGGCCGGGTGCATGCCTTCGAGCAAGCGGTTGGAGATGTTCAGCCGCAGCCGCCGCTGCGGATCCGGCTCCAGGATGTTGCAGAACTCCCAGCGAATCGAGTGGGGAGCGATGTTCACTTGCAGCTTGCGGATCAGCCGCGGCGGGAGAATGCCCTTGAATACGCGGCGGAAGATGCTGCGAATGCCGATATCGACCTCCAGCACCCAGAGCCGATCTCCGCCCGGGTCGCGCCGGAACTCGAACGTTACATCATTCACGCGGACCACTTTGTGGCCCTGGGCGTCGATGATCTGCTGGTCGAGCAGGTCCCGGCTGGTGCGCAGCATGTACTCATCGGAATGGTACGGCGTCAGGTTTTCGTCACGCAGGCGGATGCCTTCAAGCGAGATGGATTCGATCTGATCGTGGCGGACGGTCAGCCAGCTCCCACCATTGCCCACCAGATAGCGGTCGATGCGGGCCGGATCGATCAGCGGAACCAGGGCGGCGTCTTTGACCACACCGATCTTGTGCCCCTTAAGGTCGTAAACCTTGAGGCCCAGCAATTCGGTGAGGTACAGGATCTCATGATCCGGTCTGAGTTCTGGCATCGAAGATCCCAGCCCATATATGGACGCTACGCCCAATTCAAATATGCCGTATCCGCTCGGGGATTGGCAAGGTTTTTTTGAGCGAATCCACAAAAAGACCGGGAAAAGGCGGCGGCTTTTTCGGTACTAAGGTCATGTACGCTTCGCTCCGCCTTTTCGTCCGCAACCGGACTCTCACGCTGACCGTGACGCTCATCCTGGCGATGTGCATCGGCACGAACACCCGCGGAAACCTTGCGATCCGAAGCCGCCGCTCCAGATGTGCGCCGCGAATTGGCCCCGAGCAGCCCGCCCCTCGCAATTTCAACGAATTGCTAGCCGCCTCGCCCTGAGGAAGGCCGCGCGAGTTGAGCGGCCGGGAGATCGTTTAGGGGATAGCCGCGCCGGTCACGGCGGGGTACGGAGGTCGTGTTTCCACCCAGCCTCGTCACGTCGAGAGCGCGCCGGACTTCAGTAGCCTAGTTCCTCGCCGCCGCTGCCGACGACGACTTGTGCGGCGTCGCGGAGGTTTTGCGCGTCGTCTGGGTTTCCGTGCCTGCCGGGTGCAGGATCAGCTTCTGCACGCGCCAGTTCAGGATTTCCGCCGCGTAGATCTCATTCTCCGAGGGACAGGCGAGCTCGTGAATCCAGCCGAATTCCTTCAACTGGCGACCGGAGGTCCCCAACTCACCCAGCACCTTGCCGTCGAGCGTGAGTTTGTAGATGCGACCCGGGTACGCGTCGGCGCTGTAGAGATACTGCGTCGGACCGGGCGTGATGCAGATGGCCCACGGCGCGCCGCTCTGGCGCTTGGCTCCCTCCGCACTCGGCTTGGGACCCATCCACGGCTGAACGTCGTCGGGTACCGGAACGTTGATCTGAATGATCCGCTCGAAATTTCCGTCGGAATCGAATACCTGGATGCGGCGGTTGCCGCGGTCGGCTACATAGATGTTGCCTTTCGCGTCGGACGCAATTGAGTGCGGCGTGTTGAGCTCGTTCGGCTTGGGATTGGCGCGATCCTCATCGGGAACCGGAACGCCCCACTGTTTCACCCAGCGGCCGTTCTTGTCGAACTTCGCCACGCGCGAGTTGATGTAGCCGTCGCTGATGAAGATGTCGCCGGCCGGATCCCAGGTGACGTCGGTGGGCTGGCGGAACTGGCCGTCGACGGCGGGACGCGGCGGGCGCACGCGCTTCCACGGCTCAGAGCCCTCATCCGACGCCTCTTTCTTGCGTCCGAACACCATGGTCACGTGGCCCTGCGGATTGAAACGCACGATCATGTCCGAGCCTTTATCAATGGCCCACAGGTTGTCGTCTTTGTCGAAGCGGATCGCGTGGGCGAAACTCCACGCGTAGAGGTTCTTTCCGATCTCGCGGATGAACGTTCCGTCGGGGCCGAACTCCAGAATCTGCGCGGCGGCGGCGCCGTAAGCCGGGCCGGTGGTGTTGCCGCGGGAGAACACGAAAATGTGATGTTTCGAGTTGACCGCGACACCCGAAGCCTCGCCGAGATTCATGCTCGGGGGAAGCTTCAGGAAATTGGGGACCGAGTCGAAGGGGATCTCGGGAACGGGTGTTTCATCCTGGGCGACCGCCAGGGTAGCCGCGCATGCAAAAACCAAAAACAGTGAGCGTTTCACAAGTGGCCTCCAAGCCTGTACACGCCACGATATCACGTGTGGCGCAAGGCGGCCATCGGGTCAACCCGTAAGACCCCAAGGGATCGGCCTCGGACAGCAGAGGACGGAGGCAGAAAGTAGAATAAAGGTTCCATGCGCATTGCCTTGGCGCAAATCAACCCGGTGGTCGGCGATCTTCGCGGCAACGCCGGGCTCATCCTGAACGCGGCCCGCGAGGCCGCCCGCCGCGGCGCCGAGCTCGCCGTCTTCCCCGAGCTTTCAATCACCGGCTATCCGCCGCGCGACCTGGTAGAAAAGCCGAGCTTCATCGACCGCAGCGAGAGCGAGCTCGAACGGCTGGCGCAGGAATCGGCGGATCTCGATCTCAGCATCGTGTGCGGGTACGTGGCGCGGTCCCATTCGACTGTCGGAAAGCGCGCGCTCAACTGCGCGGCGCTGCTCGAAAACGGAGCCGTGACCTTCCGCCAGACGAAGATGCTGCTGCCGACCTACGACGTCTTCGATGAGGCACGCTACTTCCGCCCCGGCGAGCGCGAATCGCTGTGCCGCATTCGCGGCAAGGACGTCGCGCTGACCATCTGCGAGGACGCCTGGAACGACCGTCAGTTCTGGAAGCGCCGCCTGTACCAGCGCGATCCCGTGGAGGAGATGTTCGAATCGGGCGGCGAGATCATGATCTGTATCAATGCGTCGCCGTACAACATGGGAAAGCGCGAGGTTCGGCGCGAAATCTACCGCGCCTCTGCGCGGCGTTACAAGCGGCCGGTGGTGTACGTAAACCAGGTGGGCGGAAACGACCAGCTCGTGTTCGATGGCTCCAGTTTCGCGATGAACAGCGCCGGGCAAATGGTCGCCTGTGGACGATCGTTCGAGCAAGACCTCGTGATCTTCGACAGCGCCACGGGAACCGGGGAAATTCATGAGGATTTCACAGATGAATGCGAAGCTGTGTACCAGGCCCTGGTGCTCGGCACGCGCGATTACATGCGCAAGTGCGGGTTCAGCCGTGTTCTGATCGGACTTTCGGGCGGCATCGATTCGTCGCTGACCGCGGCGATCGCGGTGGAAGCGGTGGGTCGCGAAAACGTAACCGGCGTGGGCATGCCCGGGCCGTATTCGTCGGAAGGCAGCGTCACGGACGCGCGGGAGATGGCGAACCGCCTGGGGATCCGGTTCGAGATCGTGTCGATTCGCGGGGTGTATGAGCGCTTCATCGGGGAGCTCGCGCCGCAGTTTGCCGGGCGCGCACCCGATGTGACCGAGGAAAATCTGCAATCCCGCCTGCGCGGAGTGACGTTGATGGCGCTGTCCAACAAAACCGGGGCGCTGGTGCTCACCACCGGCAATAAAAGCGAGCTGGCGGTCGGCTATTGCACGCTGTACGGCGACATGTGCGGCGGCCTGGCGGTGATCAGCGACGTTCCCAAGACCATGGTGTACTCGCTCTCGCGCATCGCCAACCGCCGGCACAACGGCGCGATTCCGGAGGCCGTGTTCACCAAGCCGCCTTCGGCCGAGCTGCGGCCCGACCAGAAAGATACGGACTCGCTGCCGCCCTACGACGTGCTCGATCCGATTCTTGAAGCCTACATCGAGCAGTACCGTACGCCGCGCGACATCGCCGCCAGCATGGGCCTGCCGCTCGACCTGGTGGAGAGCATCGCGTCGAAAGTGGATCGCAATGAATACAAGCGCCAGCAGGCGGCGCCGGGACTGAAAGTGACCACCAAGGCCTTCGGCATCGGGCGGCGTTTCCCGATCGCCCAGAGATATTCGGAGTAGCTGACCAGCGGGAGGGTTCCATGAAAAAATATTCGGGTCTCGTTCTCATCGCGATCTGCGCGGGTGCGCTTTCGTCGCAGCCGGGCTGGCGCGACCAGGTGGGTCCGCAGCCGGATGGCAGCTTTATCGTGTCGAGCGGGTGGCGGATCAAGCCCGCGGGAAAACAAGTTCCGCTCGATACGCTGCCGATGTCGATCGCGCTCTCGAAAGACGGGAAATACCTGCTGGTGTTGAACGGCGGATACAAGCCGCCGTCGATCATCGTGCTGGCGGCGTCGGACATGCACGAGGTTTCTCGCGTGTCGGTCGCCGATGCGTGGCTGGGGCTGGCAGTTGCGCCCGACGGCAGGATCTACGCGGGCGGCGGATCGCGCGCAACCGTGTTCGAGTTCACGCTGTCGGCGGACGGCAAGATTGCGCCGGCGCGCGAGCTGGTGGTGGTTCCCGAGGCCAAGCGCGATTGGCAGGATTTCATCGGCGATGTGGCGCTTTCGCCCGACGGCAGGACCATCTATGCGGCCGACATGTATCGCGACGCGGTCGCCACCATCGACGTGTCCTCGGGCCGCGTGAAGAATTTGTTCAAGACCGGCAGGCGCCCTTACCGCATCCTGTTTCATCCCGACGGAAAATCGGTTTTCGTTTCGAGCTGGTCGGATGGAAGCCTGTATCTTCACGATGCCGCGAGCGGCGAGCAGCTCGGGCGCGTCGCCCTGGGTCCGCACACCACGGATATGGTGTTGAGCAATCGCAAGCCGGAAGGCGAGGAGGACGCCGCGCCGTACCGCCTGTTCGTCGCCGCGGCGAACACCAATTTCGTTTTCGTGGTCAACATCAGCGGCTCGAACGAGATGAGGCTCGCCGAAACGTTGAATATCGCTATGACGCCGATGCATCCGCTGGGGATGACGCCCAGCGCGGTGGCGCTCAGTCCGGACCAGAAGACGCTGTACGTGGTGTGCTCGGACGCCAATGCTGTCGCGGTCGCCGACATTTCCGAAGCGCGCAGCCGCGTCTCCGGCTTTATTCCCGCCGGCTGGTATCCGACGGCTGCGCGCGTGCTCACCGACGGCCGCATCCTGGTGCTCAACGGCCGCGGTCTGCGCAGCTACGCCAATCCCGATTACTCCGGTCCGAAGCAGGTTTCCAATGTCCAACGTGGCGACAACCGCCGCTACTACGTCGGCGTCATGCAGACCGGCACGCTGTCCGTGATCGATCCGCTCAGCGAGGACGCGCTTGATCAGTACACCAAGACCGCGCGAGCGCAGCAGCATTACAGCGACGACGATCTCGATATCAGCAATCTGCCCGCTAGCGTGATCGTCTCGCGGCCCGGCAAACACTCGCCTATCGAGCACGTGATTTACATCGTGAAGGAAAACCGCACCTACGACCAGGTGTTCGGAAAGATCGGCAAGGGCAACAGCGACCCCTCGCTGTGTTTGTTCGACGAATCCGCCGCGCCGAACCATTACAAGCTGGCGCGGCAGTTCGTCCTGTTCGACAATTTTTACGTCAACAGCGACGTGAGCGCGGATGGCCACAGTTGGGCGACCGCCTCCATCGCGCCGGATTACGTCCAGAAGCTGTGGCCCAACCAATACGCCAACCGCCGCAAGCATTACGATTTCGAAGGCGAGGAGCCGGCCAATTCGCCTCCCGCGGGATACATCTGGAACAACGCGCTCGCCGCCGGTCTTACGGTCCGCAATTATGGTTACTGGGCGGAGAACAAAGCGCAGGCCGGTCCGGACGGCATCCAGATCGAAAAGGTCAACGATCCGGCGCTGGTACGCGTCACCAACATGCGCTACCGCAACTTCGATCTGAATTATCCCGACGTGGACCGAGCCAAAACCTTCCTCGAGGATTTGAAACAGTTCGAGGCGCAGGACAAGATGCCCAACCTGATGATCCTGCGCCTCGGCAACGATCATACGAATGGCACCACGCCCGATAAACTGGCGCCACTGTCGCTGTTCGCAGACAACGATTACGCGCTGGGCATGATCGTGGACGGCGTTTCACACAGCAAATTCTGGCCGGCGACGGCGATTTTCGTGATCGAGGATGACGCGCAGAACGGACCGGACCACGTGGACTCGCACCGCTCGCCCATGCTGGCGATCTCGCCCTACACGCAGCGCGGGATGGTGGACAGCAGCATGTACAACCAGTCCTCCATCATGCGCACCATGGAGCTGATTCTTGGGTTGCGGCCCATGACGCAGTACGACGCCGGCGCGCGGCCGCTGATCCAAGCCTTCGCTTCCGCGCCGAACAACAAGACCTACGAAGTCGAGCAGCCGCGCATCTCGCTCACCCAAAAAAATCCGCCGCGATCGCAGACCGCGGCGCGCTCGGCTGCAATGGACTTTGATGAAGCCGACGAGATCGACGATGATGAATTAAATGCTATTTTGTGGATCGCGATCAAGGGTACTCAGCCCCCAGTACCCGTCCGCAGTTATTTTTCGGCGCGACATTGATCTAGTCAAACCGCAGATTCACGCCGATATACGCATATGCAAGTATATCCGCGTGCATCTGCGTGCATCGGCGGCGAATAGGGGTGCCTCGCCGCAATGACCACGCTCTGTTTTCTGTGGCACATGCACCAGCCGTTCTACAAGGACCTGTGGACCGGCGAGTACAAGCTGCCCTGGACGCGTCTCCATGCCCTCAAAGATTACGCGGGCATGGTTCGCATTCTCGAAGAGGTTCCCGCCGTTCACCAGACCTTCAACCTGGTCCCGTCGATGATCGCGCAGATTCAGGATTACGCGCATGGGAGCGCCTCCGACCCGTTCCTTCAGGTCGCCGTCACGCCGGTCGAGGATTTGAGCGAAGCACAGCGCAATTTCATGTTGAAGTACCTTTTCCAGGCGAACGTCCCGCACATGATCCAGCGCTTTCCGCGCTACGCGGAGCTGTACGAATCACGCGGCCGCTCGATTCAGGAGCTGCGCGATTTGCAGGTGCTCAGCCAGCTTGTCTGGTTCGACGAGGATCAGCGCGCGCACGATCCGGAGCTCGTCGAGCTGGTGCGCAAGGGCCGCGATTATTCGCGCGAAGACCAGGCGCTGATGGCGCGCAAGCAGCAGGAGGCGCTCGCGCGCGTTCTCCCCACGTATCGCGAGTTCGCCTCGCGCGGGCAGATCGAGATTTCGACCACCCCGTTTTATCATCCGATTCTGCCGCTCATCGCCGACTCGGATATCGCGGCGGTCTCGCATCCCGGCGTCACGCTGCCGCCGCGATTCCAATATCCGCAGGATGCCCGCGAGCAGCTCTGCCGCGCCCGCTCCTACATCGCCGACGAGCTGGGAGCGGCGCCCGTCGGCCTGTGGCCGTCGGAAGGATCCGTTTCCGATGAGGCGCTGGGACTCGCGGCCGATTGCGGATTCGCCTGGGCCGCGAGCGACAACGGAGTGCTGGCGCGAACCCTGAACCAGGACGCCGGTCCGGATCTCACGTATCAGGCGTACCTGTGGCATCAGCACGGGCGCGAGGTCCGCATGCTGTTCCGCGATCACTGGCTGAGCGATCTGATCGGGTTCACCTATCAGCACATGCCGGCGCAGGACGCCGCCGAACATTTTCTGGCGCAGATTCGCAACAACACGCGCGGCCGCGACGCGCTCGTTCCCATCATCCTCGACGGCGAAAATGCCTGGGAGTGGTATGACCAGAACGGCCGTCCGTTCCTGCGCGAGCTGTACCGGCGCATCTTCGAGTCGCACGATCTGGAAGCCCTGACCGTCTCCGAGGCGCTCAAGAAATTCGAACCGCGCCCGCTCGGCGGAATTTTTCCCGGATCGTGGATCAACGCGAACTTCGATATCTGGATCGGTGCGGAAGAAGACAACCTGGCGTGGAAGTTTCTGCTCGACGCGCGCGAGGCCTTCGACAAGAAGCCCGACGCTGCCGACAACATGCGGCGCCTTGCGCGCGAGGAGTTGCTGATCTCCGAGGGCAGCGACTGGAATTGGTGGTACGGTCCCGAGCACGCCTCCGAAAACCGGCCGGAGTTCGACCAGCTTTATCGCGATCATCTTTCAAATGTCTATCGCGCTCTGGGCATGACGCCGCCGCAGGAGCTTTCCTATCCGATCCTCAAAGCGCAGCCCGGCGAATATCGCGAGCCGCCCTCCAATTCGATTCACGCGATCGTCGATGGCGAGGTCACTTCGTATTTCGAATGGCTAGGAGCGGGGCGCTATCGTCCTGACCGGCGCTCCGGCGCAATGCATGGAGATGCGTCTCCGGTTCGCGAAGTCTTCTATGGCGCAAATTCGGAGAATCTGTACGTGCGTCTGGACGCCGACCGCGGCCTGAAATACGGAATCGAGTTCGAGCAGGGACGCGCGCAAACCACCATCGCCCAGGGCCGCATCATCGAGATGAGCGCGCCGCTCGCCGGAAAGCGCTTTCGAGTGACCGTCGCGCGCGACGGCTTGCCGCCGGTGAGCGTTCCGGCGGAGGGTTGGATCGAGCTTTAAACCTCCGCTTCTGTTGAGAATTCCCGCACAACGCGCGCCCTGAAGGGACGCGCGCGTGCCTCGGGCCAACGAAAGGTGACATTGAAGAAAAGCTCTACCGGTTCCCCTGAATATCCACCGTGACA
>DATJVN010000090.1:0-63824 GCA_035501755.1 Bryobacteraceae bacterium | reverse complement strand
CCCTCCAGGCTCGCGACGGCAGCGTGTGGGCCGCCGGCGCACGCGGCCTCGCACACGAGTCGAACGGAATCTGGACGCGCTATACCACGTCCGACGGCCTCAAATCCGACGTGGTGGCGCACGTAGCTGAAGACGAGAGCGGCGCCATCTGGATCGGCTACTACGACGCGTTCGGTCTCTCGCGCCTCACCTTCCCTGGCGGCCGGCTCAAGATCGAGCATTTCACCACGGCCAACGGCCTGCGCTCGAACAAATCGATCTTCCTGGCCCTGGACGCGCGCGGATGGCTGTGGGCCGGCTCGGATCACGGTGTGGATGTCTTCGATCGCGCACGCTGGCGGCAGTACGGCAAGTCCGACGGCCTGATCTGGGACGATTGCAACAGCAACGCCTTCATGGCCGACGCAGACGGCGAAGTGTGGGTGGGCACCAGCCGCGGCCTGTCGCGCTTCCGCCCGCTCGCTTCGCCCGCGTCAGCCGTTCCGCCGCCGGTGGCCTTCACTTCGATCAAGTTCGGCGATCAAAGTGTCGATGCATCGCAACCGCTGGATCTGCCCTATCGCCGCCGCTCGCTTCAGGTGCGCTACGCCGCGCTGACCTTCGTGCAGGAGTCCAACGTGCTGTTCCGCTATCGGCTGGGCGCGGACCGCAACTGGCTTGAAACCTCGCAGCGCGAGCTCAATTATCCGCAGCTTCCGCCGGGGCAATACACGCTCGAGGTGATGGCGCGCAGCGCGCGCGGGCAATGGAGCGCGGAACCGGCGCGCATGACCTTCCAGATCGAGCCGCCGTGGTGGCTTTCCTGGTGGTTCCGCATCGGAACCGTGCTGATGGTCCTGCTCATGGGGCGCCTTCTGTGGCAGCGCCGGACGCATCGCCTCGAAGCCGAAAAAAACCGGCTGGAAAATGCGGTCACCGAGCGCACGCGCGAACTGTCGCTCGAAAAACAGCGCGTGCTCGCCGAAAAATCGCGCGCTGACGAGCAGAGACTGGAGATCGAGCGCCTTCTGCGCGAGGCGCAGCAGGCCAGCCGCTCGAAAAGCGAGTTCCTGGCCAATGTCAGCCACGAAATCCGAACGCCCATGAACGGCATCATCGGCATGACCGATATGGTGTTGGCCACACCGCTCACGGCCGAGCAGCGCGATTATCTCGAAACCGCGCGGTTGTCCGCCAATTCGCTGCTGACCATCCTCAATGACGTTCTCGATTTTTCCAAGATCGAGGCCGGGCACATGGAGCTGAGTCCCATGGAATTCGCCCTGCGCCAGCATGTCGAGGAGACCACGCGCATTTTCTCCGTCGCGGCCGACGAGAAGAAATTGAAGCTTGAAGTTGCCGTTGCGTCGGACGTTCCCGACCGCGTGGTCGGCGATCCCGACCGGCTGCGCCAGATTTTACTCAACCTGATCGGCAACGCCGTCAAGTTCACCGCGCGCGGCGGAGTGACCGTCCAGATCGAGACTGAGTTGGACGAGGAGAAGGCCACCACGCTGCGCTTCACCGTACGCGACACCGGCATCGGAATCCCTGCCGACAAGCAGGAGATCATCTTCGAGGCCTTCCGCCAGGCCGATGGCTCGACCACGCGCAAGTACGGCGGCACCGGGCTCGGCCTGGCGATCTGCGTGCGGCTGGTCAGCATCATGGGTGGTTCGATTCGCGTCGAAAGCGAGCCGGGCCGCGGCAGCGCCTTCATCTTCACCGCGCGTTTCGGCGTGGCACGCCATCCGGACGGCGCCCAGCCCACCGATTCGATCAGCCTGCGAAACATGTTGGCGGCGGTGGGCACCGGCGAATCGGTATCCGAGTTGCGTCCCCGGCTGCGCATCCTGCTCGCCGAGGACAATCCCATCAATCAGCGCCTGGCGATGCGTCTGCTCGAAAAGCGCGGCCACAGCGTCGCGGTTGCCGCGAGCGGTCATGAAGCGCTCGACTGGACCGAGCGCGAGCATTTCGACCTGATCCTGATGGACGTGCAGATGCCGGACATGGATGGTCTGGAAGCGACGACGATCCTGCGCGAGCGCGAGGGCTCCGCCGGCCGCCGCACCCCGGTGGTCGCCCTGACGGCGCACACGATGCAAGGCGATCGGGAACGCTGTCTGAAGGCCGGCATGGACAACTACATCCATAAACCGATCGATGCGGTGAAATTTATCGAAGTGGTGGAATCGACCGCGGCGCACGCCCGCGGCGTGGGTACGTAAAAGCAGACGCACGCGGATTTCGTTAATCCGCGTGCATCCGCGCGTCTCCATCTCTAGTTTTGATTAACGATGGCGGAAGTACCGGGGGCCGTACACCCGGCCATGCCAGTAGCCCGGCCGATACAGGCCCGGTCCGCCGCGGAACACCCAATTCCCGCCGATCCACACGTAGCCCGGTCCGGGGCAGGGCGGAACATAGGTACTCACCACCGGAGGAGCAACCACCACCGGCGCCGGAGCGACCACCACCGGCGCGGGCACGCCAATTCCAACTCCGAATGCGATGCGCGGCGCGGCGAACAAGGAGGTGCCCGCCAGCATCAAAGTCCCCAGGATCAATTTCGCTCTCATTTTCTTCTCTCCTTTCCTTTCCACCTTCCGGCCTCTAGAAATGCATCTGCGCTGCCAATCGCAAATCCTTGAAAAATAGCGAGTAATCGACTTAATCCCTGGCCACGCGCAACCACGCCGGTGGTTTTCGGCCGATTCGCCTGAGAAACCTACGGCCCGCGGCTCACTAACCTCTCGAATTGACCCTTTTCGAAACCATCCGAACGTTTATTGAATCGGCGCGCGACCCCGTTCTGATCGAACCCGGCGACGATCCCATCCCCATCCATCCGGATTCGTTCGCGCTGGCCGACCGCGGCGCGTTCGTCACCATCGAATGCTGGAGCGCGACGAGGAACCTGGTGCGGCGCGTGCGCTCCGTCGAGCAGGAACGCCGCGGGCGTCTGGATCTCGAAGTGGAGCGTTTCCCCCGATCAACGGGAACGCTGACCATCGCCGATCTTGCCCATCCGGCCAGTCGCGACGCCGGGCGGCGCGGATCTCGTCTCAAGTATCGCGAGCGTTTCCGCCGCGCGCTGCAACGCCAACTCCCCCACTGGCGCATCGCCGAGCTTAGCACCGAACCCGATTTACATCACACGCTCTCGCCCAGCTTTCCGCGAGCTTTCCTGCGCAAGGGCAGCTCCGGGCTCGCAGCGATCGGTGCGGCGGAAGATTCTTTGTCGCCTGAGGGCGCGCTGAGCTTCGGCATCATTTGGCTCGATTATCTACGCCAGCGCGAAACACGGGTATCAATCGGCTCTCTGGCGATTTTCGTTCCGCCCGCAGCCGCGGCGACCACCTGTCATCGGGTGCGTTATCTCGATGCAAGTCTGGCCGAATACCGGGTTTTCGTGAACGGTCCATCGGGCCAGGAAGACGCCGTTGATCCGCGTGAGTACAGCAATTTCGATACGCGCCTGGATCCACTCGCGGCCGTTCCAGAAGATTCAGAGATCGCTGCCTGGGTCGGCCGTCTCTCGAAGATCGACGGCGTCGAGCGCCGGGACCATGCGGGTGCGATCAGCCTTGCGGTTCACGGCCTCGAGTTCGCGCGCGCCTCCGGTTCGGATCTACGCTTTGGGATCGACCAGCACGAGACCGCCGGCGCGGCGAATCTCGGCGAGATCGAGGAACTCGCGCGGGGATTGCGGCGGATGCGCTCGCCCTCCGCGCCCGATCTTTCCAATCCGTTGTATGCGCGCCATCCCGAAGCGTGGCTCGAATCGCAGGTGCGCCGGGAGATCGAGCAGATCGACGCGACCCTCCGCCGCGCGCCGGTCTACGGCCAGGTTCCGCAGTTCGCGGGAGGAGAACGCACCGTGATCGATCTTCTGGCTGTCGATCGCGACGCGCGGCTGGCAGTGATCGAGATCAAGGCCGACCAAGACATCCATCTTCCGCTTCAGGCGCTCGATTACTGGATGCGCGTTAAGTGGCACCTGGATCGCGGCGAATTCGCCGGGCGCGGCTATTTTCCGGGCGTCGAGCTGGCCCGCCGCACTCCGCGCCTGTTCCTGGTCGCGCCCGCGCTCGATTTCCATCCTTCGAATGAAATCGTGCTGCGTTACATCTCGCCGGAGCTCAAAGCGGAACGAATCGGGGTCGGGGTAGAATGGAGGAAGGAGTTGCGCGTGATGTTTCGCGTTACCTCCGCCGATCACCATGGCCCTAGCGGTTTTAAGCCAGGTTAGAAAAGCTCTTTCGAATTTGAGTCCGCGCGAGATTCGCGACGCGTCCGAACAGCCGGTGACCATTGGCCTGGTAGGGGCGTCGGCCGAATCGCTGGGCCGGATGGAAACGTTCTTCGCGCCCCCGCACCTTTCCCCCGGCCGCCGCGCAGAGACGGTGCGCAAGCTGTTCCGCGGCGCCGCCCACGGCTCCGACGTGGAAATCTACGAATCGAACCTGCTGCGTCCCGCCAATGCCTTCTCCTTTGACCCCGAGGCGCCCGATGATTGCATCCGCCGCGTGCTGCGCGCGCGTCCGGATCTGGCGCTCCCGTTGGCCCGCACCTTCTATCCGTTCCGCAAACTCGCGGCGCATCGGTTGATCCGCGCGGTGGCCAAGGAGAACACGCTGTTTTGCCTGGCGACCGCGCTGCCCGACGTGATCCCGGGGCTGGGCGCGATTCCGTGGGTGGTGGGCGAGTTCGGCTCGGACGCCGCTTTTCTGACGGCGAATCAGATCCGCATGGCGTTTCATCTGGCCGGCGCGAGCGACCGGTCCGTGGGATATCGCGAGCAGCGCTCCGAGATCGCCTCGATCGTCGCCGGTGCGTTCGGCTGGCGCGCGCTGGCGCGCGAGCTGGTGGGTAAGGTTCCTTTCGGCGGCGGACTGATCCCCAAGGCGGCGATCGCCTATGCGGGAACTTTCGCGGTGGGCAAATCGCTCGAACGGTTGTACCGGCTGGGCTACGGATTCACCCGGGAGGAGCGCCGCGCGATCTACGAGGAAGCCTACGACAACGGCCGCCAGATCGCCGGAATGCTGCTCGCCGGACTACGCCAGAAACGATCCGCCGGCGCGGCGTAGCGAGATCGCCTGTTGCACGCTACGCGATCGGGAAACGTCTAGCATATAAGTATGAATTCCAACCGGCGGCGACGCGGATTTTCGCTCATCGAGCTGCTCATCGTCATCTCCATCATCCTGATCATCGCTGCGATCGCGGTGCCGAAGATGAACAAACAACTGATGCTGGCGCGCGAGCAGGCGGCCATCCGCCAGATCGGGACTCTCCATCAGGCCGAGACCCAATATTATTCGCAATTCGGCCAATACGCCTGCACGCTCGCGCAACTCGGACCTCCGGCGAGCGGCGCGGCCGGACCCGCGGCGGCCGACATCATTCCCAAAAACCTCTCGGACGGGAAGAATACCGGCTACGTGTTCACGCTCGCCTGCTCGCCCACCGGCTACACCGTGAACGCCAATCCCGAATCCTTCGGCGGCTCCGGCAGCCGCTGTTTCTACTCGGATCAAAGCCTGGTGATCCACCAGAACTTTACGGCTGAGCCGGCCAATGCCAACAGCCCCGAACTGAAGTAGCGTTCAGCGCTGGTTGGCTTTCAGAATCTTCTTTCGCAGCCGGATAGACTTCGGCGTGACCTCGACCAGTTCGTCGTCGCGGATGAATTCGATCGCCTGCTCCAGATTCAGAATGCGCGGGGGGACCAGGCGGATGGCTTCATCGGCCGTGGACGCGCGCATGTTGGTCAGCTTCTTCTCTTTAACGATGTTGACGTTCAGGTCCGCATCGCGTGCGTTTTCGCCGACGATCATGCCTTCATAAACGTCGGTTCCCGGCTCGACGAACATCTCGCCCCGCTCCTGCAAATTGAAGATCGCGTAGCCGGTGGTTTTGCCGGGACGGTCGGCGACCAGCGATCCGGTCGGCCGCGTGGGGATTTCGCCCTGCCAGTCGATGTAGCCGTGGAACAGCGAATTCATGATCGCCGTGCCTTTGGTGTCGGTGAGCATTTCGCTGCGCAGGCCGATCAAGCCGCGCGACGGGACGTGGAATTCCAGACGCACGCGGCCGGAGCCGTGGTTGATCATTTTCTCCATCTTTCCTTTGCGCTGGCCCAATTTTTCAATCACCACGCCGACGAAATTTTCCGGGCAATCGATCACCAGCAACTCCACCGGCTCAGAAAGTTTTCCACTGATGGTCTTAGTCAGAATTTCCGGCTTTCCGACGGCCAGCTCGTAACTCTCGCGGCGCATCATTTCGATCAGGATCGCCAGTTGCAGCTCGCCGCGGCCCATCACTTTGAACGCGTCGGGACCGCCCCATTCCTCGACGCGAATCGAAACGTTGGTGAGCAGCTCTTTATCCAGCCGGTCGCGCAGATTGCGCGACGTGACGTAGCTTCCTTCGCGGCCGGAGAACGGCGAGGTGTTGATGGTGAACATCATGGCGATGGTCGGCTCGTCGATCTGGATGTGCGCGAGCGGCGCGGGATCTTCGGCGCTGGTTACGGTCTCGCCGATGGTGATCCCTTCGACGCCCGCGATCGCCAGGATATCGCCGGGCCGGCCGGTGGTTTCATCCACGCGTTTGAGCCCTTCAAATGAATACAGCTTCGTGATCTTCGTTTTCTGGAGCGACCCGTCCAGCTTGGCGATGCCGGCTTCGTCGCCGTGGCGCAGCGTTCCATTGAACACGCGGCCGATCGCGAGCCGGCCCAGATAATCGCTGTAGTCGAGATTGGCAACGAGAAGCTGCAAAACACCGTCGGGATCGCCGACCGGTGCGGGAATGTGTTCGAGAATCGCCTCGAACAGCGCGCGGAGATCGCGCTCATCACTATCCGGATTTTTCTTCGCGATGCCCGCTTTCGCGTTGGTGTAGATCACCGGGAAGCCGAGCTGGTCTTCGGTTGCGTCCAGATCGATGAACAGATCGTAAATCTCGTTGAGCACTTCCTGGATGCGCGCGTCGGGACGGTCAATTTTGTTGATCACTACGATCTGCGGCAGGCGCGCTTCGAGCGCTTTCATGAGCACGTAGCGCGTCTGCGGCAGCGGGCCTTCGCTCGCGTCCACCAGCAGCATCACGCCGTCCACCAGCTTAAGCGCGCGCTCGACTTCGCCCCCGAAATCGCTGTGGCCGGGCGTGTCGACGATGTTGATTTTCACGTCGTGATAGCGAATACCGGTGGCCTTGGCGAGGATGGTGATGCCGCGCTCGCGCTCGAGCTCGTTGGAATCCATCACGCGCTCGGCTACCTGCTCGTTTTCGCGAAAAATTCCGCTCTGCCGCAGCATTGCGTCGACCAGGGTGGTCTTGCCGTGATCGACGTGCGCAATGATCGCGACATTGCGGATGGAGGGATTGGATTTCATCGGTGAACTTTCATGGTCGCACGCCCCGCAAGAGGTAATACCGAGCCTTGCAATCGCGACGGGAAAGAGCGAGAAAAGGAGAAGCATGAAACGCCTGCTCATCCTCGCGCTGGTTCTTGGCTGCGCTCACGCGCAGACTCGTATCTATAACACCGCCAAGCAGAAACTCGCCGACGGTAAGCCGATCACGGGCGCGACCATCTACTCGCCCGATCCCAACATTTACTGCGCCATGGCGAACTCCGGCTACGATTTCCTGTGGATCGAGATGCAGCACAGTCCGCTGACCTATTCCGACGTCGCGCACATGATCTGGGCGTGCCGCGGATCTTCGGCCGTGCCGTTCGTCCGCGTGCCCGACGCGACCGAAAGCGATATCCAGAAAGCCACCGACATTGGCGCGCTGGGCATCATCGTTCCTACCGTGGACACGGTCGAAAAGGCGGAGGCCGCGGTGCGTTGGGCGAAATATCCGCCGCAGGGACGGCGCAGCATGGGCTCCGGCCAGTATCGCGAGCTTTACGGGAATGATTACCGCCAGACCATCAACGACAACATGATGGTGGTGATCATGATCGAGACGCCCATCGGCGTCGATAACGCCGAAAAGATCGCCTCGGTCCCCGGCATCGACGTGATCTTCGCCGCCAGCACCGATTTGGGCAACTTTTCCGGCCACAAGATCGGCGATCCGGAATATGAAAGGATGGTCAGCCGCATCCACGACGTGACGCTGGCGCATGGGATCAAGCTCGGCGGCCCGCAGATGTGGAGCAATCGTCCGGGATTCTCGTTCTTCCAGGGTCCCGGCGAGACGCAGCTCATCCGTTTGGGTGCGCAGTCTAACCTGAAAACGCCGAAGTGAGCCTCCGAAGGAGTAAACGGGCGCTCAGGACTGTTAGGTGAGGGAGCGCCCGTCTCTCGTAACGGGGGATTGTTGAAGTAATTTAAGCTTACGGGAAACCAGCAATTCTGCCCATACCAGCTAGCCGGTATTCCTCGCCTGTTAACGGCAGTATGGGAAAGTTACATTCCCCGGCTCCGGTATAGTACGGATGAATCGACAGAACCAATCTCTGATCCTCACGCGGCCTTTTCGACCATGTCCAGGAAAGCTTTCGCGGCATGGCTCAATGCGCGCCGCGCCGGGTAGGCCAGGCGGATCGGACGCGCCACCTTCATCTCCGCCACGCGCACCTCGCGCACCATTCCGTGCCGGATCTCTTCCTCTACGACCATTCTCGGCAGAAACGCAACGCCCTGATTACGCTGGACCATTTTGCGGATCGCTTCAATGGTCGGCATTTCCAGGTCCATGCGCAGCGGAACCTTGCTGCGCTGGAATTCGCGGATGACGAGCGCGCGATAGGGCGACACGACATTGTGCGCGATGAAGGTTTCCTCGCCCAATTCGGCGATGGAGACCTGCTCCCGCGCAGCCAGCCGGTGGTCCGGCGAAACGATGAAAGCGAGATGGTCGGTATAGATGATCTGCGTGACGATTCGCTCGTCTTCCGGATCGTAGGTGAGCAATCCAAGCTCGAGATCGCCATCGACCAGCTCCGCCGGGATGCGGCTGGACAGGCTGCGCCGCACCTGGACTTTAATGCGCGGATATCGTCGACGGTAATTTTCGATGTGGTCGAGCAGATACAAGGTGGAGGACTCGTTCGCGCCAATCGTCAGCCGTCCGGCAGACTTGTCGCGCAGCTCAGCCAGCGCGTTCTCGAGATCGCCCTGCAAATTCTCGTAACGCTTCGCGTATTCGAGAACGATGCGGCCTGAATCGGTAAGCAACAGGTCCTTGGCTGAGCGGTCGATCAGTTTTTCGTTTAATTCTGTTTCAAGCCTTTGAATCGAAAGCGAAATAGCCGGCTGCGTCCGAAGCAGCTTTTCGGCCGCGCGGGAGAAGCTGCGTTCCTCGGCGACGGTGAGGAAGACCCGTAAGGGGTGCAATTCCATAACTATGCATTATATTATCCTGAAAATTATAAATTTGTAAAATCAAGGATGGTCGTGCATGATTGGCGTATGGCTGATCGTGTTTACATCTTCGATACGACCCTGAGGGACGGGGAGCAATCGCCCGGATGCAGCATGACGGTGGCGGAGAAGATCCGGATGGCGGGGAAGCTGATCGAACTTGGGGTCGACATCATGGAAGCCGGATTCCCGATCGCGTCGGAGGGGGATTCGGAAGCGGTGGACGCGATCAGCCGCGAATTTTCTTGGGCCAACGTAGCGGCGCTCGCGCGCGCCAATCAAACGGATGTGGAAGCGGCGGCGGCGGCGCTCAAGCACGCACGTCGCCCGCGCATCCACACGTTTATCGCTACCAGCGATATCCATTTGAAGTTCAAGCTGAAAAAATCGCGCGCGCAGGTTCTGGACGAAGCCTGCGCGGCGGTAGCGCTGGCGCGGTCATACGTGGATGACGTCGAGTTTTCGGCCGAAGACGCGACGCGGACGGATTGGGATTATCTCGAAGAGATTTCGCGCGCAGTGGTCGCGGCGGGGGCGCGCACGGTGAACCTGCCGGATACGGTCGGCTACTCGGTTCCGGACGAGTACGCGGCGATGATCGGCAGGATGGTCAATGCGCTGGGCGACTCGGCCATCGTGAGCGTGCACTGCCACGATGATCTGGGAATGGCCGTGGCGAATTCGCTGGCGGCGCTGCACGCGGGCGCGCGGCAGATCGAGTGCTGCGTGAACGGAATCGGCGAGAGGGCAGGCAACGCGGCGCTCGAAGAACTCGTCATGGCGATGAACGTCCGCCGCGACAAGCTGCCGTTTGAGACGCGCATCGTCACCGAGCAGCTTTTCCCGGCGAGCCAGCTTCTGACTTCGCTGATCAGCTTCGGACCTCAGCCCAACAAAGCGATCGTGGGCGAAAACGCGTTCGCGCACGAGGCGGGGATTCATCAGGACGGTTTTTTGAAAGAACGGACCACTTACGAAATTATGGAACCGACCAGCGTCGGCGTGCCGGAGACTCGTCTGGTGCTCGGCAAGCACAGTGGCCGGCACGCGCTCGCCAAGCGCCTGGACGACCTGGGGATTCCGCTGCGGCGCGAGGAGCTGGATCTCGTCTATCAGCGCTTCACCGCGCTGGCGGATCGCAAGAAGGGGCTGCGGAACGAAGAGATCGCCGCGCTCGCGCGCGAGGTGATCGGCGAGACGAAGTCGTCGGAAGCCGCCGCGGATTGAACAGCCTGATTCCCACCATCGGGACGTTCGAGACGCTTGTTATCCTGAAATTTGAAAATCGGTTTCGTAAGCCTCGGTTGTCCCAAAAACCTCGTCGATAGCGAGGTCATGATGGGCCAGCTTGCCTCCAAGGGCCATCAGCTCACGCCGCATCCCTCCGATGCTGATGTGATCGTGGTCAACACGTGCAGCTTCATCGATCCGGCCAAGCAGGAATCGGTCGACACGATCCTTGAAATGGCCGAATACAAAAAAACCGGGCGCGCGCGGAAATTGATCGTCGCCGGATGTCTGGTGGAACGCTATCGCGCGGAAATTCAAAAAAATATTCCGGATGTCGACGCCGTGATCGGCACGAATGAACTAGAGAAAATTACGGCACTGTGCGAAGGCGTCGCGCCGCCGGAAAATCCGTTCGAGCCGTATCTCTATCACGACCTGACGCCGCGCGTGCTTTCGACGCCGCGGCATTTCGCTTACATCAAAATCGCGGAGGGCTGCGACCACCCCTGCACGTTCTGCGTGATCCCGCAGTATCGCGGCGAGTTCCGCAGCCGGCGCTTTGAATCGGTGATCAGCGAAGCCACGCGGCTGTTTTCGCAGGGTGTGCGCGAGATCAACCTGATCGGCCAGGACACCACCTGCTATGGCGAAGATCTGGGAATGAAGGATGGTTTAGCGGCGCTGCTCGAGCGGCTGGCGCAAATTCCCACGGCGCAGGAAAAATGGGTGCGGTTTCTGTACTGTTATCCGAATAAGATCACGCAGAGACTGCTGGACACGATCGCCGCGCATGACGCGCTGGTGAAATATATCGACATGCCGCTCCAGCATGCCAGCGCCGCGGTGCTGAAGCGCATGAAGCGCGGCGCGCACGGCGATATTTTTTTGAAGCTGATCGAAAAAATCCGGCGAACGATTCCCGGCGTTGCCATTAGAACCAGCATGATCGTCGGATTTCCGGGCGAAACGAAAGCCGATTTTGAAGCGCTGTGCGATTTCGTCAAAGCCGCGCGCTTTGACCGGCTGGGGGTCTTCTCTTATTCCGACGAGGACACCAGCGCGAGCTTCAATCTGGATCAAAAGATCGACGTGCGGACGATTTACAACCGGAAGCGGCGGCTGATGGCGATTCAACGCAAAATTTCGCGCGAATCGAATCGCGCTCTCATCGGGCGCGAGATTCCGGTGCTGGTCGAAGGTCCCTCGGCCGATTCCGAGCTGGTATGGCAGGCGCGACTTTCCACGCAGGCGCCCGAAATCGACGGCGTGTGCTACATCTCGGATCCCGGCGAGCAGCCGCTGCGCGGGGGAGAGCTTCGCAAGCTGCGCATCACCGGCGCGCACGATTACGATGTGGTGGGCGATATCGCCGACGTTCGTGCGCCGGATCTGGTGCAGATCGCGGGTCTGGCATGAAATGCCCGATCTGTAAAAAAGAAGTCCGGCTCACCGATCCTTACGCGCCGTTTTGCAGCGAACGCTGCAAGCTGATTGATCTGGGCAATTGGTCCTCGGGAAAATATGTCATTTCGACGCCTGTGAAACCCGGTGACGACGAAGAGGACGATTGAAGCTGATCGCTCGTCTGATCGCGACGTGGTTTTACTGCGGCTATGCGCCCGCCGCGCCCGGAACGGTCGGATCCGCGGCCGCGATCGCCATCGCCTGGCTTTTGCGGGGCCATCTACGCCCCTACCAATTCGGAATTCTGGGTGTCGTGCTGGCGATTCCAGGCATCTGGGCCGCGGGTGTCACAGCGGATGAGGTGAAATCGAAAGACCCGGGGATCGTGGTCGTGGACGAAGTGGTCGGGCAGTGGATCACGCTCGCCGGAGCGACCGCGCTCAACTGGCAGAGCTGGCTGCTGGCGTTCGCGCTGTTCCGGATTTTCGATATCTGGAAGCCGGCGCCGGTGCGGCAGCTTGAAAAACTGCCCGGCGGGATCGGAATCGTCTCCGACGATATGATGGCGGGAGTTTACGGCGCGGTGGTCCTGTTCGCGGCGGGCTGGTTCCATCTATATTAGAAGCAGCAATGGCATTTCGCAAAAACAACGAATCGCGGCCGCAGATTCTGGAGGTTTCGCCCTACGCGGCGATTCCCGGCGGAGAGTTTCAGATTCGGGGCAAGGGGCTCTCGGCCGCGGCGCGCCCGCACGTGCGCTTCGGGGACGTGGATGCGCCGCTGGTGATCGGATCGGACTCGTTCGCGATCGTGCGGGTGCCTGAAGGCGCTTCCGCCAACGAATTCACAGTCGGCGAAAACCAGCATTCGAGCGTTCCCTGGACCTGCGGGGTCGGCATCCTGGTCGCCGACAGCATGCACCCGGTTTCCAATCCCGTGGTCGACCGCTACGGAAACGTCTACACGACATTCAGCGGATCGCCCGGCCAGAAGACGCCGGTTTCGATTTACAAGATCGATGCCAATCACCGGCCCAAGCCGCTGGTGACGGACCTGATGAACGCCACCGGCCTGGCGCTCGATGCGGAGGGCGTGTTGTATGCGTCCAGCCGTCACGACGGCATTGTGTACCAGGTTTCCCCCGCGGGAAATCTGACGACGTATGTGGAAGGGATGGGCGTCGCCACGGGAATCGTTTTCGATCAGGACGAGAACATGTACGTGGGAGACCGCAGCGGAACGATTTTCAAAATCTCGCGGCAGCGGCAGATCTACGTTTTTGCGACGCTCGAGCCGTCCATCGCGGCGTATCACCTGGCGCTCGGCCCGGACGATTATCTCTACGTCACCGGACCCACTACGTCGAGCTTCGATTGCGTGCATCGCGTTTCCCGC
Source organism: Bryobacteraceae bacterium (assembly GCA_035501755.1). Taxonomy (GTDB): domain Bacteria; phylum Acidobacteriota; class Terriglobia; order Bryobacterales; family Bryobacteraceae; genus Palsa-187. Next base: position 50,421 of record DATJVN010000090.1, on the reverse strand, counting down.
GACGGTCACGTCGAGACGTTTTACCGCGGCCTGGGGCGTCCGCAAGGGATGGCGTTCGACGCGAAGGGAAACCTGTACGTCGCGGGATCGCTCGGGGGGCGGCGCGGGGTGGTGCGGCTGTCGCCGGATGCGCACGCGGAACTGTTCCTCTCGGGCCCGGCGATCGTCGGCGTCGCGTTCGCTCCGTCCAAGGCGCTGGTGCTGGCGACGAATAACTCGATCTATCGCGTGGACGTCGGAATCGAGGGGCGTAGGATTCCGTAAATCGAATGTTGCAACCTCTCCTGGCGCTCTCGACACTCGCAGTCGTCGCGGCCTGGGTCTCCTATTGCTTCATTCGCTCCGACTCGAAGACGCTGAAAGGCGCAGCGCTGACTGTCGCCCTGGTCGTCCTCGCCACCGCCGGGTGGCTCTTTGCCGCGGTTTTCCCTTTCGCGTTTGTCACGATGTGGCTCGTGTGTTCGCCGTCTCCAAAGAGGCTGAAGCGTGCAGTGCTGACCATCGCCCTGGTAGTACTTGCCGGTACGGGGTGGCTCACCTATGAGTTTTTCCACCCAGGCGAGCCCAACTTCTCAGGAGGCCAGCCGCCTACAGCGTGTACGGTTGCGACAGCTCAGCAGGACTGCCGCAAGCTGAAATGTGTTAATCCGTGGAACGTTTGGTATTGCGACCATGAGGGAGTTCCCGCATGCTACGAGGGTAGGTGTGTTTGCGAATATGGTTGCCTTTGAAAATTTGCCTTTGAATCCGTTCGTATTTCGTACTGAGCGGTCCGCGATCTCACATCGTTAGCGGCGCAGGGCCCCCGAACTGCGGACCACGGACGACGAACCAGATGCACAACGCCGAGATCATCGCCGTCGGTAGCGAGCTTCTTGCGCATGACAAGCTCGACACCAATTCTTTATTCATCACGGAGCAATTGAATGCTCTGGGCGTGGAAGTCGGGCGCAAGGTTGTGGTCGGCGACGATCGCGCGCGGCTCACTGCGGCGGTACGACAGGCGATCGACAACGCGGAGATCGTGGTGCTCAGCGGCGGCCTGGGTCCCACCGAAGACGATCTGACGCGCGACGCGGTGGCTGCGGCGCTGGGGCGCGAGCTGATCTTCAGCGACGAAATTCTCGGCTGGATCGAGCAGCGCTTCCGGCAGATCAACCGCAAAATGGCGGACATCAACCGTCGCCAGGCGTACCTCGTGGAAAGCGCCGAGCCGCTGCCGAATCCCCGCGGCACTGCTCCTGGGCAGTGGATCGACCTCGGCTCTCGCGTGGTGATGCTGCTGCCGGGTCCGCCGGGTGAGTTGAAGCCGCTGTTCGTGAACGAATGCGTTCCGCGCTTGCAGCGCTTTCTGCCGCCGCAGGTGATCCGGACTCGCTTCTATCGCGTGGCGGGGATGGGCGAATCCGACCTGGACGCGCTGATCGCGCCGGTGTACACCAGGGTCGCTAACCCCACGACTACGATTCTCTCGGGGCCGAGCGACATTCAGGTGCACTTGCGCGCGCGTGGCGCAAATGCCGAGGATGCCGAAGCGCTGCTCGAGGCGATCGCACCGGAGATCGAACGGCTGCTCGGCGACCGGATTTATTCGCGCAACGGCGATCTGCTGGAGACGGTGATCGGCGAGATGCTGCGCCAGCGAGGCGCGACGCTGAGCGTCGCCGAAAGCTGCACGGGAGGGATGCTCGCGCAGCGTATCACGTCGGTTCCGGGCAGCTCGGATTATTTCAGCGGCGGGTTCCTGGTGTATTCGAATCGCATGAAGACGGACCTGCTGGGCGTGCCCGCGGGCCTGATCGAGCGGCACACGGCGGTGAGCGAAGAAGTGGCGCGCGCGATGGCCGAATGCGCCCGCTCGAGGACCGGGTCTAGCTACGCCGTCTCGACCACCGGTGAGGCGGGGCCGGAAAGCTCGACCGGCGCGCCGGTAGGGACGGTCTTCATCGGCATCGCGAGCCCGAAGGGCGTTGAGGCGCGACGGATCTCGGTTCCGGGCGACCGGCAGCGCGTGCGGACGCTCGCCTCGCAGCTCGCTCTCGATTTTCTGCGCCGGCGGATGATGGCGGAATAATCGCCCGGCTTATTTCACAAAAATGCTTTTGGGAATCATGCCGTGCACGCCCTTGGTGCCGTCCACCAATTGCGTAATGTCGAAATCCACAGCGACGCTCGCCAGCGCGTAGGCTTCTTCGCGCGTCAGGTGTTTTTCATTCACCAGAAAATCGATGGTTTCGAGCACGCAGATGCGCGCGGCCTGCGTGAGGTCGGCATCGATTCCCATGGTGATCCAGTGGGTGGGAGTTTCCGCGCGAGGCCATTTCAGATGCATGTCCTTACGCAGGATGAATTGAAAAACTCCGGTGAGCGAAGTCTCCATCGCGGTGATGTCGACCTCGCCATTACCCATTCCGGCGTGGCCGTCGCCGACCTCGAACAGCGCGCCCTTGGCGTGCACCGGAATGAACAGGGTGGTCCCGGCGACCAGCTCCTTGTTATCCAGATTGCCGGCGTGGATTCCGGGGGGCGCGCTGTTGATTTTACCCGCGGCTTCCGGCGGCGCGACGCCCATGCTGCCGAAAAACGGGCGAATGGGAATATCGATGCCGGGCGCGAAGTGCGCGACCATTCTTTGTTTATCGAGCGGAATGATTCTGGTTTTGCGCTCAGGGAAAAGGTCAGCTAGGAATCCGGCGGTGGAATTGAAGGCGTAGTCGGCGCCCAGGTGGATCTCTTTGATGCGCACTTCGAGCACGTCGCCGGGCTCAGCGCCCTCGATCGCGATGGGGCCGGTCAGGGGATGGCCGCCCGGTCCGCGTTCCGAGCGGGGGATTTCCTTGTAATTGCGCAGGATCTCCGGTTCGATCTGATCCTCACGCAAGCCAGCGCGCTCGAGCGCCTGCGGATTGCCCACCGAGACGCACTGGACCTCAACGGTGTCGCCGGACTTGATGGTCAGGACCGGCTTCGCGCCGGCCCAGTAATAGCCCCACGCGATGGTCTGGGGCGTGACTCTTAGTTGATAATCGGCCGCCGGCAGCGTAGCCGCGGCGGCGAAGGCGAGTAGAGCAAATCGCGTCATTTGGGATATCGTGACACAATCCGGCCGCCATTTGTGCGTTAACAAATTTGGGAGTAGAGTAGCTGGATACGGAGGCTTGGAATTTATGGCATTCTGCCCGAACTGTGGAACGCAAGTGGACGGAAAATTCTGCGCGCGATGCGGCACGCCGGTGGCCGCCGAAGCCGTGCCGCCCGGAGGCTACGCGCCGCCGCCGGCCGCGCCTGTTCAAGCCAGCGGAATGACGGACAACCTTGCGAGTGCGCTGTGTTACGTGCTGGGATTGTTCACCGGAATTCTGTTCCTCATCCTGGAGCCGTACAACAAGAACAAGCTGATCCGGTTCCACGCGTTTCAGTCGATCTTTCTGCACCTGGGTGTGATCGCGGCGGCAATCGTGCTGAGCGTCTTTTTCGCGGTTTTCGTTCGCCTGCCCATCCTGGGAGCACTGGTCGCCATGATGATGTGGCCGATCTTCGGCGTGGCGTGCCTGGCGCTTTGGCTGATGCTAATGTATAAGGCTTACAACAACCAGAAGTGGGTGCTGCCGATCATCGGGCCGCTGGCGGAGAAGCAGGCTTAATCTTCGCGCCTGTGGCGCCGCAGGTCAGATGAACATCTCTTCGTCGGCGGTCGCGTGAACGCCGCCGTTGCCGCGCCCGCGCGCCAGGAAATTCAGCGCCGCGCGGATGCCCGCGGTAATGCCCTGAATCTCGCGCAGGGGCTTCATGATGCTGTGATGTACCACGGCCACGGTTTCCTGCGCCCGGTTCATGGTGTCGTCGAGCACCATCTCCGCGCGGTCCATCTGCACGCGCGCGCGCGCCACGGCGTCTTCGAGCACCTCGTCCACCCGCGCCAGTTGCTTGCGCGTCGAATCGAGCACGTCGCTGGTCCTCACGCTGATCTCGTGAATCTGCTTGCGGCTTTCCTCCACGGCTTCGCGCGAGCTCTCCATCAGAGCGTCGAGCTTGGGGATCAGCGGCATGACCTTATCTTCCATGTTGCGCGTAGCCTTGTATAACGCGAACAACATTCCCGCCTGGATGCACAGCGCGATGGCGGAGACGAACACGAAAACCGCGAGAATGATCAGCAGACTCTGATCCATATGTTTGCCCGAGGGGCCTTCCTTTCCGTCCGCTTCCGGCGTTAATCGGTCGGATTAGTGGTCGCGTCCCGATACGCCTGCCTGCCTGCCTCCACTGCCGCGCCCAGATTGTCCTTGTGGCGCGAAATCGTCTGTTTGCCGCGCTCGATGGCGTCGGAAGCCTGGTCGCGCAGCTCGTTGGCGCGGCGCTTGGCGTAGTCGGCGCCTTCATTCGCTTTGTCGCGAATCAGGTTGCGCGTTTCCGCTCCGGCTTTCGGAGCGAACAACACCCCAACCGCTACTCCCAACCCCAATCCGAGGAAAAAGTACGACAGCTTGTTATCATCCTCCATAACGTTACTCCTCCTCTTCGAGTCTACTCCACGCCCGGCTCCATTAGTTTAGACGCGCGTGACGGGTCGGGCGCAACCGGACGCCGATACGTTTCCGCTACGCTAAAGATCATGCGGCGCCCGCCGAAACCGCTGGATTTTGACGCGCTGACCGCTTACGCGGCGCGGATTCTCTCCGCGCGCGCGCAAAGCTCCTCCGAGCTGCGCGAGAAACTCAGGCGGCGTGCGGCCCGCGCCCAGGACGCCGACTTGGTGATCGCGCGCCTCAAGGACGCCGGCTACCTGGACGACAAGCGCTTCGCCGAATCGTTCGCCAACTGGCGCCGCGATAACGACGGCTTCGGCAAGGCCCGCGTACTGCGCGACCTGATGAGCCGCCGTGTGGCTCCCACTGTTGCTCACCGCGCGGCCGAAGCCGCTTTCATCCAATCCGATGAGCCCGCGATGATCGAGAATTTCCTGGCGCGGAAGTATCGCGGCAAGAATCTCGGTGCGCTCCTCGCCGACCCCAAGCACCTCGCCGCGGCGTTCCGCAAACTTCGCCTGGCCGGTTTCGGCGCGGCCAATTCCATTCGCGTTCTAAAGCGCTACGCCGCCGATGCCGCCCGGCTGGAGGAATTCGAAGAACCCGAGGAGGCGTAGCAGATTGCCGATCCCACCACCTCCGCGGGATTCCGCAGCTCGCCGATCTGGTCGACGCGGATGCTTACCGAATCGCCTGCCATGAGCGCGACGTTCTCAATTCGGACGCCCGTTCCGGTCAGCAGCACCGACCCCGGCGGCACCGGATTGGCTCGCATCAGAAAATCGAGCATGCGGCTCAGCGCCAGCCGCTCGGTGGAAATCTTGCCTTCGAAAATGGTCGCTCCGGCGCGCACGATGGTGCACGAAACCGTCAGCCCCAGCGGATCGGCGATCTCGTCGGCGGTCACCATAACGGGACCCAGCGCGCAGCACGCCTGAAACGTTTTCGATTGCGACAGGTACAGCGGGTTCTCGCGCTCGATATCGCGCGCGGAGACGTCGTTGGCGAGCGTGTAGCCGAGCACGCGCCCCCGGGCTCCCAGCACCACCGCGATCTCCGGCTCGGGCGCCGTGAAGCGCGAATCGGAGCGGATGCCGATCGGCTGCCCCGGTCCTACACACATGCGCGCCGTGCCTTTGAGAAAAATCCGCGGCCGCGGTTCGTGCGCAAGAATCTCCTCGCTGGCCCACACCTCGCGCGGCTGGAGCGGAATCAGCGGCTCCGCGGCAACGGGTTTGGGAATGGAAAGCTCCTCGGCGAGATCGGCGAGCAGCGCGCCCTGCTTTTCCGCACGCGAGATCAGCTCGCACAACGTGTAATCAGGGATCGGTCGGGCCGACGAGTGATTGAAAATGGCAGCCGTCACGCCACCGTTCCATTTGATCTGTCCTAATCTCATGGCAACGGTCGATTATAACCGTTATGCCGCAGATTTGCAGCTATCGCCAGTACCGGTATCTTGGTAGTGGGTATTTGGACCTTGCCGACCGGCGTATTTCCGTCAAGATCCGGGAGCCTTCAGACCGACATGCAGCGCGACCGCGCCACCCGTCATCCGCTCGAACTCCACCCGCTCGAATCCCGCCGCGCGCATTTCCGCGGCGAGATCCTCCGCGCCGGGAAATTTTTGGATCGATTCGGGCAGATAGGAGTACGCCTCGCGCGATCCGGAAATGAGTCCGCCGATCCGCGGCAGCACCCGCGTTGAAAAAAACCCGTACAGCGCGCCGAAAACGCGATTCGACGGCTGTGAAAATTCCAGAATCGCGAGCGTCCCTCCCGGCTTCAGCACGCGCTTTAATTCTTCCAGCCCGCGGCGGTAATTCGCCAGGTTCCGAAACCCGAACGCGATGGTGACCAGGTCCAGCGATTCGGCAGCGAGCGGCAGCGTCAGCGCATCGGCCTCGAACAGCGCCGATTTTACCTTGCGCCGCGCCTCGATCAGCATGGGATGGCAGAAATCGCTGCCGAAGGTCGCGCATGGTGTGACGCGTTCCATCGACTGGAGAACGTCGCCGGTGCCGCAGCACAGATCCAGCGCGCGCACCTCGGGCCGCGCCAGAATCTCGCTTACGCGCTCGATCATCCGCGCGCGCCAGCGCCGATCCAGATTGAACGAGAGCAGATGGTTGAGAAAGTCGTAGCGGTGGGCAATCCCTCCGAACATGCCGCGCACCCATCGCGAGGCTTCCTGCTCCGTATTGGCGCCGCGCGGCGTGGTCCCGGTCATCGCAGCGCGTCTTCGATCGTTTCGAGCACTACGCGATCCTCGATTCCCGAAACAATCTTCACTTCTCCGATGCGCACCGGCAGCACGAAATGCACTCTGCCCTGGATGGTTTTCTTGTCCGCGCCCAGCCGCGCGGCCAGCGCGGGCGCAGCGACACCGTCGAGCGCCGGAATCGGTCCATAACTCGCGATGACGCGCTCGATTGACGCGCGATCGGCCGCCGCCAGCCCGACCGTCCGTTCCGCTAGCGCCGCGGCCGCGCGCATTCCGAACGCGACCGCTTCCCCGTGCAGAAAGCGCTCATAACGGGTTTCGGCTTCGAGCGCGTGCCCCATCGTGTGGCCGAAATTCAGGATGCGGCGAAGATCGCCTTCGCGCTCGTCGGCGGAAACCACCTCGGCTTTGATCCGCACCGCGGCGGCGATGATGCGGTCCACCACGAGCGCCTCGCGCGCCAGCACCGGGGCGGGACACTCCTCCAGGACGTGAAACAGCTCCGCGTCGCGAATGATCCCGCACTTGACGATTTCGTACAATCCGGCGCGATATTCGCGATCGGAAAGTGTGGCGAGCACCTCCGGGTCGATGAGCACGGCCAGTGGCTGATGAAACGCGCCCAGCAGGTTTTTTCCGCTTACCAGGTTCACCCCGGTCTTGCCGCCGATCGCGGCGTCCACCTGCGCCAGCAGCGTGGTGGGGACCTGGATCACTGGAACGCCGCGCATGAAAATCGCGGCCAGGAATCCGGCGACGTCATTCACGATGCCGCCGCCCAGCGCAACCACGACGCTCGAGCGGTCCGCCCCACGCTCGACCATCTGCTCCGCCAGCCGTTCCACCTCCGCCAGCCGTTTGCGCGATTCGCCGCCCGAAAAGTACAGCACCTCATCGACGCAGGCCGCTGCCGCGCGCCCGTGCAGTTGCCAGATACGCTCCTCGGTGACCACGAAAATTTTTCCCGCGCCGCGCGGAATGAACTCCGCGATGCGCTGTAGCGATCCGCGCTCCACGATTGCGTCGTAGCTCGATTGCGGCGTGGCGACGCGAAAGCTGGGCATACGTTCGTTGTACCATGAGGCGTTGCGGCAACCCGGCGTTTACCCCGTCCTTTTCGCATTCCTGCTGGTTGCCGCGCCTCTTCGCCAAAGCTCGCCGGCCACCATTCTCTGGACCGCGCCGGCAATCCTGATTTCCGCGCTGATGATCGCGTGGGCGGCCGAATCGGCGCAATATTTCATCGCGCAGGGATTCGCGCTGGCGATTCTGGCGTGGCTGCAAACGCTGCCCGAGTTCGCGGTCGAAGCCGTGCTCGCCTGGAAACAGCAGGTTCCCCTGCTGCTGGCGAATCTGACTGGTGCGCTGCGCCTGCTTACGGGGCTGGGATGGCCAGTGATTTATCTCACCGCCGCGCTGGCCCATCGCCGCCGGTCGAAGACGCGTCTCCGCGCGATCCGCCTGGAGCGGCATCACTCGATCGAAGTCGGGGTATTGTTCGTCGCGCTGATCTATATCGCGGTCATCGCCGCGAAGGGAACGCTGGCGATCCACGACGCTTTCGTTTTGATCGCGATTTACGCGGCGTACCTGGCGGTGCTGAGCCGGCTTCCGGCGGAGGGCCACGAATCCGTCGACCAGCTCGAAAGCATTCCGCGCGCCATCGTCAAAGCGCCGCGGGCGCGCCGAATTGCGCTCATCGCCGTTCTGTTCGTCGGAGGCGGCACGCTTATTTATTACTCGGCGGAGCCTTTTCTGGCGAGCCTTCTCGCTCTGGCGACCCTCGGCGGCATTCCCGCGTTTCTCTTTATCCAGTGGATCGCGCCGATCGTCTCGGAATTTCCGGAAATGGCCTCGACCGTGTACTTCGCCCGTAGGCCCAGCCGCGCGTCAATGGCGCTGATGAACATGGTCTCGAGCAACATCAATCAGTGGACGCTGCTCGTGGCGATGCTGCCGGTGCTCTATTCGATCAGCGTGGGTGCGCCCGCAGTGATTCCGCTCGATGCCGAGCAGAAAATGCAGTTGCTCATGACGCTCGGCCAGGCCGTGGTGGGCATGATGTTTCTGATCAACATGGAGCTGGCCTGGTGGGAAGCCGCGATTTTGCTGGTGCTGTTCGCGGTCCCGTTCGCATATCCTTCGTCGGCCGAGCCGGTGACGATCGCGTATTTCGCGTGGGCTGCAATCGAGCTGGCGCGAATCCTCGCCGGGCAGCGGAAACCGGTCGCCCTGACGGCTTTCGTCGAAACCTGGAGAGCGCGGGTGCGTTAAAGCGGCCTATGCAAAGACTTTATATGCACTCAAAGGCTTTAGGCTCTCGGAATCGTGCACATCGATGGACGCCGGCAGCTTGCCGTTGCTGCTTACTTAGTGCGCACGTTTTTCGATAGTGCTCTCGGAGGCAGGAGCAGCCGCGGATCTGGATCCCCCGGTTCCGCTCTATCCCGAAATCGAAGTGCTCAGCTAGACCGCCTTGCACGCCGTCCGCGGCTTGGGTATGCTGGCATCCGGTGACCGCCGCCGCTCTCCCGAATCAACGTCCAATCGCGGTGACCATCGTCGCGCTGCTCTATATCGCAGTCGGCGTCGGCGGATTCGTCAACCATTTTCACGGACTGCGCGAGGGCAGGCTGGTCCGCTTCGACGGCGCGGGCATTGAATTGGTGGAATTGATGGCGCTTACCGCCGGAGTTTTCCTGCTGCGCGGCCAAAACTGGGCGCGCTGGCTGGCCCTCGCCTGGATCGTGTTTCACGTGATTTTGAGCGCCTTCGGCGGCGTCGCAATGCTGGCGATCCACGCCGCGTTCTGCGCCGCCATCGCCGGGATCCTGTTCCGCCCCGACGCATCGCGTTACTTTCGGGGCTCTCCGATCAAAGCGGCGTGATCGCCCGTTGCGAATCGATTTTCGCTCCGCTATCCTAATCTAAAAGGCCGGGGCCTATTACGGGCCGGCTTTCTCTCTAGAAGCGTACAACGCGTTTGCGTGGCCTTCCAATAAATGCGCCGCGCGACATTGTGCGGCCAAGAGCTAAACGATTCAAGTGGAGGCTTTTTCGGAATGCAACTGAGCGCCCTGTTCGCGATGGCGTGTGCCGCTCTCAAGCGCGCGTTCCCCGTTCTTGTCCTGGTTCTTCTGGCCGCCGGCGGTTCCACGCCGCTGTTCGCCCAAGGTGGCGAAGCGCAATTGAAGCTCCCCGACCTTCATAGCGCCCTGTTCCTCAACGGAATTTCGGGACCCACGCTGCTGTACGCGGGCCTGGGCGTCTGCGTCCTGGGCTTCCTGTTCGGCCTGATGATGTACCAGCACCAGCGCAACCTGCCGGTGCACGAGACCATGCTCGAAATCTCCGAGCTCATCTATGAAACCTGCAAAACCTACCTGATCACGCAGGGCAAATTTCTGGTGATTCTCGAGGTTTTCATCGGCGCGGCGATCGTCCTGTACTTCGGTGTGCTCACGGCAACCCCCGCGCTGCACGTGGTGATCATTCTCGCCTTCAGCGTGCTCGGCATCTGCGGAAGCTACGGCGTGGCGTGGTTCGGCATCCGCGTCAACACCTTCGCCAATTCGCGCACCGCCTTCGCCAGTCTGCGCGGAAAGCCGTATCCCTGCTACGCGATCCCGCTCCAGGCCGGCATGAGCATCGGCATGCTGCTGATCTCGGTCGAGCTGTTCATGATGCTGTGCATTCTGCTGTTCATCCCCGGCGATTACGCGGGACCCTGCTTCATCGGTTTCGCCATCGGCGAATCGCTGGGCGCGGCGGCGCTGCGCGTGGCCGGCGGAATCTTCACCAAAATCGCCGATATCGGCGCGGACCTCATGAAGATCGTGTTCAAGATCAAGGAAGACGACGCGCGCAACCCCGGCGTCATCGCGGACTGCACCGGCGACAACGCGGGCGATTCGGTGGGTCCCTCGGCCGACGGTTTTGAGACCTACGGCGTCACCGGCGTGGCGCTGATCACCTTCATCCTGCTCGCCGTCAGCAACGATCTGATCAAGGTTGAGCTGCTGGTATGGATTTTCGCCATGCGCGTGATGATGATCATCGCCAGCGGCCTGTCGTACTTCGTCAACAGCGCGATCGCCAAGGCGCGCTACGAGAACGCCGACAAGATGAACTTCGAGGCGCCACTCACTTCGCTGGTCTGGCTGACTTCGTTCATCTCCATCGCTCTCACCTACCTGGTTTCGTACCTGATGATCCCCGATATCGGCGGCGACAGCAGCATGTGGTGGAAGCTTTCGAGCATCATCACCTGTGGAACGCTCGCCGGCGCGATCATTCCGGAACTGGTCAAAGTGTTTACGTCCATGGATTCGCGCCACGTGCGCGAAGTGGTGACCTCCGCGCGCGAGGGCGGTGCGTCGCTCAACATTCTGTCCGGTTTCGTCGCCGGAAATTTCAGCGCCTTTTGGCTGGGACTGTCGATGATGGCGCTGATGGCCATCGGCTACGGGGTCAGCCTGAACGGCCTCGACACGATGATGCAGGTCCCGGCGGTATTTGCGTTCGGCCTGGTCGCCTTCGGATTTTTGGGGATGGGACCGGTAACCATCGCGGTCGATTCCTATGGCCCGGTCACTGATAACGCACAGTCGGTGTACGAGCTGAGCCTGATTGAGCAAGTCCCCGGAATCAAGAAGAGCATCAAAGAAAAGTACGGCTTCGAGGTCGATTTCGAAAAGGCTAAGCATCATCTCGAAGAAAACGACGGCGCCGGAAATACGTTCAAGGCGACCGCCAAGCCGGTGCTGATCGGAACCGCCGTGGTCGGCGCGACCACCATGATTTTCTCGATCATCGTCTCGCTGACGCAGGGCCTCAAGACCGAGCTTTTGTCGAATCTCTCCATTCTGCACCCGCCGTTCCTGCTCGGGTTGATCACCGGCGGCGCGGTGATCTACTGGTTCACCGGCGCTTCCACGCAGGCGGTCACCACCGGCGCGTATCGCGCGGTCGAGTTCATCAAGGCGAACATCAAGCTCGAAGGCGCGACGAAGGCGTCGGTCACCGATTCCAAACGCGTCGTCGAAATCTGCACGCAGTACGCGCAGAAGGGCATGTTCAACATCTTCCTGACGGTGTTCTTCGCCACGCTCGCCTTCGCGTTCTTCGAGCCGTACTTCTTCATCGGCTACCTGATCTCGATTGCGCTGTTCGGCCTGTACCAGGCGATCTTCATGGCCAACGCCGGCGGCGCGTGGGACAACGCCAAGAAGATCGTCGAGGTGGATCTCAAGGCCAAGGGCACGCCGTTGCACGACGCGACGGTGGTCGGCGACACGGTGGGCGACCCGTTCAAGGACACATCTTCGGTGGCGTTGAACCCGATCATCAAGTTCACCACGCTGTTCGGATTGCTAGCGGTGGAACTCGCCGTTTCACTGTCTGAAAAGCAGGGGGCGGGGTTCAGCACCGGCCTCGCGGTCGCGTTCCTGCTGGTCGCGCTGTTCTTCGTCTACCGCTCGTTCTACGGAATGCGGATCGAGAGCGCCAAGAATTGAGAAAAATGGCCAGGAATGAACGCCGATGAACGCAAATCATGATTCGCGTTCGTTTAGGTTCATTCGCGGCCGATGATTTCAATTCGCGACGGTGCGGACTCTGCTCCCCGGCAGCATACCGATAAGAAATATTCGCCCGGCTCCATCGACGCGGGCAGCATCGCGTTGATCTGGCGATAACCGTTCTTGTCCGGCTCGCCGAAAAATACGGCCGGAAGATCGGCGCCGTCGAGACGCAGCGTGATCTCCGATTTTTCGAGATCGGCCGGCAGCTTCCGTGCCCACACCGAAACGCAGCTCTCTTTTCCCGCGCGGACGCGATGGGACTCGTACGTTTTTCCGTCGGTGATCCCGGCGATTTCGACGTCCAGCCCCGGTGCGGCCGACGCCCGTCGCTGCGCACGTGTCAGATCGATCGGAATGCGCGCCGGCTTGCTGAACGGGCTGTCCCCCGCGGCTACGGTCACGTCGAACCATCCGTGCGACAGCCCCGGCGCGAGCTTTGCCACCGCGTGCCACCCGCCTTCGCTGACCTTCGAAACTCCCGCCGGCCGGCATGCATACGGCCCCACCTGCAAATATACGTTGTCACAATGTAAGTCGGTGCGTGGCGTGTTGAACCATACGCTGAAGTAATGGTCGCGATCGCTGCGGAAGTTGTGATCGCGGGTCCACGCGTTTTCGACGCACACAATCTCCGGCGCTTCCCCCGACCGCGCAATCTGCGGCCATTTCCGGTACGCGACCACCACCCCGCGCGTGTCGTGCACTCCGATCAGCCGCGCATTGACGAACCCGGCCGTCCGCACGAACGCCAGCAGGCACGACGTGTTCGGCGCACACCAATTGTCGTACTGGCCGCCCAGCTCCGTGGTCTCGTAAAACTCGAGGATTGGCCGCTCTTCCGGCCGCGCCGGCTCGTCGATCACCAGCGTGTCCATGCACAACATGTCCGTGCACAATGCGCACAGCCTCTCGAGCGCCAGCAGCGGGTGCTTCAGATGATACAGCACGCCAAAAAACAGAACGATATCGAAATATCCCACCTGCTCCGGCGTTAAATAGCAGACATCCTCCACCAGGTACTCGGCCTTCGATCCGAGCAGCTTCTTCGCCTCGAAAAACGTCTCCTGGCGCGCGGAATCGACCGCCAGGACCTGCGCGCCGCGACGCTCCATCTCGAAGGTGAACCATCCGTCCCAGGCCCCGATATCCAGCACGCGTTTCCCGGTGAGATCCGCCGGAATCGGAAAGCGTCCGATGCGTGTCTTCAACTGTTCAAGGGTCAGCAGGCCGGGAATCACGCGCCCATCCGGCAGCTCAATCGAGTGATACCATCCCAGCTCGTTCAGCTTGCTGATCAGTCGCGAGATTTCCTCGTGTGTTTCCGCGGTGTAGGCGCGATGCATCTTCTCCCAAGTGTAGCGGCTGGCGCGTTATCTCTCCGACGATCCCCGCTGCACCACGCGATGCCCGGCGGAGGCGAGCGTCTTTTCCTGCCGCGCCAGCTCCAGGTCGTGATCCACCATCATAGCGACCAGCTCTTCGAATCCAACGCGCGGCGTCCAGCCTAGCAGTTCGCGCGCCTTGGAGGCGTCGCCGCACAGATTCCCCACTTCAGTCGGCCGCAGATAACGCGCGTCCTTCTCGACACAGCATTGCCAATCGATCCCGCAGCGCTGCGCCGCGAGCTCCAGAAAGTCGCGCACCGAATGCGATTTGCCCGTCGCAATCACGAAATCCTCCGCGCGCGAATGCTGGAGCATGCGCCACATGGCTTCGACGTAATCCCCCGCGTAGCCCCAGTCGCGCCGCGAATCGAGATTGCCCAGGTACAGCTTTTCCTGGAGCCCCAGCTTGATGCGCGCAAGCGCCCGCGTGATCTTGCGCGTGACGAAGGTTTCTCCGCGCCGTGGCGATTCGTGATTGAACAGAATTCCGTTGGCGATGAACAGCCCGTACGCCTCGCGATAGTTCACCGCGTACCAATGGGCGGCGGCTTTGCTGACCGCGTAGGGGCTGCGGGGATAAAAGGGCGTGGTCTCGTTCTGCGGGGGCGGCGAAGCGCCGAACATCTCCGACGATCCGGCCTGATACAGGCGCGCCGTATGGCCTCGCGAGGCGTACTCGCGCAGACTCTCGAGCATCCGCAGCGCGCCGGTGGCCACCACATCGGCGGTGTACTCGGCTTGGTCGAAGCTGACGCGCACGTGCGACTGCGCCGCCAGGTTGTAGATCTCGTCGGGACGCGCCTTTTCCATCACGCGCAGAAGTCCGCCGCCATCGGAGACGTCGCCGTAATGCAGAAACAGACGCGCGCCAGGCTGGTGCGGATCCGCATAGATCGAATCCAGGCGCTCGGTGTTGAACGTGGATGCGCGGCGGATGATTCCGTGCACCTCGTAACCCCGCGCGAGCAGAAATTCCGCCAGCAGAGACCCGTCCTGTCCGGTGATCCCGGTGATCAGGGCTTTTTTCATGTGTTTCCGGTGATTCTTCTCACACCGCGGTAGCCGCGGGAGCGCTCTCGACCGCCGCGCTACCGGCGGCCGAACGAGCCGCAACCAGGTTGGCGGCACGCAGCAGCGACTCGAAGGTCCCCGCGTCGGTCCACCACCCCTCCAGAATCGAAAACGTCATGGTGCCTTCGCGGATGTAGGCGTTGTTGACGTCGGTGATCTCCAGCTCGCCGCGCGCCGACGGTTTCAGGGTTCGGCATTTGTCGAACACCGTTTGGTCGTAGAGATAGATTCCCGTCACCGCGTAGTGGCTCTTGGGGCGCTTGGGTTTTTCCTCGATTCCGGCGATGCGCGCTCCATCAAGCTCGGCCACGCCGAAGCGTCCCGCGTCGGGCACTTCCTTGAGAAAGATCCGAGCGCCGCGCTCCTGGCGGCGGAATTCGTCCACGGCGGCGCGGATGTTGCCCTCGATGATGTTGTCGCCCAGGATGACGCAGATCTGGTCGCCGTCGGCGAAATGTTCGGTGAGCGCCAGCGCCTCGGCGATTCCACCTTCGCCCTCCTGGTAGGTATAGTTCAGGTGCTTGAGCCCGAACTCCTTGCCGTTGCCGAGCAGGCGCAGAAAATCGCCCGAGTTGCGCCCCCCGGTCACCAGCATAATGTCGCTGATCCCCGCCTCCACCAGCGTCTGAATGGGGTAATACACCATGGGCTTGTCGTAGATGGGGAGCAGGTGCTTATTGGTGATCTTGGTGAGCGGGAACAGCCGGCTTCCGGTGCCGCCGGCGAGCACGATGCCTTTCACGTCCACAGTGTATCATCGGCCCGGCCGCGCATCGAACCTTTGGTTGATTTTCCCCCTCATGCTGTGTTACTTTTGAGTTTTCAAGAGACTGTCAGCGTAACACCGTCTCGCGTAGTTCCCGTTCCCTTGCACAATTCCTGAATGGAACAGACGATCCAAGCCCTAGGTGGGTTGATGCAGAAGGCCATCCCCACCATCATCCTTCTGATCATCGTTTTTTGGTACTTTCGCGCGATGCTGTTCGCGCCGCTCGCGCGCGTTTTGAAACAGCGCGAGGAGCTCACCGAGGGCGCCCGCAAGGCTGCCGAAAAAAGCCTCGCGCTCGCTGAGGATAAACAGAAGGAATACGAGCAGAAATTCGACGACGCGCGCGCCGGCGTGTACCGGCTCCAGGAGGAAACCCGGCGCAAATGGCTGGAGGAGCACGCCGCGCACGTCGCCGAGGCGCGCGCGCGGTCCGAGCAGATCGTGCGGGAGGCCACCGAGCGCATCTCGGCCGAGGCGGACCAGGCGCGCGCCGGCCTGACCGGGTTGAGCGCGGAGTTAGCCGGCGAAATCGTCTCCGCGATTCTCGAACGCCGTGCGGGGAGCGCGGGATGAAACGTGTCCTGACCGCCGTCGTAATCGAGCTGCTGCTGGTGTGCGCGGCCGCAAACGCGCAGGAAATCGAAGCTCCGCGCGACCTTATCGGCTGGAAGTGGACCAACTTCATCCTGCTGGTGATCGGGCTGGGGTGGCTGACGGCGAAATATCTTCCGCCGGTGTTCCGGACGCGCGGCGAGGAGATTCGGAAAGGAATCGCCGAGGCGCAGCGACTCAAGAGCGAGGCGGAAGCGCGTGCGGCCGAGATGGCGCGGAAGCTAGCCGCCCTCGGCGAAGAGATCGAGAAGTTCCGCGCGCAGGCCCACGCCGAAATGGAGCAGGAGAGCGCGCGTCTGGCCGAAAGCACCGCCCGGCACATCGAAAAATTGCAAAAGCAAGCCGAGTTGGAGATCGAGACGGCCGGAAAAATCGCGCAGCGCGACCTGCGCGGACATGCGGCGCGGCTGGCGCTGGAACTGGCCGAGGCGCGCATCCGCAAATTGCTCGACCCCAAGACTGACGCCGCGCTCATCCAGGATTTTGTGCGCGAGCTGGAGGCATCGAAGAACTGATGATCTCCGCTGTGGGCGGACGATACGCCAAAGCTCTGCTCGATATCGTAACGGCGCGCGGCTCGGGTCTCAACCCGGATACGGTGCTGAAGCAATTGCGCGCGATCGAGGACCTGATCGACTCCTCGCTCGCGCTCACGCATGCGCTGCTCTCGCCGGCGGTTTCTCCGGCGCGAAAGCGCGCGGTGATCGGCCGCCTGCTCCAGCCGCTGGAGATCCCGCTGGTGGTGCGGAATTTCATTTTTGTGACGATAGACCATCGCCGCATTTCCCAGCTCGACCAGATTGTTGACTCCTACGAGGATCTGCTCGACCAGCGTCTGGGATTCGTGCAGGCCGAGGTGACCAGCGCATCACTGCTGGGCGAACCGCAGCGCGCCGCGCTCGAAGCCGAGCTTTCGCGGCTGGCGGGGAAGAAAGCCAAGGCCGCTTACGCCATCGACCCCGACCTGATCGGCGGGGTGGTCGCGCGCGTGGGTTCGATTTTGTACGACGGCAGCGTAAGAGGACAGTTGGAGCGGATGAGGGCGAAATTGGTGAGCGGGTAGTGGGAACTGGGAACTGGATAGCGGAAGCACCCAATACCCAGTCCCCATTAGAAGGATTTTATGGCTACGATACGGGCGGATGAAATCTCGCGCGTGCTGCGCGAGGAGATTGAGAATTACGAAAAAGCGGTAGATGTCGCCGAGACGGGATCGGTGATCTCGGTGGGCGACGGAATCGCGCGCATTTACGGCCTCGAAAACGTGATGGCCGGCGAGCTGATCGAGTTTCGCAACGGCGTTTCCGGAATCGCGCTGAACCTGGAAGAAGAAGACGTCGGCGCGGTGCTGCTGGGCGAGTATTCGGAAATCAAGGAAGGCGACGAGGTGCGCCGCACCGGGCGCATCATGTCGATTCCGGTGGGCGAGGCGATGATCGGCCGCGTGGTGGACGCGCTGGGCCAGCCCATCGACGGCAAGGGTCCCATCGACACCAACGCGTACAATCATATCGAGCGCATCGCACCCGGCGTGGTCGATCGCCAGCCGGTGAAGGAGCCGCTGCAAACCGGCCTCAAGGCCATCGACGCGATGATCCCTATCGGCCGCGGGCAGCGCGAGTTGGTGATCGGCGACCGGCAGACCGGCAAGACTACGGTCGCGCTCGACACCATCATCAATCAGAAGGGCGGCGACGTGGTGTGCATTTACGTCGCCATCGGGCAGAAGCGCTCCACCGTCGCGCAGGTGGTGAAGACGCTCGAAGAATACGGCGCGATGGAATATTCGATCGTGGTCGCGGCCACGGCGTCCGACCCCGCGCCCATGCAGTACCTGGCGCCCTATTCCGGCTGCGCCATCGGCGAATTTTTCCGCGATTCGTCGCGCCACGCATTGTGCGTCTACGACGATCTTTCGAAGCACGCCGCCGCGTATCGCGAAATTTCGCTGCTGCTGCGCCGTCCTCCGGGCCGCGAAGCCTATCCCGGCGACGTGTTCTATCTCCACAGCCGGCTGCTGGAGCGCGCCGCGAAGTTGTCGAACGAGCTCGGCGGAGGCTCGCTCACCGCACTGCCGTTCATCGAAACCCAGGCGGGCGATGTTTCGGCCTACATCCCCACCAACGTGATTTCGATCACGGATGGCCAAATCTATCTCATCACCGACCTGTTCAACTCCAACGTCCGCCCGGCGATCGATGTCGGCATTTCGGTCAGCCGCGTGGGCGGCAACGCGCAGATCAAGGCGATGCGCCAGGTGGCCGGCAGCTTGCGACTCGACCTGGCGCAGTATCGCGCGCTGGCCGCGTTCGCGCAATTCGGCTCGGATCTCGACAAGGCCTCGCTGGCGCAGTTGACGCGCGGCAGCCGCATGGTGGAGATCCTCAAGCAGGGCCAGTATTCGCCGCTGCCGGTGCAAAAGCAGGTTCTCATTATTTACGCCGGGACCAACGGCTTCCTGGATGATCTGCCGGTGGAGCAGTGCCGGCCGTTCGAGGAAGGTTTGTATCGCTTCGCCGAAAACGCCCATCCGGGGCTGCTGCCGGAGATCGCGCAGAAGAAAAATCTCGACGACGACCTGAAGGGCCGCATCAACACGGCCATCAAGGAATTCAAGGACCGGTTTGTTCAGGAGCACAAGCTGAAGTAAATGCCGTCGCTGATCGACATTCGCCGGCGCATTCGCAGCGTCCGCAATACGCAGCAGATCACCAAGGCTTTGAAGATGATCTCGGCGGCCAAGCTGCGCAAGGCGCAGGATCGGGCGCTGGCGGCGCGGCCTTACGCGACCATCCTTCAGCAGATGCTGGCCAACGTGGCGCAGGCGGCGGGCGATTCGGCTGAAAATCCGCTGCTCGCCGTGCGCCCCGAAAACCGCATCCTGCTGATCGTCATCACGGCCGATATGGGCAAAGCCGGCGGATTCAACGCGAACCTGATCCGGATGGCGCAGCGCTTCGTCGACGAGCATCGTTCGAACCAGTTGACGCTCGACCTGGTGGGGAAAAAAGGCCGCGATTATTTCCGCAAGCGCGGCGTGCGCATTCACGCCGAATATGTCGACATTTTCCGCGTGGTGCGCTACGAGACCGCGGATCAGATCGCCGACGCTGTGCTCGACTTGTTCGCGAAAGCTGACATCGACGCGGTGTACCTGTTCGGCAACGAATTCAAAAGCGTGATGTCGTCGCACCTGGTGGGAAAACGGCTGCTGCCGATCGAGATCCCGCAGGCCGCTGCACCGGTCGACTACATTTACGAGCAGCCGCCGGCGGAGCTGTTGGGCAGCCTGCTGCCGCGTTACGTGAAGGCGCAGATTTACCGCGCGCTGCTCGAATCGTCCGCGGCCGAGCACGCCGCGCGTATGACCGCCATGGACGCCGCCAGCTCCAACGCGTCAGACATGATCGATTCGCTCACGCTGTACCTGAATCGCGTGCGCCAGGCGAGCATTACGAAGGAAATTATCGAGGTCGTCAGCGGCGCGGCGGCGCTCGAATAGGTATTGGGGACTGGGGAGTAGGAATTATGATAACCGGAAAAGTGATTCAAGTGGCCGGACCGGCCGTCGATATTGAGTTTCCCGAGGGGCAGATTCCCGTGATCCGCACGGCGATCCGCATCACCAGCGCGGGCTTCAAGGTGCCCGAGCCGATTGACATCATCTGCGAAGTCGCCCAGCACATCGGCGAAAGCCGCGTGCGCACCATCGCGCTCCAGCCTACCGACGGGCTGGTGCGCGGCATGAAGGCGGAAAGCCTTGGCGAGCCGGTCACGGTTCCCGTGGGAAGGCAGACGCTCGGCCGCGTGCTCAACGTCATCGGCGAGCCCGTCGACAAGATGGGACCGGTCAATGCCGATCATCGCCTGCCCATTCATCGCCCCGCGCCGGCGTTTGAAGAGCAGTCCACCGAGCTCGAAATGTTCGAGACCGGAATCAAGGTCATCGATCTGCTGGAGCCGTACTTGAAAGGCGGAAAGATCGGACTGTTCGGCGGAGCCGGCGTAGGCAAGACGGTCATCATTCAGGAGCTGATTTCGAACCTCGCCACCAAGCACGGCGGCGTCTCGGTTTTCGCGGGTGTGGGCGAGCGCACGCGCGAAGGCAACGACCTGTGGCTCGAATTCCAGGAATCGCACGTGATCGATCCGCACGACTGGCACAAATCCAAGTGCGCCCTGATTTACGGCCAGATGACGGAACCCCCTGGAGCGCGTCTGAGAGTCGCTTTGACCGCGCTCACCGTCGCCGAATATTTCCGCGATGAAGAGCACCAGGACGTGCTGCTGTTCATCGACAATATTTTTCGTTTTACGCAGGCCGGCTCGGAAGTTTCCGCGCTGCTCGGACGCATGCCTAGCGCGGTCGGTTATCAGCCCAATCTCGCCACCGAGATGGGCGACCTTCAGGAGCGCATCACCTCCACTAAATCCGGTTCCATCACCTCGGTGCAGGCGATTTACGTGCCCGCGGACGATTACACCGATCCCGCGCCGGCGACCACCTTCGCGCACCTGGACGCCACTACCAATCTTTCGCGCGCGATTTCGGAGCTGGGAATTTATCCCGCGGTCGATCCGCTGGCCTCCACCTCGCGCATTCTCGACCCGCGCATCATCGGCGAGGAGCACTACAACGTCGCCCAGCAGGTGAAGCTGACGCTCCAGCGTTATAAAGACCTCCAGGACATCATCGCGATTCTCGGCGTCGATGAGCTTTCCGACGAAGACAAGATCACCGTGGCGCGCGCGCGCAAGCTTCAGCGCTTCCTTTCGCAGCCCTTCAACGTCGCCGAGGCGTTCACCGGGCGGAAGGGAAAATACGTTAAGGTCGCCGACACGGTGCGCAGCTTCAAGGAAGTCGTCGAAGGCAAACACGACGAGATACCGGAGCAGGCCTTTTACATGCAAGGCGACATCGAGGATGTGCTCGAAGCCTGGGACAAGATGAAAAAGAGCTGATGGCGGACACTTTCGAAATCGAGATCGCGACGCCGGAGAAGCTGGTCACGCGGCAACAGGCCGATTTCGCGCAGATTCCCGGGAAAGACGGCTATCTCGGCGTGTTGGCAGGCCATGCGCCGCTGCTCGGCGAATTGGGGCAGGGGACGCTGTCGATTACGCTGAGCGGCCAGACCCAGGAATACAGGATCAACGGCGGGTATGTCGAAGTGCGCGACAACCATGTCCGGGTGCTGACCGATCGGTTGGAATGAAAGCGCTCCCCGCGCTCACCGACGACGAACGAACACTCGATGTTCTTCCGGCCCTCCAGTGGGCGTTTTCGCGGTGGGACGTTAGCGCTCGTTCATCATTCGCGTTTACTCGCGTTCATTCGCGGCCAATCACGCTTTCTTGGCACGTTTCACCTCGATCACCGGGATCAACGACTGCACCTGCTCCACCGGCGCCGACCTGGTGCGCTGGTTGATCTCCGTGTTCAGGCTCGAGACGAACTGTTCGATCTGGTGCTGCATCTCCGCCATCTTTTCGCGCATGTTCAGAATGATTTCGACGCCGGCGAGATTTACACCCAAATCGCGCGTCAACTTTAAAATGACCTCCAGGCGCTCCAGGTCGTCATCGGTGTACAGGCGCGTGTTGCCGTCGCTGCGCGACGGTTTCAGCAGGCCCTCCCTTTCATACAGCCGCAGCGTTTGGGGATGGATCTGATACTGCTCGGCTACGGCCGAGATCATGTAGGCGGCTTTGCTGCGTTTCTTCATCGTTTACACCTTGGCCCACATTTCGCCGCGCGGATCTTCTGGATGGAGCTTGGCGTATTCGCGCAGCAGTTCCTTGGTGCGCTCATCCTGCACCACCGGAGCCTCGATTGCGACCTCCACGATCTGATCGCCGCGCTTGCCGCTGCGCGAATTGAGCACTCCCTTTTCGCGCAGCCGAAATTTCTGGCCGTTCCGGGTGCCCTGCGGAATTTTCAGGAGCGCCCGGCCGTCGATGGTGGGCACCTCGATTTTCGTCCCCAGACCCGCTTCATCGATACGCACCGGCACGCTGATTTCGATGTCGTCGCCGTCGCGGCGGAAGAACGGGTGAGGCTCGACACGTACGGTGATATACAGATCGCCCGCGGGTGCGCCCATGGTGCCCGCGTTGCCTTTACCGGCGACCCGCAGGCGCGAGCCTTGCTGCGCGCCCGGCGGAATGCGCACGTCCACCGTTTCCTTGCTCGCGAGCAAACCATCGCCATGGCAGGTCGGGCAGGCATTGTTCAGGCGTCCGGATCCGCCGCAGCGCGGGCAGGTGAGGCTGAAGCGCATCGCCCCGGCGACCTGCTGGACGTTGCCGCTGCCGTTGCACTCCGGACAAACGGTGGTGGTCGCGGTCTTCGCCTGACCGCTGCCGCCGCACGTGGGGCAAACTTCCTGGCGCGTGATGTTCAGCCGCACCTGCGTTCCGCGGATGGCCTGCCAGAAATCGATGCTCAGACCGTATTCGAGATCCGAGCCTTTTTGCGGCCGCGGCGCCGGCTCCTCGGCGTGCTGGCGGCCGAACCACTGGCTGAAAATATCCTGGAAATTGGCGGATTCCTCCGCCGGACGCCGCGCGCCCGTCCCCCCGCGTGAAAAGGCGTCGCCGAAATCGAAGCCGCCGAAGTCCATGTGCGGGGCACGTTGACCGGCCCCTCCCGCTCCGCCCGGCATTCCGTTCTCCGAATAGAAGCCGTACTGATCGTACATGGTCTTCTTTTTCGGATCGCTCAGGATGTCATAGGCTTCCTGGACTTTTTTGAAGCGTTCCTCGGCGGCTTTATCTCCCGGATTCAGGTCCGGATGGTGCTTGCGCGCGAGCTTACGATAAGCCTTGCGAATATCGTCTTCGCTCGCATCGCGCCCAACGCCGAGGGTTTGATAATAGTCTTGCTGGGCCATAACGGTGGCCAGTTGCCAGCGGCCAGTGGCCAGTGAGTCACGCGTTTACTGACCACTGGCCACTGATCACTGACCACTTATTTCTTCTTCTCGTCGACGTCGACGAACTCGGCATCGACCACGTCCTCTTTCTTCTTCTCCTCTTTCGGAGCGCCCGCGCCCGGGCCGGCACCATCGCTCGGCGGAGGCGGCGTGCCGCCCGGAGTGCTGGATTTGTACATCGCCTCAGCCAGCTTGTGGCTCGCCTGGGTCAGGTTATCGACGGCTTTGTTGATGTCCTCGATCGAGCCGCCGCTCATCGCTTTGCGCGCGCCTTCCAGCGCCGCTTCCACGTTGGCCGCGTCCTCCGCGCTGATCTTGTCGCGATGGTCCTTCAACATCTTTTCCACCTGGTAGACCATCGAGTCCGCGCGGTTGCGCGCGTCAATTTCGTCCTTGCGCTTCTTGTCCTCGGCCGCGTGCGACTCCGCGTCCTTGGCCATCTTCTCCACTTCGTCCTTGCTCAGGCCCGAAGAGGAGGTGATGGTGATTTTCTGCTCGTTGTTGGTGGCCTTGTCCTTCGCCGTCACGTTGAGGATTCCGTTGGCGTCGATGTCGAACGTGACTTCGACCTGCGGAATTCCGCGCGGAGCCGGAGGAATGCCGATCAACTGGAACACGCCCAGCATGCGGTTGTCCCGCGCCATGGCGCGTTCGCCCTGATACACCTTGATCTCCACCGAAGTCTGATTGTCCGCCGCGGTCGAAAACACTTCGCTCTTGCGCGTCGGGATAGTCGTGTTGCGGTCGATCAACTTCGTGAACACGCCGCCCAGCGTCTCGATGCCGAGGGACAGCGGCGTCACGTCGAGCAGCAGCACGTCCTTCACTTCGCCACCCAGCACGCCGCCCTGCACCGCCGCGCCCACCGCGACCACCTCGTCGGGGTTCACGCTGCGGTTGGGCTCCTTGCCGAACAGGTTGCGCACGATCTCCTGAACTTTCGGAATTCGCGTCGACCCGCCCACCAGCACCACTTCGTCGATTTTCGATGGGTCCACACCCGCGTCCGCAATGGCTTTCTTGCACGGTTCGATCGACCGGTCGAGAATATCGGCCACCATCTGCTCGAAACGCGCGCGGGTGAGCTTGATCGCCAGGTGCTTGGGGCCGCTCGCGTCGGCCGTCAGGAAGGGCAGATTCACTTCGGTCTCAAACAGCGTCGAAAGCTCGATCTTGGCTTTTTCGGCGGCTTCCTTGAGCCGTTGCAGCGCCATCTGGTCTTTCGAAACGTCGATGCCCTGATCGCGCTTGAACTCCGTGATCAGCCAGTCGATGATGCGCTGGTCGATGTTGTCGCCCCCCAGGTGGGTGTCGCCGTTGGTGGATTTCACCTCCACCACGCCGTCGCCGACCTCGAGAATCGAAATATCGAACGTTCCGCCGCCGAAATCGTACACGGCAATGGTCTCGTCCTTCTTGCGATCCAGGCCATAAGCGAGCGCGGCCGCCGTCGGCTCATTGATGATACGCATCACTTCCAGGCCCGCGATCTTGCCCGCGTCCTTGGTGGCCTGGCGCTGCGCGTCGTTGAAATACGCCGGCACGGTGATCACCGCTTTGGTCACTTTTTCGCCCAGATAGGCTTCGGCCGCTTCCTTGAGCTTGGTGAGGATCATCGCTGAAATCTCAGGCGGGGAATATTTCTTTCCCTGGACCTCGACCCGCGCGTCGTTCGAATCGCCGCGGACCACTTTATAGGGGACCAGCTTCATCTCCTCGTTGACTTCATCGAAACGGCGTCCCATGAAGCGCTTGATCGAGTAGATCGTGTTTTCGGCATTGGTCACTGCCTGCCGCTTGGCGACCTGGCCCACCAGCCGTTCGCCTCCTTTGGTGAAGCCGACCACGGACGGCGTCGTGCGTCCACCCTCCTGGTTGGGGATAACGACCGGTTGACCGCCTTCCATGACGGCAACCACGGAGTTGGTAGTGCCCAGATCGATTCCGATGATCTTGCTCATAAGATTGGACTTCCTTCCTGTTAAAACTCTCGGCTTAGATTTAGCCTATTTGCATTATGCAATCTTAGTGTATCATTGTCAAGTTAAATCCATGATGGCTTGCTATCTGATTGCAAATCATACTGCTCCACTGCGTGCGGTTTTTCGTGGGTGCAGAAACCCGTATGGGGACGCAGCCATCGTTGGGCTTGAAGGTTTTAGCGCGTCCGCAATGCATCGAAAATTTAATTCATCAAAGCCTGACGGGAAATCGGTTGAACCCTGGACGAAGGCCAAGGTAACATGGGGCTTTCATGAGGTAACGGTGGGTCTAATCTGTATTTTCCGCGCGGGAATTTGTGTCCGCACGTGGATGGTCGCGGTTCTCCTGTTGGCGTCCGCGGCGAGCGCTCAGTTCAAGGTGGTCGGCCCCGCACCGTATCCCGAGCCGGTTGCGCGCCAGAAGATCCGTACGCTTTTGCAAAGCGTTGACGCCAACAATCGACAGCAGACGACGGCCTCGCTTACCGAATTGCTGAACTGGTATCGCGACCTGATCGACGAAGAACTGATCACCGCGTGGCGGACCGAGCCCGACAAGCGATCCGATCTCGCCCAACTCATCGACCCTTTGGCGACGCCGCGCGTTGCATCCGGGATCGTCGAGTTTTCCTGGCGCGAGCGCGATTCCGCCCTCCGGCTCGATTACGCGCCCATGCTCGAGCACTTGATGACGCGTTATGCCGAGAGCGGCCGGCCAATGCTCGCCGGCCTGCAATCGGGTCTCGACCTCTCCGGCCCGGCCGCGGAAGCCGTTTGCCGGATTCTGATCGACATGCCCGACATCGGCGCGTGGCGAAAGACGGCTTTACGTGTTCTGCCGCGGTACCGCGAGATCGCGGAGCGTCTTCTCGCCCAGGATTTGCGAAGCGGTGACTCCGACCGGCAGGATCGCGCCGGGTTCTGGCTCGACGATCCGCGCTCGACTCTCTACACCGGTTCGAGTACGGCCGCGCCCGGTGCGCGCCCGGCCTCCCGACCGCGGCCGCAGCCCCAGCAGCGGGCGAATCGCAACGATGGACCCGTCAACGCCCCTCTTCCCGGACCGGGCCCCGAGATGGACTCCCTGCCTCCGCCTGCAACATCGTCGAGACCAACTCTGATGACCAGAGCCGCTCCGGCCACGGCGCCCGCCTATAACGGCCCGATGTCCGGCACTCTGGAATGCACCGGCGCGCCGGTTCCGCAGAACGCGGAGTTCGTCTTTCGTAATCTGCCCGCGGCGAAATTGCGTCTCGAATATGACACGAAAATCTGGGACGCCCGGCTCGTCGCGGTCGACGGATCGACGCAGAAATTGATCCTTAAAAACCTGAGCGCCAAATCGCAGAAGCACTGCAAAGTGCACTGGACGGTGACCCCGTAGTGCGAACTCTGATTCTGATCTGCTCGCTGAGTCTGGCCGCTGCCCGCGGCGACGTGATTACGTTAAAGGATGGCACGCGCATTCGTGGCGAAGTCCAATCGGGCGGCGAAAAGATCCTGATCAAGACGGGCGACGACTCGCGCGTAATTCCGGTCGAGCAGATCCAGTCGATCGAGCTCGGATCGCCCGCGCCGCCGGCCACAACGATCGCTGCGCCGCGCCCGGCCGGCCAGACGCCTGAAAAAATCACTTTGCCGGCGGGAACCGAAATCGCGGCGCGGACCATCGACCGCATCGATTCCAAGAAAACCGACAAGCTCCAGGAGTATCGCGCGAGCCTGGACGATCCGATCGTGGTCGACGGCGTTACGGTCGCACCGGAAAATACGTCGGCGATTCTGCGCGTCACGGATTTCAAGAATCCGCACCTCAGCGGGCACCCCACGCTGTCGCTGGAACTGATTGCCGTGATGGTCAACGGCCACCGGATCAATCTTGAAACGGACAGCGTCGAATCGCGAGCCGGGTCGCGGTCCAAGCGAACCGCGATCGGCGCCGGTGCCGGGGCGGCTGGCGGAGCAGCGATCGGAGCCGCGGCAGGAGGAGCGGCGGGCGCAGCCGTGGGCGCCGGAATCGGGGCCGCCGCCGGAACCGCGGGCGCCGTGCTCACCGGAAAAGGCGTCGAGATCCCTTCCGAGACCCGGTTCACTTACAAGCTGACCAAGCCGGTCGAGATCAATCTTCAGGAGATTTCGAAATGACCCGGTTCGCTGCGATCCTGTTTATCGCAGCCGTGGCGGGGGCGCGCGGCGACACCCTCGATTTCCGCAATGGCATCACTCTCACCGGAAAATTCGTCAGCATCGACGCCGCGGAGGTGACCTTCATGATCGACGGCGAGGTCAAGTCGTACGCGCGCTCGCAGGTATCAAGAATCACCTTCGCTTCAGCCGATTCCAAACCGCCCGCCCACGAAAAGATCAGCGTGGGGCAAAACATCGACCAGGTCACGGCGCTGCTTGGTCAGCCCACCCGGATCGTGGACGCGGGAGCGAAAAAGGTCTACATCTATCCGGACTTGAAGATTACCTTCGTCGACGGAAAAGTGACCGCCGTCGAGTAATCTCACGCGAGAATCTGAGCCGAATCAGTTACGCCAGGAGACCGTTAACGACCGTTCCAGCCACATCGGTCAATCGAAAATCACGGCCGGCGTAGCGGAAGGTGAGCTTGGTGTGATCGAAGCCGAGCAGTTGCAGAATCGTCGCGTGGAAATCGTGCACGTGGATCCCATTCGCGGCGATGCTGTCGCCGAAATCGTCGGTCTGGCCCCACGCGATTCCGGGTTTTACGCCGCCGCCGGCCATCCACGACGCAAACGCCGTGTTGTGATGGCTGCGGCCCTGCGGCGCGTCGGCGGTGGGGGTGCGGCCGAATTCGGTGCTCCAGACCACCAGCGTGTCTTCCAGCAAACCGCGCGATTTCAGGTCTTTCAACAAAGCCGCGATGGGCTGATCGACGTTGCGCGCCAGCGGCCCGTGCGAACGGATGTCGGAGTGGGCGTCCCAATTATCGGACGAGCCCTGGTCGATCAGCTCCACGAAGCGCACACCGCGCTCGGCGAGGCGCCGGGCGACCAGGCATTGCCACGCGAACCCCTTGGTGCTTCCGCGTTCCAGGCCGTAGAGTTTCAGCGTCGCGTCGGATTCTTTTGAA
Source organism: Bryobacteraceae bacterium (assembly GCA_035501755.1). Classification (GTDB taxonomy): domain Bacteria; phylum Acidobacteriota; class Terriglobia; order Bryobacterales; family Bryobacteraceae; genus Palsa-187. The sequence goes on along the minus strand of DATJVN010000090.1, from coordinate 22,232 downwards.
AGGTCGAGCACTTCGGGCATCTGCATCTGCATGCCGTAGGCGGTTTCGAAGGTTTTGATGCGCGCGGCAAGCGCCGGATCTTCCGGGCGCGACATCTGATGCTTGCGATTGAGACGGGCCAGCAATCCGAGCTCGAGATCCTCGATCTGCTGCGTCGGCGCGCTGCGGGTCAGGTTGGGAACGGGACCGGCGCCAGCAGTGACACGAGTTCCGGAGTGGCAGCCGGGCAGAAAATTCGACGACCACACCTGCGCGCCCGCGTAGGGCAGCTTGGGCGCGAGCACGACGAAGCTCGGCAGGTTCTGATTTTCGGTGCCGAGTCCGTAGCTCACCCAGGACCCGATGCTGGGCCGCGCGACGGTCACCGATCCGGTGTGGATGCCGAGGGTTGCCTGAAAATGATCGTTGTGATCGCCGTGCATGGAGCGGATCAGGCAGATGTCGTCGATGGAGTCGCCGATGTGGGGAAAAAGATCGCTGACCATGATGCCGCTTTCACCGCGCGGCTTGAACTCCCAGTGCGGGCGGACGTAGAGACGGCCGTTTTTGGCTTTTTGCCCGGCTTCGGCCGCGGCGATGAGTTTGGGCTTGTAGTCGAACGAATCGACATGGCTGACGCCGCCGGGCATGTACATGAAGATGACGCGTTTGGCTTTGGCGGGAAATTGCGGGGCGCGCGGAGCGAGCGGATTTGTGGATTCGGCAAAGAGCTGCTGCAGCACCGCCGGGAACAGCATCGATCCGGTGAACAGGCTGCGGACCATCTGCCGGCGGGAACAATCGCAGGTGGAGTTGTCAGTCATGCTTGCCTCTTAATCCACAAAAATAAATTCGTCACTGGCCAGCAGGACATGCATCAGGCTGGCCAGGGCGGCGCGCGGCTGTCGATCGGGCGGCAACGCGGATTCTTTGTAGGCGACGGCGGCCTTGCGAAGATATCGCTCACATTGCTGGAGCTCATCCGCGGACGGCGCGCGGCCGAAGACGAGATGGTACGCGTAGGCGATGCGCGAGGCGTCGCTCGATTGCGCCATTCCGACGCGGACGGCGAGCAGATCGGCCTGCTCGTCGACAAACGCGCTATTGAGCATCGCCAACGCCTGAAGCGAAGTTTCTTCGGAGGTTCGCGCGGGGGTGCTCGCGTTGGGATCGGCGCCGTCGAAAGTGTCCAGGAACGGATGGCGCTTCAGACGCTGTTGCATCAGGTAGACGCTGCGCTGGTGATTGTCGTAGACCGCAAAAAACGGAACGTGCTGGGTGTAGCGGAAGCTCGTTTCGGGCGGGAACGGATGCGGGCCGCCCATCGACGGATCGAGATCGCCGGCGACGAACAGCATGGCATCGCGAATCTCTTCGGCATCCAGGCGGCGCCGGTCGAAGCGCCACTCGAAATCGTTTTTGGGATCGATGCGGGCGTCGGCATTATTGGCGTCGGCGGCCAGGCGATAGGCGCGGGTGCGCATGATCAGGCGATGCATGGCCTTCATCGAATAGCCCGATTCGCGAAAACGCGAGGCGAGCCAGTCGAGCAGCTCGGGATTCACAGGACGGTCCCCGCGCGTGCCGAAATCGTTGGGCGTGCCAACGATTCCCTTGCCGAAATGATATTGCCAGATGCGGTTGACCATCACACGCGCCGTCAATGGATTCTCGGGATCGGTGATCCACTGGGCCAGCTCTCGGCGTCCGCTGCCTTTTTCATCGGGCGGAAGGGTCTGGCCGCCGAGGACGGTCAGAAATCCGCGCGGCGCTTCGGCGCCTGGATGGTAGGGGTCGCCTTTGAGCTGGATTTTCGCGTTCGCCGGCGTTCCTTCGCCTACTGCATAGGCTTTGGGCGCGGTGGGCGCACTGTGCTCGAGCACGATGAGCCGGTCCTTCATGCGCCCGATTTCACGGTCGCGATCCTCTTTGCTCAGATTTTGGCCATCCTGGCCGTTGTTGAAGGCCCAGATGCGATGATCGAGCGCGCTGGCTTCCTCCTGATAGGCTTTGAGACGCGCGGCTTGGCGCGGCGAGCCGAGCGAAACGAAATCGATTTCGTGAGGGAAAGCTTCGGTGCCCGGGAACGCGTACTTCGTGCTTTGAAAGATGCCGTACCAGGCGTAGTAATCGCGCGAGGGGATGGGATCGAACTTGTGATCGTGACAGCGCGCGCAGGAGACGCTCAGGCCGAGCATCGCCTTTCCGACGTTGTCGATGGTGTCGTCGATGGTGAGATTGAATTCGTCGCCGCCCGAGCCGAAGCGGCGGGAGATGGCCAGATAACCGGTCGCGACGATCTTGGCGTTGCGATCTTCATCATCTTTGGAGGGGAGCAGGTCGCCGGCGAGCTGCTCGCGCAGGGACTGATCGTAGGGCTTGTCGTCGTTAAAGGCGTGGATCACCCAGTTGCGATAGCGATACGCGTCGGGAACCGGGAAATCGGCGTTGCATCCGGAGGTGTCGGCGTAGCGCGCCAAGTCGAGCCAATGGCGGCCCCAGCGCTCTCCGTACTGAGGCGAAGCGAGCAGGCGATCGATCACCTTATCGAACGCATCGGCAGAGTTGTCGGCGAGAAATGCGGCGACCTCCTCGGGCGTGGGCGGCAGGCCGGTGAGGTCGAAGGTCGCGCGGCGCAGCAGAGCGCGTTTCGAGGCGAGGCCGACCGGAACCAAGTGCTTTTCATCGAGACGCGCCTTGATGAAGCGATCGATGGGCGTGCGGCTCCAGGCCGGATCGGCAACGCGCGGCGGTTCGGGATCGCGCACCGGCTGGAACGACCAGAATTTGCGGGCTTGCGCGTAGTCGTAGGGCGCCGCGGGTTTTTCGGTGCGCGGGTCGGACGCGCCCAGCTTGATCCATTCTTCGAAAGCGGCGATCTGATCGGCGGTGAGCGGGCCAGAGGGCGGCATCTTGATCGCGCCCTCGCGATGCAGCGCGCGGAGAAGCACGCCGGACTGGACGACGCCGCGCGTGGCTTCGACCGAGTCGAGATCCAGGCCGCCGGCGGGAGTCGGTCCGCTATGGCAGGGATAACACGTGCCCACGAGAACCGGGCGAATGGATTTTTCAAACAGGTCGGCGGCGGAGGGATCGGCGCAGATGGCGGGTGCGGAAAGGATCGCGCCGAGGGTGAGCGCGAACAGCGTGCGCATCAGGGATAGTATAACGGCAATCGCAGCGAAGTCCGGGCGAAGTGAAACGGATGGTCGATCGTAGAGGGCGAAAGAATCAGCTTAGAAAACAGTGGCGCCCGGGCTTGGAGAGGAGCCCGGGCGCGTTTAGGGAGAGAAAAGATCGAGAGTCGAGCGGTTAAGAACGGCGCTTGCGAATCAGGCCAATGCCGAGCAGTCCGCCGCCGAGCAGCAAGAGCGTGCTTGGCTCGGGAGCCGCGGTGGTCGAGAACGAATCGGTGACGGTTGAGATGTTCGCGGTGGAGGGGTCGAATCGCCAACAATCGTTCCCCGGGACTTGCACGTCCGGACCGGAGGTGACGTTGATGTCCTTGGAAACCGCGATCGAGTCCACGGGGCTGAAGGTCACTTCCTTGTCGCTATCGTTGGACGGAGGATTGGAAACGCCGAAGGAGGACGCCGGGTTGGTGCAATTGTTCACATTGGTCACGCCGGCACAATATTTTTCGGTCACCGACGACACTCCGTTGCCGGTGTAGGAGCCGTCGAAGTTCAGATTGATGTCGTCGATCAGCGCGCCGTTGATCCCCGTGACGCTGAAGTAGACCGTGGAGTCCTGTTCCTCGCTACTGCCGTTGTTCTGAGTTCTGACGTCCCATCCGGCGCCGAAGACGATTCCGCCTCCGGAGATGAAGGAGACGTCGACACTGGCGGCGGGAATGGCGGCCGAGCTCGGGCTGGCCGAATCGGAGTAGCTGAAGTTGCTGAATTCGAGATTTCCCCACGTGCAGGAGAATCCCGAGATGTCGAAATTGTTGAGGGTGCCGTTCATGCACGTCCCGGCAAACGCGCTCGAACCCAGGAGCGCCGCTGCCGTGATTAGAATCACAGACTTCATTGGACCTTTCCTCCGTCAACAAATTGCTGACTGGGTCAGGTTAAGATGTGGGCCGGCTGACGAGGAATGAATCGCGAGGTCTATAGCGTAATGTTACGGGTGCGGCCGCTCTTGAGCCTGCGATTTGTACACAAAAAGCGGCCGGTTGAATTTGGAGGGGTTTGGCGCACGAAGCGGGTCGAAAGTACTATTGAGACGACCCGGCGATTCCATTACCGTTCCGCCGTTTATTCGTCGTGCTGGAACGGCTCGCTATGCCTTCTTGAGTGCGCGGGCGACGATCGATTGCGCTTCGGCCTGGATGGAACGCAGGTGATCCGGGCCGCGGAAGGTTTCAGCGTAGATTTTATACACGTCCTCGGTGCCGGAAGGACGCGCGGCGAACCAGCCGCTCTCGGCGATCACTTTGACGCCGCCGATCGGATTTCCGTCGCCGGGCGCGTGGGTGAGGATCTGGCGGATGGGCTCGCCGGCCAATTCTTTTTCGGCGATATCGGCGGCTGTGAGAACGGCTAGGGCGGCGCGCTCACGGGCATCGGCGGGCGCGTCGATGCGCTCGTAGGCGGGATCGCCGAGGCGCTGGCACAGGGACTCGTACAGCTCGCCGGGGCCGCGCGAGGTCGCGCCGGCGATTTCGGCCGCGAGCAGGACCCCGATGATGCCGTCCTTATCGGTGGACCAGGGCGATCCATCGCGCGCCAGGAATGAAGAGCCGGCGCTCTCTTCGCCGCAAAACCCAAGCGAGCCGTCGAGCAATCCGTCGACGAAAAACTTGAATCCGACGGGCACTTCGTAGAGCTTGCGGCCGAGGTCCGCGGCGACGCGGTCGAGCATGCCGGTGGTCACCACGGTTTTGCCGACGGCCGCGGCCGCCTTCCAATTCGGCCGGTGACGATACAGATAATCGACGCACACACTCAGGTAGTGATTGGGCGGAAGCAGGCCGAAACCGCGTGTGACGATGCCGTGGCGGTCGTGATCAGTGTCGCAGGCGCCGGTGATGGCGAATTTCTCCCGGTGTTCGATCAGGCGGCGCATGGCGTAGGGAGAAGAGGGGTCCATGCGGATGCGTCCGTCCCAGTCGAGGGTCATGAACTGGAAGGCGGGGTCGACGGTTTCGTTGACCACCGTCATTTTGAGGCGATAGCGCTCGGCGATGGGATGCCAGTAGTGCACGCCCGCGCCGCCCAGCGGATCGACGGCCAGATCCACTTCGCGAGCCGCGTCGAAATCGATGACGGAGGCGAGGCCGTCGACGTATTCGGCGATGTAGTCGTGCTCACGGGTGGTGGAGGCGCGGAGAGCTTTCGAAAAAGGAATGCGCTTGACGGCGTTGAGGCCGGATTCGAGAAATTCGTTGGCTTTTTGCTGAATGAAGGACGTGGTTTTGGAGCCGGCGGGACCGCCGTGCGAGGGGTTGTATTTGAATCCGCCGTCCTCGGGAGGGTTGTGCGAAGGGGTGATGACGATTCCGTCGGCGAGCGCGTCGCGGCGGCCTCGATTGTAGTGGAGAATCGCGTGGGAAACGGCGGGCGTCGGCGTGTATTCGCGGCCGCGCGAGATGCACACGTTCACGCCGTTGGCGGCAAGCACTTCGAGCGCGGTGGCGAAGGCGGGCTCGGCTAAAGCGTGCGTATCGAAACCGAGAAAAAGCGGACCGGTGATCGATTCGCTCTGCCGGTAGACGCAGATGGCCTGCGCGATGGCGAGAATGTGGCGTTCGTTGAAGGCGCAGTGGAGTGAAGAGCCGCGGTGTCCTGAGGTGCCGAACGAGACCCTCTGTGCTGGGTCGGCGGGATCGGGCTCCAGCGCGTAATAAGCGGTGACCAGCCACGGGATGTTCGGAGGCGGAACGGACTGCGCGGGCTGACCGGCGAGCGGGTGAGTGGGCATGCACTCACATCGTATCTCTCGCGAGAAAACGCGTGCGCGCGGCTTCAAATTCTGGAAGGCAAATTCACCAAAATCGGAAGATTAAATTTGCGATAAATAAGAATCCATCACGCCGAACAATGCGTCAGTTCAGATGTACGGTTTGGGAGTCGCGATCAGGGCACATATGCAGTAAGCGCCCGCGGCCGAAGCGCACCGGATGAAAAACGGCGCGCATCTTGAAACGCTGTTTGGGACTCGAGAGGAGAAGTGTGCGGACGCGGCTGGAACGAAAAATTGCTTCAAGGAGAATGAGATGAATAAAACATTTCTTTTGGGAACGTTATTGGTGGCAGGAGTGGCGAGCGCGCAGGAATTGACGGAGACGCCCAAACTGGAAGTGGGCGTCAACTACACGTATATCCGGGTCAATCCGGGCGGTGCGCTGAATTCGTACAACGAGAACGGCGGATCGGCCTACGCCGAATACAATTTCAATAGAGTATTCGGGCTGGTGGCGGACCTGGGCGGTACGTACACGGGAACGGTGAACGGATTTCCGCTCGACTCGACCACGTTCGATTACCTGTTCGGGCCGCGCTTCAACCTGCGGCATTCGCGCTACACGTTTTATGTGCAGACGCTGGTGGGCGGCGAGCGTCTTTCGAATGGATTGAATCCGGGGGCGGCGTTTCCGTTCCTCGCCGCGTCTCAGAATAATTTCGCGGCGGCGCTGGGAGGCGGGGTCGACGTGACGCTGACCAATCACATCGCGGTGAAGCCGATCCAGGTGGAATACCTGATGTCGGAGGTCTCGCCGGCGGGGCCGTTGAATTTAGTCCAGAACAATCTGCGCTACTCCGCGGGACTGGTTTTTCGCCTGGGCTCGAAATAATTTTCGCGCGTGATTGCGCACACCCGGCGCGTTCGAAATGCGCGCCGGGTTTTTGTTTTTTGGGAGTCTACGGCTTGGGTCCGCCGTGCCGGCGGTCCGAATTTACAGAATCGTTGAGAGTGCCCTACTGCTTCGGCTGCGAAGGACCGAGCGGCGGGCGGAATGCCGGGCTGCCGAAACCGAAGCCCATTCCGCCGCGGCCCATCAGCATTTCGAGATTCGCGCCAACCTTGGTTTTCTGATCGGGCGTGAGGGCGGCGTAAATCTTGGCCATCGCCTTGGCATGCAGCGCTTCCTGCTGCTGGCGGATGGAACTCATCTGCGTGGTGACGCTGTCGATGGTCGATTCATCGCCGTTCTTAACGGCCGTCACCATTTGCGAATGGAGCGTCTGCAACTGTTGGCCAAAGCCCTTGCTCATGGTGCGATTTTCAAGGAGGACGGTGTGCACCGTGTTCTGCTGAGTGGCGTTCAAGCCGAGGCTCCTGGTCAGTCTGGCTTCGAAGAAGTCGTCCGGATTGCCCCGCGGGCGCATATGCGGGTGCTGTCCGGGGTTGGCCGGAGCGACGGCGGGTGTCTGCGCGAAAAGCGCTCCGGCAAAGAAAAGGGAGAGGGCAAAAGCGTAAGACTTCATTGTTCTTAGGCTCCTTACCCTCTCTCTGACGGCGAGTCCCTGTTTACGGATTACACAGCGTTATTGGGACTCCCCGCTCGCGGGGACTAGCTCGCCGTCTTATGGTTGTTCCAGCGATGAGCGGCCATCTGGTCGAACTGGGCCTTTTGAGCGGGATTCAGGATCTGGTAGAACTGCGCGACGGCCTTGGTGTGGATTTCCCGGGCCTGGGTGTTCAACTGCGAGTTCTGCTGGAGAATCTGATCGATACGGCCCTCGTTGTCGGTCTTTACAGCGGCGCGGAGTGCGGAGCGCTCCTCACGCAGCTTGGGACCCAGGGCTCTCTCCTGCTCCCGGGCGTTCTTGAAGATCGCGTGAGCCTTGTTCTGCTGGTCCTGATTGAGGTTCAGCTTCGCGGTCATGCGGCCCATCATTGTCTGTTCCATGCTTTGCGGATGCTCGTTGGCCAGCTTCTGCGGGTTAGGGGTGGTCGCGGTCTGAGCGGCAAGCATTCCCGCCATTGCTACAGGTATTAAAAAAGCACTGAATTTCATTGTTGTTGTACTGCTCCTTCACTTAAGAAGACGATGGCGCGGCAGCGCAAGATACCGGTGTGGCCTAGCCTTCAGAGGGGAAGGTCGGCGCAGAATTGTGGGGATTTCGGCGCTGTTTTGACGTTTTTTTATCAGTTCACTTTCTGCTCCGGCATCTTCAAGCGCCTCCGAGGTTGCTTTTTTTCAAGCAACCCCGTCGGCCTGTGTTCAATTAAGGTCGCGACCCCGCTCGGTAACCCAGAACGGTAGGGACTGTCGGTGTAACCCCCGAACCAGCCAGGGACTGCTCTTTAACCGGTCACAGTCTCCGCCCGACATCGCTATTACGTTGCAGCGATCGTTGCCTAGGACGACCACCACGCGGTAGACGGGAAGCTGTCGGAGCGCCCGCCTCTCGACTCAAGGGTAGTGGGGAATTGGGAGCAAGAAATTGGACCGAAATGCGAAGTCTTTGTAAGTTAGGGAGATTTTGCTAGTGGAAAATTTCGTGAACGGCTTCGAAAGAAAAAACGCGCGCGTTGCGCCGTTAGCTGCCGGTTGCGTGGGCCTGCTCGGGGTCGGCCGGCGAAGTCGCGGCGAGCTCGGCGAGCCGGCTGTGCAGCGTGCGTACGCTCATGCCCAGCAATTCGGCCGCGCGGCGCTTGTTGTTGTGCGTCTGTTTGAGGGTCAGTTGGATGTAGGCCTTCTCGATCTCGCGCAGCGGCTTTCCGGCTTCGACCACCAGCGAATGGCGCTCCTCCATCCCCGGCACGACCAGAGGCTGTTCGGAGGGGACGTGGAAGGTCGGCGGAAGGTGCTGCGGCAGGATGGTCCCTTCGCGGGCCATGATCACGCCGCGTTCCAGAACATTGCGCAGCTCGCGGATGTTGCCCGGCCAGTGATAGCCGATGATGCGCGCCATCACCTCCGGGTGCACATCGGCGACGCGGGTGTCGTGCTTCGCATTGAGGTCGTGAACGAGCGACTGCACCAGCGCGGGAATGTCCTCCTTGCGATGACGCAGCGGCGGCAGATCGATGTGAAAGACGTTCAGGCGGTAATACAGATCCTCGCGCAATTGTTTTTTCTCGAGCGCTTCCTGCACCGGCTTGTTGGTGGCCGCGAGCACGCGCACATCCACCGCGATCTCCACCTTGCCGCCCAGCCTGCGCACGCGCGAGTCCTCCAGGACGCGCAGCAGCTTGGCCTGCATGCCGATGGGCATATCGCCGATCTCGTCGAGAAACAGCGTTCCACTGTGAGCGTGCTCGAAGCAGCCGGCGCGGCGGCCCAGCGCACCGGTGAAGGCTCCACGCTCGTGGCCGAACAGCTCGCTTTCGATCAGATTTTCGGGAAGCGCGGCGCAGTTCACGGCGACAAAGGGTCCGGCGGCGCGCGAGCTCAGGCGGTGAATCGCCGCCGCGACGCGCTCCTTGCCGGTTCCGCTTTCGCCGGTGATCAGCACAGGAGCCGAGCTGGGCGCCACCTGCTCGATCATGGAGAACACATGCCGGATCGCGGGCGAGGTGCCCACCAGGTCGCCCAGCATGCCGTGCTGGCTCAACTGGCGCTGCAATCTGGCGGTTTCGCTGAGCAGCGCCTTGTAGCGGATGGCGCGCTCCAGCAGCGTGGCCAGCGCGACCGACTGCGCCGGTTTTTCGATGTACCAGAACGCGCGCAGGTCGTGCACGATGGAGATGGCTTTGTCGATGCTTCCGAATCCGGTGAGCACGATGGCGGGAGTGAGATCGCCGCGATCGAGAAGCGCGCGCAGCAGGCCGAACCCGTCCAGGCGCGGCATGATCAGATCTGTAACGATAACATCCGCGGAACAGGCGCCGAGCTTTTCGAGCGCTTGTTCCCCATGCGACGCGGTTTCAACGGCATAACCGAGAGCTGAGATGATGGTGGAAAGCCCCAGAAGCTCGCGGGGGTCATCATCGACCACCAGAATTCTCGCGGGAGAGGCTTTCGACAACATGGTCATTTCATTCTAACGGACGAATGCTAGAACGATCGGCGCCGCAGGACGGAAATTACCTCGTAACCGTTAGGAAAGCGTCAGATTCAGACGGACACGTAAACTTTTCGCGAATCGCAAAGATTGAGCGCCCCGTCCGGTCAAAGTGACGCGCCGCGCCGCGCATATCGCACAAACGCGCGATCGGTTTTTGGTTAGCTGTTTGCCGCTCCGCCCAAGGCCGGGACTTTTCGCCCGGCGGAAAGCGAGTTTATTCCTTATGAATTGGGATCAAGTTGCAGGACAGTGGAAGCAGTTGAAAGGAGCCGTCAAGGAGAAGTACGGCAAACTTACCGACGACGACCTGAACCAGATCGCCGGCCGGCGGGAGCAATTCGTCGGAAAACTGCAGGAGCGCTACGGGATCGCGCGCGAAGAAGCGCAGCGGCGCGCGGACGAATGGCTGCAGATGCAGGCCGCGACCGAACCACACCACGTCGGCACGGGACCTTCGAACGTGCCTCGCAGATAACACTTCAGCATAAATAACGAACCCCGGCCATGCGGCCGGGGTTTTTGTGTTTTAACCACTCGCCCGCCGCGGTCCCTCGTTGAAGTTAGCGGGCGCGGGCGTTAAGCAGAGCGGAAATCACGCAGTCATCGAGCTGATGAATTGAGCGCGGCGCAGGCGCTTGCGAATCCCGATGGCCAGGTTGTCCAGATGATCGCGCGCGGCGCGCGCGTGGTCCATCAGGTCCTCACAATCGTCGTCGCCGGAGCGGAGTGTGGCGACGATGCCGGAAAGCTCGAACGCCATCTCTTCCACCCGGCTGGCGGCCGCGCTCTTATCATCCATGCTCGATGTCGTCATAAAATCACCACCGGAAGCCGAAAGTTACGGGAATCCACGCCATGGGGTGCCCTGGATTCGTATACATCTGAGTGTAGCGTGCTTCGGCGAAGAATTTTCCCCGACCGTTGCCCAGGCGAAAATCGAATCCCAGACCGCCGTCCACGCCCAGCTTGGTGGTCGTGTAGGAGGCCAGAACGACATTGGCGGGAACGCCGACGTTATAAATCCCGAAGAAGGGACTGAATCCGGTGACGCTGGCGATGGTGGGCGCGGTGAAAGCCAGCGTGCGCGTGTAGACGCCGGGTCCGCCGATCAGGTACGCGGTCCCGCGTCCGTGCGTGTAGAAGCGGATGACCGCCTCGCCGCTGAAGTCGTAAACGCGCGCGGTGCCGCCAGGATATCCGAGGCTGGCCAAAGTGGACGAGGTCACGCCCATGTTGTCGAAGCCGAATTCACCCAGCAGCCCGAGGTGCCCGGCAAACAGGTTGATGCCGGCGTCGCCGCGGAAATTCCAGCCCATATCGAGATTGCTGCCGCTGCGGTAAATGGGCGTGTCGAAGCCCGCTCCGGCCGCCGCAGTAAATAAGCCATACGAATTCTCTTGCGCCCGCAACGGAAGCATCGTAAGTCCCACTACACAACCGAGGTAGATGCAAGATCGCAACGTTTGTTTCATAAAAGACTCACCTCATCCTTGATTTCCTAAAAGGAGGGTCGTACGACTGTGTCCAGTGATGCCCTCTGTTCGATGGATTGTGACTTACGAGGTCGTGTTTCAAGTGCAATATGAGAGCTAACGTTGCCGGGAGACGCGGGTTTAGTAATCTCCGCCGGTCTTGAGCGGATAGGTGTGATCCCAGAAGGGCAGGCTGCCGATGGGATCGCCGGAGATGACGATTTCGACGCGATCGTTCGCGTCGCGTCCGCCTGGCGTCGCGTTAGAGGCGAGAGGCCGCGTGTTTCCCAGGCCTTGCGAGGTGACGGCGTTGGGAGAGACGCCGGCGCTGACCAGCGCCACGCGCACCGCTTCGGCGCGCTTCCAGGAGAGCGGAGCGCCCTGTTCGGTGTCCGAATTGCCTTCGACTTCAACGCGCAGCCCCGGATTGGCGACCAGGATCTCAGCGATGTGCGCCACGCGCATCCGCTCGTCGGGATTGAGCGCGCCTCCGTTAAACGCGGAATTGGGCACGGTGGCGATCAGGCCGCGCGGCGTGTCGCGCGTGGCCAGTGGACCGTTGAGCTGTTCCAGCAGGCGCATGCGTAGAGCGCTATGCTCGGCCGATTCCTGCTGCGGATGCGTGGAAGGCGACTCGATAATGACCTTGGCTTGCGCCGGTTGCTGGGCGGCCTGAATCTGCGCTTCGGCGCGCTCCCGCGCGGCGCGTTCGGCGTCGGCTTGCGCCTGGGCCGCGACTGCCTGCGCCTGCGCGGCTTGGGCCGCCGATTCGGCCTGCGCCTGTTTGGCGGCCGCGATTTGGGCCTGCGCGTTGGAGACTTGTTGCTCCTGCGCGCGGCGCGTCGCGATCAGGCGCGCGTCCTCGGCGGTCTGCGCGGCTTCACGCGCGGTTTCGATCACGCGCGCGCTGTCGGCTTTGCTGGCTTGAAGGTGCCGCGCGTCCGCCAAAAGCTGCTGCGCCTTGGCGTAGGTGTTGGGAGCATACTGCGAAGCGCGCGCAGACTCGGCGATGCCCAGAGCGTTCTGCGCCTGGTACACCTCCAGCAGCTCTTCGTACTTGCTCATGGACACTTTGGGAGTGTCGGGCGGCTTGTACTGGGATGGATCGGGCTCCTGCCAGGCGTAAGCACCGCGCGGGAGCAGTTCATAACGAGCATTCACCTCCTCGATCTTCCCGACCGTGTCGGGACGCACCGCGTTTTCGAGCACCACCACGTCGCTGGGCTGGCGCACTTCGGCGTAAGGCTCGGCGGTGACGATCAGCGCGAAGGCTTGCAGTCCGGTGGTGACGCGCAGGTGGGCTTTATCGGAGTGGCTGGCAACCACCTCGCCGAGATTGATCGGCCGGCCCTCCGGCGTGAGCGCCCACAGCACGTAGGTCAAATATTCCCGGCCGAAACGGGACGGCTCCGTCAGTTTTTCAAAGCGAGCGTCGATTTCGGTGTGGCCCTGCTTGGAATCGACCAGGGCCTGTCCTTTGCCTTTGGGAAGCAGAACGGTGCCGCGAAAGTCGATCGGCGTGGGCCCGGAACGATATTGATAATTGATGGCTTTTACCGTTCGTTCGACGACAGTGACGTTATAAATCGGCGCGGGCCCGGTCTGTTGGGAAAGCGCCGCACAGGCTGACAACAAAAGGCTGATGAATACGCGATTCATATTCGGAACTCCGGGAAGACGGCAGCAAATCGCGTTCCAATCCGGTGGGGAATGCAACGTTACAACAAGCGCGCGAGGGCGGCTTCCAGGCGATCGATATCGGCTTCGTTGTTGTAGAAGTGCGGCGAGACGCGCAGGAATCCGTGGCGCGCCGCGACCAGAATTTTTTGCGCCTTCAATTCCCGTGCCAGACGCGAGGGATCGACGCCGGCAAATTGGGCCGCGACGATCTGCGATCCGCGATCGGGCGCGTCCGCGCCGAGTTTTTTGAGATGATCGCGCACGCATTGGGCGAGCGCCATCACCCGCGCTTCGATTTGAGCCGGTCCCAGCTCGACCATCCACGCCGCGACCTCGCCCATCGCGTCCATGAAGCCGAACGGCAAGCCTCCGCCTTCGTATTTTTCCGCGGAGTCCTTCAACACCGGCATTCCGTGATGAAGGTTGTCGACATTGCGCCAATCGCGGTGCGCGCGCCATCCGGAGACATTCGGGGCGAGCGATTTCCGGAAATCGGGCGACACGTACATGAATCCCACGCCGGTGGGCGAGATCATCCATTTATAGGCGTGCACGGCGAGAACGTCGGGTTGCGCCGTGCGAACGTCGAATTCGAGCGCGCCCACGCTCTGCGTTCCATCAACGAATAGGCGCGCGCCGCGCTGGTGCGCGAATTTCGATATTTCGGCGATGGGTGCGCGGAATCCCGTGGCGTAATTCACTTCGCTGATCGCGATGAGGCGTGTACGCTGGTCGATCGCGTCGTAGAATCGCTCCCACGGCGCTTCGCGAAATTCGACGCCGAAACGGTCGACCAGAGCGGGCAGATAGAGCTGATTCGGAAATTCGTCGGCGAGCGTAACCAGGTTATCGCCGGATTTCCAATCGATGCCTCCGGCGACCAGGCCGAGCGCGTACGAGGAGTTGGGGATGAAGGCGATATCGTCGGGAGTCGCGTGGATCAGCCGCGCGACCGGAACACGAACCAGATCCGCCTTGTCATACCATTCGAGGAAATTGGAACACGCCATCTCCTCGCGATCGGCCCAATGGCGCGCGTTGGCCTCGACGGCGCGGCGGGGGACCTGGCCATAGGTCGCGGTATTGAGATAGGTCCAGTGCTGGAGGGAAGGAAACTCGGCGCGGACGGCGGTCCAGTCGATGGTCACTGCGGGGTGGCGCCCAGCCTGTCCCGCAACATCCGATTCACCGCTGCCGGGTCAGCCTGCCCGCGGCTGGCTTTCATCACCTGCCCGACCAGGAAGCCGAGCACAGCGGATTTTCCGCCGCGATATTGCTCCACCTGTTTGGGATTCGCCGCGAGTACTTCATCGATGATTTTCCCGAGAGCGCCTTCATCGCTAATCTGCGCGAGTCCTTCGCGATCCATAATCGACTGCGGCGATTCGCCAGTCTCGAACATTTTCGGGAAAATTTCCTTGGCGAGCTTGCCGCTGATCTTGCCCTGCGCGATCCTGCCCACCAGCGCGCCTAGATTTTCCGCGCTCACCGGCGAATCGGCGAAATCTTTGCCATGCTCCTTGAGCAAGCCGGCAAGTTCGCCCATCACCCAGTTGGCCGCAGCGCGCGGGTCGCCTGAAACCGACGCGGCTTTTTCAAAATAATCGCCCGCCGCGCGAGTGAGCGTCAGCACTTCGGCGTCGTAATCGCGCAGCCCGTAGGACTCGACGAACCTGCGGCGGCGCGCGGCCGGCAATTCCGGCATGCGCGCGCGAATGCGTTTGAGCCACTCCTCGCTGACGATCAGCGGCGCGAGGTCCGGCTCGGGGAAATAGCGATAGTCGTGCGCCTGCTCCTTGCTGCGCATGCCGGCGGTTTCGCCCGTTTCGACGTTGAACAGGCGCGTTTCCTGCATCACGCGGCCGCCGTTTTCAAGGATCGCCACCTGACGCTCGATTTCGTGATCGAGCGCCATTTTCAGGAAACGGAACGAATTCAGGTTCTTTACTTCGGCCTTGGTGCCGAATTTTTCCGCGCCGCGCAACCGCACGCTGACGTTGGCATCGCAGCGCAGGTGGCCTTTTTCCATGTCGCAGGTGGACACGCCGACGTATTGCAGAATCTGCTTCAGCTCGGTGAGATACGCGTAGGCTTCGTCCGGGCTGCGCATGTCGGGATCGCTCACGATCTCGATCAGCGGCGTCCCGCAGCGGTTCAGGTCGATGTAGCTGTAGCGGGCCGAATCGTTGAAGCCTTCGTGAAGGCTCTTGCCGGCGTCGTCTTCCATGTGGACGCGGGTGATGCCGATGCGCTTTCCGCCGATGTCGACGTAGCCGTGTTCGGCGAGCGGTTGGTCGTACTGCGAAATCTGGTAACCCTTGGGCAGATCGGGATAAAAATAGTTTTTGCGCGCGAAAATCGAGCGGCGGTTCACGGTGCAGTTCAGCGCCAGCGCGGCTTCGATCGCCAAATCCACGGCCTGACGATTCAGAACAGGAAGCGCGCCGGGAAGTCCCAGGCACACGGGACAGACGTTGGAATTCGGCTCGGCGCCGAAGCTGGTGGGGCATCCACAGAAAATCTTGGAGCGTGTCGAAAGCTGGACGTGCACTTCCAGGCCGATCACCGGCTCGTATTTAATGAGCACGGCCGCGGGCGCCATCACGGACATAAGCTTCATTATAAGAAATGTGCGAATCCAATTCGGCAGACCGGTGCTCCGGCGTCGTAGAATCAAGGTAAAGTGATCGAAACGAGCACCTTATGGCTGCGTGCGGCGGCCTGCCTGTACGCGCTGGGATTGCTGCACTCTCTGCTGGCGATCGCGCGCAAGAACCAGAAGCTGTATCCGGTGGCGCTGGGCGCATTCCGTATCGGGGTGGTGCTGCACTTCGTCGCGCTGGTGGAAGTGGCGATGGCCTACGGTCGCCTGCCGCTCGATAGCGTGTTCGAAACGCTGAGCATGTGCGCGTTCCTGATCGCACTGGTGTTTCTGATGGTCGAATGGCGCTATCACTTCGCCACCACCGCCGTGGCGCTGTTTCCGCTGGTCTTTCTGATGACGCTGATCGCGTCGATGGAACGCCCGGTGGCAAGCTGGCCCAACGTAGGCGTGCGCGATGCCTGGCTCGTGGTGCACATCGTACTGGTGTTGGCCGGATTCGCGTCGCTGCTGCTGACCGCGGTCGCTTCGATCTTCTATTTAATCCAGGAACGCCGGCTGAAGGCGAAGAAAGCCGGAAGGCTGCTCGAAAAACTGCCGCCGCTCGCGGTGCTGGATAACCTGATCTCGATTTCCATGGGCCTGGGATTCGTATTGCTGACGCTGGGCGTGATCTTCGCCGTCACCTGGGCGTCGGTGGAATCGGGAACTAGGTGGGTGAGCGACTGGAAAATCCAGTTTTCCTTTTTCACCTGGTTTTTGTGCCTGGTGATGATCTTTTTGCGGACCTCCGCGGGTTGGCGCGGGAGAAAAGCGGCGGTGATGGCGCTGGCGGTGCTGGGATGCGCCGCGCTGACCTGGGCTGCGCACGTCGGCATCCGGCCCACACTCGAGCGATGAAACGGTTCGTCTCATGAAACTGTTCATCACCGGATTGAATCATCGCACCGCGCCGGTGGAGGTGCGCGAGCGGCTGGCGTTCCACGAAAATATCCTGGCGGAGGCGCTGGGGTCGCTCAAGAAACGGCCCGGCCTGCTCGAAGGCATGATTCTTTCGACGTGCAACCGCGTGGAGATCACCGTGGCGGCCGAGGAACACACCAACGCCGAAACGGTGGAGCATTTCATCGCCGAATCGCGCAGTGTGGAGCGCGAATGGGTCTCGCCGTATCTGTACCGGCACGACGGCGCCGACGCCATCCGTCACTTGTTCCGCGTGGCGTCGAGCCTGGACTCGATGGTGGTGGGCGAGCCGCAAATTCTGGGGCAGTTGAAGAGCGCCTACGCGGTGGCCAAGGACTGCGGCGCGATCAGCGGATTTCTGGACCTGGTGGTGACGCGCGCGTTCAATGTCGCCAAGCGGGTGCGCTCGGAGACGGATATCGGTGAGAGCGCGGTGTCGGTGAGCTACGCGGCGGTCGAGCTGGCGCGCGATATTTTCGGATCGCTCGACGGCAAACGCGTGCTGGTGGTGGGGGCGGGAAAAATGTCGGAATCGGCGGCGCGGCATCTGCGGCGCGCGGGCGTCTCCGAAATTCTGGTCACCAACCGGACGCGGGACCGGGCGGTGCAGATGGCCGAGGAGTTCCAGGGCCGCGTGATCGATTACGAAAAATTCTCGATGGCGATGCCTGAGGTGGACATCGTGATCGCGTCTAGCGGGGCTCCGCACTACATCATCACGCGTGAGCAGATGCGTGGCGTGATCAGCAAACGCAAGAACCGTCCCATGTTTTTGATCGACATCGCGGTGCCGCGCAATATCGACCCGGCGGTGAACGAGCTGGACAACGTTTTTCTGTACGACATCGACGACCTGGACAAGGTGGTCGAGACCAACGTCAAGGGACGTTTAAACGTCGCGGTCCAGGCCGAGGACATCATTCGCGAAGAGGTAGAGCGGATGGTGCTCCGGCTGCGTACGCGCGAGGTGACGCCGACCATCGTAAGCTTGCAGGAGCAGCTCGAGTTGTGGCGCACGGCGGAGATCGAACGCCAGCGCAGCCGCCTGGGCAGCCTGAGTGCGCAGCAGGAGGAAGCCATCCAGGCGATGACGCGCGGGCTGATCAACAAGATCGCGCACGGTCCCATCATGGAATTGCGCAAGCAGGCCGCCGACCCCGGAGGGGTACATGTGATGGGGATGATCCGGAAGCTGTTCAGGCTCGGGGAAGGATAATGGCCGCGAATGAACGCGAGTAAACGCGAATCCATTTTTATTTGCGTTCATTTGCGTTTATTCGCGGCCGATAAGAAATGATTGTAATCGGATCTCGAGGTTCTCAGCTCGCTTTGTGGCAGGCACGTCATGTCGCGGCTTGGCTGGCAAAGCTCGGTGCGGAGACGCGCATCGAAATCATCAAGACCACCGGCGACAAGATCCTCGACGTGCCGCTCGCCAAGGTGGGGGGCAAGGGACTGTTCACCAAGGAAATCGAGGAGGCGCTGCTGGCCCGCTCCATCGATATCGCGGTGCACAGCCTGAAAGACGTGCCTTCGGATTTGCCCGCGGGCTTGACTCTCTCCGCGATCCCGCAGCGCGAAGATCCGCGCGACGCGCTGATCGGGAAGCCGCTGGCCGAGCTTGGCGCGGGATCGAAGGTGGGAACGAGTTCACTGCGGCGCTCGGCGCAATTGCACGCGCTGGGCCGCGGAATCGTGACGGAAACGCTGCGCGGCAACGTCGATACGCGGCTGCGCAAGCTGGATGAAGGACAATACGACGCGATTCTGCTGGCCGCGGCGGGGTTGCTGCGGCTGGGCTGGGCCGATCGCATCCGCGAATTGATTCCGGTGGAAATCATGTGTCCCGCGGTGGGACAGGGTGCGCTGGCGATCGAGACACGCGACGACGGCGGTGACGCGCAAGCCCTCGTGCGCAGGCTGGACGACGAGGCTACGCGAACCGCGGTGACCGCGGAGCGCGCGCTGCTAGCGACGCTCGAAGGCGGTTGCCAGGTGCCCATTGGCGGACACGCGCACGTGGTTGGCCGCGACGTGTATCTGCGCTCGATTGTCGCGTCTCCGGATGGCTCGCGGATCGTGCGCGGGGAGCGCTCCGGCGACGACCCGCAGCGCGTCGGCGAGGAACTGGGGCGCGAAATGCTCGATCGCGGGGCGCGGGAAATCTTGAAGGAAGTTTACAGTTCAGCCGCGAATTCACGCGAATGAACGCGAATCCACCTGAGGCGCGACTGGAGCGCGCTGCTCGTGTTTATTTAATCGGCGCCGGCCCTGGCGATCCGGGTCTGATCACCGTCAAAGGGCGCAAAATTCTTGAACATGCCGATGCTGTCCTTTACGATCATCTGGCCAGCGATCGGCTGCTGGAACTTGCGCCCGCATCCGCCGAGCGAGTTTATGTTGGAAAGAAGCGCTCCACGCATGAATTTTCGCAGGAAGAGATCGCGGCGATGCTGGTGGAGCGGGCGCGGCGCGGGCTGACCGTGGTGCGGCTCAAGGGCGGCGATCCGTTCATCTTCGGCCGCGGCGGCGAGGAAATGGAAGCGCTGGCGGCGGCGGGAATTCCATTCGAGATCGTGCCGGGCGTGACCACTCCGCTGGGGATTGCCGCGTACACCGGCGTTCCCCTTACGCATCGCGAACACACCTCGGCGGTGACCTTCGTCACCGGGCACAATGTCGAGGCGATCGACTGGTCGAAGATCGGCGCGGTCGAAACGATTGTTCTGTTCATGGGGCTGATGAATTTTGCGGCGATCGCGCGCGAACTAATCCGCAACGGCCGCGATCCGTCGACGCCTGCGATGGCCGTGCGCTGGGCCACGCGGCCGGATCAGCAGACCATCACCGGCACGCTCGGCGATCTGGCGGAAAAACTGAGCGCGATGAAACCGCCGGCGACCATCGTGATCGGAGAGGTCGTGGCGCTGCGCGACAAGTTCAACTGGTACGAGACGCTGCCGCTGTTCGGAAAACGGATCGTGGTCACGCGCGACCGGCGCCAGGCGGCGGAACTGGCCGAGCCCCTGGAGGCTCTCGGCGCAGAAGCGATCCTGCTTCCGGTGATCGAGATTCGCGAGGCCGCCGATCGCGCACCGCTCGACGCAGCTATCGCGCGGCTCGATTCTTACGACTGGCTGATCTTCACCAGCGCCAACGGCGTGCGCTTTTTCATCGATCGCCTGGACCGGTCCGCAAGCGATCTGCGCGCGCTCAGAGCGAAGATCTGCGCCATCGGTCCGGCGACGCGCGCGGCGATCGAAGCCCTGCACCTGAAGGTCGACAAGATGCCGGAAGAATACGTGGCTGAGAGCTTGGTGGAAGCGTTTGCGGGCGAGGATCTGAGCGGATGCCGCGTTCTTCTACCGCGGGCCGCGGTGGCGCGCGACCTGGTTCCGGCGGAGCTGCGCCGCCGCGGTGCGGTGGTGGACGTGGTCGAAGCGTATCGGACGGTGCTGCCCGAAAACGCGGCTGAACGCGCCCGGGAGGTGCTCGCGAAAAAGCCGCAGTGGATCACGTTCACCAGCTCATCGACGGTGACCAATTTTCTTCAGGCCGCCGGGAAGGAGGCGCTTGCGGGAGTCAAGATCGCCTCAATCGGCCCGATCACCTCGGCGACGCTCGCCGAGCACGGCCTCGCGGCGGATGTGGAAGCGCGGCCGCACACGACGGCGGGATTGGTTCGCGCAATTCAGCTATCATGACATTCCATGCCCCGCGTCCAGCGCGGGTAGGCGATGTCGCGGAGGATTTTGCAAAAGGCGTGAGGATGCGCGCGGTCGCGATCGGGTGCCTCGCATTGGGGCTGTGTTCGTGCCGCGAGCCGGCGCTCGAGTTTGCGCCGCCCGATCAGCGCGCGCCGCTCGAGAAATACAAGGCGCCCGCCGCGCGAGTGATCAACATGGACGATCCCGACGCGCCGCGATCCTTCGTGCGCGACATCTTGTCCTTCACCGCGGCGAACTGGCGCTGGACCGAGCAGCGGCCTGCGGTGCGCGTGCGCGTCCGCGACAGCGGCGAACTCAAGTACGTCATCGATTTCGCCGTACCCGAGATCACGCTGCGCGACACCGGGCCGGTGACCATCGCCTTCACGGTGAACGATCACGTGCTCGATCGGGTTCGCTATGCGACTGCCGGGCAACGGCATTTTGAAAAGACGGTGCCGCCGGGATGGGTGGAGGTGAACAAGGACGCGATCGCCGGCGCAGAGATCGACAAGATCTGGGTTTCGAAGGAAGACGGCCAGCGCTTCGGCTTCATTCTGGTGCGCATCGGGTTGACCAGATGAAGGAAGCGTGGATGGCGCTCGCGAGCGCGGCCTTCACGGTCGCCGGATGCTGGGGCGCGGGCGTATGGCTGATCGCGCGCACCGGAGCGAAGCTCACGCGCGCGGAGAAGTTTCCGCTGGCGCTGGTCACGGGCGCGTCACTGGTGCATTTGTTTGTCTTCGCGGCGATGGCGCTGCATGTCGCGTTCAAACCGGTGTGGGTGATCGGCCTCGCGGCGCTGATCGCCGTGGGAGTGCGCGGGTCGCGGTCCGGCGAGGCGGTGAAGGCTCCAGGGGACAGGTTGAAGCCGGTGCCGCGCGTCCTTTTTAGCGCGATCTTCGCAGTCTTCACAGTGTACTACCTGGCCAACGCGTGGGCGCCGGAAATCAGTCCCGACGGCTCGGGCTATCATCTCGAAATCATCGCCGGCTATCTGCACGCGCATAAATTCTTCCGCGTCCCGACCAACATGTACGCGGCGCTCGGCCAAGGCGTTGAGTTGGTGTACGCGCCGGCGTTCGCGCTGGGGCGTCATTCGGCAGCGGCGCTGGTTCACTTCGCGTTTCTGATCGCGCTCGCGATGTTGATTGCGGCGTACGGCCGCAGAATCGGGAAGCCGCCCGCCGGCGCGGCGGCCGCGCTGCTGGTGTATCTGAGCCCGGTGGTCGGTTTGGACGGAACTACAGCTTACATCGACGTGGCTGCGGCGGCAATTGCGTTTTCTCTGTTTTATTGGCTCGAAATCTGGGACGGTTCTCGCGATGCGCGCCTGCTTGCGCCCATCGGATTGCTGGCCGGCTACGCGTACGCGGCCAAGTACACCGGCTTTGTGCTGGTTCCCTTCGCGATGGGATTTATTTTGTGGAGAACGCGCAGATGGAAGCCGGCGCTGCTCGTCGGCGCGATCGCGGCGGTGATGATCGTGCCGTGGATGGTCAAGGACTGGATCTGGTTCCGCGATCCTGTCGCGCCGTTCTTAAGCGACGTGTTCCCCAGCCCCTACCTGCACCCGATCACGATCCAGGGATGGAGCGAGTTCCTGCGCCGCTACAATCTTCCCAACCTGTGGACGCTTCCGCTCCAGGTGACGGTTGTGGGGAAAACGCAGGGCATCATCGGTCCGGTGTTCCTGCTGGCTCCGCTGGGGCTGCTCGCATTGCGGGACCGCGCCGGGCGGCGGCTGCTGGCGATCGGATTAGTCCTGCTGGCGACGTATTTCGCCAACGTGGGGACGCGATTCCTGATTCCCAGCCTTCCGTTTTTCGCGCTGGCGCTGGCGATCGCGCTGGCGCGGCCCGCGATG
>DATJVN010000089.1:0-40899 GCA_035501755.1 Bryobacteraceae bacterium | reverse complement strand
CGGACGCGCGGGCACGGATTGGGAAGGCAGTCGAGTCCGGAGACGGACCTGTATTCGACGGTGTGCGCGATCGAAAATCTATGGCTGGCGGCGCGCGCCGAGTCGCTAGGCGTAGGCTGGGTGAGCATTCTGGATTTCGACGAGCTGAAGTCTCTGCTGCAGATTCCCGAGCAGATCACCGTGGTCGCGTACTTGTGCGTGGGCCATGTTTCCGAATTCGGCGCGCGTCCGGACCTGGAGCAGCGCGGATGGGAGCATCGCCAAGAGCTCGCGCGGCTGGTGCATTTCGACGCGTGGGGGGCGCAGGACGAGAGTCGCGCAGGCAAATTGTTCGCGCATGCCGAGCATTAACAACATCCGGGGGCACTGGAAGATTACTCGTGCCGCAGCGCGCTCAGGGGGCTGACTCGCGAGGCGCGATGCGCCGGCAGGTACGCCGCCGCGGCTGCCGTCAGCGATAGCGCGATCGCCGCATACACCACCACGATCGCGTCATAAGGTTTCACGCCGTAGAGTTGCGACTCTGTGTAGCGCGCCAGCCCCAGCGCCGCCGGCACGCCCACTCCCAGCCCGATCGCGAGAATCCACAACATTTCCCGCATCACCATCCGGCGAATGGTCCCCGGCGACGCGCCGATCGCCATGCGAATGCCGATCTCGCCGGTGCGCCGCGTCACGCTGTGCGCCATCACGCCATACAGCCCCAGCATCGCCAGCGCCGTCGCCACCACCGCGAACGCCGCGGCGAGCTGCACCACGATGCGATCGCTCAAAATGTTCAGATCGATCTGCTCATCCATGGTGCGCAGGTCTTGCGCCGGCAGATTCCGGTCGATCCGCGCGATCAGCGTGCGGATCTGGGAGATGGTGGCTGCCGGCGTGAGCGCCGTGCGCACGTAGAAATTCAACGCTCCGATCTTGCGGTCCTGACGCCATGGCGTGTAATAGACCGGGTACGGTTTCTCTTTCACCGCGGCGTAGTGGCTGTCCTTCACCACGCCGACCACCTGGATGTCCTTCTGCGTCCGCCAGAGGCCGATGCGCATTCCGATCGCATTACGCCCCGCGAAGTAGCGGCGCACGAACTCCTCATTTACCACCGCGACCTTGGGCGCGTTGAGATCGTCGCTCGCGGAAAATTCGCGGCCGGCAATCAGCGGGATTCCCATCTTGCTGAAGTATCCCGGATTGATCTCATTGAACCAGGCGTGCGGGCCATTCTGCGGATCAGTAGGCGTGAAGCCTTCCACCTCCATGCTGTTGCCCCAGCGGCTGTCACCGATCAGCCCCACCAGACCATCGGCGACGCTGGTTGTGCCGGGCATCGCCGCCAATTCGCTTTCGGCTCTTTCAAATAGCGCCCGGTTTTCGGCCGGCTGATACCCGTTGAGCACCGGCGCGAGCGAGAACTCGATCACATTCTCGGTGCGAATTCCCAGATCGATGTGCGTCAGGTTGACTACGCTTTTCAAAAACAGGCCGGTGGGGATCAGCAGAATCGCCGCGACGCTCACCTGCCCGCACACCAGCACTTTGCGCATGAGGGCGATGCGCCGCGCGCCCGACGCCTGCCCGCTTTCGTCCTTGAGCGTCGAGGCGACCGGCGTTCGCGCCGCTTCCCACGCCGGATAAAGTCCGAACAGCAGCCCCGTGAGCAGCGAAATGCCCAGGCTGAAAAACAACACCGGAGCTTCCAGGTGCGAGGACAGGAAATACTGCGGAGCCTCGCTTCCCGCGGTGATCTGATGCAGCAGAAAATCGAGCGTGAGCCCGGCGAACAGCAGGCCGCACGCTCCACCGGCGACCGCCAGCAGCAGCGCCTCGGTCAGGAACTGGCCCATGATTTCCCCGCGGCTCGCGCCCAGCGCGGCGCGGATCGCCAGCTCCCTGCGCCGCTCGGCCGAGCGCGCCAACAGCAAATTCGCCGAATTGGCCAGCGCGATCAGCAGCACCAGAGCCGTGGCGATCATCAGGATGAACACCGGTGTCCGCGCCTGGTCGCGAAACTCGCTGTTGCCGTGGCTACCGTCCTTGAGCGCCAGGCGCGAGTTGCGCACGCGATCGCGGTACTTCTGGTCGTACCAGCTCACCGAGCTCGCCTGCACTTCTTCGAGCCCGCGATACACACCGTTCAGTCCGTCCTGCGCCTGCGCCATGGTGACGCCCGGCTTCAGCCTGCCGAACAGGTACAGCCAGAACGCGTCCCAGCGCGTGGCGCCATCCCAACCCGGAGTGAGCGCGGGCTTGAACGACAGCGGCACGTAAGCGGCCGGCTCATTGCCAAGCGTGGTGCTGGTGAACGCCTCCGGCACGACGCCGACAATCGTAAGAATCTTTCCGTTGATGCGGATGGTCTTGTTGAGCGCTTCCCGCTCGCCGCCCAGCCGGTCGTGCCAGTAACCATAGCCGAGTACCACCACCGGATTGCCTCCACTCTGGAGATCGTCGGCGGGAGCGATCAGACGCCCCAGCAGCGGCTGCACGCCGAGCAGCGGAAAATAATCGCCCGAGACCAGCATCACGTTTCCAGCAACCGTCTGCGTTCCGTAAGCGAGATTGGCGCCGGTGTCGCGGAATGCGGCGACCCCGGCGAGTCCCACGGGATTTTTTTCAAGCTCGCGAAACAGCGGATAGCTGAAGATGTAATCCATGCCGCCGGCATCGCCAGTCGAGTTGTTCCCGTTCTTGGTGCTGCCGGGCGCGGTGAGAAGCACCAGTCGCTCGGGATGCTCGACCGGAAGGGAGTTGAGAAGCACCTGGTCGAGCAGCGAAAAAATAGCCGTATTCGCGCCGATCCCCAGGGCGAGCGAAAGCACCACCACCAGGCTGAGCAAAGGAGCTTTGGCCAGCGTCCGCAGCGCATATCGCAAGCGCACCAGCATGACGATTCCTCCGACCAGGATACTTTAGGACATCAGTGATGGTTACGTTGACGCTGTCGAAAACGTCCGACCAGCGCCCGGCAATGCCGCGCCTCAATCCACCCGGGCTGTCGGACGCGACAACGGGTGCGACTGGGCCGAGCACGAGTGTCGGGCTGATTGCGGAATTCGAAAAGGATTACAGCAGCCGGAAATTTACTTCAATCGTGGCGATCACTGGCACCGGTTTTCCGTCTTTCATACCCGGCTTGAAGCGCCACTTCATGACTGCCTCGATGGCTTTCTCATCCAGGCCCAGACCCAGCGATCGCGTGACTTTCGGCATTTGCGGAAGCCCGTGCTCATCCACCACCAGCGTGAGCACCACGGTTCCCTGCCACTTCGCCTTGCGCGCTTCTTCGGAATATTCGGGTTCGACTTTCGAAAGCACCACCGGCGCGGACACTCCGCCGCCGATACGGTACGCGCCGCCGCCGAATCCGCCCCCCGAACCTGGACCGGTGCCCGGTCCTCTGCCCGAGCCAACTCCCGTTCCCACGCCCGATCCGATTCCAAATCCGACTCCCGTCCCGTTCGACGGAATTCCCAGATGGCTCATCGGATCGCCGTAATTGAGCGCGTTGATATTGGGCGGCTGCACATCGGAGACGATGGTCGGCGTCATCGGCAGCTTGGGATCCTTGGGCGGAGTCACCTGCGGAGGCGTGAACTGCCGGGGAGCGATCTTGGGAAGCTTTCCTCTGCTCGCATCGAGTGGCGAGCGCGTTCCGCCGCCGCCGCCGCCGTGTTGCTGGGCCGGCTTGTCGGGCAGGTACGGCTTCAGGTCCGGCGCGAACAGCGGAACCACGTTCTGGATCGCCTTCTGCACCGGCTTGAGCGAACCCAGCCACAGGATCAGAAACACGATGAGGACGTGAATCCCCACCGACATGATCCGCGACTTGGTCTTGTTCTGCCCGTAAAATCCCCACACGTCGGGAACTTCGATCGGCTTGGAGGTCACTTCGAGCGGAGGCAGCTTGGGCGGATTGATCAGATCCTTGATGTTCTGGACGATTTCCTTGAACCAGGGCGTATCAAGCGACGCCGGCGGCAACAAGTGCGCCAGGTGCTCTTCGGGATTTTCCGGGGACAACTCGGTGTCTCTGACCTGCTCTTCCGTCACAATCCGTACTCCCGGCCTGTAACACTACCTCGCCCGTAAGACGATCATCGCTGGCCCGCGGTTTCAATTTTGGAAGCCGCTAAGCCAGAAAGGCCTCTCGAACAGTCTAACACATACGGCAAAGGGCGGCTATCGAGTTTCCAGCTTTTGGAATCCGCTTTGTAACCCGGCTTTGAATCCGAAGAATGCTGCGGTTTCGCTCCACAACTGCTCCAGAACGTCGGTCAATTCGTGCCCGGAATCGAGCAGTTTGACCATCACGTTGGGATGCCGCGCGGCGAACCTCACCGAGACTTCGGGAGGCACCACATCGTCATGACTGCCATGCAGCATCAGCGCGGGCTGGGCGAAATCGGGCGCATCCTCGTATTGCAGCGCGTCCTCGACAAAGGCATAGCCGAGCGGGCGATCTTGCTTATAGCCGTAGTGATAGAATCCGCGCGCGCCGCTTTGCCGCCATTCGGTCATTTCCGCCGCGCTGAAACGGTTGCGCCAGCGCGTGGGGAATTCGAGGGCTGGCGCCATCAGGACCAACCGCTCGACGTTGGCGTGCCGCGCGGCGTACAGCGCGGCCAGATACCCTCCCAGGCTAGACCCCATCAGGAACACGCGCTCGCCGCGCACCGCCTGGTCGATGATGCCGAGCTGTCCGGTGATGGTCAGCTTCTGAAAATCGCCCTGGTCGAGCTGCGGGATTTCGAAATCGACGCCCTCGAATTTGCGCTTGAAAAACTGCGCCTTGGTCGACAGCGGGGTCGAAGCGAACCCGTGCAGATAGACAATCCGGGTCACTTGGGCTCGAATTTGACGTCGCTGGAGGCGCCGAACATGTGGAAATCCGAGTAGGTGAACTGGTTCTGCGCCACTACGTGGCCGTTGTGCAACTCCTGATGTTCGGTAGACGCCGGCAGCAGCGCGCCGAATTTGCTCATTTTGTATGTGACGGCTGCTTCCTCGCGCAGCCCGTTGGGCACGTCGCCCTGGTGGGTGTCCAGGGTGATCTGCAAGGGCACGAAATCCGTGGCGCGCACGCGGATCTCGCCTTCCAGACGCAGCTTGGACGCCTGGTCGTGCTTTTTCTGATTGAACACCGTGAGCGATTCGGGGCCGTCGATTTGTTTGTAGCTGAACACCAGGGCCTTGTCGTAGCCGATCATCTTGCTGCCGCGCGGGGTGAATTCGTAACGCTCGATGTTGCGCCGCGTGAACAGCAGCAGTATCTGGCCAAAGTCGTTGACCGCGCCGGTGAGACCGTAACTCTCAAACTGCTTCAGCAGTTCTTTCTTGCTATTGTCGTCGCTGGC
The DNA here is from genome assembly GCA_035501755.1 of Bryobacteraceae bacterium. GTDB lineage: Bacteria > Acidobacteriota > Terriglobia > Bryobacterales > Bryobacteraceae > Palsa-187. Next base: position 35,548 of record DATJVN010000089.1, on the reverse strand, counting down.
GGTCATCGCCCTGGCGAGCTCTTCCTGGGCCTTTTTGGTTTCGGCGACTTTGCGCCCATCCGCGGTAATCACGCGGCGCAGTTCGTGAATCGCGCCCGATTCGGTGGCGAACGTGGCAAATCCGTATTCGGAAACGATTTGGTGCTCCACCCACTTCTCGCGCGGAGCGGTGGTCGCGGCGCGGGGATGGAATCGGGAACCGGTCTTGAGGGCCGTCTGATGCAGCGTTTCCGTGCCTAGCACGTTGGGCGCAATCTTAAGAAAAGCCTCGGCTTCTTCGGATATCCGGGCGGTCATCTGGTGCGTCAGATCGTCGGCGTAAAGGCCCGCGGCGATCGCCAGAAGCAACCAAGCCCGCATGTCCACAAGAATACACCCAAGTACCCACTCCCCACTCCCGATTTTAAGTACCCATTCGACCCGAAAAAGCGTCATCATAGTGCTATGAAAGCCGTTCGCTTGACGCTGATGGTGTGCGCGCTCGGCTTTGTCGCGACCGCGCAAATTTATCCTCCGGGTGGTTATCCCCCCGGCGGATATCCGGGTCAGTATCCGCCGGGAACGTACCCTCCGGGGCGATACCCGGGGCAGTATCCGCCCGGCCAAGGTCCCACTCGCAATCCCAATGACGACGGGCGCCCGACTATGCGCCGCCGTAATGGCAATCCCGACGCCGGAACCAGCACGACCACCTACGGGATGTTGCGCATTGCCGCGGGTAGCCAGTTTGTGATCGAAGCCGAGGATCATCGCATCATCACCTACCGCACGGCGGGTGCGATCCGAGTGCAGCGCGACGGTAAGGACGTGGACTTGACGAGCCTGGCGCCAGGCGACCACCTGATCGTCGATTCCACCGAAGACAACGACGGCTATTTCACGGCGACCGACGTGAAGTTCGACAAAGCCGGGACGCCCGCCGATCGCGCCGCTGCGTCGCAGACTTGGGACCTTCCCAAGCTCGACGGGCGGGCAGCCGCGGGATACTCTGCGTCGTCTCCGCCCCGGCAACCGGGCGACGATCGGCCGATTCTGCGCCGCCGATCGGACGATAGCTCATCGTCAACGCCGCCGCAATCGCAACCGCCTCCGCCGTCCGCGCAGCAGGCGCCTGCGGCGCAGCCCGCCGACGCTCCGGTTGACAACCGCCCCACTACGGAAATCAAGCCGCCCGATGCGCCGCGCGATTCCGACGATCCGGGACCTCCCACGCTGCGCCATGGCGCGCCCGAGTCGGCGCGCGTCGCGCCGCTGAGCTCGCCCGAACCCAAACCGCAGCCCCCGCCGCAGACCGCGACCAATCCGGGGACAGCCGAAACCGCCTCGCGAAGATCGCCCATGTCGATCCTGGGGCAAAGCTCCGACGATCCGGTGATCGAACAGGCGCGCGAGAAAGCGGCGCAGTTCGCCGGCCAGCTCCCCAATTTCTTCTGCCAGCAGGTGACCACGCGCTATGAAAGCGACCATCCGCGCGAAGGATGGACGCCGCTCGATATCGTCACCGCGGACGTGGCTTACGACAACGGGCAGGAGTCCTACAAGAACATCAAAATCAACAATAAGCCGGTGAACAAGAACATGGAGGACATCGGCGGCACGCGTTCGAGCGGCGAGTTCGCCAGTATTCTCGAAGACCTGATGAGTCCGGATACCGGCGCGATCTTTCGCAAGAACGGCAGCGACACTATCGTCGGACGCTCCACCTGGGTGTACACCTTCGAGGTTCCGCGCGAGCGCTCGCACTGGCGCGTGGAGGCTCCCGCGCAGTTGTATTACCCCGCGTTCCGCGGCTCGGTGTGGATCGACAAGCAGACCTCTCGTGTGCTGCGCATCGAGCAGCAGGCGCACAATATTCCGATCCTGTTCCCCTTCGACACCGTGGAGACCGCGACCGACTACGATTACGTGCGCCTGTCGACACCGCAGCAATACCTGCTGCCGGTGGACGCGGAGGTGCTGAGTTGCCTGCGCGGCAGCAGCAACTGCTCGCGCAACAAGATCGAATTCCGCAACTATCGCAAATTCGAAAGCGAGTCGACAATCACGTTTGGCGCTAAAGAGCCGGATAAATAAATCCGGCCGAAGATCGCCGAATGATTTTGGCCGTTAATAAACGTGAATAAAACATTTAGGTTCATTGACGTTCACTAACGGCCAATTTTTCCGTGTTAATCTGAGCGCTCTGATCCAGTAACCAATCCGCCCGGAAAAACGCTTAACAAAAAGGTGGTACGCTACTCGTCTTGACGCCCGTAATCTCTACTCCCGTGCAAACGCGAACGGCTTCCGGCGCTTTGTTCGTGCTTCTCCTTCTGTTCACTGCCAGCGGCTGCGCGGCGCTGATCTATGAAGTCGTCTGGTATCAGCTTCTTCAACTGGCCATCGGATCGACCTCCGTCTCGCTTGGCATTCTGCTGGCGACGTTCATGGGCGGATTGTGCATCGGGAGCCTCTGGCTGCCGCGCTGGCGCAGCTCGGACCACCCTCTGCGCCTCTACGCGAAACTCGAGCTGGGCCTGGCAGCCTGCGCGATCGCGGTGCAGTTCGCCATCCCGCTGCTCAGCCGCGTGTACATGGCGGGCGCCGAGCACGGACTTCCGGGGATGCTGCTGCGCGGAATCCTGGCCGCCATCTGCATGCTTCCGCCGACCATTCTGATGGGCGCATCGCTGCCGGCGATCGTGCGCTGGGTTCGCTCGAGCGCAGATGGGGTGAAGTGGTGGGGCTACCTGTACGCGGGCAACACCGCCGGCGCGGTGCTGGGATGCCTGATTGCCGGATTTTACCTGCTGCGCGTTTACAACATGACCACAGCGACGCTGGTCGCTGCGTCGATCAACGTGTTTGCCGGCGCCGTGAGCCTTTTGCTCGCCGCGCGGCTGCCGCAACGCTCCGCGGAGGCCGAGCCGGCTGAATCCGAACCCGAGCGGCGCAATCTCTGGCCGGTGTACCTGGCGATCGCGCTTTCCGGTGCCACCGCCCTGGGCGCCGAAGTGGTGTGGACGCGGTTACTGAGCATGCTGCTGCTCGGCACGGTGTACGTTTTTTCGATTATCCTTGGCGTCTTCTTGTTCGGGCTGGCGATCGGCAGCGCGGCGGGATCGCGCATGTTGAAGCTGGTGCGCCCGCAATCCGCGCTGGGGTGGTCGCAGGTTCTGCTGACGCTCGGTATCGCCTGGACCGCGCGGGCGATCATCCACGATCTGCCCTACTGGCACGACGATCTGCTGGCCACGCCCGACGCGTGGCACATGTACTGGCTGGACATGAAGCGGGTGCTGTGGGCAATTCTGCCCGCGACGCTCGCCTGGGGCGCGAGCTTTCCGTTCGCCTGCGCGGCGGTCGCGCGTCCCAATGACGATTCCGGCCGGACCGCTGGAGGAATATACGCGGCCAACACATTGGGCGGAATCGTGGGTGCTCTGCTGGTGAGCCTGGTTCTGATCCCCTGGATAGGGTCGCAGCAATCCGAGCGCGTGCTCCTCATCGCGGCCGCGGCGAGCGGCCTGATCGCAGTCCTTCCGATGATGCGCAATTCGCTGTACGGCGTCGCCGCCGTGATTGCGGCGGTCGCGCTGCCGCTGGTCCTAATGCGCGCCATCGATCCCATCCCCGGCGAGCTGATCGCCTACGGCCGCTACATGGCCGGCAACTCCGGACGCTCGACCATTCTCTACACGGCCGAGGGCCGCAACTCGTCAGTCGCGATTTCGCAATGGGAAAACGGCACGGTCTACGTCAACGTCAACGGCCACGTGGAGGCGACCACGGAAATCTACGACATGCGCCTGCAGCGCATGGTCGGCCATCTGCCCGCGATTCTTCATGCCAACGCGAAATCGGTGCTGGGCATCGGATTCGGTGCCGGAGTCTCGGCCGGGACCTTCACCCGCTATCCCAACATCGAGCACATCACCATCTGCGAGATCGAGCCGGTGATTCCGCCGGCGTCCACCAAATATTTCGGCCAGGAAGATTATCGGGTGGCGCTGAATCCGAAAACGCACATCGTATTCGATGACGCGCGCCATTACCTGATGACCACCAGCACAAAATTCGACATCATCGCGTCCGATCCGCTGGATGTTTTCGTGAAAGGCACCGCCGCGCTGTATTCGAAGGAATATTTCGACGCGGTCAAGCGGCATTTGAATCCCGGCGGCATGTTCACGCTGTACGTCCCTCTGTATGAAACCGACGAGCCGACCATCAAAAGCGAGCTGGCCACGTTTTTCGCCGCTTTTCCCAACGGCACCATCTGGGCCAACCTGCGCGACGGCGAAGGTTACGACATGGTCTTCATGGGGCAGATCGATCCCTTGCGCGTGAACCTGGACAAAGTTCAGCAGCGCGTCTCGCGCGAGGACTTCGCGCCGGTGCGCGACTCGCTGCGCGAGATCGGGGTGGGCAGCATATTCGATCTGTTCGGCTCATATGCCGGCGGCGCGCGCGACCTGGCGCCGTGGATCGCGGGCGCTGCGCTTAACACCGACGGCGATCTGCGGCTGAGCTACCTGGCGGGCTGGGGAATCAACGCGAACCTGGCCGACAACCTGTATCGCCAGATCATCCGCTATCGCCAGCCTCCGCAGGAGATGTTCAGCGGCTCGCCCGAGCTGGTGAGCACGCTGATGTCGGCGTTCTGAAGCAGTCGTGCACGCAGGTGTCGGGCCGGCTCAGCCTGCGCGACTTCCTATTCAACAGGCCTTGGCCGCCAGCACGACTGTGCCCGTATGCGGAATCGTGAAAGTAAAGCGGCTTCCCTCGCCCGGCGCGCTCTCCACCCAGATTCGTCCGCCGTGCTGCTCGATGAGAACCTTCGTGATGGCGAGCCCAAGTCCCGTCCCGTCATTTTCGCCCTTCACCGCCGCGCTGATCTGGTAAAACTTGTCGAAAATCGATGCGTGCGCCTCCTTCGGAATCCCGATGCCGGTGTCACGAACCGAAATCTCCAATTCGCGATCCGTTCCGGCGGCGCAGATTTCCACGAGACCGGAGGCCGGGGTAAACTTCACGGCGTTGCTCAGCAGGTTAAACAGGATCTGTTTAAAGCGCACGCGATCCGCATAGACTCCAGGGATTTCCCCGGGCGCGTGCACGACGCGAGTCCGGATCTCGATCCGCTTGGTTTGCGCACGCACCCGAATCGACGACAGCACCTCCTCCAATGCGGGCGGCAGCGCGAACATCTCGGGATGCAGCTCTATTTTTCCCGCCTCGATCTTGCTTAAATCCAGCAGTTCGTTGATCAGCTCCAGCAGATGCATCGCGTCGCGATGGATGTGATCGACGAAGCGGTGTTGTTTCTCGTTGAGCGAACCTTCCAGTTCCTCCTTCAGCAGTTCCGCGAATCCGATGATGGTGTGGAGCGGAGTGCGTAGCTCGTGGCTCATGCCGGTCAGGAATTCTGACTTCTGCCGATTGGCTGCCTCCACCTCATGATTCCGCAGCGCGAGCTGCCGGTTACTTTCCGCAAGCTCGGAAGTGTAGCGCTGTTGAATCACGCGGAGCCTTTCTTCAACTTTCTTGCGCTCGCTAATATCCCGAATCGAGCTGCTTACCAGCATCCCCGCGTCCGTCTGGATCGGACTCAGGCTGATTTCAACCGGGAATTCGGCGCCGTCTTTTCGCAATCCATGCAGTTCCAAACCCATCCCCATGGGCCGAACGCGCGGCTCGCTAAAGTAGGACTCGCGATGCCGCGGATGGCTGTGCCTGAAACGCTCGGGAACCAGCATCTCAATGCCGTTGCCGAGCATTTCCTCGCGCGAGTAGCCGAACAGTTTCTCGGTTTGAGAGTTTACCAGAACGATCTCGTTTTGTTGATTGACGATCACGATGCCATCGGGGGCGGATTCGAGCAACGCCTGGAATCTCGCATTTTCCCGGGCGTGTTCCAGCTCCGCGTTGAGCTCCCGGACGGCCTGCTCGGCGCGGGATCGTTCCCGGGCCTCCCGTTCCAACGCTTTAAAAGCTGTGGATTGCCGGGCTTTGCGGCGAGAGATGAGTGCGAAGATCACCGCGATTGCGATCACAGCCGCGATCACTGTCGCCGCCACGATCTCCAAAGTCCCGAGTGTGAGATGGATCCGCCATTGCCGGTCCCCCGAATCGATGACCAGCCGGCGCACGGTGTTGGATCCAGCAGCGGCCTCTTGTTGTCCCGAGAGCGGCGCGAGTAGGAACGCAACCGATATAATCACCGGCATTATTCTTACAACCACGACTCGAATTTGAGACATATACCGAGAGTCAAGGCGCTCAACAACGCGTAGATGGCTGACTAAGTATACGAACAATATCCGAAAAAGAAAGCGGGAATTATCTTGGGCGTCGCCGAGCGTGATAGGGTTTCCCGAATCTTACGTCATTCGAGCGCCGGGTTGGAGTCCCTCAGCCGGCGTTGGGCGACACCGTCACGAACAGCGTCTGGCCGCCATGATCGATCAGCAGCAGCGCCGGGCGGCCACCGGATTTGGCCAGCGCCGAGCGCAGATCCGCCACCGATTTCACCGGCTGCCGGTTCACTTCCACGATGACGTCTCCGGTCTGGATGCCGGCTTCCGCGGCCGGACCGTTGGGGTCCACGCCGGCCACCGCGAGTCCCTGGGTGTTGGCGGGAAGATTGAGCTGCTGGGCGAGAGACGGCGTCATCGGCTCGACCTGCAAGCCGAGCTCGCCGCGCGAGGGCTGTTGTTGTGCGGGCTGAGCGCCGTTCTGCTCCGGCTTGAGTTCCTGGAGCGTCGCCGTGGTTTGCTGCTGGCGGCCGTCGCGAAGATAGGTGAGCGTCACCTGCGCGCCCGGAGCCGTGCCGGCGATGGCGTTGCGGAACGAGTTGGGATCTTCCACCGGCTTGCCGTTCAACTGCGTGATGACGTCGCCGGTTTTGAGGCCCGCTTTGTCGGCGGCGCTTCCCGGCTCCACCTGGCTGATCACCACGCCGTGCACGTTCTGTAAGCCGAGACTCTGCGCCAGATCCGGGGTGAGCTGCTGCGCGGTCACGCCCAGTTGTCCGCGCTCAACCTTGCCCGTCTTGATCAACTGCATCATGACGTTCTTGGCCATGTTGGACGGAATGGCGAAGCCGATTCCGATAAACCCTCCGGTGGTGGAGAGAATCTGCGAGTTGATGCCCACCAGCTCGCCGTTGGTATTCACCAGCGCGCCGCCGGAGTTGCCCTGGTTGATGGGCGCGTCGGTCTGGAGGAAATCCTCAAACGACCCGTTGCTGAGCCCGGTGTAGCGGCCCTTGGCGCTGATGATTCCGCTGGTGACCGTTTCGCCCACCGCGAGCGGATTGCCGACCGCCAGGCACACGTCTCCCACCTGCACTTTGTCGGAATCGGCAAGGTACAGCACGGGCAGGTTGTTCGCGTCGATCTTGAGCACGGCGAGGTCACTCAATTTATCCTCGCCGATCACCTTGGCGGTGAAGTTGCGGCCGTCGGTGAGGTCGACGTGGATCTCCTGCGCTCCGTCGATCACGTGCTGGTTGGTCAGAATGTGCCCGTCCGATTCAACGATGACGCCGGAGCCGAGTGCGTGCTCCACCTGCTGCTGCCCGCTCGAAGGGCCCGCGGACTCTCCGAAAAACCAGCGGAAGAAGGGATCGTTCTGGAACGGATACTGCTGCGCCGGTCGCGCGCGCCGCGCCGAGCGAACCGTCACCACGGCCGGCGCCACGCGTTTCACCACCGGCGCGTAAGTCTGCGGCGGATTGGAAGCGATGGCGGGAGGCGCGGTCGGCAGATTGCTGGCCTCGGTGGTGGATGGAGCCCGTCCGCATGCGGCGAGAAGAACGGGAAGCGTCACGATCAGTACTTTGCGCATAAGGCACTCCCTGAGTTCGGGTTTCGTGTTCGCACGACCCCCACACAAAGTAGATGCCTGGGGACAGGCCCGCATATCGTGCGGTTTCCTGAAATTCGAGAGCCCTTGCGGGCATCAAATGGAATTGTGCTCGAGCAGGCGGCGGAGGCGTTCGAGCGCGGCGGCGATCTCGTCCCGCTCCCGTGGACCGGCGCGTTTTAAGGCATCGACCAGCGGATTCAGCTCCAGGCGCGGCAGGGTATTTCGCAGGAACTGCTGAACGGCCGGGGAGGGCAGAATGCGGGAGATGCGGCGGTCTTTCGCATCCGTGCGGCGGCGCACCATCCCGCGCATTTCCAGGCGATCGACCACGCCCGAGACGGTGCTGTGCGCGAGGCCCATTTGGCGGCTGAGCTCTTTGAGGCTCAATCCACCCGACTGGACCAGCGCCTGCATTACGCCGCGCTGAGTTCCGGTGAGGCGGCCGCGGGCGAACTCGGCCTCCGCGGGCTCGCGCAGCCGCTGGCGGATCGCGCGCAGGTCGCGATCGATGCTCGCGGCCAGCTTCGGGATGCGCCGGCTCATAACAGGTAGGGGATCAGCGCTTTGACTTCGTGTTGGTAGCGCGTGTAGCGGTCGCCGAACTCCTGCTGCATGAAGGTCTCCTCGGTGCGCGACTTCCACCAGAAGCCGGCGCAAGCCAGAACCAGGCCAAGCAGGCCGCGCAGCTCGCCGACGGCGATCGCGGTGCCCAGCGTGGCCAGCAGCAATCCGGAGTAGATGGGGTGTCGCACCGCGCGGTACGGCCCGCGGCGAACCAGCTCGTGGCCGTGTTTCACGGTAACGGTTCCGCTCCAATTTGATCCCAGGATCAGCCGGGCCCAGATGGCGAGCGCCGCTCCCAGCGCGGTGACGATGACGCCGGCGGCGATGGAGGCGCCGGATTCGGGGACAAATCGGTCCGCCAGGATTCCCGTGTAGGGGATATCGCCGGTGAGCGCAAGAAAGGCCCCGCCCAGCACCACCACCTGTCCCAGCCGCGACGCGAAACTCTGGCGGCGTTCGACCTTTTTGGCGCGGCTCGCGGCGATCAGCCACACGGCCGCCAGAAAGAGCCAGATCCCTTCGACAATTCTCATGGCAGCCCCTTCGCGCACGGCGCGTCGTATGCGACACGTCGTATACGACACAATCATACCACAGGATCGCGATCGCGAGACCGCTGACTGCTTGCTTACGCGCGCGGCTCCGCTCTACCGCTGTACACTCGATCACTCGCAGAGCCGCGACCGTGAGGGAGTGAGTATTTCAGCAGCTCTTATTGCCTGCCTTCGTGATGCTCGGGGGCGGGATGCCCGCCGCCTTTGGCCGGATGGGCTGCGGGGGCGGGATGCCCGCCGCCTTTGGCCGGATGGGCCGCGGGAGCGGGATGCCCGCCGCGCTCGCCTCCGCCCGGCCGGGCCGCCGGATGCTCCGCAGGACGGGCTTCGGGACGCGAGCCGCCGGCCGGACCGCGCTCGCCGGGTCTGCCTGCGGGACCAGGCCTGGCCGCCGGACGCGCTGCGGGACGCTCGGCGGGACGTTCGCCCGGACGGCTATAAGCCGCGTGCATCGGGCGGCCATGGTTTTCCGAGAAGCGATTGGAGCGATCCAGGCTCGCCATGTGCTCGTGCTCGCGCTGGTCGCGGGTGAACTCGACGTGACGGTCGTGCTCGGCGATGCGCTCCTCGGCGCGCGGCCCGCGCACGATTCCTCCGGGACCGTTGAAGGCGTATCGCGGCCCGCCGACCACCACCACGGACCGGTCGGCGTACACGTGTCCGAAGCCCACGCCAACGGCGAGCACCGCGGTGTTGTACTCGAACACGCCGCCGGCCCAGCGGCCGCCGACGAACCCGACTCCGTAGTATCCGAAGCCGTAGTTCACGCCGCCGTAAAAGCCGATGTGCGGTCCCCAATATCCGGGATGCCAGCCATAAGCGCCTCCGGCGAAGCCCCAATAGCCCGGAGTCCACAACAGGCCGGGCGCGGGCGGCTGCACCCACACGCCGGGAACCCAGTAATATGCGTTGACCGGGTCGTAGGCCCAATATCCCGGCGTCCACAGATATCCCGGCGCCGGACACGGCGGCAGCGTGTAGACCGGCAGTATCGGCGGCGCGACGCTGATGATAATTCCGGCCGACGACACCGCCGGCGCCGCGATGGCGATCAGCACCACAAGCAATCCTCTTGAGAGATTTTTATTCATAATTCGGCACACTCCTCCCGTGCATTCCTTCCTTGATAACACGATTCCCATGCCGCAGTTCCGTGGCGCGGGGCCGGATGGAGCAGGTAAACTGGCTAGATTGACTGAAATTAATCAGCGCCGCCAGGATATTGTCGCGCGATTCGGCGAGCTGAAGATCGACGCGCTGCTGGTCTCCTGGCCGGCCAACGTGCGCTATCTTTCCAATTATTCGGGATCGAACGGCCTGGTGCTTCTGGCGCGCGGCGAGACGCATTTTTTCACCGATCCGCGCTATGGCCTCGAAGCGTCGGGAAATATCGACGCGCGGGTGCACGTCGTGCGCGGGGCGCTGCTCCCGGCCGCGGCGTCGATCGCCAGGCGCAAGAAATGGCGCAGGATCGGATTCGAGGCCGAAGCGCTGGTGTATGCCGACTTCGCCAAGCTAAAGGATGAACTGCCCCTCGGATTTACGCTGGTTCCCGTGGGGGCCGTCGTCGCGGAGCGGCGGATGATCAAGTCGGCCGAAGAAATCGAAAAAATCCGCCGCAGCGTGGACGCCAATTCGGAGGCTTTCTCGCGGACTTTGCGGCGCGTGAAGGCCGGCGCTCGCGAAAACGAGATCGCGGCGGAGTTGGAATTTCAGATGCGCGCGCTGGGCGCCGAAAAAGCATCGTTTGAGACCATCGTGGCCGTCGGCGACCGCTCGGCGCTGCCGCATTCGACCCCCAGCGGGCGTCGGCTGGAGAAAAATGAACTATTATTAATTGACATGGGCGCGAGCCTGGAGGGTTACGCGAGCGATATGACGCGCATGGCGTACGCGGGCACGCCGCCGCGGCGGATTCGCGAGATGTACGGTGCCGTGCTCGAAGCGCAACTGGCGGCGATCGATGCGGTTCGTCCCGGGGTGACCTCGAATAAAGTGGATGCGGCGGCGCGCGGGGTGCTCAAGAAACACGGGCTGGAGCGCGAGTTCATCCATTCGACCGGTCACGGTCTGGGACTGGAGATTCATGAGCCGCCGCGGATCGGGAAAAAGGACCAGACCAGGCTGCGGGCCGGAATGGCGATCACGATCGAGCCGGGAGCGTACATCGCCGGTTTGGGAGGGGTGCGGATCGAGGACACGGTGGTGGTGACCCCGGCAGGTTGCGAGATTCTGACGCCGACGCCCAAGGAACTGATCGCGTTATAGTATGGCGCCGATTTCCGGTCGTGCAAAATACCCAATGACTATAGAAGAAATCAAAGAGCTGATCCAGGTTTTCAACGACAGCGGAGTGGCGGAGCTGGAGGTGCAGCGGGGCGAGGATCGCCTGCGCCTGCGGCGCGCGAGCGTGCAGCAGGACTTCCTGGTCGCGCCGGCTCCGCAGACGATTTCCGCAGCGGCGCCGGCTGCCGCGCCGCAAGCTCCGCCGCTCGCGCATCCGCCGGTGGCTCCGGCGGCGACCGCGACCGCGACGGCCAAGGCTCCCGAGCCGGATTCGGGGCACGTGCTGGTAAAATCGCCCATCGTGGGAACGTATTATGAGGCGCCCGCGCCGGGCGCGCCGGCGTTCGTGAAGGTCGGCGATTCGGTTGAGCCCGGCCAGGTGCTGTGCATCATCGAGTCGATGAAGCTGATGAATGAGATCGAATCCGAGGTTGCGGGCGTGATCGCCTCCAAGCTGTGCGAAAACGGACGCCCGGTCGAATACGGAGAGGCGTTGTTCGCGATTCGTCCCCGATGAGCGCACAGGCGCCGGTCCGTTGTGCGCGTGTCGTAAATGGAAATGTTTGAAAAAATTCTCATCGCCAATCGCGGCGAGATCGCCCTGCGCGTCATCTGCGCGTGCAAGGACCTGGGAATCAAAACGGTCGCCGTGTATTCGGAGGCGGACCGTTACAGCCTGCATACTCGCTTTGCCGACGAAGCCATCTGCATCGGACCGGCCAAGAGCGCGCGCAGTTATCTGGACATCCCCTCGGTGATCAGTGCGGCGGAGATCACCAATGCCGACGCGGTGCATCCCGGGTACGGATTTCTTTCCGAGAACGCGGATTTCGCCGAGGTGTGCGAGACCAGCGGGCTGACGTTTATCGGTCCCAAACCGGACGTGATCCGCAGGATGGGGCTGAAGCAGATCGCGCGCGCGGCGATGGATGAGGCTGGCGTTCCGATTCTGCCGGGATCGAAGGGCATTTTAAAAAGCCTGGAAGAAGCGCAGGAGATCGCGGCGCAGATCGGACTTCCGGTGATGCTCAAAGCCGCGGCGGGCGGAGGCGGTCGCGGAATGCGCGTGGTGCGCGAGGAGCGCGAGCTCGGCCCGCTGCTGGCGCAGGCGCAGGCGGAAGCGGCCGCGGCGTTTTCCTGCGGCGATATGTACATGGAAAAGCTGGTGGAGAATCCGCGGCATATCGAGTTCCAGGTGCTGGGCGATCAGCACGGGACGGTCGAGATCTTCGGAGAGCGCGAATGCTCCATCCAGCGCCGGCACCAGAAACTGATCGAAGAAGCGCCGTCGGTGGCGGTGACTCCCGAGCTGCGCTGCCGCATTTCGGAGCGGCTCAAAAACGCACTCCAGGAGATCGGCTACACCAACGCCGGGACGGTCGAGTTTCTGATGGATTCCTCGGGCAATCTATATTTCATCGAGGTGAACGCGCGCATTCAGGTGGAACATCCAGTGACGGAGATGGTCACCGGGATCGACCTGGTGAAGAGCCAGATCCGCATCGCGGCGGGCGAGCGGATGGATCAGATCCTGCGCGAGCGCGTGACGATGCGCGGGCACGCCATCGAATGCCGCGTCAACGCCGAGCATCCCGAGACATTCACGCCCTCGCCGGGGCGCATCACCGGATTGAACCTGCCGGGAGGCGCGGGGATCCGCGTGGATACGGCCGCGTACCAGGATGGAGTGATCCCGCCGTATTACGATTCGCTGGTCGCCAAGCTGATCGCCTGGGGCAGCGATCGCGACGAAGCCATCGCGCGTATGCGCCGCGCGCTCGAAATGTTCGTAGTGGAGGGAATTTACACGTCGATTCCGCTGCACGAGCGCATTCTCTCGCACCCCGATTTTGTTGAAGGGAAGCTCGACACGGGTTTCCTGGGGAGAATCGGAGTGGGAGAGAAGCTGAAGTAAGGTTTCGGAAGGCGATCAGCGACAATGTGAACCGATCGTGAGCGCGGCCGTGTTTTTACACAGACACTCACGCGCGCGGCTCGGAATCGGAGCCACGAATGTGAGGGACTGGTGTTGGTGAGGCCGGGCGCCTGTTTGTGCTTTCCGCCTTCGCTCATTACAATTGGGGGTTACGATTTTTGTATGGGAGGCCGTTTTCGATGACCCGTTTCTTCACCCGCACCACGTTGTTGGCGGCGCTCGCGTTCGGCGCGTATGGAGCCGATATCTCGCCCAACAACTCTTTTCCCAATCCGTACACTACCGTCAATGATTTTTTCAAGCTGCCCGAGGGGCGCGCGTGGGGCTCGACCAGCGCGGTGGACGTCGATAAAGACGGCCACGTGTGGGTCGCCGAGCGCTGCGGCAAGAACGACTGCACCGGGTCAACCGTGGATCCGGTTCTCGAATTCGACGCGAAGACCGGAAAGCTGTTGCGCAGCTTCGGCTCGAACATGTTTTTATTTCCGCACGGCATCTGCGTGGACAAGCAGGGCAACGTGTGGGTGACCGACGGCCACGGCAACGGGAAGATCGGGCACGACGTGATCAAGTTCAGTCCCGACGGGCACGTGCTGATGACGCTCGGTAAACCGGGCGTGGCGGGCGATGGTGAGGATACGTTCAATGAGCCGAACGACGTGGCGATTGCGCCAAACGGCGACATTTTCGTCTCCGACGGGCACAATATCGGAAGCGGGAACGCGCGCGTGGTGAAGTTCACTAAGGACGGAAAATTCATCAAGCAGTGGGGCGGGCATGGATCGGGTCCGGGGCAATTCGAAGTGCCGCACGGGCTGGCGTTCGATTCGAAGGGTCGGCTGTTCGTGGCGGACCGCGGCAACAATCGCGTCCAGATTTTCGATCAGGATGGGAAGTTCATCGCGGAGTGGCACCAGTTCGGGCGACCCAGCGGGGTGTTCATCGACAAGAAAGACATGCTGTACGTGGCTGATTCGGAGTCGCAGGAAGTGAAGGCTCCGGCGAACCCGGCGCGGGGCAGAGCGGGGCGTGGCGGAAGAGCCGGACGGGGCGGCGGCGGGTTCGCCGATTACGGTTTAAATCCGGGGTTTGAGCGAGGCATCCGCATCGGCAGCGCGAAGGACGGGAAAGTGATCGCGTTTATTCCCGATCCGCAGAAGGCGGATGAGAACGGGCGGCGTCCGATCACCAGCGCGGCGGAAGGCGTGGCGGCGGATTCCAAGGGAAATGTTTACGGCGCCGAGGTCGGGCCGAGGGATGTGAAGAAGTACACCAAATCGAAGCAGTGATGCGCGTCAATAATTTTCCCAGACGCCGGGAGTGATCAGCTCGACCAGATGCTCATCGGGGTCGCGGAAATAGAGGCTGGAGCCGCCGCGGGGCCAATCGACGCGGCTTTCGATGCGGATGGCGCGGGCGGCGAGCTCGCGCTTGCACTCATCGAGCGATCCGGCGGAGATTTTGAAGGAGACGTGCATGCGCCCGGAAGCGTCGTGTGTGGGGATGGCGCCGCCGGGGGTTTCAAACGGCTTGAGGCGCGTGCCTTTCTTAAACAGCAGCAGGACGGCGTTGCCGGGGACGGCGAGGGCGCACAGCTCGTCATCGTCGAGCATGGATTTGAATCCGAAAAGCGACCGGTAGAAATCGGCCGAGCGGCGCACGTCCGCGACGTATAGGGCTGTTTCGACGATTCCGTTGGTCTTCAACACGTTTCCATGTTCGCGCATTTGTGGCGGATGACACCGCTCGCTGACGCGCGCGGCTCCGCTTACGCGCGCAGCGGAGCCGCGACGGTCACGGAGCGGTGCACCGCGAGTCACCTGAATCTGCGTGCTTCTGTGCCTGCATCGTCAGTGCGTCATCGCGTAAACGACGTAGTTGACGCCGATGCGGATGGCCAGGCCGGAGAATTTCTCCGGGTAATAGGGATCGTCGGCGTACTCCCAGGCGTCGCCCAGGTCCGAGTTGTAGGAGATGGCGACCATCACGCGGCCCTTGTCGTCATAGATGGCCTGCCAGTGCGCGCCGATCCCGGTCGGTCCATTCTTATGGCCCGCACCCAGGTGCGCCTGGCCGGGGACCTGGATTCGGTCGTTCAGATCGTAGACGGTATGAAAGATGGCGTCTTCATCTTTAATTTCCACGATGGGGCGCTCGGGGAAGACGAAATGGATGCGCTTGGCGAATTCGTTATATTCGTCGGTGCCGTGGAAATCGTCGGCCATGAAAAATCCGCCGCGCAGCAGGTATTCGCGCAGGATGCGGGCTTCCTCTTCGTTCAATCCCCACTCGCCCACCTGGACCGCGTAGAGCCAGGGCCAGTTGAACACGTCGTCTCCGTCTTCGAGCATAACGGGCTGCTCGGCGCTGCGGGTGTCGACGCGGGTGAGCCGGCTGAGCGCGCGCGAGAAGTGGCGGTCGGCGCGGGGATAATCCTGGGTCCACAGAGAAAGGCCCTGGCGCCAGTCGCCCTGAAATCTCGGGTAATAACCGTCCAACGGTCCGGGCGGGAACATCAGGCGCGCGAAGGCGAATTCGGCGCTGCGATTCCAATCCTCGGGCAGTTCGAAATTGTAGTATTCGACGCCGTGGTATTGACGAAAGGGACGCTGGAGAGCGAAGGCCGTGCTGACCAGGGCCAAGCCGATTGCGCACCGTCCCAATGCTTTCCCGCTCATCGCATGCGGTCCTGAATTCGAGAATAACATTGGAGCCGCGGCCGGTTCGTTGATCCGCTGCGCCGGGCGATCGTGTTAGGGTGAAGGCGAACCAATTCCATTCGAACAGGAGATTGAGGATGACCACTCGTGAGGTCGCGGATAAGGTGGTGCAGTTATGCTCGCAAAGTAAGTTCATGGAAGCTCTGGATCTGTACTCGCCGGATATCGTCAGCATCGAGGCAGGCGCGCCACCGGGACAATCGCGCGAAGCCAAGGGAATCGCGGCGGTTCGGGCCAAGGGCGAATGGTGGAGCACGAATCATGAGGTGCATTCGACCAAAGTGGAGGGTCCGCTGGTGGCGGGTCCTTATTTCACGGTGACTTACCGTATGGAGGCGACCTTCAAGCCGCAAAACCGGCGCTTCGTGATGGAAGAGGTTGCTGTTTACAAAGTAGTGGACGGCAAGATCGTGTACGAAGAATTTTTCTACAGCATGTAGACGTCAGTAATCCGGCAGCGCGAGCTTGTCCAACAGATCACGGCTGGCCACGATATCGGCGATCCAGTTGATCTTGAGCAGGCTCAGCACGCGATTGCGAAGCCACATCGAGCGCTTCGATTTGGGCGCGAAAAATCCGGCCAGGCTGAGCGCCATTTGCTGTTTGCGCATGACAAACGGCCCGAAAATTTCCTGGTAACGGGCGAACGCGGCGGCGTAATCGCCGGCGGAGCGATGGAGCTCGCCTGCGAGAAGGTACGCCGCGGTCATCGCCAGAGCCGACCCTTGCCCGGCGAGCAGGGAAACGCAGGACGCCGCGTCGCCGACCAGCGTGACGCGGCCCAGGCTCCAGGATGCGGGCATACGGATCTGGCTGACGCAATCGAAGTAGAGGTCGCCGGTTCGATCGAGCGCATCGAGAATTCGCGGGCACTCCCAGCCGCTTGCTCCGAATCGCTTGCGAAGCAGCGCTTTCTGAGAGTCGAGATCGCGCGCGACCTCGGGCGACGGAGCGGCGAAGGTGAACAGGAACAGGGTGCGATCGCCGCGCATGGCGAAGCGCGCCACCTGCTGGCCCACTTCCGTGTACATGACGTAGCTAAGCTCGTCGCGAGGACGATAGCCCGCGGTTTCGAACGCCGCGACCTGGATCCCGAGATATTTCTCGAATTGCGCCTCATCGCCGAACACGAGCTGGCGGACCCGCGAGTGCTGGCCATCGGCGCCGATCACCAGGTCGAAATCGCGCGCCGTTCCGCTCTCGAATGTGACGTGCGCGCAAGTCTGGTTTTGGTCGATGCTGAGGATGCTGTCGCCGAAGATGGTTTCGACTTTCGGTTCGATGGCGCGGAAGATGGTCGCCGCAAGATCGCCGCGGGCAAGGCTGATATAGCGGCCGTGGGTGACGCGCGCGAACGCGGCAGCGGGACATGCGGCGATGCGCTTTCCGGCGCGGTTCACTGCGACGAGCTCCTGGATCAGATAGCCTTCGCGTCGGATTTCAGGAAGAAGGCCCATCCGATCGCTGATTTCGAAGCCGGCGCCCCAGAAATCGATGATGTAGCCGCCGGTGCGCAGGGCCGGCGATTTGTCGACGAGCGTGGGTGTGAATCCGTAATGTGCCAGCCACCAGGCCAGAGTGGGTCCGGCGATGCCGGCGCCGGAAATCAGGACTTTCATTGTCGTCCCTGCATTATTGTTCCATGCCGCGAGCGGGAAGACGTTGCCAGTGATAGCATTTTCGTTATGAAACTTCGCGTTGCCTGGATTGCTCTGCTTGCAGTTTCCCTGCTCACTCCGGCTTTCGCCCAAAAGAAGCACGCCACCAAGGCCGCTGAGCCGGCGCCTGCTCCCGCGCCGCAGAAGATGGATGAGGAGTACACCAAGCTCATTCATCAGTATCTTCAGGACTCGCGGATCACCACGGAGCTGGTGGATCATATGCCGGCGTCGGATTCGGTTCCTTCGCCGTTGAAATTTTTCGGACGCATTCCCGGCACTCCCGGCGAGCTGACCTACGCGCATGACATCGAGCGCTATTACCAGGCGCTCGCCCAGGCATCCGGGCGGGCGAAATTCTGGAAGCTGGGGCAAAGCGAAGAGGGCCGCGACATGTTCGTGTTGGCGGTCTCCGACGAGCAGACCATCAAGGATCTGGATAAATACAAAGATATGCTCGCGTCGTTGGGCGATCCGCGCAAAACGACCGAGGCGCAGGCACAGCAGCTCATTCACACCGCCAAGCCGATTTACTGGATCACCAGCGGCATCCATTCCCCGGAAACCGGTGGTCCGGAAATGCTGATTGAGCTGGCGTATCGGCTAATGATCGAGGAAACTCCGTTCATCCAGGAAATCCGCAACCACGTGATCCTGCTGATCACGCCGGTGGTGGAAGTGGATGGCCGCGAAAAAGAAGTGGATACGTATTACTACGGAAAGAAAACCGGCAAGCAGCGGCCTCCGCTAATGTACTGGGGCAAATACGTTCAGCACGACAACAATCGCGACGGGATGGGCCAGTATTTGAAGCTGACGCAGAACATCACGCGCGGAGTGCTCGAATGGCACCCGACGGTTTTTCATGATCTGCACGAGGCGCAGTCGTATTTGTACGTTTCCACTGGCACGGGGCCGTACAACGTGTCGCTCGATCCGATCGCGATCGACGAATGGTGGCTGCTGGCCGAGACCGAGCTGATGGAGATGGCCAAGCGCGGCGTTCCGGGCGTGTTCACTTACGGCTATTACGATGGCTGGGTGCCGAATTATCTGTTCTGGATCGCGCTGACGCACAATTCATTCGGGCGGTTTTACGAAGTGCAGAGCTACGGTCCGGACGTCAACGAAAATCTGCGGCTTCAGCCCACGGCGACCAGCCGCGAGTGGTACCGGCCCAATCCCCCGCTTCCGTCGATTAAATGGGGACCGCGCAATAATACCAACATTCAGGAATCGGCGATGCTGTTCGCGCTGCACAAAGTCGCGCAGGATCACGAGCTGTATCTTCAGAATTACTGGCTGAAGAACCAGCGGTCGGTCGAAAAAGGCAGGGAGGGTCCGACGTTCGCGTGGGTGATTCCGGCCAATCAGCGGTCGAAAGAAAATGCGGCCGACATGGTGAACGAGCTGCGGCACCAGGGCGTGGAAGTAGATCGTGCGGACTCCGCGTTTCGGGCCGGCGCAGTGGATATCGCGGCAGGCGATTACATTGTCCGTGCCGACCAGCCGTATCGCACGCTGGCTGACATGTATTTCGCCGTGCAGAATTATCCGGTGTCCAATCCGCGGCCGTACGACGACACCGGCTGGACCATGCAGTTCATGCGCAACGTAACCCTGCATCCGGTGACGGACAAAAGCGTGCTCGATCATCCCATGACGCTGATTGCGTCGGATGCGAAGGCGCAGGGTGGGGTGGAAGGCTCGGGCGACACGCTGATCGTCGAAAACAATACTGACAATGCGCTGATGGCGTTCCGGTATCGCAACGCCGGCGTAAAGATGCTGGTAGCGGAGGACGATTTCAGCGCGGGCGGCCGGCAATTCCACGCGGGCGCGTTCATTATTCCGGAGGGAAACAACGCGCAGTTGAAATCCTCGCTTCAGGATCTGGGGATTTCGGCGGTTGCGCTCGCATCGTCGCCTTCGGTGAAATCGCATGAGATCGAATTGCCGCGCATCGGATACGTGCACTCTTGGCAGCGCACGCAGGATGAGGGCTGGGTGCGGGCGGCGCTCGACGATTACGGTGTGCCTTACAAATATTTCGCGGACACGCGGCTGCGCGACGGCAATCTGCGCTCGCAATACGACGTAATCGTGTATCCGCACGTCGGCGGAACGTCGCAATCGTATCTGACGGGGATTCCGAAAGTCGGGCCCGATCCGATTCCCTACCAGAAAACGGATCTGACGCCGAACCTGGGCGCGATCGATCAGGCCGACGATATTCGCGGCGGCATGGGCCTGGACGGGCTTGCGGAGCTGGCCAAGTTCGTCGAGGAAGGCGGCACGCTGATCACCGAGGGCTCGACTTCCGCTTTCGCCGTTGAATACGGATTGACTAACGGCGTCACTGTGGAGCATCCGGCGCAGTTTTTCGCGCGCGGATCGATCGTGCGCGGCGTGATCGCGGATCACGAAAGTCCCATCGCGTACGGATATGAACAAAAAGATCTGCCGGTTTATTTCAACCAGGACCCCGTGTTCAACGCGGCGGCCGGCGGTGGGTTTGGCGGATTTGGCGGGGGTGGTCGCGGCGGACCGGATGCGGCGGCGCCGAATATCACGCCCAATGCGCAGCCGATCCACATTTCTCCCTACGGCGATTCGACCGCGCAAGCTGAGGAGGGTCGCGGTGGGCGTGGAGGCGGGGGATTTGGCGGACGCGGTGGGCGTGGTGGTGGTGAGCAATTGCCGCCGCCGCGCATCGTGGTGAGCTTCCCGACCAATCCGGCGGATATGCTGCTAAGCGGAACGCTCGCGGGAGGGCAGGCGGTCGCGGGTCATCCGCTGGTGATCGATGCGCCTTACGGAAAGGGGCACGTGGTGCTGTTCGCGCTGCGTCCGTTCTGGCGCTGGCAGACCCAGGGAACGTTTTTCCTGGGCTTCAACGCGATTCTGAACTGGAATCATCTGGACGCGGGCAAGCCGGAAGGGCGCGGGCGGCGCGAGGGCGCGACTCAAAGACGGTGACGCGCAAGCTCGCGGAGTTCATTGCGGACGCGCGATTCGAGGAGATTCCGGTCGAAGACACGCGCCGGGCGGTTCTGGACTGGCTGGGGTCGGCGCTCGCGGGGTCGATCGAAGCGCCGGCAAAAATCGTGCAATGCCTGAATTTCGGGGCGTCGGAGGAAGCGACCGTGTTCAGTTCGCGGCGCGCTTCGGCCGCGGTCGCGGCTCTGAGGAACGGAGTCGCGTCGCATATTCTCGAATTCGACGACGTGCATAAGGGATCGACGCTGCACGCGGCGGCGCCGATTATTCCGGCCGCGCTGGCGGTCGGCGAGCGCGAGCACACGAGCGGGCGCGCTTTCCTGCTGGCGGTCGCGGTCGGGTACGAAGCCGCGTTTCGCATCGGCGAAGCGGTGAATCCGAGCCATTATCGCTTCTGGCATCCGACCGGCACAGTGGCGACGTTCGGCGCGGCGGCCGCGGCCGGATCGATTCTGCATCTGAATGCGGACCAGATGGTGAACGCGCTGGGGTCGGCTGGGACGCAGGCCGCGGGGCTGTGGGAGTTCAACGCCGACGGGACCATGAGCAAGCATCTGCATCCGGGGAAAGCGGCGTTCAACGGGATTTTATCGGCCGACCTGGCGCGGGCAGGATTTACCGGGGCGTCGCGGATCCTCGAAGGCAAACGCGGCTTCATCGCGGCGATGAGCGACGGCGCGCCCGTCTTCGATGCGGAGATTCGCGGATGGAAGATCGTTGAGAATTGTTATAAATTGCACTCCTGCTGCGGGCACACGCATACCGCGATCGATACCACGCTCGATTTGCGGCCGAAGATCGGCGACCGGAAAATCGCGGCGATCGAGATTGAATTGTACGGGCCGGGGTTCGAGATCGTGAAGGAGATGAATCCCAAAACGCCGTACCAGGCGAAGTTCAGCGTGGCGTATTGCGTCGCAGCGGCGCTCGAGGATGGCTGCGCGGGGTTAGAGCAGTTTTCCGCCGACAGAAGCGCAATACTCCGGAAAACGAGCGTTCGCGTGGCGGAGGATTTGACCGCGAAATATCCCGCGGCCTGGCCGGCGCGAGTGAAAATAACGCTTGACGATGGAACGGTGTTGAGCGGCGCGAGCGACTATCCGCGCGGCAATCCCGAAAATCCGGTTTCAACCGGCGAGCTGGAACGCAAATTCGTTTCGCTGGTCGAGCCGCGATTCGGGATGGAAAGGGCGCGGCGCGCGCTCGACGTGATTCATCGGCTGGAACAGGTCGAAGACATGGCCGCCGCGTTTTCGAATTTATGAGCGGACGATTTTTCGAGGATTTCGAGCCGGGGATGGTGCTTCGGCACGCGCTGGGGCGGACCATCACGCCGACCGACAACGCGTGGTTCACGCTGTTGACGGTCAACTCCAATCCAATTCATTTTGACGCGCATTATGCGGCGCAGACGGAGTTCGGCAGGCCGCTGGTGAATTCGACATTCACGCTCGCGCTGGTCACCGGGCTGTCGGTGAGTGACGTTTCGCAGAACGCGGTGAACCTGGGATGGGACGAGGTGCGGATGCCCGCGCCGGTGTTTGAAGGCGACACGATCTACGCGCAGACCGAGGTGTTGAAGTGCCGCGAGTCGAAGTCGCGTCCGAATATGGGACTGGTGGAGATCAAAACGCTCGGATTTAAGCAGGACGGAACCGTGGTGATCGAGTTCCGCCGGACCATCCTGGTTTACAAACGCGGCTGCGGGCCCCAGATGCCTGAGGTCAAGCCGCGATTGGACGCGAATAAACGCGAATAAGGAAACTTTTTTCGGCAGGCGTCGTACTACAGGTATGCGATTGAAGCGGCGGCTGATGCAGGCGCCGGGCTTCACGCTGATCACGGTGGTGACACTAGCGCTCGGGATTGGAGCGAACAGCGCGATTTTCAGCGTGATCGAGGGCGTGCTTCTGAAGCCGCTGCCGTATCCGCATCCAGGTGAGCTGATTTCGGTGAGTCACGCGGCTCCGGGGATTAATTTTCCGGACGCGGGCAGCTCTCCGTTCCTGTACTTCACTTATCGGGAAGAGGGGCGGACTTTCGCCAACTCGGGCGTCTGGAACGAAGACAGCGTGAGCGTAACCGGTCTGGCGGAGCCGGAACAGGTGGATGCGATCGATGTCACTTCGGAAGTTCTGCCCGCGCTCGGGGTGGCGCCGGCGCTGGGGCGATGGTTTTCGGCGAAGGACGATTCGCCCGGCAGTCCCAAGACGATGGTCCTGATGAACGGCTACTGGCGCGCCCGGTTCGGAGGCGACCGGAGCGTGGTCGGGCGGCGCGTAATAGTGGACGGCGAAGCGGTGGAAGTGATCGGCGTGATGCCGGAAGGCTTTCGTTTTCTTTCCGAGCATCCTTCGCTGATTTTGCCGCTGCAATTCGATCGGAGCAAAACTTTTCTGGGAAATTTCAGTTACCAGGGAATCGCGCGATTGAAGCCCGGCGTGACCATTGCGCAGGCGAGCGCGGATGTCGCACGCATGATCCCGCTGGCGCTGGAGAAGTTCCCGCCGTTTCCCGGCTATAGCAAGCAGATGTTTGCCGAGGCGCGCCTGGCGCCGAACCTGAAACCGCTGCGCGACAGCGTGGTGGGCGACATCGGCAAGGTGCTGTGGGTGCTGATGGGGACCATCGGGCTGGTGCTGCTGATCGCGTGCGCGAATGTGGCGAACCTGCTGCTGGTGCGCACGGAAGGACGCGAGCAGGAGCTCGCGATTCGCGCGGCGCTCGGCGCGGGATGGCGGCGCATCGCTGGCGAACTGCTCGCCGAAAGCTGCACGCTGGCGATTGCCGGCGGCGCGGTCGGATTGGGGCTCGCTTTTGCCGGCGTGCGAATGCTGATCGCGATGACGCCGGTGCAACTGCCACGGCTCGATGAAATTTCGATCGATGTTCCGGTGCTGTTGTTCACGCTTGCGGTTTCGCTGGTCGCGGGCCTGGTGTTCGGAATGATTCCGGTAATGAAGTACGCGCGGCGGCAGGTTGCGGGAGCGTTGCGCGGAGGCGGGCGGACGCTGAGCGCGAGCCGGGAGCGGCATCGTGCGCGGAACGTTCTCGCCATCGTGCAGATCGCGCTGGCGCTGGTGCTGCTGATCGGATCCGGGCTGATGCTCCGCACGTTTTCCGCGTTGCGGCGCGTAGATCCGGGTTTCAATCCGCGGGGAGTGCAAACTTTCCGCATCTCGATTCCGGAAACGCAGGCGCAGGACGCAACGGCGGCGATCCACATGGAGCAGGATATCCTTGACCGGATTTCGCAGATACCGGGCGTCACTTCCGCGGGAATCTCGACGGTGATCGCGATGGACGGGAATGGATGGCGCGATCCGATCTGGGCCGAAGAGCTTCCCCAGCCGGCGGGCCAGCTTCCGCCGCTTCGGCGATTTGTTTTTGTCTCGCCCGGCTTGATTGCGACCATGGGCAATCGATTGGTCGCGGGCCGCGATTTCACCTGGACCGACACCTACGGGCGGCGGCCCGTCGCAATGGTGTCCGAGAATCTGGCCCGGGCGTTTTGGGGTGATGCCTCGAAGGCGATCGGGAAGCGCATTCGCGAGAGCACCAGCAATCCCTGGCGTGAAATCGTGGGCGTGGTCAACGATCAATACCTGGATGGCGTGGATCACAAAGCGCCGGCTACGGCATTCTGGCCGCTGGTGCTGAATGATTTCGAGGGCAGCAAAGTCTCGCTGCGGCGCAGTGTAGACTACCTGGTGCGCAGCCCACGGACGGGGTCGCGCGGTTTCGTCGAGGACATGCAGCGCGCGGTGTGGTCGGTGAATCCGAACCTGCCCGTCGCGCAAGTTGAGACGCTCGAAGCAATCTACGACAAATCGATGGCGCGGACTTCGTTCACGCTGGTAATGCTGGCGATCGCCGGTGCGATGGCGATGCTGATCGGCCTCGTGGGAATTTACGGCGTGATCTCCTATTCGGTTTCGCAGCGCCGGCGCGAGATCGGGATTCGGATCGCCCTGGGCGCGCATAGCGGAGAGGTGACCGGCATGTTCGTGAAGGAGGCGCTGGCGCTCGCCGCCGTGGGCGCCGCGTGCGGTCTGGCGGCCGCGGTGGGAATCACGCGACTGATCGCCTCGCTGCTGTTCGGCGTGAGCCCGACGGACCCGGGAACGTACGCGATGGTCGCGGCCGGATTGATGATCACGGTAATCGTCGCGAGTTGCGTTCCCGCGCTGCGGGCGGCCAGAGTCGATCCCGTGGAGGCGCTGCGGGCGGAATAAGCACGATTACTTTACTACCGTCAATTTCGTTCCCGACGGCTGCTCCAGCACGAATTTATCGGCGGTGACCTCCGGGCTGTTCGCCTTCATTTCGAGAACGTCAATGGTCATCTCATAACCATCCAGCGGACGCCGGATTTTGATGGTGGAGGGATAGGAGATGGTTCCGAATGGTTTCCAATCCTGATAACGCGTCTCGCTGATGATGGTGGCTTCGGCGTTGAACGTCACCTCGCGCGAGATTTCGAGCGTGTAGCGATCGAAGGCAATCGACCGCGCCAGCAGGAGCTGGCCATTCTCCTGGTGAAGAATCAGGATGATGTAAAGGGCCGTGGTTTCGTCGGTGTCGTCTTCGAACACGGTGAAATCGCCGGGGGCCGGCGGCTCGACGATCAGCGCGTGAAGGAAGGCCTCCGGCCGCAGATTTTCCAGCTTGTTCTTGGATTTCGGCGGCGCGTCGTTGGCTCCTTCGATGAACGCGTTCTTGCTGGGAATCGAGACGCGGAAATCATTGCCCACCGAAACCATGTCGAAGATCGTGGAGCTGTGCACGATGGGATCGAGGCCCACGACGCGAATGTCGTCCGGGCGCGTGAACAGGATATACGCGCGGATAGTGGCGTAGTCGGTGAGCGTTCCGGTGTAGATGCTTCCGACCGAGGGCGAAAGGTCGGCGCGAATGCTGAAGTTCTGTATGGGATCAAAAATGGCGTGGATGCGATCGATCAGCTCGGGTTTGGTCGCGGTGAGCAATCGCCGGTTCTGCGGCTGTCCGGGAGGCGGCGCGATCACTCGCTTGCGAACGAAACACGCCGGCGCTAACAGCAGGCCGAGGCATACCACCGCCGCGAACTTCCAATGAATCTTCCCGTACATTTCGATTCGAGCAGGTTTTAAGCGCCCGATTTTCGCTCCAGGTGTCCGCCGAACTGGAATCGCATCGCGGAGAGAAGCTTGTCGGCGAAATCGCTTTCTCCGCGGGAGGCGAAGCGCTGAAACAGCGCCGCGCTCAGCACCGGCACCGGCGCGGATTCCTCGATCGCGGCAAGAATGGTCCAGCGGCCTTCGCCGGAATCGGAGACGCGCCCCGAGAATTTCGCCAGATCGGGCTCCTGGAACAGCGAAATCGCGGTGAGATCCAGCAGCCAGGACGCGACCACGCTGCCGCGCCGCCACACCTCGGCGACATCGGCGAGATTGAATTCGTACCGATAGTGTTCCGGATTGCGCAGGGGAGTGGTTTCGGCGTCGGCTTCACGCTCGGTGAGCCCCGCGTTGGCGTGTTTCAGCACGTTCAAGCCTTCCGCGTAAGCCGCCATCAATCCATACTCGATTCCGTTGTGGACCATTTTGACGAAGTGGCCGGCGCCGGAAGGTCCGCAATGCAGATAGCCGTCTTCAGCCGTGCCCGGCGATTTTTCGCGTCCCGGCGTTCGTGCGATGTCCCCGCGTCCGGGCGCGAGGGTTTTGAAAATCGGATCGAGCCGGCGGACGACGGCTTCCGGTCCGCCGATCATCTGGCAGTAGCCGCGCTCCAGTCCCCACACCCCGCCGCTGGTTCCCACATCCACGTATTCGATGCCGCGCGGGGCGAGTTCCTTGGCGCGGCGGATATCGTCGATGTAGTAGGAATTGCCGCCGTCGATCACGACGTCGCCGGATTCAAGCAGCGGCGCGAGGTCGTGCAGGGTGGAATCGACCACGGCGGCCGGGACCATCAGCCAGATCGCGCGCGGCTTGGAGAGCTTGCGGACGAAATCGTCGAGCGCGGATGCGCCGGTGGCGCCTTCCGAAGCCATTTGCGAAACACTCGCTGAATTGCGGTCATAAACAACGCAGTGATGTCCGCCGCGGGTGAGACGGCGCACCATATTGGCGCCCATGCGGCCGAGTCCGATCATGCCCAGTTGCATTTGTTGTTCGAGAACGCTCCTTGAATCTCATCTTAGCTGTTGCGAGCAGGGCCAATTCACAGAAGTGGCTAGGATCCCGCGCTTAACCGTAACACGTCAACCGATCGCGGCGGTCAACGCTTGCGCTTCACGATGGGCTCGGTGTTTACCGGGATTTCGCTGAAACCGGAGGGTCGGGCCGCGGTCTAATCGGTATCGTAAAAACTTTTTTGGAGGCCTTATGGCAACTGATTTAGAACGGAATACAGCCACGCGCACGCCGTCGCATCGCGACTCCGACGTTCCAGTTTTTCGTGCGGGAGGCATTTTCCGGCCCTTCGCCAGTCCCTTCGCGCTGTTGCGCGAGATGACGGATTTTATGGACCAGGCGTTCGAAGGCGATTTTCCGATTGCGCGCGGCGAACGCGTCTGGGCGCCCGCGGTGGAAGTTCGCGAGCAGGACAGCAAGCTGGTGGTGTCGGCGGATCTCCCCGGCATCGAGCAGAAAGACGTGAAAGTCGAGGTCAACAATAATACGCTGGTGATTCAGGGTGAGCGCAAGCGGGAGCAGACCGAGGAGCGCGAAGGATTCCGGCGCTCGGAACGTTTCTACGGCTCGTTCTATCGCGCCATTCCGCTGCCGGAAAACGCGAAAGCCGAGAATGCCAAGGCCGATTTCAGGAACGGCGTGCTGGAAGTGACGGTTCCTCTCGAGCAGCAGCAGGGCAATCGGCGCCAAATCCCCATTGGGCAAAGTTCTGCCCAGACGACGCAGGGATCACAGGCTTCGCAGACACGGCCCAAGTAGTTGAGTATGATTATGGGCGGCTGCCCCGTCCATGAGCTGGCTTCGCGCCGAGAATGACTGGCTTACGCGGCTCGCGCTGGAGCGCGGGCTGGCGCTCGTGTACCTGATCGCGTTCATCAACGCGGTGAATCAGTTCAAACCGTTGCTTGGCGAGCGGGGATTGCTGCCGGTTCCGCTGTATGTGCGCGGCGTGTCCTTCGGCGAAGATCCCAGCCTGTTCATTTTTTTTCATACCGACCGCGCGTTCACCATCGCGGCGTGGGCCGGAGTCGCCATCTCCTGCCTGCTGCTCGCCGGGATCGCGCAGCGTTACACCCTGACGCAAATGCTCGCGTGGGCCGTGCTGTGGGCGCTGTATCTTTCCTTCGTTAATGTCGGTCAGACCTTTTACGCTTTCGGTTGGGAGTCGATCCTGCTCGAAGCCGGCTTCTACGCGATTTTTTTGGGCAGCCGGAATACGTATGTCCAGACCATTAATTTGTGGATGTTCCGCTGGCTTCTGTTTCGCGTGATGTTCGGAGCGGGGCTGATCAAGATGCGCGGCGATCCGTGCTGGCGCGATCTCACCTGCCTCGATTATCATTACGAAACCCAGCCGAT
The DNA here is from genome assembly GCA_035501755.1 of Bryobacteraceae bacterium. Classification (GTDB taxonomy): domain Bacteria; phylum Acidobacteriota; class Terriglobia; order Bryobacterales; family Bryobacteraceae; genus Palsa-187. Next base: position 7,444 of record DATJVN010000089.1, on the reverse strand, counting down.
GCCCAATCCGCTGAGCTGGTTTTTCTTCTGGGCGCCGGAGTGGACCCACAAAGGCGGCGTGCTGTTCAATCATTTCTCTGAGCTGATCGTCCCCTTTGGATATTTTTTCCCGCAGCCGGTGGCGAGCATCGCGGGATTGATCACCCTCCTGTTCCAGTTTTCGATTTTCGTCACCGGCAATCTCTCCTGGCTGAATTTTCTGGCCATGATTCTGGCTCTCAGCGCCATCGACGGGCGATGGATCGCGAAGCTGCTGCCGGTTCATCCTCCGCCGCTCGACACGCCCGCGCTGGCGCATCGCATCCTGGTGATCGCGGTGGGCGTGCTGGTGGTTTATCTCAGCATCCAGCCGGTCCGCAACATGATTTCACCCGACCAGATCATGAATACCGTCTACAATCGCTGGCATCTGGTGGGGACCTACGGCGCGTTCGGCTCGATCACGCGGCCGCGGTATGAAGTGATCGTCGAGGGCGCCGCCGATCGTGTGATTACGCAATCCACCGAATGGCGCGAGTACGAATTCAAGGCCAAGCCCGGCGCGACCTGGCGCATGCCCCCGCAGATCGCGCCGTATCATCTGCGCATCGATTGGCTGATGTGGTTCGCCGCGTTTTCGAGCTACGCGCAGCATCCCTGGTTCGTGAATCTGATGGCCAAGCTGCTTGAAGGCGATCGTGCGGTGCTGAGCCTGCTGCGCACGAATCCGTTCCCGGACGCGCCTCCGCATTTCATCCGCGCGAGACTGTTCGAATATCACTTCACCACGCCCGAGGAGCGTGCTCGCACGCATCAGTGGTGGAAGCGCGAATACGTCCAGCCGTATTTTCCCGTGGTGTCCCTCGACAACGCCGGATTTCGCGGCATTCTCGAACAGCAGGGTTGGCTGGCCTCGCAGCCGTGACGCGCGCATGCGTGATCGGATCGGGGCCGAACGGGCTGGCGGCGGCGATTACGCTGGCGCGCGCGGGCATTCGCACCACCGTTCTTGAAGCCGAACCCATGCTGGGCGGAGGCACGCGCACAGCCGAGCTGACGCTCCCGGGATTTCGCCACGATGTGTGCTCGGCCGTGCATCCGCTCGCCGTCTGCTCGCCCGTGTTTGAATCCATGCCGCTCGCCCAGCATGGACTCGACTGGATTCATCCGCCCATTCCGGTCGCCCACGCGATGGAGGATGGTCCCGCGCCCGCGCTGTTTCGCGATCTGAATGAGACCGCCGCGCATTTGGGCAGCGATGGTGACCGGTACAAGCGTGTGGTTGCGCCGCTGGTGCGCGACTGGACGCGGCTCACGCCAATGCTTCTCGCTCCGATTCGCATCCCTGCGCATCCGTTGCTGCTTGCACACTTCGGCGCGCTCGCTGCCTGGCCGGCGACGGTCGCTGCGCGATCGGTTTTTCCATCCGAGCGCGGACGCGCACTGTTCGCCGGAATCGCCGCGCATTCGATCCTGCCGTTGGAATCGATCGGCTCGGGAGCCTTCGGATGGGTGCTGGCGATCGCTGCGCATGCCGCGGGCTGGCCGATTCCGCGCGGCGGGGCGCAATCGATCGCCGATGCGCTGGCCTCGTATTTTCGATCGCTCGGCGGCGAGATCGTGGTGAATGCGCGCGTGCGGCGGCTGAGCGAGATCGACGCGGACCTCGCGCTGTTCGATCTGAGCCCTAAGCCGTTTTTGGAAGTCGCCGGCGACCGGCTGCCGGAGGGTTATCGCTGGTCGCTTGAAAAATTTCGCTATGGACCCGCGGCGTTCAAGCTGGATTGGGCGCTGAGCGCGCCGATTCCGTGGAAATCCGCCGTCTGCGCGCGCGCCGGGACCGTACACGTGGGCGGGTCGATGGAAGAAGTCGCGAACGCCGAACGCGCGGCCGCCAACGGTCACGAGCCCGCCCGTCCCTTTGTGCTGGTCACGCAGCCGAGCCTGTTCGATCCTACGCGTGCGCCGGCCGGAATGCATGTCGCCTGGGCGTATTGCCACGTGCCCAACGGATCGACGGCCGATATGACTGGCCGCGTTGAAGCGCAGATCGAGCGTTTCGCGCCCGGCTTTGGCGCGACCATCCTTGCGCGCCGCGTGTTTACGCCGGCTGAGATCGAAGCACACAATGCCAACCTGGTGGGCGGCGATATTGTCGCCGGCGCGAACGATCCGATGCAGATTCTTTTTCGCCCGACGCGTCATTTGTATCGCACGCCGTTGCGCGGAGTGTATCTGTGCTCAGCTTCCACGCCGCCGGGCGGGGGCGTGCACGGAATGTGCGGATTCCACGCGGCCCGTGCCGCGCTTCGCGATTCGTGCGAAAATCGATCATAAAATGAGATTTATTTTGGGGATTGTGCTGTTGGTCGGGTCATTGTCCGGCCAGAGCAGCGACATCACCGGCACGGTAATCGGCACGCTGCAACAGCGCTCCATCGCGCTGCCGGATTTTCGCGGTGCCGCGGGCGCGGACGCGTTCGCCAAAACCTTCAACGACACGTTGTGGCAGGAGATCTCGGATTCCGGCGGCCTGAAGGTCATCGCGAAATCCTTGTACCCGGCGATCGTGCCCCAGCAGCCCTCCGATTTTCGCGTAGGCGGCGCCGCGCTTACCGACTGGTCGAATCCGCCGGCGAAAGCGAATTACCTGGCGTTCGGGTACCTCAGCGCGCAAGACCCAACGACTCTGGTTCTGTTCGGCTGGCTGTACAACGTCGGCCAGCCCGATCCGGCCTCCGCACAGCTTTTCGGACGCCGCTACTACGGATCGCTCGACGCGGACGGCGCCAAGAAAGTTGCGCGCGACTTCGCGGCCGACATTCTGCGCCAGTTCAACATCAAGAGTCTTTACGGAACCAGCATCTATTTCGTTTCGGACCGCACCGGGCAGCGCGAAATCTGGTCGATGGATTATGACGGTGAGAATCAGCGCCGGCTCACCAACCATCGCGGCAATTCCAAGGAGCCCGCGGTTTCCCCCGATGCCAAGCTCTTCGCCTACACGATGCTGGCGACGCGCGGCCGGGAGAAGACCCCGAGCTGGCAGATCGTGGTGCAGTCAGTCGAAACCGGCAAGCGCTTGCCGTTCGAAAATCCGCCCGCGCCCACCAACAGCTCGCCCGATTTCGCGCCCGACGGGCGCCATCTTCTGTTCGCGTCCACGCTGAGCGGATGGGCGCAGATTTATATCTCCAATCTCGACGGCTCCGACCGCCGACGCCTGACCAACTTCGAATCCATCGATGTCTCGCCGCGCGTGAATCCTAAAACCGGGCGCGACATTTTGTTCATTTCGGGCCGCTCCGGGAAACAGCAGCTCTGGCGCATGAACATCGACGGAGGCGATCTCGAAATGCTCACCAACGGCGAAGGCGAAGTTGCCAACCCGTGCTGGAGCCCGGATGGACGCCTGGTCGCCTTCGCCTGGACACAGGGCTACGAGCTCGGAGCGTTCAACATCTTCGTCATGGACATCGCGACGCACAAGCCGATTCAGCTCACCAAGGATTCCGGCGTGAACGAGAATCCGTGGTGGTCGCCGGACGGATTGCACATTGTGTATTCGTCGCGCCGCGGGCGCTCCACCGAGATCTTCACGATGCTTGGCGACGGGTCCAATTCACGGCAGCTCACCAATGACGGCAACAACATTCAGCCGGTGTGGGCGCCGGCGATTCAGTAGCAGATCCGCTCGATCACGGCCTGAAGATATGCGGCGCACTTACGCAGATCGGCCACGCGAACGAATTCGCCGGATTTGTGCGCGACGGTCATGACTCCGGGCCCGAACACGAGGATCTCGCCGCCGGCGTTCAAGTGCGCGGCTTCAGTGCCGAAGGAGACCGTCGTGCACGCATTTCCGCTGATGCCCTCCAACAAGTCCGCGAGGCCGTGCGCGGCGGATGGCTCAAACGGCGGGTCGATGCGCTTGATTTCGAGTTTCGCGTCGAACCCGGCCAGCGCCTCGCGAAGCAGCTTCACTGCCCATGCCGGGTCCTGCCCCGGAACCGGTCGCCATTCGACCGTGATCCGGCACTCGCCCGCGACGATGTTTTTCGCGCTGCCGCCATGGATCAATCCGACGTTCAGCGTAGTGTAAGGAGGGTCGAAATCGCGATTTTTTCGCGTCGCGAGCTTTTTGGCGACGCGCTCCAGACGCGACACCACGCGCGCGGCGTCGAATATGGCGGAGCGTCCGCTCCCTGGAAACGCGCTGTGCGCTTCCGTGCCGCGAACCACGATCTCCGCGAGTCCATACCCCTTGCCGCCTCTCACCGGACGCAACTCGGTGGGCTCGCCGACGATGGTGTAGCGCGCGCGCACGGCTTTTTTGCGCGCCAGGTACTTCGCGCCCACGCAGCCGATTTCTTCGTCCGCAGTCAGCACCAGCGCCAGCGGTTTCTTCAAACGCACGCAGTCGATTTTTTGGAGCGCCGCGAGCACGCACGCCAGATACCCTTTGACGTCGCAGCTTCCGCGTCCGAACAATTTTCCGCCGCGGATGGATGGGTTCACCGCATCCGCCCAACCGGGATCGAAGGGGACGGTATCGGTGTGGCACACCAGCGCCAATTCGGCCCGCGCGCGCTTGGGCGCCATCGCCACCACGTTCAGCTTCGCAGTGCCGGCGGCATCGGTGTAGGGAAATCGCCGAATTTTCCAGGCCTCCGAATTCAGAAAAGAAAGCGCGTAATTCACCACCGGCACATTGCTGAGCGCGGAAACCGAGGGGATCGCGACCAGGTCGCTCAAAATTCGCTCTACCATAGCTCCTTCTGCACCTTTACGAATTCCCGCGTGATTTCTTCTTGGAGCGGATGACGGCCGTCGCAAACGATCCTTTTTCCGTTCACCACCACATCGCGAATCGCCGTCCGTTCGAGTGAAAACATCACGTTGTCGATCAGCGTGGCCGCGTCCGCGCCGGCGATGGAGGGATCGTTCAAATCGACGGTGAAGAAATCGGCGGCGCGTCGCGGTTCGAACCACCCGGACGGCGCCATCAGGCTGCGCGCGCCGGATCGCGTCGCGCTTTCAAACAGCGTGCGCCCGCTGCCCGGCAGAACGGCGCGCTCCAGCCGGTTCATGCGCAGGTGATATTCGAGCAGGCGGGCGTCTTCGACCAAATCGATCTGAATATTGCTGTCCGACCCGAAAGCGATGCGCGCGCCTGCCGCATAAAGCTTGTCGGCCGGAACCGCGCCATCGCCGAGATTGCGCTCCGAGGTCGGGCAGGCGCAGACCGTGGCGCCGCCGAGCCATCGCGCCTCTTCGTCGGTAATGTGAATCGCATGGACCGCTGTGAAATTTTCATCGATGATTCCTTCGTCGTGCAGCAGTTCGACCGGACGGAGGCCGTACTCCGCGATCGACGCTTCCACTTCGGCGGGCTGCTCGGCGACGTGCATGTGCAGCGGCAATCCGTTCGATTTCGCATATGCGGCGATCTCGCGCAAAGCATCGAGCGGCACCGCGCGCACGCTGTGCGGCGCCACGCCGACCGGGACGGACTGGCGCAGCGCTTCGGTATCGGCGATGAAATCCTCCACGCGCGGAGTGATGAAGCGCGCCTGCTCCGGATCGGCCGGTTTGCCGAACCCTGCGCGTACGTAAGCGGCGTGAAGAATCACCAGGCGCACGCCGACTTCCCGAGCCGCGCGAGCGATCGCCAGCGCCGTCGCGTTGCGTTCCGTGTAAGGCACGCCGCGCGAATCGTGATGGAGATAATGAAATTCGCCGACCGTGGTGATCCCGCTGAGAGCCATCTCCATGAAAGCCATGCGCGCGATGTGGTAAATGGATTCAAGAGACACCCGGTTCGCCGCGCGATACATGCTTTCGCGCCACGTCCAGAATGTGTCGCGATCGGCCGAGCGCCTCTCCGTGCGCCCCCGGGTCGCCCTCTGAAACGTGTGCGAATGCACGTTGACCAGGCCCGGAAGCATCGCGCGGCCGGACAGCCGCGCCGCGTTGCGCGCGTCGTGCGAAAGGCGCGCGATGCGGCCTTCGTCATCCGCGAATAGCGTTACGCCGGATTCAAAGGCGCCGTCGAGCCAGGTAAGGTCCGGCAGCCAGCCGGTTTCGCGATCCACAGGTCGAGACGAACCTCCGAACCACAATCATCGCAAGATTTGAATCCCACCATTCCGATCGGGCATCTGGTAATCACCGGCTCTTCGTGAAATAATCATCAGAGGATAAAAGATAATGGCAGATTACGCGCATCCTGAAGCTCTCGTTTCGACCGACTGGGTCGCTCAACATGTGAAGGACCCGAACGTCCGCGTGGTCGAAGTGGACGTCGATACCAACTCGTATAAAGAAGGACATGTTCCCGGAGCGATCGCGTGGAACTGGACTACGCAGCTCGCCGATACCACGCGGCGCGACATCCTCAACAAGCACCAGTTCGAAAAACTGATGGGCGACGCGGGGATCTCCAACGACACCACCGTGATTCTGTACGGCGATAACAACAACTGGTTCGCCGCCTGGGCCTTCTGGCAAATGAAGATGTACGGCCACAAGGACGTGCGCATGATGAACGGCGGGCGCAAGAAATGGCTGGCGGAGGGCCGCGACGTCGCAGCCGAATCACCCACGCCGGCTCCCGCAACGTATCATGCCGCGGGGCCCGACAACTCCCTGCGCGCGTTTCTCGACCAGGTGCAGGCAGCGCTGGCGTCGCGCTCGAGTGCGATGGTGGACGTCCGCAGCCCGCAGGAGTTTTCGGGCGAAATTCTCGCGCCTCCCGGTCTTCCGGAAACCTGCCAGCGCGGCGGGCACATTCCCCACGCGCGCAACATCCCGTGGGGCAAGGCGGTGAAGGAAGACGGGACCTTCAAGTCCGTCGAGGACCTCAAAACGTTGTACGGCACAGAGGGCGTGGACGGGTCGAAGCCGGTGATCGCCTATTGCCGCATCGGCGAGCGATCGAGTCACACGTGGTTCGTGCTGAAGTATCTGCTGGGGTTCGACAAAGTCTCCAACTACGACGGTTCCTGGACCGAATGGGGGAACCTGGTAGGCGCGCCCGTCGAGCGCGGGGCTGCGTCGGCGAAGGCGTAACGATGCGAGTCGAACACTTCGCGGAGCGCAAAGTCGAGATCGACGGCTGGCCCGTAAATCTGACCACGTACCGGATCGGCGAAACGTTCCACTGCCGTGCCGACAATGTGTCCCCGGGCGCCGGACTCGCCCGCACCCACGGCACGACGCGGGAGGAAGCCGAGCAGAAAGCCATCGAGCGGGCGAAGGATCTGTTAAGCCGGACCCGGCGGCGCGCCTTGTAATGGCGCCGCCCAGGAAGGATCTTTGGGTGTCCAAGGCGCGAAGGCCGGCGACATCGCTTACACGCACGCATTTGGCGTTTTGCTTGCGCGTGAAGCTGGGGGCGTAGGCGAATGCGTAATCATCATCGCCCGTCATTCGCACGTAGGGGCTGTCGGGAAAGCGCTGGACC
>DATJVN010000088.1:0-20052 GCA_035501755.1 Bryobacteraceae bacterium | reverse complement strand
ACGCTGACGCTGTACCTGCACGGAATCTGCTGCGATATCGACGTGGACACCGGTCCGCGGCAGTTGCCCAGCCGGCACCTGCGGCGGCGGCTGATCGCGCTCGAAGAGATGTTTCCGCCCCCGGCCGGATACGCGGTTTTTCCGGAACAGCTCGAACCCTGATGTGCGGAATCGCCGGGTTCACGCATGCGGGCGGTTCGCCCGGTCCCGCGCGAATCGAGGAGATCACGCGCTCGCTCGCGCATCGCGGCCCGGATCAGCAGGGGACCTGGCAGTCCTTCAACGTTTCGCTCGGCGCGGTTCGTCTGAAAATCATCGACCTGGAACACGGCGATCAGCCGATGGTCGCGGACGGCGTCGTGATCGTTTTCAATGGCGAGATTTATAACCACCTGGACGTGCGGCGCGAGCTTGAGTCGCTCGGGCACCGGTTCGAATCCCGCTGTGACACGGAAACCGTGCTGCACGCGTTTCTCGAATGGGACGTCGCGTGTTTTTCAAAACTGCGCGGAATGTTCGCCGCGGCGCTATGGACGGAATCCTCGCGGCGCCTGGTGCTGGCGCGCGACCGGGTGGGCATCAAGCCGCTGTACTATTGCGAGCACGGCGGCGAAATTTATTTCGGCTCGGAGCTGAAGGCGATTCTGCTGCATCCTGAGATCGACCGGCGCATCGACGCGCGCGGGCTGAATCACTATTTGTCGATCAATTATGTTCCCGGTCCGTTCACGCTCGTCGACGGGATTCGAAAACTGCCGCCGGGAAATTTTCTCGAATGGCGCGACGGCACAGCAAGAATCGAGCTATATTGGAAACTTTCCTTCCAGCCCGACGCCCGCATGGACCTTGAATCGGCGAAGGGGGAGCTGGACGATCTGCTGCGGAGCGCCGTCCGCGAGCATCTTTTATCGGACGTGCCCCTGGGCGTATGGGCCAGCGGCGGCCTCGATTCCACCACCATCCTGCATTACGCCGCGCGCGAGGTTCCCAAACTCAAGACATTTTCCATTTCCTTCCGCGGGCGGAAATTCGATGAGAGCGCCTATTTTCGCGAGGTCGCGCAGGTTTACGGCACCGATCATTGCGAATTCGACCTGAATCCGGAGGTGGACATCCAGAACGCGCTGGAGCAGTTCGCGTACTATTCCGACGAGCCGAGCGCGGACGCCGGCGCCGTGCCGGTCTGGTTTTTGTCGAAAATGTGCCGCCGCGAAGTCACGGTCGCGCTCTCGGGCGACGGCGCGGACGAATTGTTCGGCGGCTACAACACGTACCTGGCGGATCGCTACGCGCGGCGCTTGCGCATCCTGCCGATGAGCATACGGCGCGCGGCGGCGCGGGCGGCGCGATGGCTGCCGGTCTCCGATGAAAAGATCGGGCTCGAGTATAAGATTCGGCGGATGCTCGAAGGATCGCTCCTCGATCCGGTGGACGCGCATTTTTTCTGGAACGGAACGTTTTCAAACGGCGAGAAGCGCGCTCTCTGCGCAGCGCTCGAACCGGTCGAGCCGCTCGCGCGCCGCGGGGTCGACTTCATCTATCTCGACCAGCTCTACTATCTGCCCGATGACATCCTTTATAAGACCGATCGCATGAGCATGGCGCATTCGCTCGAAGTGCGCCCGCCGTTTCTGGATCATCGCGTGATCGAGTTCGCCGCCCGGCTGCCGGAAAACTTCAAAATCCACGGAACAAGCCTGAAGTTCATTCTGCGCGAGCTGATGAAGGACAAAATTCCGCAATCGGTGATCCGCAGATCGAAGGAAGGTTTCGACATTCCCGCGCACCACTGGCTGCGCACGTTTCTGCGCCCGCTGCTCGTTGAAACCTTGAGCGAGCGCAACGTGCGGGAATCCGGAATTTTTTCGACCGCGGGCGTGGCCGAGGTCGTCGAATCGCACCTCGCGCGGCGCGCCAATCTCGGATATCATCTGTGGGGATTGCTGATCCTGTTTCTGTGGATGCGCCGCTGGCGGATCCAGCCGCCGCTCAAAATGGACCGCCGCATTCCCGACCTGGTTTCCGCCAAGTGATCGTCACCATCGACGCGACGTCGGCTCTTCTGCGCAGCGCCGGCATCAAGAGCTACACCTACCACCTCGTGCGTGAGCTGCGGGCGATCGCCGGGAATGACGAAATCCGCGCGTATCCTTATTTGAACGATTTCGGCCGGCTGGATCATGAATCCTCGACGCATTCGCGCGCCGGAACGCTGGCGCGCGTCGGCGTGCTGTATCTTTCGCGATCCACTCCGCTGCTCGATCTGATTGTCGCAGGCTCCGATATTTTTCACGCGTCCAACCAGGTGCGGCGAGCGCCACGCGGAGTGAAGCTCACCGCGACCGTCCACGACCTCACCTGCTGGCTGATGCCGCAGTTCCACACGGAGGCGAATGTTCGCGCGGACCGGACGTTCGCAGACAAAATTCTTCGCAAAGCCGATCGATTGATCGCGGTTTCGGAGAATACACGGCAGGACGCCATCCGCCTGCTCGCGATTGCGCCGGAGCGCATCGAAACGATTCATTCCGGAGTCGCGCGTGAATATTTTTCCGCAACACCCGCGCCGCGCGACCGCCCTTACGTGCTCTACGTGGGCGCGATCGAGCCGCGAAAGAATCTCGACACGTTGCTCGATGCCTGGAAGCAGTTGCCGCGCGATCTGCGCGATGCCTTCGACCTGCTGATCGCCGGTCCGGAAGGTTGGGGCGCGGAAAAGACGCTGGCGCGTATTCGCGCCGAAGCGAAATACCTCGGCTACGTGCCGGAGGCGGACCTGCCGGGTCTCACCGCGGGCGCGACCGTATTCGTTTACCCATCCTTATATGAAGGCTTTGGATTTCCGGTGGTGCAGGCGATGGCCGCGGGAGCGCCGGTGCTCACTTCGAACACGTCGTGCCTTCCCGAAATCGTCGTGGACGCGGCGCTGACGGTAGACCCGCGCAGTGCAACGGAAATTTCTTCCGGCCTCGCGCGATTGCTCGAATCCGAATCGCTGCGCGAGCGGTTCACGGCGCGGGCGCGGGCGCGGGCGCAAAATTTTAAGTGGGAAACCTGCGCGGAAAGTTCACTTGCGTTTTTTCGGCGCGTCGTCGGGTGACGCGGCCGGCCCGATTCCGAAATCCCACACCTGCATGTTTACCTTATTTTCGGTGTACTCGACCAGCGCGTATTCGCCCGGATCCAGATCGTGCTCCGGCCATATCTTGAACAATGCGTCGCCTTCCTGTTTGCGGAACGTGGAGATGTCGTCGTGTTTTTCCTGGATTTCCTTGGTCATGGGAATCACTTCGATGGTTTCCACCACGCGAAATTTTGTTTTGTTTGTCCCTTGTTTGGGCGTGAGCTTGATGATTCCGAAGCGCTCATCCTGGGAAAGGCGGATATAAAATTCAGGCCGCTTCTCGCCGATGCGCAATTGGGCCTCTTCGCCGTCGAGTTCCACCGTGCGGCGGCCGGTGATGGTGGGCAGCGGCGAAAGGATTTGCAGCACCGTGCGTTTCTTGTCGCTCACCAGCTTCGATTCTGCCTGCTTCACCGCTTCGAGCTTTCCGTTGTGAATGTAGTACACGCCGTTGGCTTTCGGCACCTCCTCCACTTCGTTCGCAGCCTCGTCGAGCGCCGTGTCCTCTTCGGCCTGCGCCTTTCGGTCGGCCTTCACTTCGGCCTCGTGCTCGGCGATTTCCTTTTTGGTGCGATCCAGGTCGACCAGCTCGAGCGGAATTTCCTCCCACTCCTCGCGCTCCGTGCTGTAGTAGCGGATGCGATCGGTTTTCACTTCGTATTGATTGGTGAGCTGATAGGTGCCGTCTTTGAGATACAACTTGAAAGTTGCGCCGAAAGCGGCCGCGGCGAGCAGGAGAAAAACCAAAATTCGTGACAGCATACGGCTCCGGCCGACGCGGGCCGTCGGACCGACCAGCGACTACCTTTATTATGAAGGAATGAAATATCGCACACTCGGCCGCACCGGCATAGAAGTCAGCGATATCGGTTACGGCGCGTGGGGAATCGGCGGGGGCATGTGGCAGGGCGGCGACGATGACGAATCGATCGCCGCGCTCGAATGCGCGCTAGCGCTGGGGTTGAACCTGATCGATACCGCGCTGGTCTATGGCGACGGCCACAGCGAGCAGCTGGTCGGCAAGATCGCGTCGAAGTCGGTCACCATCGCGACCAAAGTTCCGCCGAAAAACGGGTTGTGGCCCGCGCGGCCAGGCATTCCGATCGAGAAGGCCTTTCCGTACGACTGGATTATCTCCTGCACCGAAAAAAGCCTGAAAAATCTCGGCCGCGAACGGATCGATTTGCAGCAGCTTCACGTGTGGAATCCGGAGTGGATCAATTCCGAAATCTGGCGCCGCGCGTTTGAGGACCTGAAGAAATCCGGCAAGGTGCGCTTTGTGGGCGTTTCGATCAACGATCATCAGCCGGATTCGGCGCTCGAATTGGCGCGCACGGGCCTGATCGACACGGTGCAGGTGATCTACAACATTTTCGACCAGTCGCCCGAAGCGCGCCTGTTTCCGTTGTGCCACGAGCTCGGCATCGGCGTGCTGGCGCGAGTTCCGTTCGACGAAGGCGCGCTTACCGGAAAAATCACGGAAGAATCGAAATTCGAACCAGGCGATTTTCGCGCGCGCTATTTCCGCGGCGAACGAAAGCGCGACGTAATCCGGCACGTCGCCGCGCTTGAGAAAGATCTCCAGGGCTTCGGTTCCCTAGCGGAAATCGCGCTGCGCTTCTGCCTGTCGAACCTCGCGGTCTCGACCGTGATTCCGGGAATGCGCAAGGTGCACAACGTTCAAATGAACATCGCGGCGTCGCAAGCCGGTCCGCTGCCGCTGGATCTCCAGGCGATTTTGAAGAAGCACGCCTGGGAGAAGAATTTCTACAGTTGAGAATCACTGCCGGTAATATCCCGCTCTGGCCAGCACCCTCCACTCCTGCGGCCTCAGCGCGCCGCCGGAAGCGAGCGACACCTTGATCCGGCAGAACGTCTCCGAAGGTTTTTCCTCCGGCGGCCGGTACCCGATCGTATAACGCGAACGCAGATCGTCGATCAGGTCGGCCAGGCGCTCATCCACCTGCTTGCCGCCGAGTCCGATCGCCTCGCCGCCGGTGAGCTCGGCGTACTTGTGCGCGTCGCCGGGCGGGTGCGAGTGCCGGAACGGCGCTTCGAAAGCGAGCACGGGACCCGCAATCAGCATCGCCGCGGCGCTGCGCAGCAGCAGCGGTGCGACCACGGCTCCGGATTCGTAAAGACTGCGCATGGCTTCGTCCTCGGTGTGAACGATCTGGTTCTGGCCGTCGCTCGAATCCGTCCGCCCGATCGCGACATTGGGAAGGTTGTCGGTGAGCCAGATGATCACCCACCTGCCTGACGGAGTCCCGGATGCGCGCAGCATGCCCGATGCTTCCCACACGGCTTCGTTAAAAAACGCGCCGCCCGGCTGATGCTCGCCCGCGGCGCGCTCGATCGCAGCAGCCGTTCGGTTGCGATCCGTAGTAAAGCCATCGAGCACGCGGCCATGCGCCGCGTAAACCATCACCGCGACCTCATCGGCGGGCTTCAGATGTGCGAGTGCGGACTGAGCGCCCTCCGCCAGGCGCTTCAGCACCGCCTGCGACGTATCGGTCATATCGAACAGCATGACAATCGACAGCGGCAGCTGGTCACGGCTGAAGAACGAGATCTGCTGCGGCTCACCGTCCTCGAAAACCTGAAGGTCTTCGCGGCGCAGCGAGGCAATCGACGTATTGGTCTTCTTATGAACCACCTGCACATCCACGAGCACCAGCTCGGAGGTAGCGCGGAAGGTCGGGACTTGCTCCTGCGCGTGAACAACGACCGGCCAAAGGACAGCAAATAGCCCCGGAATGCGCGGCCGCAAGCGATGCCTCACGCATACCAGACGCGCGCGATCCGCGACTTATTACATCCCAATCGCGCGGATTCGCGAGAACCCGCTGAGCTCGTTGGTTGAATCTCGACGGTGATTTGAATCAGCGCCGTGGCACGATAAACACGTTGTCACGCGCATCTAACGCGAAACACGCAGCTCCGGCTGGATGGCGCCATGGAGCCGGAACACCGGCATCGCTGGGGCGCGAGAAGGTCGCACAGAGACGATACGACGTTCCCTGCGAAGGCGTGTATTCGTACTCTTTGCCGTTGACCGGGTCGATGATGGCGCCTCCTGCTGGTACGCCCACCAGCGAAACCCTCTCAATCGTCGCGGGCAGTACAAACTGCGCCTGTCCCCGTGAAATCCACTGAAAGTGAATTGCCTGGGCGATGGAAGAGAGATCGGAAAGACGGCGCGCGTCTTCGGAATAGAGGCGCTGCACACCAGGAGAGCCGGTCTGCACGAATCCAACGACCACGCCGAAACCCGCCACGACCAATGCGAGTCCGGCAAACACTCGGTTCCGGGAAGAGGAGACTTTCTCCGGACGCAGCGAATCCAGGTAATACGCGAAAACGCCGCCCGCAATCACGAATACGGTGACGGTTTTGAGGATGAATCGGGTGTCCAGGTCGCCTCGTAGCAAATAGGCCAGGAAAGTCACCAGGTCTCCGATCATCGTACTCGCCGTGATGACGAGCGCGATGTAAGTGAGCCATTTCCGTACTGGGCTTTCAAGCCTCTCCGGCTGGCGCTGGACATCGCGCACGATCCACCACGTCACCAGGAGAAATACGGGGAGGCCGACGAGAATGCCGGCAAGTTCGTAGGCCATGCCCCAATCGATCGTGGCCGCATTGGCGTAATCCATCGCTGGATTGGGGAAGGTGCGATCGATCACGGTAAACAGAAGTGCACCCAACTGGATGGTCCAGATTCCGAGCGTAATGAAGGCGAGCAGATACAGGAAAGCATCTTTAGCGGCCTCGATGCGGCCGCCGCCGCTCGGTACGGCTTTCCCGGTCCGTGCTTCGTACCACCGGCCAAAAGCCTGATAGATGCGCCGCTCCGACCAGCCATTCTGCCGCAGAAGAGCGACCACGAATTCGTCAGACGCTCCCTGACCCTTTGCCGACTCAATGAAATCGAGCAGGGACTGACTTTCGGCCATACGCGCAGAAGTATAGCAAAGCCAGGATCGAGAGGATTTCGTTCCGGTGCGCTAAGCTCGAAGGTTGAAAATCGGAATTCATACCTCGATCGCCGGGGCGCTCGAAAATTCCGCCCATCGCGCCGCGGAGCTGGGGGCCAACACGTTTCAGATTTTTTCCTCCAGCCCGCGGCAGTGGAAGGCCTCCGTGCCGACGCCCCAAGGCGTTCTCGCGTTGCGGCGCGCTCGCGAAAAACATGGGCTCGATCCCCTGGTGATCCACGATAATTACCTGATCAACCTCGCCTCCGCGCATGAAAGCGTGCGCGCGCTCTCGATCGAGGCGTTTCGCGGCGAGCTGGCGCGCGCCATCGCTATCGGCGCCGATTACCTGGTCGCGCATCCGGGAAATTACAAAGGCTGCTCGATCGAGCAGGGGATTCTCAATTTTCTCGAAGGCGTCGCCGCCGCGGCGAACGGACTGAAATTCGAAAAGCTGATGCTGCTGGTGGAAAATACAGTCGGCGCGGGCGCGCAGCTTGGCAGCCGCTTCGAAGAGCTCCACGTCATGCGCGAATACGGCTCGAAAATGACGGATCTGCCGATCGGGTTCTGCCTCGACACCTGCCATCTGCTCGCCTCGGGCTACGATGTCGCGACGCCGGGAGGTTTGAAGAAGACGGCCGCCGAAATCGATCGCGTTCTCGGTCTTGAAAACGTTCGCGTGATGCACGCCAACGATTCCAAAACGCCGCTCGGCTCGCACATCGACAGGCACGAAAATATCGGCGAAGGGTATATTGGATTAGAAGGGTTTCGCCGCATTCTTGGGTCTCCCAGGCTCCGCAACAAGGCCTTCATTCTTGAAACGCCGGTCGACAAAGACGGCGATGACCGCAGGAATCTCGAAACTCTCAAGAGCCTATGCCCGAAATCGCGTACGACCACAACACGATCGAGCTGAAATGGGCCGAGCGCTGGAAAAATTCCGAGCTGTACCGCGCTGATGCGCAATCGGGCGCGCCCAAATACTACGTGGTCGAGATGCTCCCCTATCCCAGCGGCCGCCTGCACATGGGCCACGTGCGCAACTATTCGATCGGCGACGCGCTGGCGCGCTTCATGTGGATGCGCGGCTTCAACGTGCTGCATCCGATGGGCTGGGACGCGTTCGGCCTGCCCGCCGAAAACGCGGCCATCAAAAGCGGCACGGACCCGCGCGAATGGACGCTTTCGCGCATCGCCGAAATGAAGCGCCAGATGCATCGCATGGCGTTCAGCTACGACTGGCGCACCGAAGTCACCACCTGCGAGCCGGATTATTATCGCTGGAACCAGTGGTTCTTTTTAAAAATGCTGGAGCGCGGACTGGCGTATCGCAAGAAGGCGCTGCTCAACTGGTGCCCGGAGTGCGCCACCGTGCTCGCCAACGAACAGGTGGTGGATGGCTGCTGCTGGCGTCACGAAACGACGCCGGTGGAGCAGCGCGCGCTCGAACAATGGTTCTGGAAAATCACCGCGTACACCGAGGAATTGCTGCGCTCGATCGACGAAAAGCTCGAAGGCAAATGGCCCGAGCGCGTCATGGCGATGCAGCGCAACTGGATCGGCCGGTCGGAAGGCGCGGAGGTCGATTTTAAGCTCGAATCGGGTGAACCGGTCCGCGTGTTCACCACGCGCATCGACACGATCTACGGATCTACGTGTATTATTCTCGCGCCGGAACATCCGGCGCTCGAAAAGCTGCTGGACGCCGAAGGCCGCGCCCGGGCCAAGCAGATGGTGGATGCACGCGCCAAAAAAGGGCCGGGCGATATCGAGAAGGAAGGTTTTTCGACCGGCGCGTACGCGAGGAATCCGTTCAGCGGCGCGCGCATGCCGGTGTGGGTCGGCAATTTCGTGCTGATGGACTACGGCACCGGCGCGATCATGGCCGTGCCCGCGCACGATGAACGCGATTTCGAATTCTGCAAACAGTACGGATTGCCGATCGTGCCGGTGATCCGTCCGGCCGACGGCGCGCTCGATAAAAGTCCGCAAGCCGCGTTCACCGGCGATGGCATCGTCGAAAATTCCGGTGAATATTCCGGATTGCCCAGCGCGGAAGCTCGCCGCGTGATGAGCGCACGCGCTGAACGCGACGGATTCGGCAAAGCCACGATCACGTATCGGTTAAAAGACTGGGGAATTTCGCGCCAGCGCTACTGGGGCACGCCGATTCCGGTGATTCATTGCCCGAAGTGCGGCGTGGTTCCGGTGCCGGAAAAAGATCTGCCGGTGATTCTGCCTGCCGGCGTGAAAATCACCGGCAAGGGCCGCTCGCCGCTCGAGGATGTCCCGTCGTTTGTGAACGTGACGTGCCCGCGCTGCGGCGGCGATGCGCGGCGCGAAACGGACACCATGGACACTTTCGTCGATTCGTCCTGGTATTTCTACCGCTATTGCGATCCGCACAACGGTCGCGCGCCGTTCGACTCGGCGAAGGTCGCGCGCTGGTTCCCGATGGATCAATACATCGGCGGCGTGACGCATGCGATTCTGCATCTGCTGTACTCGCGCTTCTTCACCAAGTTCATGCGCGATCTCGGGCTGGTGACCAATGACGAGCCGGCCGACAACATGTTCACGCAGGGCATGGTGCTGGGCGCGGATGGTTCGGCGATGTCGAAATCCAAGGGCAACACTGTCGATCCCGAGGAGATGATCGAGAAGTACGGCGCCGACACCTGCCGTTTGTTTACGCTGTTCGCCGCGCCGCCCGAAAAAGACATGCCGTGGAACGAAGCGAGCGTCGGCGGCCAGCGCCGTTTTCTCGACCGCGTGTTCCGCTTCGTCACGCGCAACATGGATCGCCAATCGGCCGGCGACGCCGCAGCCGATCGGCGCGCGCTGCGCAAGCTGCATCAGACCATCCGCAAAGTCACCGAGGATTTCGACAATCGCTGGCACTTCAATACCTCAATTGCCGCGCTGATGGAGCTGCTCAACACGTTGTATGACGAAGAAGCGAATCTGTCGGCCAGCGCGTTCGCGCAGATCCTGCCGGATTTCGTTCTGATGCTCGCGCCCTTCGCGCCGTATACAGCCGAAGAACTGTGGGAACGGCTGGGCCGCACGGGTCCAGTGTTCCGCCAGCGGTGGCCGTCTTACGATCCCGAGCTGGCGAAAGAAGAAGCCGCCGAGGTTGTCGTGCAGGTGAACGGAAAACTGCGCAGCCGGCTGTGGGTCCCCTTCGGCACCGGGGAAGCGGAACTGGAAAAGCTGGCGCTCGCGGATGCGAGGGTTCAGCCGTTTATCGAAGGGAAGCAGGTGGTGAAAGTGATCGTGATCCCGGATAAATTGGTGAACATCGTGGTACGTTGAGCGTATGCCCGCTGAGGCGCTGATCTCCGTACAAGAGTACCTTTCGACGAGCTACCGTCCCGATTGCGACTACGTAGACGGGCATATCGAGGAGCGCAACGCGGGTGAATGGGATCATGGCGATCTGCAACTGAGGGTGGCTGCGTATTTTCTCGCGCGCCGCAAACAATGGGGAATTCGGGTGGTGCCGGAGCAGCGCGTTCAGGTGAAGCCCGATCGCTTCCGCGTTCCCGACGTCTGCGTCGTCCTGGGCGACCCCGGCGAGCAGGTTCTCACCAAACCGCCGTTCATCTGCGTCGAAGTCCTCTCGCCCGACGACCGCATGAGCCGCGTCGAGCAGCGCATCGACGACTATCTCGCCATGGGAGTTCCCAACGTCTGGGTGCTCGACCCGCAGACACGCAAAGCGTTCACGGCAACCGCCGAGCGCGGGCTGTGCGAAGTGAAGAGCGGCAGCCTCAAGACTGTGAATCCCGATCTGGAAGTTCCACTCCCGGAAATCTTCGAATAGGGCCGGCTCACAACATTGCCGGCCCTATCTGGACCTGGACGCACCGGGACTACACCTATTGCACGGCGATGCTCACCGTATTCGACGGCACGCCGTCGATGGTCACTTGCACCGCCACGTTATTGCCCGTCACGCCCGCGGGCAATTGCAAATTGATCTGCACGGCGCCGGAGATCAGCGTCGGAGCCGCACCCGCGAAGATCACCGTGGCGGGCTGCCCTCCGACCGTCGCCGTCACATAGCTCGATCCCGGAGTCCATCCTTTCAGCGGAGTCAGCGAAGTGGCCGGCGCAACAGAGCCATCGGCCAGCGCGGGACTTGTCAGCCCGCCGCCGGTGAGATAGAGAACGATCGCCGAACCTTGCGGCGCCGGAGCGGTCGCGATGCTCGTGCCGTAATACGTTCCTCCCGCCGGTCCGTTGTAGATGCTCGCGGCCTGCGAGCTCAGGTTCACCACGGCCGCCTGACCCGATCCGCTCGCGTCCTGCGTATAAATTCCCGGCGCCACGGCCGCGACATTCAACGGAAACACCGCCGATTCGACGTTGTTGTACGCCACTGCCATATTGGTGGAGGCTCGTCCCGCGATTTCCCAGGGCACGATCACGTTGATCTGCGTCGCGCTGACGTAGGTCGGCGTGCCGGGGGTGTTGTCGAACAGCACCTGCACGCCTCCCAGCGTCGAGCTCACGGTTCCGTTCGAGCCGACCGTGAAGGTGTAGCCGCCGAAGAGGCAGGCGGCGGGTGGCGAACAGTTCGCCGGACCCAGATTCGTCCCGCGAATGGTGATGATCTCGCCGGGCGCGATCGCGCCGAAGCCGTTCGCCGGCTGCGCGCTGGTGGTGATGGTCACCGGCACCGGCGCGGACGCGGCTACTACGTTCACCGTGACGTTCACCGTGGCCGGATTCGCCAGCACGCCCGGCGCACTGATGGTGATCGTGCCGGGGAGCGACGCTCCGGCCTGGGTACTCGAAGGAAACTTGGTCGGATCGACCGACACGTTGATCACCTTCGACAAATTCGATCCGCCGGTGGTCCCGCTGGTCGAGTCGATCGACAGCCAATTACCGGAGCTGGCGGCCGCGGCGGTGAATTGCACCGGTCCACCGGTGCTGATCAGCGTGAGCGGCTGCGCTGCCGGCGCCGACCCCCCGATCTGGTATGTGAATGTCAGCGACGAGGGAGTGGCCATCAGTGTCTGCGCCGGCCCCACCGTGAGCGTCGCAAGCACGCTGATCGGAGCCGAGGCCGAATTCAGGAACGAGAACGTCACCGGGCATTGGTACATGTTCGACGCCAGCGAATTTTGGAGCACCGTAAAATTCACCGGCCCGCTGGCGGCGCCGCTGGTGGGCGAGACTTGGAGCCAGCTGCACACTTCGTTATTGGGAATGCTGGTCTGGAACGTCGCACCGGACGCGGAGCTGGTGAGCGTCACTTGTTGCGAAGCTGGCGGCGGTCCCCCCAACGCCTGGTTAAAGGTGAGCGTCAGCGGAGCGACGGTCACCGTGGTGTTGGAGGTCACCGTCAGCGTGACCGGAATGGTCAGCGGGCTGGAGGGCAGCTTCGAGGAGGAGATCGAGACGCTGCCGCTGTAAGTGTACGGCGTGAGCGATCCCGGCTGGATCACCACCTGAAGCTGCTGCGGCGTGCTGTTCCCGTTCTGCCCCAGGAACAGAAATGCCGGGCCGCTGTTGCTGGCCGACGCCGCAATATCGGTCACCTGCACGTTCGGATCGGTGCTGGTCAAAGTGATGTTCTGGATGATCTGGCCCGATCCCTGCGGCGTGGTCACGTTTCCAAATCCCAGCGGCAGGCTGATGTTCAGAAGCGCGGAGTTGCTCACGTTCACCGATACCGGAATCGAAAGCGTTTGCGGACTCTGGCTGCCGGCCGGATAAGAAACCGTCACCGTGCCGGGACAAATTCCCGGAGTCATGCCGGTGATGTTCGCGGATACCGTGATGGTGGGCGTCGCCAGGTTGTTGGCCGTGGCGCTGAGCCAGTTCGGCGGGCAACTCGAGGATTGCGTGGACGAAGTCGAAAGCGTGAACGTGGTCGCCTGTCCGGTGGTGAACAGCTCCACCACCTGCGACGGCGGCCTGGGCTGGCTCGTCTCCCAACTGAAAACCAGCAGCGGCGGTCCCGCGGTCACCTGCGCGACGTTTCCGATGACGAAAGTCGCCGTCACGGTGAGCGAATACAGATTCGCGTCGCTGTTGTTCGGCGTCACGGTCAGGTGACCCGTGTAGGTGTTCACCGCGAGGCCCGTGGGATTCGCGGTCACGTTGATTGTCGCCGGCGTGCTCTGGGTTGACGCGGTTCCCGTCAGCCACGACGAATCGGATTTCACAGTGAAACCCACCGGCGTGCTCGAGCTCCCCACCGTGGTCACCTGCACGGCTTGCAACGGCGGCGCGGTGGTCGCGCCGAACGACGAAGCGAAGCTCAACGTATTCGCCGAAAGATTCAGCAGCGGATTGTTGCTCACCACGAGTTGCACGGGAATCGCCGGCAGCGACGCGCCTCCCAGGATGCTGACGGTGACCGAGGTGTTGTAGACCGCCGCGGTGAGACCCTGCGGGTTCACGCTCAGCGTCACCGCGACCCCCACGCCGCCAATGCCGGTGGCGGAACTGGTCGGCGAGATCACCAGCCAGGGAACCTGCGGATTGGCCGTCACCTGGAACGTCGCCGAGGCGGGCGTCGAGCTCACCTGAAGCGTCTCGGTCAACTGGCCCTGCTGCGGCGTGCTTCCGATCTGATATAAGAACGGCGGAAGCGTCGACGGCGTAACGCTGAGCGTCGCGCCGGCTGTGATGGTGAACGCGACGTTGATCGCCACCGCATCGCTGGTGGTGGTGCTCTGCACGGTGATGGTGCCCTGATACGGTCCCGCGCTCAACCCCGCGGGATTCACGCCGACGTTGACAACGTCGGTGGAGGAGTTGCCCGTATTGCCGCTGGTGGTGAAAGGAATCAGCCAGGGGTGTCCGTCCTGCGTGCTCGCACTCACGGTGTAGCCCAACTGCGCGCCACTGCTTGAAATGGTCAACTGTTGCGTGGGGACGTCCGATTCCGCGGTGCCCACCGGTGCGGAGAAGCTCAAGCTGGGAGGATTGGAGGAAAGCAGCGAGGTTCCGCTTACAGTAACATTCACAGTAAGGACTACAGCGTTCGACGGAGCCGACGCCGGGGTGATCGTGATGGTCCCGCTCACCGGCGCGCCCTGTGTCAGATTCGCGCCGTTCACCGTGATCTGCAGAGTTGCCTGTGTGTTGACGCTGCCCGTACCTCCCGGGGCTTGCGCCACCTGGAGCCAGGAGCCGGCGGGGTTCACACTCAGGTTCACGGTGGATTGGACTTGGGTTATACCTTCGTTCGTGGTGACCTGAACGTTTTGAACCGCGCTGACGCCGCCCTGCTTTACAGTGACGTTCAACGTGTTGCCGCCGGTGAGCGTCGTCGGATCCACGCCCGTCAGTGTGACGGTTTGCGCTCGCACTGTGTCGGAAGAACCCAGAAGGAGAAAGCCGAAAAAAGCCCCCGTTAGCGCACCGATTAACTGCGATTTCCGTCGATTCATCTCTTTTCCTCTCACTCGAAAAGCCGCGAAAATCGCGGACCTCGCGGCGCGGGTTCGAGGTCTTCGTCGCGGATCTGTAACGTGCGTTAACGTGCAATTGGCGCGCCACACACACAGGGTGAGAGAAAAATCGAGAGACAAAAAACCGGGGAGCGGAATCCGCTCCCCGGTTCGTGTGCTACTTGTCGATCAGAGTGTCAGTGTCCGCCGCTTGCGCCGGATGCGCCGGATGCGCCTGATGCGCCCGACGCGCCGCTCGCGCCGGATGCGCCTGATGCGCCCGACGCTCCACTGGCGCCTGACGCTCCGGACGCTCCGCTCGAGCCGGTGACGGTGAGAGTGATCGGGACGCTAAAGGCGGTCGGCATACCGGCCGCGCCCGCTGCGCCGCTTGCGCCACTGGCTCCGCTTGCGCCCGATGTCGCCGAGTTGAACGTGACCGTGCCGGTGTAAGTTCCGGCCGTCAGGGAGCTCGAGTCGATCAGGACGGTGACCGTGTTAGGCGTGCTCGCCTCGTTGGGTGCGACGAACAGCCATGGAGTCGAGCCGGTGTTGGTGGCAATCGCCGTGAAGCCGAGCGAGGCCCCCGTCTGCGTGCTGGTGACCGAGACTTGACGTTCGATCGTCGGACACGAACTCAGGGTTCCGCTGGCACCGGACGCTCCGCTTGTACCGGAGGTTCCGCTCGCGCCGGATGTTCCGCTCGCGCCGGATGTTCCGCTCGCGCCGGAGCTTCCGCTCCCGCCGAACGGTCCGCTTGCACCGGATGTTCCGCTCGCGCCCGAGGTCCCGCTTGTTCCGGATGCTCCACTTGCGCCGCTAGCTCCCGACACGAGCGAGCATTCCGCAACGTTCTCCACGCCGAATCCGAGCGGCATGCTGATGCTGATCAGCGGAGAGCCGCTGACTTCGAGCATCACCGGAATTTGCAGCGTGGTGCTGCTCGCACCGCTCACTCCGCTGGCGCCGGAAGCGCCCGAGCTACCCGAGGCCCCGAAGCTGCCAGTCGAACCGGTCGCGCCGGTCGCGCCGGTCGCGCCCGAAGCTCCGGAGGCGCCCGCGAAGTTCACCGAGATCGTGCCGGAGCAGACTCCAGCCGTCATCAAGGTTGGGTTCACACTGACTCTAAGCACGGCGGGCGTCTTGTAGGTCGCCCCCGAAGCGCCGGAAGCGCCGCTGGCGCCCGACGTACCGCTGGTCCCCGATGCGCCACTGACGCCCGAAGCGCCGCTCGCGCCTGATGCACCGCTTGTGCCCGAAGCGCCATTGCTGACCATCAACCAGTTGTTCAGACAGTTCGGCGTCACCATGGTGGACGTCGACACCGTGAAGCTCACGCTGGCGTTAGTGTTCGAGAGAATCTCGACCAGCTGCTGCGGCGGCGGGGCCTCGTTCAACTGATAGCTGAACAACAACGCCGGCGGCCCCGCGCTCAACGTGGTTTCTGTCGCGCCGACCTGGAAGGTGACCGTCACCGTGTACGCGTACAGGTCGCCATTGTTGGGGCGAACCATCAGCGTCCCGGTGTAGGTTCCCGCGGCAAGGGTGCCGGGTGAGGCCGTCACCGTGACCGTTGCGGGCGCCGACGGGCTCGATTCCGTCGTGGTGAGCCACGGTGAATCCGATGTGACCGTGAACGGAATCGTATTGCCCGTTCCGACCGCGCTCACCTGGAACGACTGCGTTGCCGTACCCTGCGATGATCCCGCGCCTCCGGAGAAGTTCAGTGCCGTCGTGGAGACATGCAGGACAGGATTGTTGGTCACCACCAGAGTGACCGGGAGCGACGTGGTCATCGCGTTGGAAGACGTTCCGATCACCACTGTGGTGGAGTAAACACCCACCGCAAGTCCCGCGGGATTCGCGGTCAGAGTGATCATCGTGCCGGTCCCGCCCGACGCGCCGCTCGCGCCTGACGTGCCCGAACCGCCGAATCCGCCCGAGGTGCCCGAAGCTCCGGATGTGCCCGATGCGCCGGACATTCCGCTCGCGCCTGAAGCTCCACCAGTACCGGATGCTCCGCTCGCGCCGGATGCTCCGCTCGCGCCCGAGCTACCGCTGGTTCCGGAAGTCCCGCTCGCGCCCGATGCGCCGCTCGTGCCCGCCGCACCCAGGGTTCCGCTCATGGGCGAAATCGTCAGCCACGTCACCTGCGGACTCATCATCGCCGTGAACGATCCCGTCGTCCCGCTCAGCGTGACCGTCTGGCTCAAAGAGGATAA
Source organism: Bryobacteraceae bacterium (assembly GCA_035501755.1). Classification (GTDB taxonomy): domain Bacteria; phylum Acidobacteriota; class Terriglobia; order Bryobacterales; family Bryobacteraceae; genus Palsa-187. The sequence continues at coordinate 3,308 of DATJVN010000088.1, read as the reverse complement.
AGAGGTGTTCGATCCCACCTGGTAGACGAAGGGCTCCAGCGTCGCCGGCGTTACGCCGCTCGCTGTATTGCTTCCCACCGTGAGGACCGCGGCTACCGAGACCGAGTCCGGCGTGGTGACGCTGCTCACCGTGATCTCTCCGAAATAGGTGCCGGCGCGAAGTCCCGCGGGATTCACGCCTACCGTAATCACTCCCGGCGAGCCCGGGGTTGCCGAAGCGGACGTGGTGAACGGAATCAGCCAGTTGCCGCCGCCCTGCGTGGTCGCGGTGACATTAACGTCCAAAGTGTTTCCGCCGTTCGCCGTGATGGTGAGCGGCAGCGCCGCGGGACTGGCTTGGAGCGCGCCCGGAGTCGCGGTGAAGTTCAAGACCGTGGGACTCGCCGTAAGCAGCGAAGTTCCGCCGACCGTCATCGTCACCATGACCGTGGTCGGATTGGTCGTGTTGCCATTCGCGTTGATGGTGAACGAGGTCTCGTAGCTTCCCGGCCCAAGCTGGGACGAGCCTCCCGTATTGACGTTCAGTACCAGCGGCACGGCGGATCCGGCCGACGCGTTGAACGTTCCGTTCGGCGTCACCGTTAGCCAGGACGCCGTATTCGCCGTATCCACCATCAGCAAACCTGACGTGGACGACGTCACGTGGATCGTCTGGTTGGATGCGCCGCCCGCAGCCACGTTCGAAAAAATGACTTGTTGTTGATCGACCGTAATGCTGCCGGTGGAGGTCTGCTGCGCCCGGGTGGCCTCGAAAACACCGAGAACCATGAGACACAACACCCCGCCCCAGGCGGCAATCCGGTACCGGTTCGGATGATTCATCTTTCCCTTCCTCCAAAATGCTTGATTCTTGGAAATAAGAGTTCGGCTACGGATGTGAATGTGGCAAAAATCGCAAAATTCACCCTAAATTGCTGTTATTTTGTTTGACTGTTTCTAGAGATCGGCAGGGCACGCCCCGTTCAGATAAACTTGTGAGCGAGGGCATGTCGCCTGTTAGATTCGATGATCCGTGTGTCGTGTCTGGAGAAACGTTATCGCTCTGGTGATGGCGAGCTGGTGATTTTCAGCGGCCTGAATTTCCAGATCGCGCGCGGCGAACGCGTCGCGCTGATCGGCGAATCGGGGGCCGGAAAAAGCACGCTGCTGCACTTGCTCGGAGGTCTGGACAGGCCGACGGACGGTGCGATATACTTCGGGCAGAATGACATATGTCAGTTCCCGGACGAAGCCCTCGCGGAGTTTCGCAACCGTGAACTGGGGTTTGTGTGGCAGATTCACTCCCTGCTGGCCGAATTCACGGCGCTCGAGAATGTGATGATGCCGCTGCTGATACGGGGGCAAAGCCGTGAGCAGGCCGAGCCGGTATCGCAGGCGAGGTTGGAGGAAGTGGGCTTGAAGAACCGCGCCTGGCACCGCGCGGGAGAGTTGTCGGGGGGCGAGCAGCAACGTGTCGTGTTGGCGCGCGCACTGGTCGGTGATCCGGCTGTCCTGCTGGCCGACGAACCTACCGGCAGCCTGGATTTCCGGACGGGCGAGATGATCATGGGCCTGATCGAGGAACTGCACCGCTCGCGCCGGCTCACCTCCATTCACGCGACGCACAACCTGGAGTTCGCCCGCCGCGCAGACCGCGTTTTGAAACTGGAACACGGCACACTCATGGAGATGCCGTCTTCATCCGATTTAAGTGAGAGTCGTACAGACCGGGGCAATCATTATGTTTGAACGTTATACCGAAAAAGCCCGCCGGGTGATCTTCTTCGCCCGCTACGAGGCCAGCCAGTTCGGCAGTCCTTGCATCGAGACCGAACACCTGCTTCTGGGGCTGCTGCGGGAAGACAAGGCGCTCGCCAACCGCTTCCTGCGATCCAGTGCGTCGGTCGATTCCATTCGCAAGCAGATCGAAGCGCACACCACGTTACGCGAAAAAGTTTCGACCTCCGTGGACCTGCCGCTGAGCCACGAATGCAAGCGCGTGCTCGCCTACGGGGCCGAGGAGGCCGAGCGGCTGAATCACAAGCACATCGGGACCGAGCACCTGCTGCTCGGCCTGCTCCGCGAGGAGAAGTGTTTCGCTGCTGATATCCTACATGAGCGCGGCCTGCGCCTTTCACAGGTGCGCGAGGAAATTGCCCGTTCGAGCTCTGAAAAAATGGCATCCAACAGACCTAAAGAAAGCTCACTGCTCAGCGAATTCAGCCGTGATCTGACGCAAGCCGCGATGGACGGCCTGCTCGATCCGCTGATCGGCCGCGATTATGAACTGGAGCGCGTGGTGCAGATCCTGTGCCGCCGCACCAAGAACAATCCCGTGCTGATCGGCGAGCCCGGCGTCGGAAAAACCGCCATCGTCGAAGGCCTGGCGCAGCGCATCGCCGATGGCGACGTGCCGTCGTTCCTCTCCGATAAGCGCATCCTGGCGCTCGATCTCTCGCTGATCGTGGCCGGAACGAAATACCGCGGCCAGTTCGAAGAGCGTTTAAAAACCATCATGAAAGAGCTGATGGAAAATCAGAACGCCATCATCTTTATAGACGAGCTCCACACGCTGGTGGGCGCCGGAAGCGCGGAGGGCTCGCTCGATGCGGCGAACATCTTGAAACCAGCGCTGTCGCGCGGCGAAATTCAGTGCATCGGCGCCACCACGCCGTCGGAATACCGCAAATCCATTGAAAAGGACCGCTCGCTCGAGCGCCGCTTCCAGGCGGTGAAAGTTCCGCCGCCCAACGAAACCGACGCGATCCGCATCCTGTTCGGCATCAAGGAGCGCTACGAGAAATTCCACGCCGTCGCCTACACCGACGATTCCATCGAAAACGCGGTGTACACCTCGACGCGCTTTATCCCCGATCGCTTCCTGCCGGATAAGGCCATCGATCTCATTGACGAGGCCGGCGCTCGCGTGAAACTGCGGCAGACGACACTGCCGGGCGAGGTCGCCGACATTCAGAAGCGAATTAAGTTCATCGTGCACCGGATGGAGAACGCCATCGCGAACCACGAGTTCGAAAAAGCGCGTTTCTATTCCGACGAAGAGCGGAAAGAGCGCGAGAACCTGCGCATGCTGCGCGAGAAGTACAACCTGGATGACACCTCAACCGGCGTCGTGACCAAGGATGACATCGAGGAAGTGGTCGCGCGCTGGACCGGCGTCCCGATGACCGCGATTAAGGAGGAAGAGGTCGCCAAGCTCCTGCGCATCGAGGAAGAGCTGCACAAGCGCGTGATCAGCCAGGAAAAAGCCATCTCCGCTCTGGCTCGCGCCATCCGCCGTTCGCGAGCGGGCCTCAAATCTCCCAAGAGAC
>DATJVN010000087.1:0-3189 GCA_035501755.1 Bryobacteraceae bacterium | reverse complement strand
GAACTACAGCTCCGATCCGCCGCTTCAGCCGCGCGAGATCATCGCGCTGCTGGCCGTGAATCGCGCGCCGGGCGATACGGGACCGGCTCCGCAGGCCGCCTCGACCAGCTCCACCAGCCTTTCCGAAGCCGGCGGGAGTCTGATCGGGCAGGCGATCTCGGCGCAGCTTTCGAGCCGCTTCGAGCGCTTTTTCGGCGCCAGCCACGTGCGCATCGACCCCACCGTCACCGGGGCGGAATATCTGCCGCAAGCGCGCCTCACCGTGGATCAGCAGGTTTCGAAGGAAGTGACGCTCACCTACATTACGAACCTCAACCGCACCCAGGAGCAGATCGTCGAGATCGAGTGGGATTTCAGCAAGCGCTGGTCGGCGGTCGCGGTGCGCGAGGCCGACGGACTGTTCGGCATCGACATCCAGTACCGCAAGAGATTCAAGTGACCACCGCCGCCGAAATGATCGAAAAGCAGTTGCGCGCACGCGGCATTCGCGATGAGCGCGTGCTCGAAGCGATGCTGCGCATCCCGCGCGAGCAGTTCGTTCCCGAAGATCTGCGCGATCAGGCCTACAGCGACGCGCCGCTGCCCATCGGATTCGGCCAGACCATCACGCAGCCGTATATGACCGCGCTGATGGCGCAGTCGCTCGCATTAGGCGGCGAGGAAAAGGTGCTGGATGTGGGGACGGGGTCGGGTTATCATGCGGCGGTGCTGGGCGCGCTGGCCCGGCGCGTGATTTCGATCGAGCGCATTCCGGAGCTGGTGGTGCTCGCGCGATCGAACCTGATGCGAACCGGGCTCGACGCAAACATCACGGTGGTGTGCGGCGACGGGTCGCTGGGCTGGCCCGAGGAAGCGCCGTTCGATGCGATTTCGGTCGCTGCCGCGTCGCCCTCCATGCCGCAGCCGCTCGTCAATCAGCTCCGCGATCCGGGAATCCTGGTGATTCCGATCGGTCCGCGCGAGGACCAGGACTTGCGCGTGGTTCGCAAGGAAAATGGAAGGATCAGCGCGCGCGCGGCGTCGGCGTGCCGTTTCGTGCCGCTGCTGGGGAGTCACGGGTTTCAGGAATGAACAACAAGCTGGAGCTTACACCCGCCCAGATGCGGGAGCTGGGATACCGCGTGGTGGACATGATCGCGGATTATTTTTCGGCGTTGCCGGATAAGCCGGTAGGGCGCAAGGGCGATCCGGCGGTGCTGCGGCCGTCGCTGATGGAGCCGCCGCCCGAGACGCCGGTTCCCGAATCCGAGATCTTCGCGCGCCTGGAATACGACATTTTTTCGAACATTCTCAACGTCTGCCATCCGCGATTTTTTGCCTTCGTGCCCATCCCTTCCAATTACGTCGGGGCGATGGCCGACGCGCTGGCGTCAGGATTCAACGTGTTCAACGGATCGTGGCTGGGCGGCTCGGGTGCGGCGGCGATGGAGCTCGCGGTGATCGACTGGTTTCGCCAGTGGTGCGGATTCCCGGAATCGGCCGGCGGATTGTTCGTGAGCGGCGGGTCGATGGCCAACCTGACGGCGCTGGTCGCCGCTCGGCATACGAAACTCGCCGACCACACCGAGGGCGCCGTCGTTTATTACTCCGATCAGACCCACTCCTCGGTCGAGCGCGCGCTGCGCGTGATCGGATTTCGTCCCGAGCAGATGCGGAAGCTCGAATCGGACGGCGAATTCCGCCTGCCGATGGACGCGCTCGAGAGCGCCGTGGAAGCGGATCGCGCGCAGGGACTGCGGCCGTTCGCGGTGATCGCTAACGCGGGCGCGATCAATACCGGCGCGATTGATCCGCTGCGTGAAATCGCCGCATTCTGCCGCGCGCAGGACTTGTGGATGCACATCGACGGAGCCTATGGCGCGGCGGCGGTGATCTCGGAGCGCGGCCGGCGTCTGCTCGGCGGAATCGAGCTTGCCGATTCGCTCTCCTTCGATCCGCACAAATGGCTGTTTCAGCCGATCGAATGCGGCTGCGTTCTGCTGCGCGACGCGGCGCTGCTCAAGGCGACCTATCGCATCATGCCGGAATACCTGGCCGACGTGCATCGCAACGCCACGGAGGTGAATCCATGCGATTACGGCATCCAGTTAACCCGCGGATTTCGCGCGCTGAAAGTCTGGATGTCGATGCACTACTTCGGACTGGAGGCGTTTCGCGGCGCAGTCGAGCGCGGGTTCGAGCTGGCCGAGTTAGCGGAGCGCAAATTGCGCTCGATGCCCGAGTGGGAGATCGTCTCGCCCGCGCAGATGGCCGTCGTATGCTTCGCGCGGCGCGGCGCGGATGACGCGTTCTACGAGCGAATACACCAGGCGATGCTGGCCGGCGGATTCGCGCTGGCGACCTCGACGGTGCTGAACGGACGCACGGTTCTGCGCCTGTGCACCATCAATCCACGCACCACCGACGCCGAAATCGAGCAGACGCTCGAGTGGCTGAACGCGCTGGCAGCGTCAAACAGCGGGTGTGAGATTACAGGCTGAAGCCCGTGCCACCTGAACCTTCGAGTGGCACAGGCTTTAGCCTGTGAATGTGACGGCATCCCCCCATGCGAATTTCTCCCGCTCTCACAAATGGCAGTGCGATAATCCGCGCTTTTCGAGGTACTGCTGATGGTATTCCTCGGCGCGCCAGAAGTCGCTCGCGGCAACAATTTCGGTAACGATGGGCCGTTTGAACCGCTTCTGCGCTTCGTCGCGCGAGCGCCGCGCTTCGGCTTCCTGCTCGGGCGAATGGAAGAAAATCGCCGAGCGGTACTGCGTTCCCACGTCCGGCCCCTGGCGATTCTTCGTGGTGGGATCGTGATTGTCCCAAAACACGTTGAGCAGGTCGTGATAGCTGATCACGGCGGGGTCGAAGGTCACCTCGACGGCTTCCGCGTGACCGGTACGGTCCGTGCAGACGTCTTCGTAAGTGGGATTCTTGCGCGCGCCGCCGGTATATCCGACCTGCGTCTCCTTCACGCCCGCCAGCCGCCGGAACGTCTCTTCGACGCCCCAAAAGCATCCCGCGCCAAACGTTGCCTTCTCCATACTTCAATTGTAATCTGGAGCTTGCTCAAACTTCGGGTGACCAACCAAAGTCGCGGCCGCCTTCTCGCCCAACGCGCCGATATCGCCGATACCAGCGCCAAACGGCGCACCGGGCTGCTGAAACATACCAAGCTCGATTCCGGCGAAGGATTGTGGATCG
>DATJVN010000086.1:0-13106 GCA_035501755.1 Bryobacteraceae bacterium | reverse complement strand
ACCGCGGCGATCACCAAGACGCTGGCCAAGCATAATCCCAAGGTCAAGTTCCGCAGTTTCGATTCCATCGACAACGCGCCGGAAGAAAAAGCGCGCGGAATTACGATTGCGGTCGCGCACGTCGAGTATGAGACTGCCAATCGCCACTACGCGCACGTCGATTGTCCCGGCCACGCCGATTACATCAAGAACATGATCACCGGCGCGGCGCAGATGGATGGCGCGATTCTGGTGGTGGCGGCTACCGATGGCCCCATGCCGCAGACGCGCGAGCACATACTGCTCGCCCGGCAGGTGGGCGTGCCGTATATCGTGGTGGCGCTGAATAAAGTCGACATGGTGGATGATCCGGAACTGCTGGAGCTGGTGGAGCTGGAAGTTCGCGAGCTGCTGACCAGCTTCGGATTCCCGGGCAACGATCTGCCGGTGATTCGGGTGTCGGCGCTGGGGGCGCTGAACGGCGAGGCGAAGTGGGAAAAGACGGTGGACGAGCTGATGGAAGCGGTGGACAAATATATTCCGCAGCCGCAGCGCGAAGTGGACAAGCCGTTCCTGATGCCGATTGAAGATATTTTTTCGATTCAGGGGCGCGGAACGGTGGTGACGGGCCGCGTGGAGAAGGGGATTTGCAAGGTCGGCGAGGAAATGGAGATCGTGGGTTTCCGCGAGACTCGCAAGACGGTGGTCACGGGCACGGAGATGTTCAAGAAGCTGCTCGATCAGGTGCAGGCTGGGGATAACGTGGGTCTGCTGCTGCGCGGCATTGAGAAGACCGACGTGGAGCGCGGGCAGGTGGTCGCGAAGCCGGGGTCGATCACGCCGCACAAGAAGTTCAAGGGCGAGGTGTATGTACTGAGCAAGGACGAAGGCGGGCGGCACACGCCGTTTTTCAAAGGCTACCGGCCGCAATTCTATTTCCGGACGACGGACGTGACGGGAGTGGCGCAGTTGCCGGAAGGGATGGAGATGGTGATGCCGGGCGACAACGTGAGCCTGACGGTGGAGCTGATTACTCCGATCGCGATGGACAAGGGTTTGCGGTTCGCGATTCGCGAGGGCGGCAGAACGGTCGGGGCCGGGACGGTGACGGAGATTATTGAATAGCCCCCTTGAGGGGCGGCCAGTGCGCCTCACGGCGCAGAAACATTGGTGAGCACCGAGGATTTTATGGCACGAGAACAGATCACGCTGCAATGCACCGAGTGCAAACGCAAGAATTACACCAGCATGAAGAACAAAAAGACCACGACGGAGCGGCTGGAGCTCAAGAAATTCTGCCCGTTCTGCCGTAAACATCATCCGCACAAGGAGATCAAGTAAACTAAAAGCGGAGGGGCGTAGGTTTAACGGCAGACCAGCGGTCTCCAAAACCGCGAGTGGGGGTTCGAATCCCTCCGCCCCTGCCACCGGCTTACGCCGGATTTGGCGCGATAGGCGCGAGTGGCGCTCGTTCTCAAAAGAAGGTTCAATAGAGGGAAATTTTATGGCTGACGTTACGACGATTTCGCAAAAAGCGGGGAGCTGGCCGGCTCGCGTGAAAGAATACGTTCAGGAACTCCAGCTCGAAATGCGCCGCGTGACTTGGCCGAGCTGGAAACAGGTGCGCGCAACCACCATCGTGGTGATCTTCTCCGTGTTCGCCTTTTCCGCCTATTTCTTCGTGGTGGACGGCGTTGTCAGTGCGGGAATTCAGAAGCTGTTCAACACGTTCGGGAAATGAGGGCCGATGCCAGACGAGACGCAGCCCGAGGATGAAGTCATGATGCCGCATCCCCCGCTCGAGGAGCAGGCGCCGGATCACCAAGATCAGGCCGAATACACCGAAGCTGCGCCCGCAGAGCAGACCGAAGAGCAGACCGAAGAGCGGACCGAAGAGCCCGCGGCGGAGCACGCTGCGCTCTCGGACAAGAAGTGGTTTATCATCCACACTTACTCGGGATTCGAGCAGAAGGTCGCCGATTCTCTGAAGAGCCGCGCGGAAGCGTTCGGCTTCGCGCACCAGATCGGCCAGATTCTGATCCCGACCGAGGAAGTGGTGGAGCTGCGCGGCGGAAAAAAGGTCACCAGCAAGCGCCTTCTGTATCCCGGCTACGTGCTGGTGGAAATGGAAATGAACGACGAGCTGTGGCACGCCGTGAAAGCCACGCCGCGCGTGACCGGATTCGTCGGCGGCGGCAACATGCCCGTCCCGCTTTCGGCGGACGAAGTGAATTCGATTTTATATCGCCAGGCGAGCTCGGCCGAGCGCCCGCGTCCCAAGCTCACCTTTGAAAAGAACGAGACAGTGCGCATCATCGACGGTCCGTTCACCAATTTTTCCGGCAAGGTGGACGAGATCAATCCCGAGCGCAACACGCTGCGCGTGCTGGTGACGATTTTCGGCCGCGCGACGCCGGTGGAGCTGGATTTTTTGCAGGTGGAGAAGGTTTAGAAGATTGCTCAAAAAAGAGGACAGACTACTCTGTCCCTCTTTTGAATGACCCTTTAGCCGGTCGAGGAGAGAGATTCAATGGCAAAGAAAGTAACTGGTCAAGTGAAGTTGCAGATTCCCGCGGGCAAGGCGACGCCCGCGCCGCCGGTGGGCACCGCGCTCGGCCCGCAGGGCGTCAATATCATGGAATTTTGCAAGGCGTTCAACGCGAAGACCTCGGCAAAGGATCAGGAAGGTTTGATCATTCCCGTGGTGATCACGATTTACTCGGATCGTTCCTTCACCTTCATCACCAAGACTCCGCCCGTTCCGGTGCTGATCAAGCGCGCGGTGAATCTCGCCAAGGGCTCGGCTGAACCGAACAAGACCCGCGTTGGCAAGATTACGTTGAAACAGGTGGAAGAGATCGCCAAGATCAAGATGCCCGACCTGAACTGCTTCACCGTGGAGGCCGCGATGAATTCCGTGAAGGGCACCGCGCGGTCCATGGGCGTCGACGTGGTCTGAGGGCGGCGCGGCCAGGCACCGCCCCGTATTCTCGAGCGTTCAATTACTTCTGGGTTACGCCCAGTTTCTTGCAGGTTTGTTTGTCGAGCCGGCCGCTCGCCGGCAGGCCTTCACTCTGCTGAAACTTCTTAATCGCTTGCTGAGTTTCAGGACCGTCCTGGCCGTCGATCTTTCCGCTGTAGTAGCCGTCCTTCTGCAACCGCTGCTGCGCGTCGCGCACCTCGGATTTCGAATACTGGCTATTCATCGCACTGTTCTGTTGCGTTGACGGCGGATTCGCGGGCTGAGTACTTTGCGCGAACGTCATACCGCTCATTGCCGTCGCGAGAGCGACTGACATCAAGAATGGTTTGGATTGGGTAAGGTTAAATTTCATAAGAATTGCTCCCGCGCTTGGAAATGCAGTTTCCGTGCCATGTTCGCCCGCCGCGCGACGCGCGCTGAAAAGCCGGATCATGGAACTCTGCCGGGAACTCGAAGCACAGCGCGCACGGAGGAAGCGGTAAATCTTGCGTGAAAACTTCGACGCCGGGGCGCAAAGACGAGCCCCGCGGAAAATGTTTCAGGCGAAGGCGGCGAAACGCTTCCACGGTGGATCGTTTCATCGCCGGGCGGCCGGCGCCGGGGTGTGGATGTTCGTGGGGAAATGAAGCCTGATATGTTCAAGAAGTTGAGCGAGGAGGCTCGCGCCGATGATTCCACTCTCGGATGCATCCCGGCGGCCCAGCGCGTTCCCTGGGGTGACGGTCGCCATCATCGTGGCGAACGCCGTCGTCTTCATGTTGGAACTGGCGGGCGGCGACGCGTTCGTGACGCGATGGTCGGCAGTTCCGGCCGATATCGTCGCGGGACGGCACTGGATGACATTGCTGACGGCCATGTTCATGCACGCCGGATGGCTGCACATTATCGGCAACATGGTGTTCTTCTGGGCCTTCGGTCCGGAAATCGAATCCGCCATGGGACCCGTTCGCTACCTGGCGTTTTATCTGCTGAGCGGCCTGGCAGCATTTCTGGCGCAGATCGCCATGATGCCTCACTCCACGGTTCCTAATCTGGGTGCGAGCGGCGCGATCGCGGGCGTCATGGGAGCCTTCATCATCACTTATCCAAGGGATCGGATCAAAACCGTGCTTCTGATTGGCTGGTTCGTGACCGTCACTTTGATTCCAGCGGCACTGCTGATCGGCTTGTGGTTTTTGATCCAGCTCTTCAGCGGTGTGGGAGCCTCTGCGAATGTCAACGGCAACCAGGAAGGCGTAGCCTACATGGCGCACGTGGGCGGATTTGTTTTCGGCGCGGTGACCGGGCGCTTGTTCGAGAGCTCGCCGCGGATTGCTCCCGGGGAACCTTAGCAAAAGGCTAGCGGTTGAGATCGATTCCCAGCTTCTTGAGCTCCTCGGCGTAGTAGCGCTTGTGCAGCAGGTCCCACTCCTCGGTGCCTTCGGGAATCTCGCGCTTCTGCGTGCGGATCTTGGTGCGCGCCGCGCGGTCGACTTTTTCTTCCGTCTGCAAAAGCTCCGTCACCACTTTCACCAGTTCCAGGCGCACGTCATTGGGATCGCGCTTCAGACGGAACTCGCGGCTCTTGCGCAGCGCGGTGACGATCTTGTGCGACAGGTCGTTGATCTTGTCGCGCGAGAGCTTCATCGCGTCGCCCGAATCGCGGCCGGAGGCGCGGATCACCTTGCGCTGCGTGATCAGCGTGTTCTTGATGCGCCGGAACATCTCCTGGTAGCTGACGCCCTCGCGCCGCATGTACTCGCTGTACTGGCTGAGCAGGTCCCGCACTTCGTCGTTCAGACGATCTTCCACCGCCAGATCCTCTTCGATCACGCCGGCGATGAACTCCGCGGCCACCTGCGCGTCAGTGGTCTCAATCCATTGCGGCGTCAATTTGCGGACGATCCGGCGTGAAACGTAATCGACAAATTCGCGTGCGAGCAACATCCCTCTACCCAAGTCTAACAGGAATCAGTTGGGATTCTGTTTGGTTTCCTCGCCATGCGCTTCGAGAAAATCGTCGTCGATCGGCTTGCGGCCGCGGAAACCCTCCTCGGTTCCATGCCAGAAACGGATGCGATCCTCGCCCAGCTTCCAGCACAGGCACACCTCGCGGCCGCGATAGATCGAAAGAAAATCGATGAGGCCGATGTCCAGGTCCTTGACCATCGCTCCGGTGCGCTCGATGTGGGCCAGGGCGGATTTGAGCGCCGCGGCGCTGGTATCGCGGCGCGCGCGCAAGGCCAGGTGAGCGCCGGGATGGACGCGCGCCCCGCCCGAAGCGCGGATGTGGCGCATGCTCTCATTCAGCTTGCTGTCCGCCTTCTGATATTCCGATTTGTGAAACAGCGCTTCCCGCAAGGCTCGTTCGATTTCCACGAGCAGAGGTTCGCACTCGCTCAGCTTGAAGTAGCGCGGCATCTTTTGAAAGGTACTCTCATCTTTTCATAACGCATTCCCCGCCGATGTAAACGGCTTTCGCCGGCTCGATTCCGAAAAAATAGGCGAGCTCGCGATGATCGGCGCAATCGTGAATCACGAAATCCGCGCGCTTGCCGGCCTCGAGCGATCCGATTTCCGCGCCCAGCCCGAGACTGTAGGCCGCGTTGATGGTCGTCGCGGTGATCGATTCGGCAGGCGTCATCTTCATCTCGGTCGCGGCGAGTGACAGGATCATGGGGATCGACGGCGTGGGCGACGATCCCGGGTTGAAATCGGTCGCGAGCACCACCGCGAGTCCAGCCTCGATCATCGCGCGCGCGTCGGCGTAGCGTTTCGACCCGAGCGCGTAAACGGATCCGGGAAGTAAAACGGGCTGCACGCCTGCCTTGGCCAGCGCGGCGATCCCGGCGGAATCGGTGTGCTCCAGATGATCCGCGGTTGCCGCGCCCAATTCGGCCGCGAGCATCGCGGCGCCCCCGTTTTCAAGCTGGTCCGCGTGCATGCGCAGCCCGAGTCCGCGCGCGCGGGCCGCTTCGAGCACACGCCGCGCATCGGCGAGGGGGAAAACGCGCGGTTCGCAGAAGACGTCGCAAAATTTCGCGATCTGCGCCGCGCGCGGAAGCATCTCCTGGATCACGACTTCGACATATGCCTCGCGATTTCCGCGATATTCGTCGGGAACTTCGTGGGCGCCGAGAAACGTCGGGACGGTTCGAATCGGGCCGAGAGCCTGAATGACAAACAAAATTTTCAGCTCGTCCGCGAGCGTGAGGCCGTAGCCGGATTTGGCTTCGATGGTCGTGGTTCCGTTGCGGAGAAACCAGTGGACGTAGCGCGAAGCCGCGGCCGCGAGGTCATTCTCATTTGCGGCGCGCGTCTTTCGTACCGTGGACCGGATTCCCCCGCCGGCGGCGGCAATCTCCTGGTAAGTCGCGCCCTCCGCGCGTTTTTCAAATTCGTCCGCGCGATTTCCTGCGAAGACCGGATGGGTGTGCGCGTCGACGAAGCCGGGCATTACCACGCGTCCGCCCGCGTCGATCACATCCGTCTCTTTGTCAATCCCGATGTCGGAGCGCGCGCCGATGCGCTCGATGCGCCCGTCGCGGATCAGCATGGCTCCGTCGCGAATAATAGCGAGCTCGCGCAGCTCACCGCCGATGCGCCGGCGCGCCGGACCGGCGAGCGTCACCAGCTCCGAGCACCCGACAATGGCCCGCCTCACTTCTCGTCCATCGGAATCCGGATCCCGTGCTCGTGCGCGACTTCCCGCGCGCGTTGGTATCCGGCATCCGCGTGGCGCACGATTCCGGTGCCCGGGTCGGTGGTCAGCACGCGCTCCAGGCGCCGCGCGCAACCGGCCGTGCCCTCCGCCACGACTACCATCCCCGCGTGCTGCGCGTATCCGATGCCCACGCCGCCGCCGTTATGAATCGAAACCCACGACGCGCCCGCCGCGACGTTCAGCATCGCGTTCAGCAGCGGCCAATCCGCGATCGCGTCAGAGCCGTCTTTCATAGCCTCCGTCTCGCGATACGGCGACGCGACCGAGCCGGTATCCAGATGGTCGCGCCCGATCACCACCGGCGCGGTAATTTTCCCGCGCTGGATCAGTTCGTTCATCGCCAGCCCGAACTCCGCGCGCTCGCCGTAACCCAGCCAGCAGATGCGCGCGGGAAGTCCCTGAAACTGAATTTTCTTGGACGCCAGATGCATCCAGCGCCTGAGCGTCTCGTTTTTGGGAAACAGGTCAAGCGCCAGCCGGTCTGTGGCGCGGATATCTTCCGGATCGCCCGAAAGCGCGGCCCAGCGGAACGGCCCCCGTCCTTCGCAGAACAGCGGACGAATGTATTCGGGCACGAAACCGGGAATTTCGAAGGCGTTCTCCACCCCCGCGCGCTTGGCCTGCGCGCGAATGTTGTTGCCGTAATCGAAGGTGACCGCGCCCATGCGCTTCAGCGCGAGCATCGCGCGCACATGCTCTCCCATCGCATCAATGGACCGCCGGATGTACTCATCCGGATCGTCGCAGCGCAGAGTGCGTGCCTCGGAGAGCGTCATTCCGTTGGGAACGTAGCCGTTCAGCTCGTCGTGCGCGCTGGTCTGGTCGGTCAGGATGTCCGGAACTACTCCCCGCTTCACCAGCTCCGGCAGAACGTCCGCGCAGTTGCCGACCAGTCCCACCGAAACGGCCTCGCCTTTCTTCTTCGCCTCGGCGACGATCGCCAGCGCTTCATCCAGACTGGCCGTCATGCGGTCGCAGTAGCCGGTGTGGAGTCGCTTCTCGATTCGCGCGGGATCCACGTCGATTCCGATAAAGCAGGCGCCGGCCATAGTCGCCGCCAGCGGCTGCGCGCCACCCATTCCGCCCATTCCGCCCGAGAGCGCCCATTTTCCGGCGAGCGATCCACCGAAATGCCGCACGGCAGCCGCCGAAAATGTTTCAAACGTTCCTTGCACGATCCCCTGGCTGCCGATGTAAATCCACGATCCTGCGGTCATCTGGCCGTACATGGTCAGCCCCAGCCGCTCCAGGCGATGAAACTCGTCCCAGTTGGACCAGTGCCCCACCAGGTTGGCGTTGGCGATCAGCACGCGCGGCGCGTCGTCGTGGGTGCGGAAAATTCCCACCGGCTTGCCGGAGGCGACCAGCAGCGTCTCGTCATTTTCAAGCGATTCGAGCGACCGCACGATCGCATCGAACGCGTCCCAGCTTCGCGCCGCCTGTCCCGTGCCGCCGTAGACGATGAGATCGTCGGGCCGCTCGGCGACCTCGGGATCCAGGTTGTTCATCAGCATGCGCAACGCGCCTTCCTGCCGCCAGCCTTTGCATCGCAGCTCGCGTCCGCGCGGCGCACGCACCGTTCGTGGGCCACTCATGTTTATACGATACCTCCCGTGGATACAATAGACCCATCTATGCTCACTCAGCTTTCCGCGCTGTTGCTGGTTTTGAGTCCCGCGGCCGTGTTCGCGGCGGATTGCGAAGGTCTCGCCGGCCTGGCGCTTCCTGCGACGACGCTCACCGCGAAAACCGTCGCTGCCGGGTCCTTCACGCTTCCCAACGGACAGGCGCTGAAAACTCTTCCCGCGTTCTGCGAAGTTCATGGCGTGTCGAAGCCAACCGAATCGTCGGCGATCAACTTCGAAGTGTGGCTGCCCGTTTCCGGCTGGAACGGAAAATTCCAGGGCGTCGGAAACGGAGGCCTTGCCGGAACCATCAGCTTCGGACCGATGGCGCGCGCGGTTGAAAACGGATACGCGACGGCGAGCACCGACACGGGCCACACCTCGCGCGAGGACAAGACTTGGCTCGAAAATCGGGACCGGCTGATCGATTACAGCTATCGCGGCCTGCACCTCGCCACCGAGCACGCCAAGGCGATCATCGCGGCGTATTATTCGCACGCGCCGGCGCGGTCGTATTATTTGGGATGCTCGACGGGCGGCAAGCAGGGGCTGATGGAGGCGCAGCGCTTCCCCGCCGATTATGACGGCATCGTCGCGGGCGATGCGGCGAACTATTGGACGCGGCAGATGGCCAGTGAATTATGGGACGGCATCGCCACGGGCTCGCCCGAAAGCAACCTTCCGCCGGAGAAGCTTCAGCTTTTGCAGAACGCCACGCTCGCGGCTTGCGACTCGCTGGACGGCCTCGCGGATGGAATCGTCGCCGACCCCACGCGCTGTCATTTCGACCCGAAAAAACTTCAGTGCAAAGGCGCGGACGCGGCCGATTGCCTGACGGCCGCGCAGGTGGAGGCGGTGGAGAAGATTTACAGCGGGCCGGTGAATCCGCGCACGCGGCAGAAGCTGTATCCCGGAATGTATCCAGGCGGCGAGCTCGGCTGGGGGCGCGCGGGCGGGCAGATGGTGATCAATCGCGGCGCGACCAGCGGGGTCAGCTCCAACGATTTCTGGTCGTTCGCGCTGTTTCATAAACCCGACTGGCAGTTTCGCACCTTCGATTTCGATCGCAATCTGAGCTCGGCCGAGAAGGAGCTTGCGCCGATCACCAACGCGACCGATCCCAATCTCGAACCATTTCGCAAGCTCGGGCACAAGCTGCTGTACTATCACGGCGCGGCCGATCCCTTGATTCCGGCGCAGAACGGGATCGATTATTTCGAAAGCGTGGTGAAGGCGCAGAAGGGTCAGGAACGCACCGAACAATTCTTCCGCGTGTTTCTGGTGCCGGGCTTGTATCACTGTGCGGGTGGTCCGGGCGCGACCGCGTTCGGCGGATCGACGCCGTCGCCGGTGAACGACGCCGATCATGACGTCACCAGCGCCGTCGCGCGCTGGGTGGAGCAGGGCGAGGCGCCGAGCCGCATCGTCGCCACAAAATATGTCGACAATAGCGCCGCAAAAGGGGTCGCGTTCGAGCGTCCGCTGTGCGCGTATCCGCTGGTGGCGCGTTATAAGGGGTCGGGCGATCCGAACAGCGCGGCGAATTTCACCTGCGCGAAATAAGCTTATTCGTCCGCATCGGCGAGGATCGGCAGGAGGTCGGGCTGCGCGCCGCCCTCCAGGTCCAGAAAGCGCGGATCGAGCAGGCGCGACGTTTCAATGTGGCCCATCGCCGCCAGCATGGTCTCCTTGAGATGCGGGTAATCCTTTTCAAGCGTGGCGAACAGCTCGCGCAGTGAACGCCGTACCGTGCCGGTCCGCTGCGAGCAGCCGCACGGAATCAGCGGAGCGCCTGACGCTTCCGCGAACTGCGCGGTCAAATCCTCGGTCACGTAAACCAGCGGCCGGATCAGCCGGAAATCGCGCTGGCGCGACCAGGTCACCGGCGGCAGCGCGCTGATGCGCCCGGTGAACAGCGCGTTGCGCAGGAACGATTCGCAAAAATCGTCGGCGGTGTGGCCGAACGCGATCACGTTGGCGCCCAGACCGCGCACGATCTGATACACCGCGCGGCGCCGGTAGCGGCTGCACAGGTCGCAGCCGTGATCGGGCTGCTCCTCAAGCAATCGAAACGAAGGATTGTCGCGATGATACGTCCAATCCACGCCTCTCTCCTTCAAATGCTGGCCCAGGGGTTCGAATGGACGCAGAAATTTTCCCTGCTCGACGGTGAACGCGCAGACGCTGAACTCGACCGGCGCGCGCTCGCGCAATCGCAGCAGAATTTCGAGCAGCGTGAAGGAATCCTTGCCGCCCGAAAGCGCCACGGCCACGCGGTCGCCCTCGCGAATCATCTTGAATCGCGCAACCGCGTCGCCCACCTTGCGCAGGAGTGTTTTTTCCAGGTCCAAATTTAGATTATAGCTACTGGACCTTTTTCCCCTTGACGTCGCGCTGGCCCTGGTGCAGATCGCAGACCGCGACCTGGCCCTGCCCGTCGCGCTCGAAGGTGAACGTCGCGTCCACCACGCGCGGGAAAAATTTGTCCTTGGCTTCGGCGTACAGCCGCACCGGCGCCTGGTTGGGAAGCTGGACGAAAAGATCGTCACCCTGGCGCGTGATGGTCATGCGCACTCCCGGAAGCACCTCGTACGCGCCGACGTATTCATCGAGTGTTTTCGAATCGAGCGTGATGGGATGATGCAGCGGCAGCGGCTCGACCGCTTCCCCGCCGAGCAGATGTTCCAGCCGCTCGCCGATCTGCGCACCCAGCGGCCCTCCGTTGTCCACCAGCACTACTATGCCGGTCTTCCGTTCGGTGTTGAAGGAAACGTACGCGCCCGATCCCGCGGTGGCCCCCTGGACCCAGTATGTCTTGCCGTCCGGCTTGATCAGCCACGCCAGCGCGACGCTGCCGCGGTTGACGATCTTCTGCCGCTCGACGTGCGTCAGGTCCATCGCCGCCTTCAGCTTCTCCGGCGGATCGATCTGCGCCGCGACGTAGCGCGCCAGATCGGCCGCATCCGAGCGCAGCGCGCCCGCGCCCGCCAGCACGTCGAAATTCCAGCCGGGCACCGGTTTTCCATCTGGATTGTGGCCCTCGACCAGGCGCTTCTGCTGATCCGCGCTGAGCGTGATGCGCGTGTCCTTCATTCCGAGCGGCGCCGCGGCCAGGTCGACAATCATCTGCTCATACGGTTTCCCGTAACGCAGGCTCAGCGCGTGCCCCAGCAGTCCCATGCCGAGGTTGCTGTACGAGAATCCCGCGTTCGGAATCAGACGCAACGTTTCGGTTCCCAGAAATTCGTAGAGAAGCTGCGGCGTGTAATCGGCGAACGGGTCGGCGGGATTTTTCGGATGAATGTTGCGCGGAAGGTTGGGCAGGCCGGACTGCTCCGCGGCCAGGTCCAGCAGACGGATCTCCGCGTCGCCCTGAGCGCCCGCCGGCACTGCGTTCGCAGGCAGATATTTTCGCACTGGATCCTCCAGCGCGACCGTCTTCTGCTGCACCATCTGCGCCAGCGCGAGCGTGGTGAACGTCATGGTGACCGGTCCGATCTCGAAGATGCCCGAGCCGTCCGGCGCTGCGCCGCCGGGTCCTTTTCCGTACCCCAAAATCTGCGCTTTCCCGTTCTCGACCACGGCGGCGACCACGGCCTGCGCCGCGCCAGTATCGATCACCGGTTGCACCAGCTGATCGACCGCGGCCTTGCGATCCGCCGCGCGCATCGCCAGCGCCGCGGCGGCCAATATGAGGAACTTTTTCGTCATTTGGCGAAGCCCGACTCCTGCTGGCGGCCGTCTTTCGCGACCAGATATTGATACGACCCCAGATTTTCGCGGGCCAGCAGAACCGTGCTCAGCGGGCTGTTTCCCGCCGCGACCACGACCATGTGCCCGTCACTGGGACTCATGGCAGTCCAGATCAGCGCGTCGTTTTCCGAGGCGTGCTCCTTCTTCGCGATCCGGAATACGGCGCCATCGTAATCGAGGCCGATATTTTTCGCCCACGCTTCGAGCGCGGAGTTCGTCTCCGGGCGTCCGATGAATACGACATTGCGAGATCCGAGCAGGTTGTCGGACACCTCGAAATCCTTATAGATGCGAACTTCGCGTTCAAACTGATTCAGGAATCTCTTCTGCCACTCCTCCGCCGCATAACGGTTCGCGCCCGCCTCGGCGAGCGTTCCATAAACGATGATGGTTGAATCCAGGCGCGAGCGAATCTGACCGGCCATATAAACCGGATTCTCCCGCGTCCCCGGAACATCGCCGCCGCGCCACCATTTTTCGATGAGCGCTCCGTTCACGGGACCGGCGGCCGCGATGAAGTCCGCTGTGCGGATCGTTTTGGTCGTGTACTTGTCGAAGAAGTTTCGCATCAACGTATAGAACGCGTCATCGCCCATGGAGTGACGCAGCGCGTCGAGCAGCAGCGCGCCCTCGTTTTCCGCCCGCGTATGCCAATCTGCATTGAAGAGCCCGTTCGCCGGAGGAACCTGCGCGAGCGGCCATGAAGGCCGGGTCAGCGTGCTGACCCTCGCACCAACGGCCTCGAGCTGCTTTTCAACATCGTCGCCGTTCAGAATGTCGTAATACAGCGCCGACCCGGCGGTCAGCCAAAGGTCGGCGTCCGTCGCCGGGAGAATCCACCCCTTCCAGAGCTCATCCTTCGACGCGTGCCCGGAATGGCCCCCGTGCGGCGCCGGACTCTCGTTCGCCGTCATCTTCTCCGCCGCGGGCGCGCCGGCGAGCACAGCTTTCATCGACTCGTCCGCCTTCGCCTGGAACAGCTTGTACCCCGACGAATACAGTCCCGTGTTTTGCGGATAGTCATCGTGTTCCGGCGGGACCCACTCGCGCTGGTTCGGTTTTC
>DATJVN010000085.1:0-8117 GCA_035501755.1 Bryobacteraceae bacterium | reverse complement strand
GCCAGCTTGAATATGATTTCGTGATCCAGCCGGGCGGCGATCCGCGGCGCATCCAGCTCGATGTCACGGGCGCCCGGAATATTCGGGTCGCGGACAACGGCGACCTCGTGCTTTCGGCCGGCGTAGATGAGGTCCGCTGGAAGAGGCCTTCAATCTACCAGTCCACTGGCGGCGCGCGAGCAACCGTCGAGGGCGCGTTTCAGGTGTCCGGCAATCGCGTGAGTTTCCGCGTGGGCCCCTACGATCGCTCGCTTCCACTGGTGATCGATCCTACGCTCAGCTACTCGAGCTATCTGGGCGGGCCGGGGAACGAAGCGGCGGTATTCGCGACCACGGATTCGTCGGGAAATGTCTACGTGGTCGGCGGCACGACAACCACGAACATGCCGGCCACGCCGGGCGCTTTTCAAACCGCATATGGCGGCGAAACGATCGACAACTTGAGCGGCGACGGGTTCATTGCGAAATTCAATTCTTCAGGCGGGCTGGTCTATTTTACGTACCTCGGTGGCTCGGCTGACGACGGCATATCCGGGATTGCGGTGGACGCGGCAGGCAATGCCTACGTTACGGGCCTAACGAATTCTTCCAATTTCCCGGTCACCTCGGGAGCGTTTCAAACCAAGTACGGCGGCCAGGGGGGCAATCTCTGCAATCCCGGGGGCGATGCGTTTGTCGCGAAACTGAATCCCAGCGGGACGCAGTTGATTTATTCGACCTATCTCGGCGGGAGCCAGGACGACGGCGCTTCAGCCATCGCCATAGATTCCGCCGGCAATGCCTATATCGCCGGCGCGACGCTGTCCACCAACTTTCCCGTCACCTCCGGCGTGGTTCAACCAGCCTTCAAGGGCGGCGGCGGCGAACCCGGCCGGCCTTCCTGTAACGGTCTGCCTCTGGTCGACACCGGTGACGCGTTTGTCGCCAAGCTGAATCCGGCCGGAAGCGCGCTGGTGTTCTCCACCTACCTCGGCGGCAGCCTGGATGACGCAGCGCTGGCGATCACCATCGATTCGTCACAGAACGTGTACGTGGTCGGCGCAACCATTTCGAGCAATTTCCCCACGACGCCCGGGGCCTATCAAACCACCTTCGGCGGGCTCGACGCAATGAATAATTTTTACTTCAACTATGGCGACGCGTTTGTGACGGTCCTGAACAGCTCGGCGACCGCTTTCAAATTCTCCACCTATTTGGGCGGAGCGGGCGACGACAGCGCCGACGCGGTGGTGCTCGACAGCTCCGGCAACATCTATGTCGGGGGCTCGACGGAATCCCAATTTTTTCCCACCACTCCCACCGCGGTGCAGGGGAGCTATGGAGGATACGTCACACCGCCCGAAAATATCGAACAGAGCATGGGCGACGCCTTTGTCGCGCGCTTCAGCCCCAGCGGCGCTCTGACTTACTCGACCTTTCTCGGCGGATTCAACAATGACGAGGGCGCCTCGCTCGCGGTCGATTCTTCCGGCCTGATTTATGTCGCCGGCACAACCGATTCGTCCAACTTCCCGGTCACCTCCGACGCGTATCAGAAAAACTTTGCGGGCGACGGCGGGCAGTTTATGTATACTCCGGTCGGCGACGGTTTTTTGGCGGTTATCAATCCCAATTCGCGCAACCTGGTTTATAGCACCTATTTCGGCGGCTCGATGGACGACGCTTTCGTTACTCTGACGCGCGATTCCAGCGGGAATGTCTGGGTCGTCGGCAATACCATATCCCCCGACTTTCCCACCACCTTGAACGCATTCCAGAAAACCTTCGGAGGGCTCAATGGTAATCACGGTCCGCCGCACGGCGACGCGCTGCTGGTGAAATTCACCGGTTTCAACTCCGGAGGGCCTACCGTTACCGGTATCCAGAACGCTGCCGGATACACCAGCAACACGGTTTCACCCGGAATGATCTTCGTCCTTTACGGCACCGGGTTGGGTCCGTCGGAGATCACCTCCGGATACAACGGCAATAACTTTTCCACCCAGATCGGCGGCGTTCAGATTTTGTTTAATAACGTGCCGGCGCCCCTGCTCTATGCCTCTTCCGGTGTGACCAGTGGGGTTGTCCCGTATGAAGTTGCCGGCCAGACCAACGTCCAGATTGTGGCGAACAACGGATCCCAAAATTCGAGCGCCTTTACGGTCCCGGTCGCCGCAACCGTTCCCGGGTTGTTCTCCTCCAGTTACACCGGCTCCGGGCAGGCCCTGGGATTCAATGCGATCAATGGCCAGCTCACCCTCAACGCGGCGTCGAATCCCGTGCCCCCCGGGCAGACGGTGGTGTTGTATGGAACGGGAGAGGGGCTGACGAATCCGCAGAGCCAGGACGACGGACTCGGTCCGATCAACGCGACTCATCCCGTCGCCAACGTCACTGCAACCGTCGGCGGATTTCCTGCGACCGTCGTGTACATCGGATCCGTGTACGGCGAGATTGAAGGACTTTTCCAGATCAACCTTCAGCTCAGCCCCAATGTTCCCTCCGGAAATCAGCCCGTGCTGGTGACCATCGGGAATTCCACGACGCAGATCAATCTGACTGTCGCCGTTCAATGATCAGCGGTAGGTGACGCGCTGCGCATCGATGTGCATGCCCGTCAGCCACAGCCGTTCGAGACCGGAGACGTCCGGCGGTATGCCTTCCCGTACCTGCACCGTGACTAGCGCCAGCACACTGCGCAGGCGTCCCATTTGATCGCGCGACGGCGGAATGTAGGAAAGCATCTCTGCTGGAACCGTCAGCCGCCCGGCTTCGGCGTGCGCCCCGCAGAACGTCAGCGCCATCGCAGTACTGAGCCGGTCGATATTGGCGGCGATCAGCGCCACCCACGTATCCGGCGGCCCGGCGCGCCATTCGACGGTCAGCCCCGTGGCGCGATCGATGGTCAAGACCCGACCGCGGTTCAGCCACTCGACCGGCGCGGGAATCCCGATCGGCCGCGCGAAGGAGCCGGTTTCCGCGCCGGCTGATGACACGCGATATTCGCCGGGCGAAAGAAACAGAGGCAGGCGCCGCGGCGTGCCCGCCTCTTCCAGCCCGAGTCGCGCCCAGTACACTCCGCGCGCCCCCTTCGCAGCCGGAATCTGTCGCGATCCCTGGGGACCGTCCAGCGTCAGCTCCGGGCCCGCGTTCAGCCCCGCGCTTCCGACGTTTCCCCCAATCAGGCCCGGCAGTGAGGTGAACTGGGACAACTCCGCGTCCGCGCTGCTTGTGTACGAGGTGCACGTGCCCGGCGGCGGCGGGAGAACCAGAACTCCGAAGGGCTGCCGGGTTTTGGAATAATCCGCAAACACGCCTTCCGCCTCATCGACCGTCGTACCCACGCGGCCGGCTTCATAACGCATCTCGGTTCGCATGAGCGCAACCATTCCGTACCGCTGAACCGTGCCGATCGACGTGCCATCGTTCAGCCGGCAAGGCCCTCCCTTCGATTCCACCGCCATGCTGACGACGTTGCTTCGCGGAGCGCCGGGTTCGCGCGCGTAAACCGGTACAACACACCCTTGGGGAGAATCGTCGGGAATCCGCAGACGAATTTCTTCGATTCCCTCGGCCTTGGGTATAACCACGGCACTTACGGATTTTCCGCCGACGAACAGTTGTGTCTTTCCAGACCCACGCGCGAACCCAGTCGCACGAAAGCGCACGACCGCACCCGGCCGGGCGGAATGGGAGATCGAATTGGTGCCGTCCGGCTGCGCGATCTCGCCTTGTCCCCAACCGGTCCCGCCAGCCGAGAATAGCCCCGGCTGCGCCCGGACGATATTCACCGCGAACGGGGCGCTTTCTCCATCGCGCGTCACGACGATCAGGTTTGCCGGACCCAGCCGCGCATCGCGCGGAACCACTCCTTCAATGCGCGAGGGCGAAGCCGAGATGACCACGACCGGGACCGGATCCGCCGCGGGCCGAGTCAGGCGCACCGTCGCATGCTCCAGCCTGACGCCGCGAATCGCGAAGCGGGCTCCACGCGCAATCGCCCCTTGCACCAGACCGCTGGGAATCTGGCTAGCGGCGTTGGTAACGCCGTTCTGACTGATGGCCGGAGGTTGTGCGAGCAGCCAAGAACAAAACGAGAAAATCGGCCAACTTTTTGCAGCTCGCGGCAATCGGCTTTAGTATAAAGCAGTGGCCCCGACCGGAGTCGCTCGCTTTCGCGCTCGTCTGCCGATCACGCTCGCTGTGCGCGACTTGCGAGCCAGCCCTCTCAGTTTCCTGCTCGCGTCGCTGGCGATCCTGATCTCCGTCGCGGGCGTGTACGGAATCCGCTCCACAACAGCCGCGTTCAAATTGAGCGCCGTGGGCAATGCCCGCCTGTTCATCGCCGCCGATATCGCGGTCTATCTGCAGCGCGCGCCCACCTCGAGCGACCTTAACGCCGTGCGGCGCATGGGACTCGAATCGGTAGTGGTGACCGAAATGGGCGGGGGAGTGACTTCTCCGAACAGTCCCGATCCCGCCATGGTCCTCACCAAAATCGTCGATCCATCCGTGTACCCACTCTACGGAACCATCCGGCTTTCGCCGCCGGCGAGTTTGAACGATGCCCTGGGTCCGCATTCGGCCGTCGTTTCGCGCGACCTTCTCGAGGCGCTGCACATCAAGGTCGGAGACACCATCCGGATGCAGGATGCCGAACTCTCGGTGCGCGGCGTCATCGAGCAGGAGCCGGACCGGTTCGCCGGGGTGCCGACGCTCTCGCCGCGCATGATCGTCTCTGAACAGTGTGCAGAGAGCTTGCCGGACCCGGCTTACGGCGCCGTGTTTTCGCGCGTGTTGCTGAAGATTCCGCGGGATGCCGATCGCGTGGCGCTCGATGTAAAGCTTGAGAACCTGTTCCCCGACGGGGAAGTTGTGGACTATACCACGCCGACGCCACAGATGAGCGTGGCACTGGACTGGATCGTTCCCTTCATGGATGCGCTCGCTGTCCTGGCGCTGGCCTTCGGCGCCGTCGCGACCGGCGTGGTCGCGTATTTGCGCGTGTTGCAGCGCATCGAGACCATCGCGATCCTGAAAGCCGTCGGCGCGACCTCGGCCCAGATCGTCGCTTCTTACCTTTTTCAAATTCTTCTGATTTCCGGCTGCGGGGGATTGGCCGGCGCCGTGGTCGGCCGCGCGGTCGAGTTCGTCTTCGATCAAATGGCACTGCGGATCGCGGGCGCCCCTCTCGAATCTCCCGCGCGCCTCGAAACCGCACTCGAAACCGTCGCCATTGCCGTGCTTTCATCCCTAATCGCCGCATTGATTCCGCTCCTGCGCATCCGCCGCATTCCCGCTTCCGCGGTGTTGCGCGAAGATACGCGCGAGCGCGATGAAATCCGCCATTCGCTTCTTCGCGGGCGCGGCGTCGAACCGGCCGCGCTTGTTCTGGGAGCTTTTCTTTGTGTCTTCTGGCTGCTTCGCCTGATCCATTCGGGGATCATGCGCATCTATCTGATCGGTGCGATCGCCGTCAGCTTCGCCCTGGCTTACTGGCTGGGCCGCGCCTCGATCGCGGCATTTTCTTCGGCTGTGCGCAAAATGGGACCGCGGGCTCCCAACGCGCTGCGCCACGGTGCGCTCAACCTGTTCCGGTACCAACGCCAGACGCGCGTGGCCGTGGTGACGATGGCGATAGCGGTCGGACTGGCGCTGATCTCACTGCTCGGCCAGCGCGATATCGCCCGGATGATCTTCAGCTCGATTCCATTTCACGCTCCCGATTTCTGGGTCTTGAATCTGGACCACAACACTGCGCCGGAGGTGGCCGCCCAGTTGAGCCGGGAACCCGGCTTGACCGCGCCCCCGGTGGTGATTCCGAGCGTTTGGCTGGCGCTCGATTCGGCCAACGGCGTCAAGCTGACCTATCTTCGCGCGCGGCGTCAGGAGTGGATCCAGCGGCTCTGGCCGGCGACGTGTTCCGAAACGATTCCCGAGCGTGTGCGCGTGGCCGAGGGCCATTGGTGGAATCCGGGAACGCAGCAAGACCTGGTCGCGCTGGATGAAAACATCGCGCGCCTGTTCGGCGTGGGCGTGGGCGACACCGTTACGTTTCTCGACCCCTCCGGCGTGCCTGGCGATGTCCGCGTTGCCGCTCTCATCGACGTTCCACCAGTCGAACGCTTCTGGTACCAGGTGACCGCCACGTGCCATGTCTTCGAGAATCGTGACGCGATCATTAACGCCGGGATTTCAGTCGGCCGCCCGTATCTGGAAAGCGTGCGGCGCGATTTGAACTGGCGCTACTCCACCCTGCCCGTAGTCAACGCGGCGGACATGCTGCGCAGCGTGCAGAGCCTCGCCAGGCAGGCGGCCGCGGTCAGTTCTGCCATCGCCGGATTCATTCTTCTCAGCAGCATTTTCACCATGGCGGCAATCACGCGCGTCCTGGGCACATTCCGCTCGCGCGAGATCGCGATCATTCGCGCGCTTGGCGGACCCGCAAGCTTCGTCCGCCGCGCTTATTCGCTGGAGCACCTTGCGCTGGGGGCCATCGCCGGAACCATCGGCGCCGCGTGCGGCTGCGCCATCCTCAGCGTAATCATGACCGTGATTACCTGGCACCGTTCCTGGCTGTTCGATTTTCCGGCGGTCGTGATGGGTATCGTGGGCGCGGCTGTATTGATCGCCGCCGCTGCGCTCGCCGGCGTTCGACCGTTCCTGCGCACGCCCCCCTTTGAAGTGCTTCGCCAGCGATGATCCGGTTATCATGAAGAGCATGTCGGCGGACACCACCCAACGAGTGATCAAAGCCATCGCGAAGGTACGTCACGTCCCTCCCGAATCGATCTCCCCCGACGCAACCTTCGAGGAGTTGCAGATCGACTCGCTCGATGGAATCCAGATTCTTTTCGAGCTCGAGGGCGAATTCGGCATCGATATTCCTGATGATCAGGCGCGCCTGATCCGCTCGGTCCGGCAGGCCGCCGAGGGCATTGAAATTCTGCTGGCCGCCAAGCAGAGCTCGCAGTCTGGGGCGCCTTCTTGAGAAAGGTCGCGGTCACCGGAATTGGCGTGGTTTCCGCCATCGGGCTGAATCGCGAAGAATTCTGGCAGTCTCTCGCCGCGGGACGTAGCGGAATCTGTCCGCTCGAAGGCATCGATCCCTGCCGCCTGCGTTTTCGTAACGCCGCCCAAATCCGCGATTTCCGCCCTCAGGATTATTTTGAGGAGCGCCAGGCGAGCGTGATGGATCGCTTCAGCCAGCTCGCGCTGGCCGCGGCACGCCAGGCAGTCGCCGATTCCAACATCGAATGGTCTCCCGAATTACGACGTCGGACCGCCGTCGTGATGGGATGCGGCGTCGGCGGGAAAGAGACGGAGGAGCAATCCACTCACACGTTCTACGGCTTGGCGAGCGATCGCATCTCGCCCGTCGCCGTGGTGAAAGGGATGCCCAGCGCCTCCACGTCCTGGATCGCCATGGATCAGAACCTGCACGGCCCCGCGTTCACCATCACGACGGCGTGCGCCTCGGCCGCCCACGCGATCGGCGAAGCTTTCTGGTTGGTCCGCGGCGGACGCGCGGATCTGGCGCTCGCCGGTGGCAGTGAAGCTCCGCTCACGCCGTGCCTTCTGAAGGCCTGGGAATCGATGCGCGTCATCTCCCCCGACACCTGCCGTCCGTTTTGCAGGCGTCGCAGCGGAATGATCCTGGGCGAAGGCGCGGGAGTCCTTGTGCTGGAGCCGCTCGATCGCGCCAAGGCGCGTGGCGCTGCGATCTACGCCGAGCTCGCCGGGTTCGGCATGTCGAGCGACGCGCATCATGTCACGCAGCCCTGTCCGGAATGGGCCGGCGAGGCGATGCGCGCGGCTCTCGAGGACGCAGGCGCGCGTCCTGAATCCGTCGGGTACGTGAACGCGCACGGAACGGGGACCCTCGCCAACGATCCGGCCGAGTCGAAAGCCATCCGCCGGGTTTTCGGCGATCACACCTCCCAGGTAGCCGTGAGCTCGACAAAATCGATGCACGGCCACACGCTGGGCGCCGCGGGTGCCATTGAAGCCGCCGCGACAGCGCTGGCGATCTCGCGCTCTCTGATCCCGCCCACTGCGAATTTCCAAGAGCCGGATCCGGAATGCGACCTCAACCTGGTGATCAACTCCGCGCGCCCCGCCGAAATCGAGTGCGCGAT
>DATJVN010000084.1:0-16264 GCA_035501755.1 Bryobacteraceae bacterium | reverse complement strand
CGGGAAGGCGCGGATATGCCAGGGCCGCGGCCGCCGCGACGACCAGCGCCGCTGCGCCCACCGGCCAACGCGGACCGCGAATCTCCCAGGAATCGATGGCGGCGCAGTTGATCCAGCACAGGAAGGAGAACAGCGCGATGCCCTCGACTTCGGCGGGCGAGCGGATCGCGCTCCACGCCGCGATGGAGGCCCCCAACGCGAACAGAATCGCGACGGCGAGCTCTTTCGGCCACGCGGGACCAAGCAGGTGCACCAGCGCGAAGTACAGAGCCACCGCCGTCGCGAGCAACATTCCGCGCTCGACGAGCGCCGTCGGCAGGCGCGTCCACGCCAGCCAGACGGCGAGCGCGAAGGCTCCGCTCCACACCGGCAGGATGGTCCGCCAGTGGCGGCGATAGAATTCGTGGCGCGGTAGAGAGCTATTTCTGGTCCAGGCGTCGAGCATGCGGTCGGCGGCGTAGATCAGCCACACGCACAGTGCCAGCACCGCGGCGGCGATCGCGTTGACGCCGGCATGAAAACAGCGCGCAAACAGCAGTTGCCACAGAAGCGCCACCACCGGCGCATCCAGGCTGAGCAGATTCGGCCAGAGCCACGGCCGCGCCGCAGGGATCACGGAGTTCGATTCCACACCCGAATCACCCTTGTATCACGCTCGTAGCCGAGGACGCTAATGGTCCCGGTGGCGAGCGCGAAATAGCGGCCGCCATCGGGCGCCAGTCCCAGCCAGCGCGCGGCGATCACGCGCAGCATGTGGCCGTGTGAGAACAGCAGGACGTCGCCCGCGGCGGCGACGGCACGGGCGATGACGGAATCGGCGCGCGCGCCCACCTGGTCCGCGCTCTCGCCGCCGGGCGGCGTGGATTTCCAGATCGACCACTCCGGGTTTTCTTTGTGTATGTCCGGCGTAGTGCGACCCTCGTATGCGCCGTAATCCCATTCGTGCAGATCGTCGACGATGACGGGGGTGAATCCCGCCAGGCGCGCGGTGTCGCGCGCGCGGCGCAGAGGGCTTGAAAGCACCTCGGCAAACTTGTGGTTACGCAACGCGCCGCCGACCACCTCGGCGCGGCGCTGGCCTTCGGCGGTCAAGGGAAGGTCTGTACGCGAGGTGTGCGCGCCGGAGAGACTCCACTCCGTCTCGCCGTGGCGCACCAGCCACAACTCGGAACGCGAACTCATGCAGTTTGAGGGATGTTGAAAAAAGGGGACAAACCGCTCTGTCCACCGCAGCCGCTCAACTGCGCATCGGCAGCTTGCGTTCGGGACAGAGTAGTCTGTCCCCGTTTTTCAACATCTCAGCTTATGTAGTTTGCCACATCTCAGGGAACAAGCGAACCAGTGGGAGCGTTATAATCTGAGGAACCTGAAAAGGGAGGAATGCAAAGTGTCGTTGCGGGATTTCATTTCCGGCCAGTTCATCGCGGTGGTCCAGTGGACCGAATCGGACCAGGGTACGCTCGCGTATCGTTATCCGATGCAGAACATGGAAATCAAGAACGGAGCGCAGCTCACCGTGCGCGATTCGCAGGTGGCCGTGTTCGTGAATGAAGGTCGCGTCGCGGACGTGTTCGCGCCGGGGCTGTATACGCTCAACACACAGACTCTGCCGATTCTCACGGACCTGATGAACTGGGACAAGAAGTTTCAGTCACCGTTCAAGAGCGACGTGTATTTCTTTTCGACGCGCATCCAGACCGATCAGCGCTGGGGCACGGCGACGCCGATCACCATTCGCGACAAAGAATTCGGCGCGGTGCGCCTGCGCGGCTACGGAATTTATTCCTGGCATATCGCCGATCCCAAATCGTTTTACGCGAAAGTGAGCGGCACGCGCGAGTTGTATCGCGTGCCGGACCTCGAGGGTCAGCTTCGCAACACGATCGTGGGGCGGATGACGGACGCCTTCGCCCAGAGCTCGCTGCCGTTTCTGGACATGGCGGCGAACCAGGTGGAGCTCGGCAATAAGATCGCGGAGGCGCTGAAGCCCAGCTTCGCCGATCTCGGCCTGGCGCTCGACAGCTTCGTGGTGGAGAATCTGTCGCTGCCCGAGGAGCTGCAAAAACTGCTGGACACGCGCATCGGAATGAACATGCTCGGCGACATGGGCAAGTACACGCAGTATCAGGTGGCGAATTCGATGCCCATCGCTGCGGCGAACGAAGGCGGGATGGCGGGACTCGGCGCGGGACTCGGCGCGGGATTCACCATGGCCCAGACCATGGCGAACGCGCTGAAGCCGGGAGTGCAGCCGGCGCCGGCCGCTCCCGCGGCTGCTGCTTCCGGACCTGCCGCACCGGCGGCGCCGTCGGCTGAAACCAAATTCTGCATCAATTGCGGCAAGCCGATGCCGCGCGCCGCGAAATTCTGCCCGGAGTGCGGCAACGCGCAATCGTAAGGATGAGCCGGAGCGAGTAAAACCTAATGGCGCAGGGCTGCGAATGGATCGTCGAGGCGCACGCGTGCGATGCGTCCGCGCTGGCGGACCCTCAGGCGCTGCGCGCATTGTTCGCACGGCTGATCGGGGCGATGGAGCTGCATCCGGTGGCCGACTCGCAGTGGCACCAGTTTCCCGGAGGCGGAATCACCGGCTTGGCGCTGCTGCAGGAATCGCACATCGCCTGCCACACCTTTCCCGAATACCGGTCGCTGTGCTTGAATGTATTCTGCTGCCGGCCGCGGCCGGACTGGGATTTCGCCGCGGATCTTCGGCGCGAGTTTGGAGCTGCTTCGGTCGAGGTGCGGAGGCTCGACCGGCCGTATGAGTCAACCGATTTCTAATTGCCCCAATTGCGGCGCGCCGGTGCAGTTCCGCTGGTCAGGCGCGGCGCAGACCGCCTGCCCGTTCTGCAAATCGATCATCGTGCGCACCGACATCGAGCTCAAAAACGTCGGCGAGGTGGCGGACTTGCCGCCGGACCCGTCACCCATTCAGCTGTTAACTGAGGGATCGTTCGGCGGGCAGCGCTTCAACGTAACCGGCCGCCTGGTGTATGAATACGAAAACGGCGGCTGGAATGAGTGGCACATCGTTTTCTCCGACGGATCGAGCGGCTGGCTCGCGGACGCGCAGTTGCAGTACGCCATTTCGAGGCTCGCGCCGGCGCAAGCGTTGCCCGCGCAGGCTGAAATTTCGCGCGGCAAGGTGATGACGTTCAACAATGTAGAATTTGAGGTCGCGACCCTGACCCTCGCGCGCTACAAAGGTTTCGAAGGCGAGCTGCCGTTCCCGTATTACGGCAAATCCGACATGCTCTTCGCCGACCTGCGCACCACAGGATCGCAATTCGGCACGCTCGACTACAGCGAAGATCCTGCGTTGCTGTATTTGGGCGAGTGGGTGGAGTTCGACCAGCTTCAGTTGAAAAATCTGCGGCAGTTTGAGGGGTGGGCCTGATTGTCCTCTCCTCTGGTTGCACCGCCGGTCGTCAAGACCAAGTCGCTCAGTTGCCCCAATTGCGGCGGACCGGTGGAGCTGCGCGGATTCGGGCATGCGCTGACCGTGGTTTGCCCGCAGTGTTTCAGCGTACTCGATGCGTCCACGCCGGAGCTGAAAATTCTTCAGCAGATCGAGGAACGATGGCGCCGCACGCCGAAAATTCCGCTGGGGACGCGCGGAAAAATTGGCGGCGGGGAGTTTGAAGTCATCGGATTTCAGACGCGCTCCGTTGAAGAAGACGGCGAGACGTTTTCCTGGGACGAATATCTGCTATTCAATCCATACAAGGGGTTCCGCTACGTTGTCGAGTATGACGGCCACTGGAATTTCGTCACACCGATGGAGGCGATGCCGCACAGGATCGCGCTCGGTGGCCGTCCAGGAGTGATCTTCGAGGGGCGCAGGTTCAAACATTTCTCTGGCGCTGAAGCGGTGACCACGTTCGTGCTGGGCGAATTCCCGTGGCGCGTGAAAACCGGCGATAAAGTCATCGATGACGATTTCATCGATCCGCCGACGGTGCTTTCCGCCGAGACCACCGATGAGGAAGTGACCTGGTCGCGCGGCGAATACATGACCGGTGCCGAAATCTGGAAAGCTTTCGCGCTGCCAGGTCCGGCTCCGCGTGCGAGCGGAGTCTATCTCAACCAGCCGTCGCCGTTCAAGAGTGGCGGAATGTGGACTAGCTTCGGCGGGATGCTGGCGATGGTGGCCGCGCTGGCGATCTTCTTCTCGGTGTTCAGCGCGAATCGGACGGTCTTCGAAGACCACTACCAGTTCCAGACCGGCGACGGGCGCGAGCCGTCCTTCGTCACTCCGATTTTCGACCTGAAGGGCCGCACGGCGTCGCTCGAGCTCACTGTTCACGCCAACGTGACGAACGACTGGGCGTATTTCAACTTCGCGCTGATCAACGAAGACACCGGCAACGCTTTCGATTTCGGCCGCGAGGTGAGCTATTACACCGGCAGCGACAGCGACGGTCCGTGGACAGAAGGCGGCCAGACCTCGACGGCTTATATCCCGTCCGTTCCGTCGGGACGCTATTATCTGCGCGTCGAGCCGGAAATGGACGCCAACGCGGGAAGTTTCGTGCGCGCATCCAACGGCAAGATGACGCGCGTCAACCGGATGAGCTACTCGATCACGCTCAAGCACGACGTGCCGGATTACACCTGGTTCTGGATCGTGGCCGGGCTGCTGATGATCCCACCTCTGGCACACACCGTGCGGGGGCGAAATTTCGAGGTGCGGCGCTGGATGCAGAGCGACTATCCGCCCGTTCAGCACGGAGGAAATTAAATGTTGCGCTATCCGGGGTACCTCGCTTACGGTTTACTCTTGCTCACCGGGCTCATGTGGGCGGAGTATCGCGGCTGGAGCCTTTCCAGCGTTGATCAGGTGAAGAACGTTCCCAAAACGGTACGCGATAATCCCGGCGCGTACCGCTCGCATTATGGTTTCTATCCACGCTACGTCGGAGGAAAATAAACATGGCTGATTTCCATCCCGGGCAGTTGCTGAACGCGGCGATTTACGCGCTGCTGGGCATCGCGATTTTCCTGTTCGCCTTCATGATCGTCGACAAGATGACGCCGTATCATCTGTGGAACGAGATCGTGCAGGACAAAAACATCGCGCTGGCGATCCTGATCGGCGCGATCTCGCTGGGCATGTGCATCATCATCGCCGCCGCAGTGCATTAAGCGAGGACGCATTAAGGAGAATAATGGCCGCGAATGAACGCGAACTAACGCAAATAATGTTGCATTCGCGTTCATTTGCGTTCATTCGCGGCTAAGTAATGGCTGTTGTTTTATTCCTCTCCGTTCTGCTGATCGCGGCGTGCGGGCTCATCTATGAGCTGATCGCGGGGACCCTCGCCAGCTATCTGCTGGGCGACAGCGTCCTGCAATTTTCCACTGTCATCGGGACGTATCTGTTCGCCATGGGACTGGGGAGCGCGGCATCGCGCTATCTCGGGCGGTCGCTGGTCTCGCGCTTCGTGCAGATCGAGCTGATGGTCGCGCTGGTAGGCGGATTTTCCTCCTCCGCGCTGTTTCTGGCGTTCGCTTACACGCACAGCTTCGAGCTGGCGATGTACCTACTGGTGATCGCTATCGGCGTTTTCGTAGGACTGGAAATTCCGCTGCTGATGCGGATTCTCGAAGGCCGCTTCAAATTGCGCGACCTGGTTTCGCACGTGCTAACCTTCGATTACCTCGGGGCGCTGGCGGCTTCCATCGCGTTTCCCATCTGGCTGGTGCCCAAGCTGGGACTGGTTCGCGCGGCGATTCTGTTCGGCATGATCAACGCCGCGGTGGCGCTGTGGTCCACTTTTCTGTTCGAGGAGGAGCTGCGCTCGCGCTGGACGCTCCGCGCCATGTCGATCGCGGTGCTTATCGCGCTCGGCGGGGGCATGGTTGCGTCGAACTGGATTTCGTCGGCAGCCGACACCCAACTTTTCGCCGACGAAGTGATTTTCCAGCGCGAAACTCGCTACCAGCGCATCGTCATCACGCGCTGGAAGGACGATATTCGGCTGTTTCTGAACGCGCACCTGCAATTCAGCTCGCGCGACGAGTATCGCTACCACGAAGCGCTGGTGCATCCGGGCCTGTCGTCGCTGCCGTGGGCGAAGCGTGCGCTGGTGCTAGGCGGCGGCGACGGACTCGCCGTCCGCGAGCTGCTGAAGTATCCCAACCTCGAAAGCATCACGCTGGTGGATCTGGACCCGGACATGCCCAAACTATTCACCGAAAATCCCATGCTCGCGCCGCTGAACCAATATTCGTTCCGCAATCCGCGCGTGCACGTGATCAACGCCGACGCGTTCGTGTGGCTGGACGGCCAGAACGGGTTTTGGGATTTCGTCGTGGTGGATTTTCCCGATCCCACCAGCTACTCGCTGGGTAAGTTGTACACCACGGCGTTCTACCGGCTGTTGCGAAAGCACGTGAGCGAGAACGGGCTGGCGGTGATTCAGAGCACCTCGCCGATGTTTTCGCGGCAATCCTACTGGTGCATCGTCCGCACGCTGCAACAGGCCGGATTCCGCACATGGCCGTATCACGTGTACGTGCCGAGCTTCGGGGAATGGGGATTCACGCTGGCGGGAAACGCGTGGGACCCTCCGCGGTCGCTGCCCGCCGGCCTGCGATTCCTGACGGTCGCGCAGATCCCCGGACTGTTCGATTTTCCCGAGGACATGCAGCCCGTCGAGGCGGATGTGAACCGGCTGAACGATCAGATCCTGGTGCGGTATTACGAAAAAGAGTGGAAAGATATCGCGCGGTGAGGCTGAAATTACCGGCCGGCGTAGTTGCGCTCGTAGTAGCTCTGATATTCGCCCGACTTGACGTGCGCGATCCAGGACGGGTTCGCACGATACCACTCGATCGTCGTTAGCAGGCCGCGTTCGAACTCGACTTGCGGGCGCCAGCCCGTCTCGCGCATGATTTTATCGCTCGACAGCGCGTAGCGGCGATCGTGGCCGGGACGGTCGGTTACGCGATGCATCAGGGATTCCGGTTTTCCCAGCGCGGCCAGAATTTTGTGCACAACCTCGCGATTCGGCAGAGCGCGATTGCCGCCGATATTGTAAATCTCACCCGCGCGCCCGCGTTGAATCACCGCCTGGATCGCGCGGCAGTGATCGTCGACGTACAGCCAGTCGCGAATCTGCATGCCGTCGCCGTAGATCGGCAGAGGCTTGTCCTCGATCGCGTTGGAGATCATCAGGGGGATCAATTTTTCCGGGAACTGGTACGGTCCGTAGTTGTTGGACGCGCGCGTGACCATCACCGGCATCTTATATGTGGTGAAGTAAGAGAGCGCCAGCAGGTCCGAGCCGGCTTTCGAAGCCGAATACGGACTCGAGGGGCGCAGCGGGAAATCCTCATTGGCTTCGTATGGCGTCGCGATAGATCCGTACACCTCATCGGTGGAGACGTGCACGAAGCGCGGCGTCTTGTGCCTGCGCGCGGCTTCGAGCAGCGTGAACGTTCCGCCCAGGTTGGTCTCAAACACCGGCGAGGGCGAGAGAATGCTGCGGTCCACGTGCGATTCGGCGGCGAAATTCACGATCACATCGGGACGCGTCTCTTCGATGAGATCAATCACCAGTTGCGCGTCGCCGATGTCGCCGTGCACGAAGCGGTAACACGAATCCTCCGCGACGCTCGCCAGGTTTTCCAAATTGCCGGCGTAGGTGAGCTTATCGAAATTCAAAATTTCGGGTTTGGCTCCGTTTTTTCTGGAGAGTTCCATCCGGATGAACGCGCTGCCGATGAATCCCGCTCCCCCAGTGACTAAGAGCCTCACTTGTGCTGCACTTCCCAGTCGTACTGAATCGATGAATCGTTGTACGCGATGCGGCCTTCGTCCTCGGGATTGTAGGTGCGATTGGTAACGTAAACCAGCATCGCGGCGGTTTCGCCGATTACTTTGTAACCATGACCCACGCCGGGCGGAATCAGAATCTGCCAGGGGCGCAGCGTGCCGGCGTAAATCGTGTTCTTAAGGCCGAAACCAGGCGATTCGGGGCGCAGGTCGACCAGTGCGACCTGAAACATGCCCATCGCGGGCATCCACAAATCGGTCTGGTGCTTGTGAAAATGGAACGCCTTGATGGTTCCCGGATAGCTCAGGGCGGCCGAAACCTGGGTGGTTTCGGCGGGGAAATCCGCGGCGAGGCCCTGCTTCATGCGAATGACTTCGAGAAAATATCCGCGATCGTCCGGCCAGAGATCCACGGAACGCAGGCACACACCGGGAATGAGATCCGCGCTCGAGTCCTGGCGAATCACTTTGCCGATACCGGGTTCGCAATGAGGGATTGAAATTCTAACAATTTCCGCGGATGCTGTGCTCACCGTGGCTGCCCCTCTAAGATTAGCGCGAAACCCGTGTGCGCGCTATTCCGCAACTAACTCGATTTGTCCAATCCCGCCCTGGATGTCCAGATGAATCGTGACCGGAGCGTTCTCGTGGGCGGGATTAATCCATTGGCCGCCGCGCTTTTCGAGGCCGCGGACGGAGATGTTGCCGATTCCTCCCGACGCGTTGGCGACGATCCCGGCATCGCGCGGAAGAAAGACCATGGCGTGTCCGACTCCGCCGTTGATATTGACGGTGTAATCGCGCATCGGCTTGCCGGTCAGGTCGAGACGCATTTCGCCGACGCCCATGTCCACGCGTACGCTGCGCAGATCCAGGCTTCCCAGGTTCATGGTCGCTTTGCCGGCGCCCAGTTCGGCGTGGACGTCCATCGGGACCTGGTCGTTCAGCCGAACCTCCCAGCGGTAGTGCGCGCGCGACCCGCCGTGGGAGTGGGCTGGCTGCTCGATCGTCAGGTTGCCGCGAAATCCGCTGGAGGTGTAAGTGACCTGCGGTTTCCAGGATGCGACGTTGTACGTGAAATCGGCATCCATGAGCTTGGACGAGCCACCGTTCACGTTGAGCTCACCGGCGCCCATTTTCAGGTCAACGCGCACCATTTCGGATTTGTCCAGATCGATGGACTTGGTTTCGTGCTCCTCGGGGCCGGTACGCTCCATGTCGACCACGCAGCCGGCGAGCAGAAACGCCGCGGCCGCGACCAGGGCTGGTTTCATTTGGAATCCTCGCTTTCTTCATACGCGCGAGCCGTGGGAAATGTTCCCGGCTCACACGCGCCAGTAGTCCGGCCGCCAGCTCTGGATCGCCTGCTTGATCTCCTTGGGAGGCAGGTTTCCTTTAAGCGTCTTTTCCACCAGCGCCGGCAGCTCGCCGTCGGAGGCGAAGCGCAGGGCGATCAACTGTTGCTCGGTGAGCTCGTAGATGCGCGACTTGAGCGGCTCGGAAAGCAGCCGTTCCAGGCGCAGGCGCTCTTCCAGGCGAATCACTCGGTCCTGAACCTTCAGCGCGTAAAGGCGGATCTTGAACAGGGCGACGAACGCGGCCACGGCGCCGAGAAGGAAGGCGCCACTTTTCCAGCTCGGGTTGGCGTAAAGGTTGTAAGCGGCGGCGATCAGCAGGATCAGCGCCACCGGAGACAGGAACAGATGAAACAGCGGATCGATCCTGGCGTGGTTCTGAAGAGTTTGCGGTTTTTTCTCGGCCATGAGCAGATTGCTCCTTATGTTGGGACTTAGTGCATAATAGAACGGTCGAAGAATCTTGCACAAGGGATACCATGAGACCAACACTGATCCTGCTGGCAGTGATCGCGGCTGTGCTTCCCGCGTACGGAAAAAAAGGCGCGCCGCTGGAGCTCGCCGGGGTCGCGTGCCAGACGCCGGCGCCCGAGCATTGTCCCGCGGCGAATTGCCCGTCCGCGCTGGTGATCGACCAGGGCAATGCGGTCGAGCCCAAGACTAATCGCAAATTTTTCCTGGATTATCCGTGCGATTTGAGGAAGGGTGAGAAAGTCACCTTTATCATGAGCCTGCATGGATTCGGCTCGTACGGGAACTGGCAGCGGCACTATTTCCCCATGATGGATTTCAAGGACAAGTACCACCTGGTGATCGCCACGCCGAATTCGCCGGTGCAATATTGGTCGGCTACAGACGACGAATATCTGCAAAACATCGTCAGTATGATTTACGACCAGATCGGGAAAGAGAATATCAAGGCGTTCTGGCTGGTGGGGCATTCGCAGGGCGGCATGACGTCGAACCGGCTGATGCGCACCGATTTCTTTTCCGAGCGCGTGGACGGATGGCTGAGCCTGTCGGGCGGGAGATTGGGCGAGAATCCGGGCCGCGGCGATTTCAGTAACATCGCGGCGCGGGGACGCGCGGCCGCGGCGACTGCCACGAAGGACGGCGGTCGAGGAAATGCGCCGAATCCGCTCGCCGGCGGCGCGGCTCTGCGCGAGCTTCCTTCCGCCGAATTCTCCTTCATCTATGAAACCGGCCGCAATGAAATGGATGCTAAAGGACTGCCGGAGACGTCCAAGTGGGCCGAGAAGCTGGGCTGCTCGGCGCGCGTGCGCAAGGCCGATATCGTCGACACCACGCCGGGATACGTGTACGACACGCGCAGCCAGAATCCGTCGTCGCCCGGATGGGGCACGCTGCCGCGCCCCGGAACAGCGGACGTCTTCGAATATCCGCGTTGTAAGGACGGACGGATCGTCGCCGACGTGGTTCGTCTGGATAAGGGTCACACGGAGGGGCTGGAGCCGCACGTGACCGAGGCGCTGATCAAACTCATGCTTTCCGCAAAACCAAATTCTCATGCATCCACAAACTAATCGTCAATTCGTGCTGGCGTCGCGGCCCAACGGAATGCCGTCGCCCGAGAATTTCAAGCTGGTCGAGACGCCGATTCCGGAGCTGAAGGACGGCGAGATCCTGGTGCGCGCGATGTATCTTTCGGTCGATCCCTACATGCGCGGCCGCATCAGCGGAATGCGCAGCTACGCCGCGCCAGTGGAGGTCGGGCAGGTGATGGTCGGCGGAGGGGTCGCGAAAGTAGTCGAGTCGAAAAATCCCGAGTTCAAGCCGGGCGACGCCGTCGATATCTACATGGGCTGGCAGGAGTACACCATTTCAAACGGGCGCGGCGTCCGCAAGCTGGATCCGTCGGTGGCGGTGTCGACAGCGGAAGGCGTCCTGGGGATGACTGGATTAACGGCGTACTTCGGGCTGCTGGACGTTTGCCATCCCAAGGCGGGCGAAACCGTGGTAGTTTCGGGCGCGGCGGGAGCGGTGGGCTCGGTGGTGGGGCAGATCGCGAAAATCAAGGGATGCCGGACCGTCGGGATCGCGGGAGGCGACGACAAGGTCGCCTGGATTTTGAAAGACTGCGGGTACGACGCCGCGTTCAACTACAAGACCACCGGCAATTACTCCGCGAAGCTGAAGGAGTTGTGTCCGAACGGGATCGACGTGTATTTTGACAACGTCGGCGGGCAAATCACCGACGCGGTTTTCGGGCTGCTGAACGTGGGCGCGCGGATCTCCATCTGCGGACAGATTTCGCAGTACAACAACAGCAAGCCGGAGATGGGACCGCGGCTGCTTTCGATGCTGATCGTCGCGCGGGCGAAGGTGCAGGGATTTTTGGTGTCGGACTACGCCGCGCAATTCGGCCCCGCGCTCACCGAGATGACGGGCTGGGTGCGCGAAGGAAAAATCAAGTATCGCGAAGATATCGTCGAGGGGTTCGAAAATCTGCCCCAGGCGTTCATCGGACTGTTCCACGGCGAAAACATCGGCAAGCGCCTCGTGCACGTCAGCTAGAAACGGAATTAAAGCCGCGAATAAATGCGAATCTTCTATTCTTTCTTTCCGCGTTCATCGCGGCCAGCCCGCGCTACTTTTCTGAAGACAAATTGTTGGCCAGCTTGAGATTGTGAAATCCGGCCCAGGTGTAGACCGACGCGGTCGCGGCGTTCGCGGCGGTCCAGATCCAGTCTGATTTGGGCGTGTCCCAGGCCCCCAACGTGTGGGTCTCCTGAACGATCGCGGAGACGGCGCAGACCACGGTCTTGAGTCCGATCACGCGCCCCCAGGATGGATTTCCCTGCGCACCGGCGAGCAGTCCGTTAGATTCGACGGCTCCAGCCGAGATCGCGCGGCGCGTGGTGAACGTGTCGAATCCCGCGCTGGCGGCGCAAGCGGCGGCCAGCGTCAGGCGGCGAAAGAACCGGCCCTTGGAATCGCTCCGTTTCGGAGCCTGCTCGATGAAATCCTGCGCGCGCAGGGCCGGAGTGGAAATAGCGAAAAGCAGCGCGAGCGAAACCAATCTCACGCAGAGCTTATCGGCTGCAAGATCGAGGATTCGAGCGCGTTAACGCATTTCAGCTGCGATATTGACGCTAACTACGCCTACTGCTTGGGTTTGCCGGCAGCTTCTTCGGCTTCCTGATGGCGGGCGCCGCGCAACACGTCGCCGAGCGCGTAGTTGCCCTCCTGGCAGGCGTATTCGTAGATGGGCTTGCTGGTCAGCGGCCAGGTTTCTTCGCCGCTCCAGGGACGATCCCAGGTCTGCGGGTCTTCGATGGTGAAGTGATACAGCAGCGTCTTGGCGTCCAGACGCGTGAAGCGCTCCACTACGTGAAGGTTCTCCGTGGATCCCCGGAAACGGGTCTTGTCGGTGAAATTGGCGGTGTCGACCACCAGCGTGTCGCCATCCCAGTGGCCCACCGAATCCCCCATCCACAGGCGCATCGTCGGCGGAAGATGCTGCGCGTTCATGCGAATGATGCGCGCGTCGTGGATCATCTCGCTGAGGATCATGATGGTATCTTTGGTCTGGACGATCTGGTGCAGGTCGTTGTAGAAATAATCGGGCAGCGCGGGCGGGCCTGCGGTGTTGCCGAATCCGAGGATGCAGCGCTCGCTGAGCGGTCTCTGCTCCGGGTTGTCGTACTCGCCGCGGCGGCTTGCGGCGCGAATGTCCTGGTTCTCGCCGGCGTCAGAGGTCGGCAGCACGCGCGCTCCGGCTCTCCCCATGCGCGCTTTGGCGGCGGCGTTGTAGGGAGGCACATGGCCGTCCGGGGGATCGATCACGATCGAAGTCCGAATCTGGCCGTCGATCACCATGAAGGCGTTGCCCTGGTTCAGCCAGAGACGGTCGTAGCCGCCGACGGCACCGCCGCCGGCCTTTTCGAGAATTTCAAAAAACGTTTTTCCGCGGCTGGTGTCGCCGCCGACAGGTAGCTCAGGACGATTGGGGTCGAGGTGCGTTGCGTCGACGGAGCGGCGCGCAATCTCGGCCTTCTGGAGCTTGTCGGCCTGCTCCTTGGTCAGGACCGGCGGGTCGCCGGGCAAGCGCTCGAAAGGAGTCATGGTGGCGAGGTCGTAGATGCCCTGCAAGTCGGGATGGCCGTCGGCGGTGCGGGGGAAAGGGGACGTCGCGGCGGCTTTGGCGGCGTGCGTAGTGGTCTGGGCGGCGAGCGGCAGGGTTGCGAGCGACAGCAAAAGGGCTGCGCGGGTTAGCGCGGATCGATTCGACATAGTCATCCACTAATCTATCGTATTTTGAAGCCGGTTACGACTTCTTGACGAAGCGTT
This sequence comes from Bryobacteraceae bacterium, assembly GCA_035501755.1. Taxonomy (GTDB): domain Bacteria; phylum Acidobacteriota; class Terriglobia; order Bryobacterales; family Bryobacteraceae; genus Palsa-187. The sequence goes on along the minus strand of DATJVN010000084.1, from coordinate 2,818 downwards.
CGATGCCGCGGCGCGCGTCCTCGGTCATGCGCGCGAGCGCGTTGCCGTGGACACCGGCCTCGACGGCGGCCTCAAACGTCATCCCGTCCATGTGATAAAGCAGGTTCTTCGACAGCGCGACCGCGGAGGCGGATTTCGCGGCCAGCGCGGTGATGTACTCTTCCGATTGCGCGTCGAATTCGTTATCGGGATAGACGCGATTGATCAGGCCGACCGCGTGGGCCTGGGGCGCGGTGATCATTTCTCCGGTCGCGATCAGCTCGAACGCCCGCTTTTCGCTAAGCGAGCGGCGCAGGATGGCCATGACCATGGCGGGAACGAATCCGAGCTTCACTTCCGGATATCCGAACTGCGCCGATTCGGAGGCGAGGATGAGATCGCACGCCGTGGCGAGGCCGCAGCCGCCTGCGAGCGCGCGTCCGCGCACGGTGGCGATCACCGGGTGAGGATGATGGCGGATGGCCAGAAAAACCTCGGCCAAAGCGCGAGCCGAACCGAGATGATCCATGACGCCTTCCTCGGAGGTGCGATCGAGGGCCGCCAGATCGGCGCCCGCGCAGAAATCCGCACCCGTGCCGGAGATCACCACGACGCGCACCTCGGGATCGCGCGCGGCGCGGGCGAGCGCGGTTTTCAACGCGTCGATCAGTTCGGGGCTGAGTGCATTGCGCTTCTCCGGACGGTTCAGCACGATGCGCGCGACGCCGCATTCTGCCGTGTATAGGATCACTCGTCGATCTCCATTCGGAGCAGCGCGCTCGAATAGGTCTTGCCCTGCGGGTCGGCTTTGAGCGCCAGCGTTCCGCCGCCGTCGAGCGATTGGTGCAGCAAGAAATTCAGCGCGCCGAGATTGGGAAGCTCGAAGCGTTCGACGTTGCCCAGGCACACGCCGGCAAAGTGCTGTTTCACGCGCTCGGCCGTGACCTCGCGAACGAGAATCGGATAGTATTCGGGTTTGCGCGCGATGATACCGACGTTGGCGGTGTCGCCCTTATCGCCGCTGCGTGCGTGCGCGAGCTCGATCAGCTTTCGCTTGGCCACAGGCTCACCTCCGGGGAAACCTCGCTCTTGGGAATCAGCGCCGGCCAGTACGCGACAATTTCTTCCACTTTCGGGCGCCCGCTGCCGAAGCCGGTGACCACGGGAGGTCCGTTGAGCGCTAATGGCGCGAGCTCTTTGGTGAAGCGCTCGACCGCGGCTCGATCGTTGGAGCGCACGCCGATGCGCATCATGACTTCGGCCAGGTGCGGCTCAATTTCAGGCGCAGGCTCGGCGGAAGGAATGCCTTGGCAGGCGTTGGCGCCGACGAATTCGGTGCGGATCGCGTCGAATTTCAGGCCGAGCCGGTCGAGGCGCTGGCGCACAATCTGGTCGGCCGCGCGCGCTTTTTTGTACGCGTCGGGCCACGCATAGACCAGTCCGCCGATGGCCTTGAATCCCGCCGAATAGCTGACGGACACTTTGTAGAATTTCGTCGCGGGACGGCCTCGGATGCCGCTGAAGCGAACGCGGTCGGGGCCGCACTGCTCCAGGTGAATCGAAGTGAAATCGGCGATGCAATCGGGAGTAATGTACTCGCGCGGATCGCCCATCTCATAAAGAAGCTGTTCCTTGACCGAGGCGACGGTGACGCGTCCGCCGGTGCCGGCGTGCTTGGTGATGCAAAACGAGCCGTCATGTTCGGCTTCGATGATGGGATAGCCGATATCGGCCATGTTGGGGATGGTGTCCCAATCCACCTGGCAGTTGCCGCCGGTGCATTGGGCGCCGCATTCGACGGTGTGACCGGCGATGGTGCCGGCGGCGAGCTTGTCCCAATCATTTTCGCGCCAATGGAATTCGTGAATCATGGGCGCAAGCGCGAGGCCGGTGTCGGTGACGCGGCCGGTGATGACGATCTCGGCGCCGCGATCGAGCGCTTGGGCGACGGGAAACGCGCCGAAGTAGACGTTGGCGCTCTGAACGCGGCCGCGGATGGCGGAAAGCGACTCGCCGGTTTCCATGTTTTTCAGATCGACGCCGCGGGAGAGAAATTCGTCCAGACGCGGCATAATATCGTCGCCGGCGACGGTGGCGACCCTGATTTCGATGTCCTGCTTGCGGGCGATCTCCAGGACAGCGTCGCGGCAGGCGGCGGGATTCACTCCGCCGGCGTTGGCGACGACGCGCACGCGGCGCCCGACCAGGTCGGGAAGAACGCGCGCGATCATGTCGACGAAATCGCGCGCGTAGCCGGCGCGCGGATCGCGAGCGCGCTGCTTCTGCAAGATCGACATGGTGATTTCGGCGAGATAATCGAGGGTCAGGTAATCGATAGGGCCGCGGCGGACCTGCTCGACAGGCGCTTCAAGCGAGTCGCCCCAGAAGCCCTGACCGTTGGCGATGCGAATCATGGAATTGTCGACCGCTCCTTGGGTCGCGACACTTATATTTTAAAATCCTTCGCCAGGATCTCTTTCATGATCTCCGATGTGCCGGCCCCGATGGTGTGCAGCCGCACGTCGCGCCAAAACCTTCCAATGGGATACTCGACGGTGTAGCCGAATCCGCCGAAAATCTGCATGCAGTCGTAGGCGATTTTCTGGCACAGCTCGGAGGTGTACAGCTTCGCCATGGTGATCTCGCGGACGCATTTCTGCTTGCGATTCATCAGGTCGAGCGCGCGGTAGGTGAGCCAGCGGCCGGCCTCGATGGCGGTGAGGTGCTCGGCGAAGCGATGCTTCCAAACCTGATTTTTGCGCACCGGAGTTCCGAATGCGCTGCGCTCGTTGCCGTAGCTCAGGGCGAGCTCGATCATGCGGTCCATTCCATACAAGGC
>DATJVN010000083.1:0-20614 GCA_035501755.1 Bryobacteraceae bacterium | reverse complement strand
GATCGTCAGCGAGACACTCACTTCGCTGGTCGCCACCATGTCAACCGCGGTTTCATGCCGGTCGAAGACCTGGAATATCCTGTGCAGGAATCCGTGCGCCATCAGCATGCGCGTCGAAACGACGTTTAGCAGAGTGATGTTGCGCTTGCAGGCGATGGACCGGATCGCGCTCGAACAGGCCGGCGCTTCGGCCAGGATCAAGGTCCCCTCCACTTCCGGACGGCGCGAATTCAGAATCCGCACCGGAATATTTTTTTCAATCGCCGGCAGGACGGTGGCCGGGTGGAGGACTTTCGCGCCGAAATAAGCTAACTCGGCGGCCTCGGCGAACGAGCAGGTTTTCACGCGATAGCCGCCCGGAAGGAGGGTCGGATCGGCGGTGAGCATGCCGTCCACGTCGGTCCAGATCTGGATTTCTTCCGCGCCGATTCCCGCGCCGACGATCGCCGCGGTGTAGTCCGAGCCTCCGCGCCCCAGCGTGGTGGTCACCCCATCGGTGGTCGATCCGATGAATCCTCCCATCACCACCACGCCGGGCATTTTCGGAATCGCCGCCAGCCGGCGATTGGTTTCCTCAAACAGCGGAGCGGCCTGCGTGTGCCGCGCGTCGGTGACGATGAACTGGCGCGAGTCGAGGTGCGTTGCGTTGACGCCGCAGCGGCGGAAAATTTCGGCGGCGATGATGCTCGAAATGCGTTCCCCGAACGAAGAGACCGCGTCGACGGCGCGCGGCGTCATCTCGCCCATCACCGCCAGGCCGCGGACGAGCTCGCCCAGTTCTGTGAAATGCAGCTCGATTTCTGTTTCGACTCCGATCGATTCGCACAGATGAAACGCGCGCAGCTCTTCCAATTGAGAGAGCGCCGCCTCGCGCTCGCCGCGCACGGCCGCCCCAGCGATCGCCAGGAGCTTATTCGTGGTCTTGCCCATGGCTGAGACGACCACGACGGGCTTGCGCTCCAGGCGCGCGCGCACAATTCCAGCGACCCTCTGAATCGCCTCGCGGGACTCGACCGACGTCCCGCCGAATTTCATGACGATCATGATTCCTTCATTGGCCGCGAATAAAACGCTTATAAACGCGAATAAGAGTTCGCGATCATTAATGTGCATTCGCGGCTATAAATATCCCTCCGACTTCATCAACTCCGCATTCAGCACGGCCGCGCCGGCCGCGCCGCGCACGGTGTTGTGGCCCAGCGCCATGAACTTGTAATCGAGCACGGGACACCTGCGCAATCGCCCGGTGAAGACCGCCATTCCGTTTTCGCGCTCCACGTCGCGTCGCGGCTGCGGGCGGTCGGGCTCGTCCATGTAAATCACCGGACACGGCGGCGCGCTGGGCAATCCTTTTTGCTGCGGAATGCCGCGCCATCCGCGCCACGCGCCGAAAATTTCCGCTTCGCTCGCTTTCTTTTCGAGTTCGATCGAAACCGACATCAAATGTCCGTCCACCACTGGCACGCGATTGCACGTCGCACTCACCTGCGACGCCAACGGCTCCACGCGCGCCCCCGCGAAATCGCCCAGGATTTTTTGCGTCTCGCATTCCATCTTTTCTTCTTCGCCGCCGATGAACGGAACCACGTTCGCGTTGATGTCCATCGACGCGACGCCGGGATAACCGGCGCCGGAAATCGCCTGCATGGTGGTCACCATCACGCGGCGAATGCCGAATTTCTTGAGCGGCGCGAGCGCCATCACCAGCACTGCGGTCGAACAGTTGGGATTGGTGACGATCTGGCCGCTCCATCCGCGCTTGCGCCGCTGCTCCGGCAGCAGCTTCAGATGCTCCGCGTTGATTTCGGGAACCAGCAGCGGAACATCATCCTCCATGCGATGGTTGCGCGAATTGGAAACTACGGTCGATCCGGCCGAGGCGAAGGCGCGCTCGATCTCCGTGGCGACGGAGGCGTCGGTTGCGGAGAAAACCAGGCGCGGCGCGCGTTCATCGGGCACGCACTCGGTGACGACGATGTCGCGTACCGCCGGAGGCATCACGTTGCTCAACCGCCACGACGTGGCGTCGCGATACTTTTTCCCCGCCGAGCGGTCGCTCGCCCCGAGCCAGGTGATCTCAAACCATGGATGATTCTCTAAGAAGCTGACGAATTTCTGCCCGACCATCCCGGTCGCGCCCAAAATCCCCACGGGAATTCGTTCCGTCTCGTTGATAGCTCCGCTCATCGTCTTAAAAGCTCCTTCGCCATGCGCTGATAAATTTCGATCGCTTCAAGCACTTCTTTTTTCGGCATGCGCTCCTCGGCCGTGTGCGCCACGTGAATGCTTCCGGGGCCCAGCAGAAACGGCTCGCCCCAGGATCCCTGGAAGGACGGAATATCGGTCGCATAAGACACGATGCTGGTCTCAAAACCATCCAGCTTTCCGAACTTCATCGCCGGAATGGTGAGAATTTCCTTCAGCTCCGCGCGGCCATCGGCGATCGCATTCATGGCCGAGCGCGTGGACGCACCATCATCCACCAGCCGGAAGAAAATTTCAGCCTTGGCGAAATCCGGAATCACGTTCGGGGCGCGGCCGCCCTGGATGGTCCCGATATTTACGGTGCTCGCGCCGAACAGCGCGTCATTGGGCAGTGGCATGTGGCGCAGATCGTTCAGAATGTCCAGCAGTTTCTCAATCGCCGATTCGCCCAGGTGCGGATACGCGGAGTGCGCCATTTTCCCGTGCGCCGTGAGCTCGTAGCGCAGCGCGCCTTTCGATCCCAGCGCGAGCTTGTTTTCCGTCGGCTCGCCGTTGATCAGAAACCGGCTGCCGCGCCCGTGTTTGGCGGCTTCGAACGCTCCCGCGCTGTTGCGTTCTTCGCCGACCACAAACAACATGGCAACGCGGCGCTCACCCTCCGCGACCATTTGCGAAACCGCCGTAATCATCGCCGCGATGATGCCTTTGGTGTCGCACGCGCCGCGGCCCCAGATGAATTCGCCGTCTTCGCGCGAAGCGTAAAACGGAGGCACCGTGTCCATGTGCGTCGAAAACGTGACCACCGGCTGGTCCCAGTACGCAAGCACGTTGAAGCGGCGCTCTTCCACCGGCATTCGCTCCATGCGCGCGCCGGGAATTTTCGAAAGATGCGCGAACAGAAATTCGCCCACGCGCTCCTCGTTGGGAGTAACGGAATCGATATCGATCAGCGCTCGCGTCAGCTCGAATACGTTCATAGATGTAATCGGAATGGAGAGGAAGGACGTCTTCCCGATAGCTCTCCATCCGACCTGCGGTCGAATGACAGTGAGCAGGTATTAGCCACGTTTAAGCCGATTCGTCGACATGAACCGGCGCTCACCAACCGGACGCGCTGGAGTTCGTCACGCCGGTTTCGGCGAGGCTGCCCCTTTCGCCACGGCGCTCCGGAACTTCCACCGGTATTGCGCGCCGGGCTACTGATGGCCCCCGCTCCTCTACCAAGACCATTTCAGAATAACATGAGCATTGTGGAAAAGCTCCCGGAAAATCCGATCCGCCGCGCCGAGCTTCTGCGCGCGGCGATCTACGCCGCGATCATCGTTTCCGTGAACGTCTACATATGTCGCGAGCTGTTTTCCATCGAAACCGCGTTCATGGCGTCGATGCACGGCTTCTGGATGGCGCTCGCCAGGCTCGGCGGCGGGAGCTGGTTTCGCGCCGAGTGGTGGCCGTATTGGGACGGCGGGATTCCGTTCGAGCTCACCTACGCGCCGCTGCTGCCCGGCTTGATGGCGATGTGGCACGGGCTCTCGGGAATCTCGCTGGCGCTCGCGTTCGATCGGATCACGGCAATCGCTTATTGCGCCGCGCCGCTGACGCTGTTCGTGTGCGCGTGGTTGATGACGCGCGCACCCGGGGTGAGCTTCGCGGCGGCAATGATGTACTCCGTGACGTCACCGACGCAGTTGATCGTTCCCGACCCGAATGCAACATGGGCTTCGGTCTGGGACACACGCCGGCTCTTCCTTGCATCCGCGTGGGACGATACGCCCCATCTGATCGCTTTCGTCTTCCTGCCGCTCACGATTCTTTGCCTTTACCAGTCGATTCGAACACGCCAGGCGCGCTACTACGCCGCCGCAACCCTGTGCATCTTTTTCGGAGCAATGGCGAGCGCCTTCGGCCCCACGGGGACCATGCTCGCCACGGCGTGCCTGGTGTTCGTTTTGGATCGCCAGAAATTGTGGAGCAACCTGGCGCTGGTTGCGGGCATCGGCGCATTCGCCTACGCGATGAGCGCGGCGTTTTATCCGCCGCTGGTGGTCAACGCGATGCGCGCGGCTGCGAACGATCCCGGCCATGAGGGCTCCGGATGGAGCTTCAGCACCATCACCGCCTTTGCCGTGCTGATCCTGGGCTGGACCATTCTGTGGCACTTTCTGCCGCGCTGGACTTCCAGTTGGACGTTGCAGTTTTTCGCGCTCTTCGCCTGGGTCACCAGCAGCATTCCCTTGATGGATCGATATCTTTACCGCCCGCTCCTGCCCCAGCCGGGCCGTTACCAGTTGGAAATGGAAGCGGCGCTGTCGTTGATCGCCGCATTCGCCGGCGCGCGATGGCTGGCGCGCGCGCCGGTCTCGATTCGACGCGCGGTGATATTCCTGCTGATCGCGCTCGCATCGGAACAGGTCGTACACGAGCGACGTCTGGCCAAACGCCTTCTCCACCCGGGCGACCTGACGAAAACCGTCGAGTATCGGGCGTCAACCTGGGCGGGACAGAACCTCGCCGGAAGCCGAGTCATGTTTCCCGGGTCGATCGCGCAATGGGCAAACGCCTTTAGCGACGTCGCGCAGTTTTCCGGAAGCAGTTGGAGCATGGCGTACAACCGCGTGCAGCAGCGCGCACTTCAGGAGGTGGTCAGCGCTTCGGATACGCGGGTGTCGCTGCTGTGGCTGAAGGCTTTCGGAGTAGACGCAGTCGCCGTTTCCGGCCGCGAGAGCGCCGAATATTGGAAACCATTCGTCCATCCGGAGCAGTTCGAAGGCGTGCTGGCTGCGCTGTGGCGCGAACAGGGCGTGACGATTTACCGCGTCCCGCGCCGCGGCGAATCGCTCGCGCATCTGGTTCCGGCTGCGTCGATTCTAGCGAAGGAGCCGCGTGGGGCCACGGATCTTGCGGCCTATGTCGCGGCGCTCGATGACGATTCGCTCCCGCTCGCGGAATCGCGTTGGGAAGGCCGAAATCGCTTGCACATCACCACCACTGCGTCGCCGGGCCAGGTGCTTTCGATCCAGGTTAACTATCATTCCGGATGGCATGCGACCGTCAACGGCCGCGCCGAGCCGGTTCATCGCGATGGCCTCGGATCGATGTTCCTCGATCCGAGGTGTTCGGGCCCTTGCGAAGTCCAGCTCGATTATTCCGGTGGCGCCGAACTGAATATCTTCCGCGGGATCTCCTACGCCGCGCTTTCCGTGTTCGTCATCGCTTGCGCCGTACGATTAACGCGAAAACGAGCCCGAGGGCGGTGACCACGCTGCACGCGCGTGCAATTTTCATCTCCGCTCCGCCGTCGAAGATCAAATCGACATCAAACGCGCCGGGCGAAGGCTTGAGCACGATCTGGCCGAGCGCGTCTCGTGTCATCGGAACGTTCGCGCGCCAGCCCGGATGCCAAGCCTCCTGCACCGAAATCACCTGGCCATCGGCAAGCGACCCTCGAATTTTCGCCGAATGCGCGCTGGTCCAGGTGAATGACGCGGCCGGCATCGACGCATCATCCAGCGCCGCAACGTACGGCCGCAGTGGATCGATATCGATTCCATTTTCCGGCTCCCGCGCGACCAGCGCGGATTTCGGAACGATCCGTGCAAGCGAATGCGGCGGCTGCACGCGAAACAAGACGTTGTCGCCATCGCGCCATAACACGTCGAGCGCGCCTTCGTATTTTTTCCAGTTGTGGAACGGCCGAAAATATTCCGTGCTGCGCGGCCCGCTGACGCCGGCTGCTTCGACGCCCAGCGCCTTGAACCACAGCACGGCCACTTCCGCCTCGCGGCCTTGGGCCTTCGCGCCCGAATAGATTTCGTATTCGGCCATGGGGTAAACCGGCTCGAGCTCGCCGGGCTGATACCCTCCGCCGAACAGTGGAATGTCGGAAAAAGCGGTCATCCAGAACTGGACCGATCCGGGCGGCATCACGCGTCCGCCCCTCCAATGCTGATTGAGCCAGTTCGCCGTGCGCCACTCGATGGTCGAGGTAATATCGCCGGAGCGAAGAAGAAAATTGCGCGCGTAATTGCGGTCGCGCCGGATCGGCACGATCGTTCCGATGAGGAGCAAAACGACGGCCAGCGTTGCAGCGCGCGGTGTCCTGAAAATCGCCTGCCCGCCGAATGCGATCACCAGCGCGAATCCCATTTCCATTTCGAGGTGATAACGCGCGGCCTGCGGAATCACGTTGACATCCCAATGCGCCGCGACAGTGAAGATCGTCATGACCAGCGTGAACAGAATCGAGAATTGCAGAGCGAAAGAAAGCTTCCGGATCGCGAGCTTGGTCAGACCGAGAGCCGCGAGAACCGCCACGCCCTTTAGCGGCAGGGACCCGTAGATCTGCGCGGCCGTTCCTCGCAACGTGGATGTCGAAGAAAAAGTGGTTTTCAACGTCGAAGGCGGTGCGAGCGGCATTGCCACGAGGTAAGCGCATACGCCGATGGCCGCGGCCGCCGCAATCATGCTCCAAACGCGATTCTTCGAGCCGAAATGCGCGAGCAGCAGGCAGGAAACCGCCACCACCAGCGCGACGGTGCCGAACCAGTTCGTGAGCAGGATCGCCGCCGTGAGAATCGTCGCGATCGCGAAGGGGCGCGCTCGCCTGCTGGAGATTGCGGCGTCTACCGCGAGAATCGCCAGCGGGAGCAGCAGCAGCGACGCAACGTGCGGCCCCTCACCGTAATAAACGAGCGTTTGCAATCGCCGCGGAAAGAGTGCGCCGCCCAGATCGTTCCGAATTTCCGGCAGAATCCACGCCGAGATCGAAACAGTCGAGTAAATCAGCGCCGCGGAAAACGCCGTCCACGCCGACCGGCTCCAACGCAGCGCCACCGCGTACAACGCAAGCGGACCCAATAAATACGCCAGCGCCGTTAAGAAATGATACGCGTGCGCGGCGGACGTGTGCGCGCCTGTCGCCAGCGCGGCGACGCACAGGTGCAGCAGCGGCGGATATGTATTCTGATACGGAACTCCTCCATACCACAGCGAGAACCAGGTGAGATCGCCCCAATGATGCATCGCCCACCGGGCGATCCCGATAAACGCGCCTTCAATCGACCCCATGTGCCGCGTGTATTCGATCCAGAACAGCTCGTGGCAGATGTAAAAATTCAGCGCCAACAGGACGATTGCCAACAGGAGGGTCCGATTCGCTAATCTCAATACGAATCAGGATACCGGATGACACCGGCCGTCCCCAAGCTGTACCTTTTTCAACCCGGCTACTGGGGCCGATTGTGGCCGCTGCTGCGCGCGGCCTCTATCGGCGCCTATCAGCACGGATGCGTTGGCATCGCCAAGGGAGCGGCGTATTCCGGATTGCTTGCCTTCTTTCCCATCCTCACCAGCCTCGCGTCGATTCTGGTGCAGGCGAAGGCCGAGGCTGTCTCGCGCACCGTCGCGCGCCTGCTTTATGACGTCGTACCGCCGGGATCGGAAGATGTGGTGCGCATGCTGTTCGTGGTTCACGGGCAGCGGCCGAAATCGCTGCTGATCGGCGCGACCATCCTCGCGGTCCTCGCGGCTTCGGGCGGAGTGATCAGCCTGCTCGAAGGATTTCGCGCGGTGTACGGGATTCCCGCCGGGCGGCCGTTCCTTAAAGAACGCGGCGTGGCGATGCTGCTGGTGTTCATCGCCGCGCTTCCCGTGCTGGGAGCCTCGGCGCTGATCGTCTTTGGCCATCGCGGTGAGCGAGCGCTGATTGAATGGCTCGGACTCCTGCACGATGAAGGCGAGCTGCGCGGCTGGATCGCCCTGGCCGGCCAGGCGCTGCGCTTCGCACTGGCTTTCGGCGCGATCGTTCTGGTCACCGCTCTTCTGTATTACATCGGCCCCAATCGCAAGCAATCCTTGCGGCAGGTTTTCCCCGGCGCGATTCTGGCCACCATCCTGTGGCTGCTGGCGACCCTGGGGTTCGCCTGGTACGTGCGCCACGTGTCGAATTACAACGTGCTGTATGGCGGCGTCGGCGCCGGCCTGGCGCTGCTGGTGTGGATGTACGTGCTGGCGATCATCGTCCTGTTCGGCTGCGAGTTCAATGCCGCGCGCGAAAAGCTGAACGCTAGCTGATGATCCGCCCGCCGCACGGCGGGCTGCCGCTCTTACTGGAGGCGGCGGTACGCGAAAGCGCACAGCAAGCCCAGCCCGGCGAGCGCCAACGTACATGGCTCTGGAACGGAGGTCGCGCTGAACACGGCATTGATTTCGTTGATGTAGATCTGCTCGCCCGGCGCTCCGGCCGTATCAATAGCGGACGCAGCGACTACGCGAGCTTCCGGCGCAGAATCCAAAACATCCCCAGCGCGACCGGAGCGAGCAGGGCTAAGCTGCTTGGCTCCGGTACGCTCGTTCCGCCAAACGAGACGTCGTCGACGGCGAACGCATCGCCGCCGGAGCTGCTAGGACCAATCTGTATCGACACGATGTCGGGGAGCGAATCCTCGAAACCGACATAGATGCCCGGGAGCGGGAACGTGCCAGGAGCCGGGAAGACGTCGCCAGTGTATGCTGGACCCGGCAGCGCCGATTCGAGGACTGTCTCAGTATCGAGTAGTGTGTCGCCCGCACCGTAAGCCGTAATGGTGTAATCGCCAAGCGGGGAGGTGTCCGACAAAAACGCCTGGACATTGGATTGGGGAGTAGCAAAGGTCACGATGATCCCGGCAGTCGTGACCACGTTCCCGCCTTGCGTACTTCCCGTGAGCACGCCGGAACCGGAACTCGCCCCGTATGCGTAACACCATGCTTCACCGCCACAACCATTGGCGCCGCCATTCTCGTCATAGTTGTCAATCCACGGCGCGCCGCCTCCCGTTTGCGAGAACGTCATACCCGCGTACTGGTTGGTGATGACCGTGAACTCAGCAAATCCCTCAAAATCGGCAACAGTCCCTCCCGACAGGACTGGAGGATACGATTGGAAGGCCGTAATCGGATCGCTCAGCGACAGACCCGCAAACGCCATCGTGACCGCCAGCAGGACCAGAACTCGCATCTTCATTGTCATTCACCTCTCTTCCTTTCCTTCACGTGTCAAAAATGCAGAATGCTTCCAGCTTTGACTTGCCAAGCCGAGTCCGGGCACACCAATGGCAAGGGAAGTAAAAAATCGCATTCGCAGCCTCCGATACCGAATGATTGTGTTGCGAAATCGAGTATGTCCCGGTTGTTGCGTTAAGTCAACGAATTCGCCTTAGACGTGACCGTTACCAAGGGTGGGCGAAGTGACGGTTAACTTATGATGCCTTTGCGCACCGCGTAGAGAATCAGCTCCGGCACGCTGTGCAGATTCAGCTTCTGCAAAATGTGCGTGCGATGCGTCTCCACCGTGTACAGGCTCAGGTTCAGCAGATTGGCGACCTCTTTGTTGCTCTTGCCCTCGGCCACCAGTTGCAGCACCTCACGCTCGCGCGTGGTCAACAGTTCGTAGGTATCTTCGGCGCCCATTTCCGCGAGCTGGCGCATGTAATCCTCTTTTAAAAGCTGGCGAACCGCCGGGCTGAAAAAAGATTTTCCTTCGGTGATGGCGCGGATGGCGGCGATCAGATCGGCTTCGGCCGAATCTTTCAACAGGTATGCGCGCGCGCCGGCCTTGAGCGACCGGATCACGTAGCTTTCGTCGCTGTGCATGCTGAGTATGACGATCGCCGTCTGAGGATTGCGCGCCGCGATCTGCCGCGCGGCTTCGACGCCGTTCAGATGCGGCATGGCGATGTCCATGATCACCACGTCGGGCTTTTCCGCGTCCGCGATCTCCACCGCCTGCTTGCCGTCGGCCGCTTCGCCGACCACCTTCATGTTGTCCTGGCGTTCGAGCAGCAGGCGAAGCCCGCTGCGCATTACGGTGTGATCGTCGGCGAGAAGAATTCGAATCATATTAACTTGCAAGAGGCAACTCCACGGCGACGCGGGTGCCGGCGCCCGGCGTCGAGTCGATTTCAAATTCACCGCCCAAGTGAGTAACCCGCTCCTCCATTCCCACCAGGCCCAGTCCGCGCACGCGCCGCGCATCGAAGCCGCGGCCGTCATCTTCGACCGTCAACAGAATTCTCGACGGCTCCTGCCGCACCACCACTTTCACGGTGCGCGCGTGCGCGTGTCGCGCGCAGTTGTGCAGGGCTTCCTGCACGATGCGATAAATGCAGGTTCGCAGCGCGTCGGGCAGCTCGTCGGAAGCTTCGTCGGCGGCGACTTGAACGCGCAGCCCGGTGCGCTTGGACACCTCGCGCGCCTGCCATTCGAGTGCCGGCACCAGGCCGAAATCGTCCAGCATGGAGGGCCGCAGCAGCAGCGTCATGTTGCGGATGATATTCACGCTCGCTTCGGCCAGCTTCTTGATCGACTCCACGTGGCGCCGGACCTCCATCGAATCGGGCGGCACGCTGGCCGCGGCGTTTCCCGCTTCCATCAGCAGCGCCGAAAGCGACTGGCCCACTTCATCGTGCAACTCGCGCGAAATCGCCCGGCGTTCTTCCTCCTGCGCTGAAACCAGGCTCGCGGAAAGCTCCTTCAATTCCTGCTGCGCGAGCAAACCTTCGTCATAGCGCTTCTTGAGCTCGCTTTCGAGCGCCAGCGTGCGGCGGATGGTGAACGCGGCCAGCAGCAGACCGGCGCCCAGCGTGATCAGCAGCATCATCATCAGGCGGAAGCGCAATCGGTCGAAGGTCGCGTTGAGTTTGGCGTCGCCCGAGGAAAGCTCGCTCGCGCTGATGCGGTCGATGCGGTCGATCAGGTCGAGCATGTTGGTGCGGCGGCGCGCCAGGTCGCCCGAAAAATACGCGGCGCCGCGTCTCCTGCGGCTGCGCGACTGGCTCTCCGCCATAAAATCAAGGACGTTCCAATACTGCTCGATTTCCATGCGGAGTGTGCGAAATGGCGCAGCTTCGACCGGATCGACTCCGACCGCGAATTCGGAGATCGCGGCGTCGGTTCGCTGGCGGATGGTGGTCCATTCGATCTGCGCCTGAGAAACCTGCGGGTCGGAGGCGAGCAGGTAATCGCGCATCACAATAGCGGACCGATAGATACCGGCGCGGATCTCGTCCAGGGCGCGGCTGCGGCGGAAATAAAGGTCGCGCACCTGGGCGTCCTGGGCCCGGACTTCTCGCAGAACCAGCAGCGCGTCGGTTCCGGCGATCAAAATCAACAGGACCAGTCCCCCGAATCCGGCGAACAGAAGACGCCGGCCGCCGCCCGCAATCATCGGCGTGGGAACCATCGAACCTTAAGGATAGCTGACCAGATTTCGCACGAAATACTGTCCCAACGGGATGTTGCAACGCGACAGCTTCGGGCTTAATGTAAGGAGACGGAGAAATACAACCTCGTGACACAAAAAACCTTAGCTGTTCTAGGATTTGTCGTTCTTCTTTCGACCGCCGCGTGCAGCAAAAAAGCTCCGGTGGCCGCCAGTCATCCACCCGATACCACGCCGGTCGCCCCGGCTACGACGCCCGCTGCCCAACCGCAGCAGAGAGCGGCAGCCCCGGAGCGTTACACGCCTTCACCTTCCGCGCAACGTTCGCAGGAAATGCCGCCCGAAGTGCGCAACAGGCTGAATGAGATGCTGGCGAAGCTCGAAGACGCTCTCTACGACTACGATAAATCCAATATCCGCCCCGACGCGACTGCGGCGCTCAAAGACGATGTCGGCGTGATTCGCGATATTCTCGCCGCCTATCCCAACCAGAAGCTGCTCATCGAGGGCAATTGCGATGAGCGCGGCTCAGAAGAGTACAACCTGGCACTGGGCGAAAGGCGCGCCAAGACTGCCGAAGAGTTCATGGCTTCCATGGGCATCTCCAACGCCCAGTTGACCATTGTCAGCTTGGGCAAAGATCATCCGGTGTGCACCGACCAGGACGAAGCCTGCTGGCAGCGCAATCGCCGCGCGCATATCACCGCGGCGCCGTAAAATTTCTTCATCGCTCTGTAGCGCACCCTCCAGAGGCACGGAATGCGGCGGATCCCCACCGCGTTCCGTGCTTTTTTCGTTTACGCCGCCGCGATCCTCTCCAGTTGCTCCAGATGATTAATATCGTGACCCGCCATGGTCTCGACGATGGTCTGCAGCGTCATGGCTCCACGCTCGGGGTGGGTGACCGGCTTGGCGAAATCCTCCTCGCCGATGGCGTCGAGCAGCGCCAGGTTCCAGCGCCGCGCGGCCGAAAACGCCTCGAGCGCCGAATGCGCGTCGAGCGACGGCGACGCGTAGTAGCGTCCCCAGGCATCCTGATCAAAAGGCTGAATCACATGGTTGGGCTCGGCGAGCGTTTGACGGATACGGAAAGCGAAGGCGATTTCGCCGTCGGCCAGATGGCATAGAATCTGGCGAACACTCCACTTGCCGGGCGCCGGCGCTCGATCGAGGCCGCCGGGCCCTAGCCGCCCGGCGATCGCCGTCAGCCGTTCCGGCGTGGCCTGAATGACCTCGCGCGGATTCCGTCCGCCGATGAATTTCGCGTAAGGGTTTTGCACGCAACTATTCTAAGGTGTTGCGCAGGGGCCGTCCCTGTTACACTGATCCTCTATAACAACTCCTCACGGAGGCAATCCGCGATGCCCTGGTATTACGCCGATAACGGAAGACAGGTCGGACCGGTGGAGGACGCCGCTCTGGATGACCTGGTCCGCGCGGGCCTGGTTCGAGACGACACGCTGGTGTGGCGGGAAGGGATGGCCAACTGGCAGCCGCATTCGATGGCGCGCGGAGTGCGTCCGCCGCCTCCGATGCCCGCGGTTCCCATCGCCGCCGACAGCGGATTCTGCTCGGAATGCGGCCGGCCGTTCCCCATGAGTCAGCTGGTGCCGATCGGCAAGGCGACGGTATGCGCGCAATGCAAGCCGATCTATCTTCAGCGCGTGCGCGAAGGCGGGCAGGGAATCGTCGCGCGGCGCTACGGCGGATTCTGGATTCGCTTCGTCGCCCGCGTGATCGACGCTTTCGTGCTGGGCGTCGCCGTTTCCATCCTACTGGTTCCGGTTACGCTTCTGTTCGGGATCAGCATCGCCTCGCTCGGTTCGACGCAGAATTTCGGCGCGATCGCTGGGGCCATGGGGATGTACCTGTTGCTCGGGTTCGCGATCAATCTGGGCTACGAGGTGTATTTCGATTCGACGCGCGGGGGCACGCCGGGCAAGCTCCTGCTGGGAATGAAAATCATCCGCAACGACGGGTCGCTCATGAACGCCGGGCAGGCCACCGGGCGCTTCTTCGCGTACCTGCTCAGCGGATTCACCTTTTACATTGGGTTCATCATGGCGGGATTCGACTCGGAAAAACGCTCCCTGCACGACCGCATCTGCGACACCCGCGTGATCTACGCCCGTTAGGCATGACCGAGCTCCGCTGCGGCGAATGTTCGTGGCCGGTTCCGTTGGAAGCGTGGAACCGGGACGGGGCGGTTCGCTGTCCCGTGTGCGGCGCCTCGATCCTCATGGCCGTATTCCCGGCGATCGGCCGCAAGCGCGCCGGCGCGCAGCCTGAGGCAGTGATCGCGGACAGTGAGGCGAGCTGCTTTTATCACCCCGCGAGCCGCGCCGTGGTGCCCTGCGACGAGTGCGGGCGTTTTCTGTGCAGCCTGTGCGAAATCGAGATCGACTCGCGCCGGCTGTGCCCCAAATGTTTCGAGGCGGGAGTCGCGTCGAATCGCCTGCAAGCGGCCGAAACGCGGCGCACCATGTACGACACGATCGCGTTGTCGCTCGCGACCTTTCCTGCCTTGCTGTTTTGGCCGGCGATCGTGGGCGCACCCGCCGCGCTATACACCATCGTGCGCCGCTGGCGGACGCCGCTGAGCATCGTTCCGCGGACGCGCGTGCGCTATTATCTGGCCGCGCTGCTGGCGCTGGCGGAAATCGCGGGCGCGGTGCTGCTGATCGGCGCGATCATGCGGCTTCCGCGCCCGGCTTGAGCAGGCGATGGCGGCGCAATCGATTTACCGGAAACTCAGCGGACGCCGGCGCGGCCTCGGCGGATACTCGCAGTTGTGGCTCGCGCCGGATCATGTGCTGCTGGTCGAATCCAGCCGATTCGTCGAGCAGTACCGGCGCTTCGCCCTCGCCGATATCCAGGCCGTCGTGATCACCGGGTCGCCGGATCGGACGCCGTGGCAGATCGCGGGCATCGCTGTGTCTATCCTCTGGACCCTGGCGATGTTTGCCGTCACGCCGTTGATCGGGAAAATGTTTTTCGGCGTCACCGGCGCAGTGGCGCTCGCGCTTTCGATCATCGACCTGGCGCGCGGGCCGCGCTGCCGGTGTTACCTGCACACCGCGGTCACGCGCGAGCTGCTCTCTCCGGTTTCGCGCCTGCGCCGCGCCCGCGCGTTTCTCGACCGCCTCCGGCCGGCGCTCGAAGCGGTGCAGGGAACGCTCGCCCTTCAGGATCTCGCCGCGATTCCGTCCGCATCCGAATTCGCGCCCGCCACAGCGCCCCAGGTCCCGCAGGCGCCCGGATATCTTCCCGAAGTGCTGTTCGCCATGTTTCTGCTGAACGCGGCCTTCCTGCTGCTCATGCAGTTTTTTCCCAATCAGGTCGAGAACATTCTGCCCACGACATTTTTCGCTGAATTTGTCGTTTTGATCGTGGCGCTCGTCTGGCGCGGGAAGCGTGACGCCCGGCGCTTCGTCTTCGTCCTGATGCTCGCCGCGCTGCCGTTCATGTTCTGGGACGCGTTCGGGCTCTCCCGCAGTTTCGTGCGTTACATGGGCGCGGTAATGGAACAAAGCCGCCACGGAAGGCCGGCGTCAGTGAGCCTCTCAGACTGGATCGCCTTCGACCGCGCGCCCGCGCTGCTCGCCGCGGGATGGAGAATGATCGCGGGCGTCGCCGGATTGGTCGCCGCGTGGATCGAGCGCCCGGTGAAAACAACATGACGCCCCTGGTCCATCAACGCTGCGCCCATCATCCCTCGCGCGAAGCCGTCGCGCGCTGCGCCGCCTGCCGCGGGTATTTTTGCCGCGAGTGCGTGACTGAACATGAGGGACGCATGATCTGCGCGTCCTGTGCCGCCTCGCGCGGGACCGAATCGCAGCAGCCGCGCTCGGCGGCGGGATGGGTGGCCGCGGGCGCCGCGGGATTCCTTCTCGCCTGGCTCGCGTTTTATTACCTGGGCCTCGCGCTGGCGAGAATCCCTGCCGACTTTTTCGGAGCCGTATGAGCCGCCAGCCGACCGCCAGCGACATTCTTGAAGAAGCCGTCAACCTGCTGCGCCGCGCGCCCGCTGCCGCGCTGGTCGCGTATTTGACCGGAGCGGTGCCGTTCATCGTCGCTCTGCTGTTCTTCCTGAACGACATGCTGCACAGCCCCTTCGCGGCCGCGCAGGCTCTGACCGGATCGCTCGCGCTGGCGGCGCTGTTCGTGTGGAAAAACGTGTGGCAGGCGATCTTTGCTGCACGCCTGTTCCAAACGCTTTCTCCCGGCGCCGCGCGCAGCGGAAGGCTGTGGCGACTGGTGTGGATGGAAGCGGCTCTTCAGCCGGTGAACCTGCTTCTTCCGCTGCCCTTTCCCTGGGCCGTCGCGTTCTTTCGCAACGTATCGTTATTCGCAGCGCTCGGTGTCGCCGACCCGCTGCGCTCCGCGGCGCGGCAGGCCGTTTTGTGGACGCGCCAGAACTGGACGATTCTCTTCTTCATCACCATCGCCGCGCTGGTGATTTTCTTAAACGCACTGGTGGCGATCATCGTGTTGCCGGGTTTGACGCGCAGCTTTCTGGGAATCGAGGGAGAATTCGCCCGCGCCGGCAATCACATCTTCAATGCCGGGACCATCGCTGCCGCGGCCGCACTGGCGTGGCTTGCGATTGATCCGCTTCTGGACGCCGTGTATGTTCTGCGCTGTTTCTACGGCGAATCGATTAAAACGGGTGAAGATCTGCGCGCCGCGCTGCGCCGCGCGGTTGCAGCCCTGGTTCTGCTGATCGCGATTTTTCCCGCGGCGCGGGCGCAGACCGGCTCGATCGACCCCGCCCAACTCGGCCGCTCGATCGACCAGGTGGTTCATCGCCGCGAGTTCACCTGGCGCGCGCCGCAAGCCGCCGGCCCCGAGCCGGAGGGGCGCTGGGTCGGTTGGGTGCGCGCCGCGGGCGACCTGGCGCATCGCGGATGGGATTACCTCAAGCGCGTGATCGAAGAATGGCTGAGGCAGAATCCGCAAAAAGAGGCGCCCGGGAAGGGATCCCCGGTCACGCGGCACATGCTCGAAACGCTGATCGCGCTGGTGATCGCTCTGATCGTCGGCGCCGCGGTGACATTTTATCTGCGCAGACGCAAGCCCGCGGTCGCGGCCAAGCCCGTCGCTGCGGCGACTCCGGCCATCGATCTGACCGATCATTCGCTGACTTCCGACCGGATGCCGGAAGCCGGGTGGCAGGAACTCGCCTCCGAGTGGATGGCGAAGGGCGAGCTGCGCCTGGCGATGCGCGCGCTGTATCTGGCCAAATTGAGCTTCCTCGCCGGGCGCGGCCTCGTTTCCATCCGCAGCTCGAAAAGCGGCCTCGAGTATCGCCGTGAGCTGGAGCGCCGCGCGCGGTCGAAGCCTGAAATTTCCGCACTGTTTGCCGAAAATAATGCGCAATTTGAAGCTGTCTGGTACGGATTCCACCAGACCGACGTGGAAGCCGTCTCAGAATTCAGCGAGGCACTGACACGCATGAAAGCGAGCCTTGAATGAGTCGCTCTGTCTGGCTCGGATGCGCGCTCGTCGCGTTCTTGGTTTGGGGACTCGAGCAAGTGGTCGTGACGCCGCTTGAAACCGGCGAAGTTTATCCGCCGTATTCCTCCCTGCGCGTCGATCCGTTAGGCGCCAAGGCGCTTTACGACAGCCTCGCTGGTGTGATGGAAGTGGAGCGCTTGTACAAAGAGCGGACCACGCTGGCCGATCCGAGCGACGCGATGCTGGAACTGGGCGTCGATCCCGTGGCGTGGTCGGGGCTCGACGCGGAAACAATCCATGACTATCAGAAGCTGGTGGAACGCGGCGGGCGGCTGGTCATCGGGTTCCTTCCGGTGCGGACGCCATCGCACCTTCCGACTTCGCGGCCGGTCGAGGCGATGTGGGGAATCCGGCTGCGCTATCGCCAGGAGCAATCCGACGCGGACCAGTCGAGCGTCCCGCGCGAGACCGCGCTGTATTTCGATGCGGGGCCCGGTTGGAACACGCATCGTGGATTCGTCGAGCGGCAGTTCGGCGCCGGCGTGGTGATTCTGGTCGCCGATACTTTTCCGCTAAGCAATGAAGGACTGCGCGAAACGCAGGACGCGGCCTGGATCGCGGAGCTGATCGGGCCGTCGCGGCGCGCGATCTTCGATGAGAATCATTTCGGCGTGATGGAAAGCGGAAGCGTGACTACGTTGATGCGCAAATACCGGCTGGAGGGAGCCGTCGCGGTCCTGGCGGTCGTCGCGGGGCTGTTTTTCTGGCGCGGCGCGTCGAGCCTGCTGCCCCCGCGGAAATCGGCGGCGCGGAGCGCGGTCGCCGGACGCGATTCGCTCGAAGGAATGACGGCGCTGCTGCATCGCGGGGTCGCGGAAAAGGACCTGGTCGCCGTTTGCTTCGCCGAATGGAGCAAGATGGAACGAAGCGCCTCGCGCGTCGGGCGCGTTGAAGATCAGATTCGGACGAAGGATCCGGTGGCGGCGTATCGCGACGCGTGCCGCGCCGCTTCTTCGAGAAAACATTCGTCCAAAAAACAATGACGGAAAGACTCGAGCAACTGCACGCGGCGCTGGGAACGGCGCGCCGGGAAGTTCAAAAAGTGATCCTGGGCCAGGACGCGGCCATCGACGCGGCGCTCATCGTGATCCTCACGCGGCAGCACGCGCTGATCGAAGGCGTACCCGGCGTGGCGAAAACGCTGCTGGCGCGCACGCTCGCGCACGTGCTGGGCTGCGATTTCGCGCGCATCCAGTTCACCCCGGACCTGATGCCCGCCGATATTACCGGCACCAACATCTTCAATTTCGAGCGCAACCAGTTCACGCTGGTGCGCGGCCCAGTGTTCACCGCGTTTCTGCTGGCCGACGAAATCAATCGCGCTCCCGCCAAGACACAATCCGCGCTGCTCGAGGCGATGCAGGAGCGGACGGTGACCATCGACCGCGAAACGCACGCGCTGTCTGAAAATTTCACGGTCTTCGCGACGCAGAATCCCATCGAATATGAAGGCACGTACCCGCTACCCGAGGCGCAGAAGGACCGCTTTCTGTTGAAAATCCCCATGGCCGCGCCGGATCGCGAAGACGAAGTCGAGCTGGCGCGCAGAATGCTGTGCGGCAATGCGCCCGAAGACACGCTGCATCGGGGCGATGTCCGCGCGGTGCTCCAGGCGGACGAATTGGGCGCGGCGCGAGCGGCGCTGGCCGATGTCGCCATGCGCGAGGAGATCGCGGCGTACATCGTCGACATCGCGCGGCAAACGCGCACGCACGAAAGCATCCTGGTGGGCGCGGGTCCGCGGGCGACGCAGGCGTTGGTGCTGGCAAGCCGCGCGCACGCCGCGCTCACGACACGCGATTTCGTCACGCCCGACGATGTGAAGGCGATGGCGGTCCCGGTGCTGGAGCACCGCCTGATTCTGCGGCCGGAATTCGAAATCGAAGGAACGACGGCGGCGGAAGCGGTGCAGAAGATTTTGGAGAGCGTCGCGGTGCCGGTGTGATGAGTGCAGTTCCATCCCTCCGCTTGATCTGGCTGGTCGCGATTGTCGCTTTCCCGGCGGCGATTCTGCATTCCTTGGCCATTCTTGGCGGGCTGGCGATCGTCATCGTCGCGGATTTGTTTTTGCGCCGCGATGCCGTTCGCGTCGAAATGCCGGGGTTGAGTCGGTCATTCAAAGATCGCACGGGCGAAATTCGCGTTCGCGCGCGTGGTTCTTCCGCGCAGCGAGTTCGAATCGGAATCGCGGCGCCCGAGGGGATCGACAGCGAAGACGAAGAACAGACCATCGACCTTCCCGCGGGCGATTCGGAATTTGTCTGGCGCTACACGCCGCGGCGCAGGGGCAAATACCGGATCGGGGAATGCTTCGTCGAGAGCGCGACGCGGCTGGGGTTGTGGAATGTGCGCCGGCGCCAGGAGCTCGACTGCGAATTGCGCGTTTACCCCAACCTGCGCCGCCCGGGCGACCTGCGCGCGCTCAAGCGCGGCGCCGAGGGTCTGCACGCGGTGCGTCAGATGGGGCGCGGACGCGAATTTGAAAAGCTTCGCGAATACATCCCCGGCGACGGATTCGACGAGATTCATTGGAAAGCGACCGCCCGGCGCGGCCGTCCCGTCACCAAAGTTTTTCAGATCGAGCGCACGCAGGAGGTTTACGCCATCATCGACGCCTCGCGCCTTGCAGCCCGTGCTGTCGGCGAGGAGACCGCGCTCGAGCGCGCCATCACCTCCGGCCTGATCCTGGGCGCGGCCGCCGAGCGGCGCGGCGACTTGTTCGGCCTCGCGGCCTTTTCGCACCAGATCGAGGCGTTCGCCCGGGCGCGCAACGGAAAAGCGCACTACGCCGCCTGCCGCGACGCTATCTACCAGCTCCATCCGCGCCAGACCTCGCCGGATTTCGAGGAGATCGCCACGTTCCTGCGCTTGCGCCTGCGCCGCCGCGCGATGCTGCTGTTCTTGACTTCGCTTGACGATCCCGTGCTCGCCGAAAATTTTTCGCGCGCCACCAAGCTGCTCGCCTCGCGGCACCTGGTGCTGGCGGCGATGCTGCGGCCGGCATCGGTCGGCCCGCTGTTTGAAGACGAGCGCGTGAACTCCGCCAACGATATTTATCGCCGGCTCGCGGGGCACCTGGCGTGGAAGCGGCTCAAGGAAACCGAAACGGCGCTGGCGCGGCAGGGCGTGCGGCTGGCCGTGCTCGACCCGGAAAATTTCGGCGCCAGCCTGGTGGCGCTTTACGATGAAGTGAAGCAGAGGCAGCTTCTGTGATTCTGGACGTGGCGCGATTCGTCGAAAACGGCCGGCCGCAATGGAAGGCGCTCGAAAAGACGCTGGATTGGCTGGAGAGCGATCCCTACCGCAAGATGACGGTGGCGGATCTTGAAAAATTTCACGAGCTGTACCAGCGCGTGTCGGCGGACCTGGCCAAAGTGGCGACCCTTGGCTCGGAAGGCGAGCTGCGCACTTATCTCGAATGGCTGGTGAGCCGTGCCTACGCCGAAATTCACGAAACGCGCGATCGTCGCAGATTCCGGCCATGGCGCTGGATCACGGCCGAGTTCCCGCGCGCCTTCCGCCGGCACATCCGCGCGTTCGCGTTATCCGTCGCGCTTACCGTCGTGGGAGCGGCGTTCGGCGCGATCGCGCTCAAGATCGACAGCGAGGCGAAAGCGGTGATCATGCCGTTCGAGGCGCTGATGGAATCGCCCGCCGAGCGCGTCGCCAAGGAACAGCAGGAGCGCGGGCGGA
>DATJVN010000082.1:0-4663 GCA_035501755.1 Bryobacteraceae bacterium | reverse complement strand
ACTGCTTACATCGTGAGCACGATCCGCCCCAGCACCGATCCTCGCTTCAGCTCGTCGAAAACCTGCTGCACCGCGTCGAGCGGCCGGGTTTCGACGCGGCAGCGGATGGGATATTGTCCGACCAGCGCAAACAGCTCGCGCAGATCGTCGCGTGTGCCGACAGCCGACGCCACAATGCGGTATTCGCCCGACACCATGGACACGGCGGAGACTTTGAACGGATCGTTGGCCATGCCGACCACGGCCATGGTCCCGCCGCGGCGCAGCGAGCGCAGCGCCGTTTCGTAAGCCGCGGGACTCGCCGAAGTGACCATGGCGACGTGCGCGCCGCCGAGCGAGCGCAGGCGCTTGTGCACCTGCTCCTGGGTGGCGTCGATGGTCCATTCGGCGCCGAGCGACTTGGCGAATTCAAGCTTGTCGGCCGCCAGGTCGATGGCGCAGACCTGCACGTTCATCGCTCGCGCGATCTGCAAAGCGAGATGGCCGAGCCCGCCGACGCCAAAAATCGCCAGGCGTTGCCCGCTCTGAATTCCCGACGCCTTCATCGCCTTGTACACAGTGAGGCCGGCGCACAGTAACGGCGCGGCATCGACGGCGCTGAGGCTCGCGGGCAGCGGCGATGCGTGGGTCGCGGGTGCGAGCAGGTACTCGGCGAATCCGCCATCCACCATGCACCCGGTGACCTTCTGCTTCAGGCACAGCTCTTCCTTGCCTTCCTTGCAGAACTCACATTCGCCGCAGGTCCAGTAAATCCATGGCACGCCGACACGATCCCCGACGCGGCGTTCCGTCACTCCTTCGCCCAGCGCGGCGACGGTGCCGGCGACTTCGTGGCCCAGGATGAGCGGAATTTTGGTCACCGGCCGCAGCAGGTCCCAGTCGCCTTCGGCCAGATGCAGGTCGGAGTGGCACACGCCGCAGGCTTCGGCGCGGATCAGCACCTGGCCGGGTCCGGGCTGGGGCGTGGGAATTTCCTCGATGACCAGCGGCTTCCCGATTTCATGCAAAACGGCGGCTTTCATACGATGGTTCTTCCTCCGTCGATCACGATGGTCTGGCCGGTGATCCAGTTTCCCGAGCGCGCCGCGAGAAAGACCGCCGCGCCGGCGATGTCGTCCGGCTCGCCGATGCGGCCCAGCGGCATTCGCGCTTCCGATGCGTGGCGCATCTCCGGATCTTCCCACAGCGCGCGGGCGAATTCGGTGCGGACCAGCCCCGGCGCGATGCAGTTCACGCGAATATTCTGCGGACCCCACTCCACCGCGAGATTGCGCGCAAGCTGCATATCCGCGGCCTTCGAAATCGCGTAGATCCCAAGCATGTCGGTGCCTTTCAATCCGCCGATGCTCGAAACGATAATGATCACACCATCGCGCCGCGCGGCCATCTCGGGCTGAACCAGATTCGCAAGCCACAGATTGCTGCGCACGTTCGAACTCATGGTTTTGTCGAACGCTTCGTCGCTCAGGCCGGTCATCGGACCGTAATAGGGATTGACGGCAGCGTTGCAGACCAGGACGTCGATCTTGCCGAACTTTTCGCGCGAGCGCTGGATCAGGTTTTCGCAATCCTCACGCCGGCCGATGTGGCAGGCGATCGCGGCGGCGTCGTGACCTTTTTCGCGGATCGCGCCCGCGACCGGCTCGCAGGCGTCGAGCTTGCGGCTGGAGACGACCACTTTCGCCCCCGCATCGGCGAGCGCTTCAGCGATGGCTCGGCCGATACCTCTGGACGAGCCGGTGATGACGGCGACTTTTCCGGTTAAATCGAACAATTAAGCCTCCATCCAGCGAACGATCTTTTCGGCAACTTCCTCTCCCGCGTCATCTTGAATAAAATGTCCGGCACGCGAAATGGGTGCGGTCGCGCTGTTTTTGAAAATCGACCTCAAGAAGGGTTCCGCGGCCGCGGTGATCGGATCTTCGGAGCCGAAGGCGAGCAGCACGGGCAGATCGAGCGTTTTCAGCACTTCGAGCGCCTGGCGATTTTCGAAGGCGCCGGGGTGGTCCGGGCGCGTCGGCACCAGGCGGGGGAAAATCAACGCGCCGGTCTGGAATTTCTTCGACGGAAACGGCGCCTGGTATGCCGCGCCTTCGGCCTCGGTGAGCTGAACGCGGCGCAGCGAATTGCGCATCAGCAGCGGAACGTCTAGCGCATCGACGCGCTGCGAAAAGCGGCGCCAGCGCAGGAACGCATCGCCCATCGCCGCGCCGATTGGAAGACCTGTATTCATCGCGACCACGCGAGCAAAACGCTCCGCCATCTGCGAAAGCACGCGCAGTCCGATCAATCCGCCCCAATCCTGGCAGACTAGCGTGATGTTCTTCAGATCGAGCGACCGGATGAACGCGCGCATCCAGCGTGCGTGGGATTTGTAGGTGTACGCGTTCGCGGTGACGGGTTTATCCGAGCGCCCGAAGCCGATCAGATCGGGCACGATCACGCGGCCGATTTTCGAAAGAGCGGGAATCATGCGCCGATATAAATAAGACCAGGTCGGCTCGCCGTGCAGGCACAGAATCGGATTGCCTTCGCCGGATTCGACGTACGCCATGCGCAGGCCTTCGACTTCGGTGTAGCGCGGCGCGTAGGGGAAGCCCGGCAGGTTTTGGAAACGATCGTCGGGTGTGCGCAGAACGGAATTTTCAGGCCAGCGCGGGACGATGCCGGCGTGCTGCGCGACTTTGGCAATGTCGGAGGGATTCAATCCTGCGACGCGCGCCAGCCAGTCACACAGTGCGAGCAGGTCGGCGTCGATTTCGTGCTCGGGCGGGCGCGGCTCGTAGCGATCCCAGTGGCCGAAGATCATCGCCATCGAAGGACGGCCGCGGCCCAGGTCGGCGAGCTCCATGGCGTAGAGATGATCGTGCGCGCTGCGCCAGTAGACGCGGCCGGCGCGTGTGCCGCATGCGCGTTCGAGCGCGGAAGCGAACTCGGGTCGCACGTCGAGCTCCTGTTCCCACAGCAGCGGATCGGCGCGGAGGAGCGAAAGCTCCGCGGCGGAGGGCTTAATGAAGTCCATCGAGGAATCCGGCGATGGCGGCGGCGAGATCGGGGCCGCGATCGTCCTGCAAAAAATGGCGAGCGCGATCGAACAAGACCGGCCCCTGCGCGTGCGGCAGCAGCTCTTTTAAACGATTGGCGTACTCGATGGGAAAAACTTCGTCGCCGGGCGCCCATAGCAACAGCACCGGCGTGGACGCAAGCTCATTAAGCCGGTTTTCAATCATCTTCATATCGAACCATCCGCGATCGCCCTCGCGCATGGGGATGGTGCGAGGCCAGGTGAGCACGACGTGATCGGAATCGGGCTCGTCGAAGACATCATGATAAGCGCGAGCTTCATCTTCACTGATTCCTCGCACGGTGGTGGCGGTGGGTCCGTGATGCGAGAGAACTTTGTGCCGCTTCATGAAGAACTGGCCGATGATGGGGGCGTGCCAGGTGGTCCAGGGCCTGGGCGAGGAATGAAATTTTCTCACGTAGCCGGTGAACAGCCAGGTGTTCATCAGCACCAGCGCGCGCAGGCGCTCGATGCGCTGAAGCGCAGCGCCCACGCCCTGCGGTCCGCCCCAATCCTGTCCGACGATGGTGAACTCGCGCAGATCGAGCTGATCGAGCAGGCTGACCAGATCGGCAATGTGATGCGCAAACGTGAGCGCGGCGTCGTTGCGGGGGTGATCGGAATACCCAGCGCCGATCCAGTCGGAAGCGATCGCGCGGTAGCCGGATTCGGTGAGCGGGCGGATGAAATCGCGGTACAGAAAACCCCAGGTGGGATTGCCGGAGAGCAGCAGAACGGGCCGGCCGGTTCCCTCGTCGATGTACGACATTCGGCGTCCGTTCACGATGAGCGAGCGCCGTTCGAAGGGAAATCCCGGAAGGGACATGCCGCAATCGTAGCAACTTTCGCCCGGACGCGGCGCTTACGAGCGTTTACACCGCCAGGCTCAGACGTGCTTCCGGTTCCGCTTCGAGCACCCGGTCCGAGACGATGAAGTGGTGGCCGCGCAGACGGGTTTTGTGATCGTGCACGCTGACCAGCAGGACGTTGCGCCGCGCAGCCCCGCTGCGCGAATTCCCCACACTCGCGTCGAACGAGGCGGTTCCCGACAGCAGCATCTGCCGGTAGGCGTTCTCGGCGCGTGCGCGATCCTTCTCGGCCAGCATCTCCACCCAGTTTCGGCCCATCAGCTCCTCGGCCGTTGCATCCAGCATCCGCGCCAGCGCCGGATTCGCGTAGTCGAGCTTGCCCTCCAGCGTAATCCATGCCACGCCGTCATGCACCAGCTCGATCGCGATTCTCCTGGAAAACAACTCGTCCATCAGCGGATTCTGGCGTTGCAGAAGCCTGCGCACCACGATGACGAGAAAAACGACGATGCCCAACATCAGAAGCCACAGCATGCCTGTGTTTGAAGCAACGCTAGTTCCATGCACGGCGACGCAAAATCTTCAAGATGGAAGCGGCGCTGGGACAAAATGTCGCATGATTGAGCCGATCTGTCGGATCGGGTCCATGTGCTGGTGCGCGGCCATATCGCCCGAAAGATCGTTCTGGAGATCGCGCCACACCCTCACGAGTCTGTGTGAAAGCACGACCTTTCTATCCCGCCGTGACCGGGGGCTTGGCGATGCATTGCGGAAATCAACCGGATGAACA
>DATJVN010000081.1:0-7381 GCA_035501755.1 Bryobacteraceae bacterium | reverse complement strand
TCGGCCGTCGTCGATCTGGAATTCGCCGGGCGTATCGACCCTCCGGCGACGCTCGCGGAGATCAAGCAATCGGGAAAATTCAACGACTGGGCCCTGGTGCGGCAGGGACGCCTCTCGACCATGGCGGCGCCGGAGAAGTTCGTGGCCTGGATGCGCGAGCGTTGTCCCGCGGCCAAAATCTGAAACAAGGCGGGCCTGCCAAGTCTCAATAGTCGGTTGTACCGAGAAGAGTCCGCCGCTGCGTGACGCTCAGCGCCGCGACACTTTGACCCGCGAGACGCGCCGGTTCAATCGAATCACGTTGCGCCCGTTCGCCCGTCTATAGTCGGCGCCGTCCGCAAGATCGCGCACGATGTGCAGGCCCAGGCCGCCCGCCAGTTCGTCGTCGCCGGATTCCTCGGGTTCGGGCGGCGGGCCGGCCAACGGATTGAACTCCTGACCGTCGTCGCGGAACTCGATCGTCAACCGATCTTCGTCGAGTTCGAGCACTACTTCTGCCTCGCCCACCGCTTCGGAGCGATCGCGATATCCGTATCGCGACAGATTGGTGAACAACTCTTCGACCAGGATAAGTACTCGCGCCTTGTCCTCCGAGGCGATACCCTGTTCGGCCGCGAAAGTGGCCACGAAGTCTTCGATTTCGCAAATCGCCTCGGTCCCGACGCGAACGCCGAGGAGTGCGCGCGCCGGTTCCTTTTGCTGTGACCCTCTGGTGTCCACGAATATCCCCGCGCTACCCCCTTTCGCCGCTGCGGCGGCGCCCCATGACCGGAGATTCTATCTTGTCCCGGAGGCCTTGTCGCGACGGGTTTCCGACCGCGCGTTCCGCGGGAACAGGATTGTTCTGCCAGGCCGGCGGGTTCGGCTCTGGTTTCCGCGTTTCTACCCTGATTCGCGTCTGCCCGACGAGTTATTGCAGGTAGTCTTTCGCCGTTTGCTCGAGCGTGCGCTCGGCGTTCTTGCGGTCGAGCACGGGCGCCAGGATCAGCCGATGGGCGCCCGCTTCCGCGTACTCGGCCAACGCGCGTTTGGGGTCCTGCGGCTGAAGCTCTGGCTGCTGGAGGAAGGTCATCGAAATCTCGAGCCGGCTGAAGTCCCGCCCTGCCTCGGCGCACAGGCGTTTCATCACGGCAAGGTCGCTCGCCAGATCCTTGGGCGGCAGCGCGACGGGCATCCATCCGTCGCCGAGCGCGACCGTGTCCTTGATCGCACGCTCGCGTTTCCAGTTGAGTCCGCCCGCGCCGATGAAGATCGGTGGATGGGGTTTGTGTGCCGGCTTCGGGTTGGATATCACGGCAGGAAATTTGAGGAAGCGGCCGTCGAAACTCGCTTCCGGCCTGGTCCATAGCTCTTTCATCGCGAGCAGGTACTCGCGCGTGATCGGCCAACGCCGGGGAAAGTCGACGCCCATAATCTGCGATTCCTCGGCCTGCCATCCGGCGCCGACACCGAACATGAAGCGGCCGCCCGAGAAGTAATCCAGAGTTGCCACTTCTTTCGCCAGCGCGAGCGGATGACGCTCCGGCACCAGGCATATCGCCGTGCCGAGCCTGAGCGCGCGGGTCACCGACGCGATCATGCCCAGCAGCACGAAGGGGTCGGGAAAGCGCGTATAGACGTCGGGAATTTTACCGTCGAGCGCCGGGTAGGGTACTTTCGTATGCACCGGGATGATCGCGTGTTCGGGCACCCAGATCGATTCGAAACCCAGTTCCTCGCATTTGCGGGCGACGGATACGGGGTCGAGCGTCTTCTCCGAGAACATCGCAAAAATTCCGATCTTCATCCGTCATCTCCGTCTTCACGCCCGCCGCAGGCGAGAGACCTTGCAGTTGATTACTCAGTAAGACCTCGGCAGACCGAGCAGATGCTCCGCCACGTAACTCAGGACCAGGTTGTTGGAGATCGGCGCGGTCCGATAAAGGCGCGCCTCACGCCACTTGCGCTCGACGTGGTATTCCTTGGTAAAGCCGTATCCGCCGAGCGTATTCAACGCCGCTTCGCCGGCCTCCCATGCGGCTTCCGTCGCCAGGTATTTCGCCATGTTGGCCTCGCCGCCGCACGGTTTGTTGGCGTCGAAGAGTGCCGCCGCCTTAAGCCGGATCAACGAGGCCGCTTCGACCGAGACGTGAGCCTTCGCGATCGGAAACTGCACGCCCTGGTTCATGCCGATCGCGCGATCGAAAACTTTGCGTTCGTTGGCGTAGTTGACCGCATGCTCGACGAACCAACGGCCGTCGCCGATCGATTCGCTTGCGACCAGGATACGCTCGGCGTTCAGCGAACTAAGAAGATAGCTGAAGCCTTTGCCTTCCTCGCCGATTAGCGCTTCGCGCGGTACTGTCAGATTGTCGATGAAAAGCTGGTTGGTGCCGTGGTTGATCATGGTGGGGATAGGCACGGCCTTGATCGCGCTGCCGTACTGATGCAGATCGACGAGAAACAGGCTCATACCGTCGGTCTTTTTCTTGACGTCTTCGAAAGCGGTCGTTCGCGTCAGCAGCAATAGCATGTCGGAATGCTGATAGCGCGAAGTGAATATCTTGCCGCCGTTGATTATATAGTTGTCGCCCGTGCGCCGGGCGAAGGTTTTGATCTTGGGCGTTTCGGAGCCGGCGTCGGGTTCGGTCACGCCGAACGCCTGCAGGCGCAGTTCGCCGGAAGCGATGCGCGGCAGGTAGCGGCGCTTCTGTTCCTCGCTGCCATGCTTGAGCACCGACGCCATCGTGTACATCTGGGCGTGGCAGGCGGCGGCGTTGCCGCCGGAATGGTTTATCTCCTCGAGAATGATCGAACCGTCGAGCATGGTGAGGCCGGCGCCGCCGTACTCTTGCGGGATCAACGCGGCGAGCCATCCGGCCTCGCTGAGCGTGCGTACGAACTCTTCCGGATACGCATTGCGCTCGTCGCACTGACGCCAGTACTCGTCACCGAATCGGGCGCACAGACTTGAAACCGCGTCGCGGATTTCGCGCTGAGCGCTCGAAAGTTCAAAATCCATGAATGCCTCGTTACGTATTCGCAATAAGTGCGGGCCGGTCGCGACCCGGACAAGCGCGGCTTGTACGGAAGAAGTCGCGTTTGCCCGGGTCTTTACACCAGCAAAGACTATCGAAAAGCCGGAATAACGTGCTTCGCCAGGTCGCGGAACGGCCCTTCGGCGAAATCAGGTCCGGGCACGATGTTAATCTCTTTGATTCCGATCTTTTCGAGATCGCGAATCTGCGCGATTATCTCTTCCGGCGTGCCGACCAGTCCGGTTGCCCTGATCGCGTCGGGCGTGACGTAGCGGCGCTCGTCTGGCTGCACGAAAGTCGCATGGCCGTCGTGGATCTGACGGAACCTTGCATTTTCCGGCAGACTGAAGCTTTCGACGCGCTTTACGTAGTCGCTCCAGACGCCGCGGAAGTAGGGTGGGATGAGAGCATCGTTTTTGTTCTCTTTTTTCCAGATCTCGTAAAAGAAGTGCAGTTCGCAGGTTACCCAGGGTCCGGTTTCATCGATGACCCGTTCGCTGGTCAGCCGTTCGCCGGGTTTCAATACCGAAGCCGAAGTGAAGAGCACGACGTGGAAGTCAGAGCCTACTTTGCGTCCGACCGCCTGCGCTCCGGCGCGAATGTGCGATAGGCGCGATTCAAGGTCCTCGGTGGTCCTGCCGATGGTGGTCCATCCGTCCCCGTAGGCGCCGGCCGCCTCGCACGCCTTTGGACCATTGGCCGCGATATACATCGGGATACGTTTGTCGAGATTGATGAAATAGCGGTCGCGATGTAGGAATTTTATCTCGCGCGTCTTGCCGCGATAGGTGTAGTCGACGGCCTTGCCGTCGAGCAGCTCGCGCGTGACGCGCAGGTATTCGCGAAAGTCCTTGACTCCGATCGGATCCTGGCCCATCACGCGCATCGCGGTATGGCCGGTGCCAATACCGAGGAACGTGCGACCCGGCGCGATCTGATTGATCGACGCGATTGAATGTGCGGTCACCGGCGCAATTCGCGTGCCGGCGATCGCCACGCCGGTCCCGATCTTGATCCGCTTCGTGCTCGCGGCCGCCAGCGCCATCGTCGCGTAGCAGTCGGACCAGATCATCTGCGAATCCGGCACCCACGCGCGATCATATCCGAGTTCCTCTGCGAGCCGGATTTGCTCAGGCGATTTGCTGATATGAGTTATTACCGTTACTCCGAATTCCACTACTCGTCCTCCATAGCTATACGCGTATCGACTCGTCCCGTTTGGGCGCCCGCTTGAGCGCGTCAAGATCGACCAGCGAATCCCGTTGGGTGCCTGTGATATGTGGACGCGACCCGGGCTGGCGCTCGAATGGATCCACGATACCCAGTTCCTTTGCGATCTCGCGCATCGCGGGGAGCACCTCCTGTCCCAATAGCCGCGTGCTGGTCATCCGCTGTTCGAGCGTGAGCGGCCCCTGTGCCTGAAACAGCCCGAAGATGCCCGGATGCAGGACTTCCATGATCAGCCGCAGCTTGGGCAACACGGACTTCGGAGTGCCAATGATGATCTGCAGGCCGTCCTGCGCTTTCTGGTACGTGCCGTAGATTTTGCGCTTCGCCTCTTCAAGACCGACCTCACCGCGGCGCAGTCTGCCGCGGGTATCCTTGCCATGGTGATCGCCGCCATGATGATCGTCGCGGCTTTCCTGGAGCTTCTCGCTGGTGAGGCCGAGAAAGCCGTAATCACTCGCCTGGCGCGCGAGGCGGCGGGTGGCTTCCTTCGAGTTGTAGCCAGGTGGCAAAGTCCACTCGGGCCGCGAGAAGTTCGCGGCGCCGCCGCCGAACAGCGCGGCGCGCCCCAGTTCCTGCGCTTTCTCCTCGGTCTCGGCCACGAAGATCTGCTGCAGATAGCCGAAATTCTCACTTCCAGCGGTATAGCCTTCCCGCATCGCGGTGTCGCCATAGAGATTCCACAATTCGACAGTGGACTGCAGAGCGGTACCCAGTCCGATGTATGGATAGCGATGCTGCGCGCACCAGATGACAGTCTCCGGGCTGATCACGCCGGGAATCCATATCGGCGGATGCGGCTTTTGATACGGCAGCGCCCATGGATTGACGAAGCGGTACGTGAAATGCTTGCCCTCCCATCGAAACGGACCGGGACGCGTCCAGGCCGCGATCACGACGTCGTGCGCCTCGTTGAAAAGCTCGCGATTGTACGCCGGGTTGGCATTGTTGAAGATCTGCTCGCTACCGGCGCCGCGAACCCATCCGGGTACCAGGCGTCCGCTAGAAATCAAATCGATTTCAGCCAGCTCTTCCGCCATCCGCAGCGGATTTTTCAGCGTCGGCAGCGGATTACCCAGTAGCACGATACGTACTTTTTTGGTGATTCGTGCGAGGATCGCGGCCTCGACGTTCATCACCGCGCCCATGCAGAACGGAGTGCCGTGATGCTCGTTCAGCATGATGCCGTCGAAACCCATTTCTTCGGCATACACGGCTTCATCCAGATATTCGTTATACAGCCGCGCGCCGACCTCGCGATCGAAAAAGCGGTTGGGAACTCCGAAGAAGCTGCGGTTCTTTATTACTTCGTCCTCGGGAACTTCGCGGTAAGGACGTTCGGTGAAATACATTATATGCATGGCTCGTCTCCTTCAGCTCACGCTATAGCCCGTATCAGGCGAGGAAATCCTTGATCAGAGCGATGAACTCCGCCGACTTTTCGATTTCCGGACGATGGCCGCAATGATCGAAAATCTTGAGCCGGGTCTCGGTATTGCAAAGCGCCTCTTTGTAGGCTTGCGCGGCGCTCACCGGCACCAGCGCATCCTCGCGGCCCCAGACGATCTGCGTCGGCAGACCGCTTACGCCCTGCAAAAAGTGCGGCAGGCTCTGATTATGAAGAATCGGCTCCCAGGCGATGCGCGCGATTTCGGTGCGTGCATCCTCGAAAGCCTCGAACTGCTCCGGAGTCCGCTGACCCCCATACAGCCCGGCGAACTCAGGAGTGTTCTCCGGATCGTAAACGCTCAGGTTGAGCGGTGTGCGTTGGGTGACCACGAAGATGTCGAAAATTTCGCCCTCTGGAGGCTTTATCCCGAGCGGCGCTACCAGAACCATCTTGCGGAACTGCCGCGGGTTGGCCGCCGCCATCTCGGCTGCAACCCATCCGCCGAGCGAGAATCCGATCACGTCAACCTGCGCCAGATTCATGTCGCGCAGCATCCATGAGTAGAAGAGTCCCAGCTCGTGGACGTTGCGGATCGCCTCGACGCGACGCGACTTGCCGAAACCGGGCTGAATCGGAATCAGAACGGTGCGTTCCCGGGCCAGAGCCGCGTGCCAGTTCAGCCATCCCGGATGCCCCATCTCTTCGTGCAGGACGAGCAGGGGCTTTCCCTGGCCGCCCTTGATGATTGCGAGGTCAGTCCCCGCCAGGTGGGTGATTTCCTCGGAACAATCTCCTGCCATCTGTTCAAACCTCCATCGCTAGACGGTCGGCGCCCGACGGTCGCGTCCGTCCGCGTCACAATCTTTAACAATTCCCCGCTGTTTCGGCCAACGCGCGAGGCAGATAGCCGGGCGCGGCCGGTGAGAGCGCGTTGATGTGCCTCCGCGCCGGGGTCCGATTCGGCCTGCCGCGGCTCTATTTACGCCCTAGCTGCGGATGCTGGGATTTTTTATATATTCGCCGGAATTGGTATTCAATCGAACGCGCCCGGCTCGAACTCATGCCCGTACATGTCCTCAGCGTAGTATTCCGACTGATGCGTTGCTGGCCTGGCGCCCCATCCATATTCCCACATCCATCCAGAGGGATTGCCGACGTAAAACGAGAACATGTGGTCGTTCGAGTGTTTGCCGGGAGTGATCCTGATCGGCAGCTTTTGTTTGCGTACCAGATCGTAAGTGAGGCCCACGTCGTCGAGGTTGTCCACTTCTATCATCAGGTGGTTGATGCGCTTTTTGTCGCCGCCGATTCCAAACGCCACCGAATGATCGCGCTGGTTGCAGTGCATAAAGACCGGGGTGGCCACATGCTTGCCCATCTGGAACTTGTACTCGACACCGCCGCGCATTCCGAGCGCCTGGTAAAAGCGGATCGCGGCCGGGACGTCTCGCTCGCGGATGATGCAATGTCCTATCCCGCCGTCACCGGTTTTGAATTTCCCGTGCATCCCGCGCCCCGGACGAAACGGCTTGCTGAACTGAATGTGCGGGCCGTGAAAGATTTCGATCGGATTGCCGTCCGGGTCGCTTAGCTTCATCACTTCGAGGACATGGCGCTCGCCCGCTTCTTCCTCGGAGCCGACGCGGAATTTTATGCCGGCGGACGACAATTGCTGTTGCATTGCCCGGAATTCTTCGGGACCCGCGACGCGAAAGCCGAGGTACATCAGGTCGTCGCTGTCGTCGGC
>DATJVN010000080.1:0-31070 GCA_035501755.1 Bryobacteraceae bacterium | reverse complement strand
TGTCTTCCACAATTTTGATCGCGATGTGCGGATGGAGCAGCGTGAAATCATTCAGCAGGCGTGGAAGCAGATAGGCCGCGATCGTGGGGATGACGCCGACGACCACCTCCCCCTTTTCGTTTCCGGACATCTCCCGAACCTGTGTCCGGGCTTCTTCGAGCTCGCGAAGAATGCGTTCCGCTTTCGGCAGGAAGGCTTTGCCAAACACGGTCAGCCTGGCCGCGCGCGGGAGGCGGTCGAACAGGCGGGCGCCCAGCTCCGCTTCGAGCTTCAGCACCTGTTGCGAAAGAGACGGCTGCGCAACGTGCTCTACCTCGGAAGCGCGGGTGAACGTGCCATGGCGGGCGACTGCGCAGAAATAGCG
The DNA here is from genome assembly GCA_035501755.1 of Bryobacteraceae bacterium. Lineage (GTDB taxonomy): Bacteria > Acidobacteriota > Terriglobia > Bryobacterales > Bryobacteraceae > Palsa-187. The sequence continues at coordinate 30,706 of DATJVN010000080.1, read as the reverse complement.
AAGCTGGTGAACCTCCATCCGGCCTCCGGAAATCTAAGATGCAAATCCTATAGCAGTTATAGGAAAGATATATTTTACCTCTGCTTTCGGCGGTGCGAAGATGGGGGATATGGAAAAAGAAGCAGCAACCACCGCGGGGGCCGGCCCCCGCACTCAAGAACAGACCGAAGCCAAATGCCCGGTAGCGCACGGCGCTCATAGAGCGCAGACCAATGCAGACTGGTGGCCGAACCAGTTGAACCTGCATGTGCTGCATCAGCATTCGTCCTTGTCCAATCCCATGGGCAAGGAATTCAATTACGCGGAAGAATTCAAGACCCTCGACCTGAATGCCGTGATCAAGGACCTTACGGCTTTGATGACGGATTCGCAAGAGTGGTGGCCGGCCGATTTTGGCCACTACGGTCCGCTGTTGATTCGCATGGCGTGGCACGCCGCGGGCACCTACCGCATCGGCGATGGCCGCGGTGGCGCGGGCGCCGGTCAACAGCGCTTCGCGCCGCTGAATAGCTGGCCGGACAACGTAAATCTCGACAAGGCGCGCCGGCTGCTGTGGCCCATCAAGCAGAAGTCTGGACGGAAAATCTCCTGGGCCGACCTCATGGTTCTCGCCGGAAATGTCGCGCTGGAGTCGATGGGCTTCAAAACCTTCGGTTTCGGCGGCGGACGCGTGGACACGTGGGAGCCCGAAGAGGACATTTTTTGGGGCCCCGAAGGCAAGTGGCTGGGCGACGAGCGCTACAGCGGCGACCGCGACCTGGCGAATCCTCTCGCCGCGGTGCAGATGGGACTCATTTACGTGAATCCGGAAGGGCCGAATGGCAAGCCGGATCCGCTCGCGGCGGCGCGCGATATTCGTGAAACGTTTCGCCGCATGGCGATGAACGACGAAGAAACCGTCGCGCTGATTGCGGGAGGTCACACGTTCGGTAAAACGCACGGGGCAGGGGATGCGGCGCTGGTCGGCCCGGTGCCGGAAGCATGCGAAGTCGAGGAGCAGGGCCTCGGCTGGAGAAGCAAGTTCAAGACGGGCATCGGCGGCGACGCGATCGGCAGCGGCCTCGAAGTCACCTGGACCACGACGCCGACCAAGTGGAGCAACAACTTCTTCAAAAACCTGTTCAGCTACGACTGGGAACTGACCAAGAGCCCGGCCGGCGCGCATCAGTGGACGCCGAAGAATGGCGCGGGCAATGGCACGGTACCGGATGCGCACGATCGTTCCAAGCGTCATGCGCCTTCCATGCTGACCACGGACCTCTCGTTGCGCTTCGACCCGATTTACGAAAAAATCTCGCGGCGTTTCTACGAGCATCCCGACGAATTCGCGGACGCGTTTGCGCGAGCGTGGTTCAAGCTGACGCATCGCGACATGGGGCCGGTTGTTCGCTATCTCGGGCCGCTGGTGCCGAAGGAACATCTGGCGTGGCAGGACCCGATCCCCGCGGTGAATCATCCGTTGATCACGGAACAGGACATCGCGGCTTTGAAGGCAAAGATTCTCGCCTCCGGTTTGTCTGTTTCCGAGCTTGTCTCGACGGCGTGGGCTTCGGCGGCAACGTTCCGCGGTTCCGATAAGCGCGGGGGAGCGAACGGAGCGCGCATTCGCCTGGCGCCGCAAAAGAACTGGGAGGTCAACCAGCCGGCACAGCTTGCCAAGGTCCTCGAAAAGCTGGAGGCGATCCGGAAAGAGTTCAACGCGTCTCTCTCTGGCGGAAAGAAAGTCTCGCTGGCGGATATGATCGTTCTCGGCGGCTGTGCCGCGATCGAGAAGGCGGCAAAAGACGGCGGGCACAACGTGAAAGTCCCGTTCACGCCGGGGCGCATGGACGCGTCGCAGGAACAGACCGACGTCGAATCCTTCGAACCGCTCGAACCCACTGCGGACGGCTTCCGCAACTACGTCCGCGGCAATCCGCGCTTATCTGCTGAGGAGCTGTTGGTGGATCGGGCGCAATTGCTGAAGCTCACGGCGCCGGAGATGACGGTTCTGGTCGGCGGGCTGCGCGTTCTGGGAGCACACGCCGGGAAATCGGCGCACGGCGTCTTCACCAAGCGCCCGGGGACGCTGAGCAACGACTTTTTCGTCAATTTGCTGGATATGGGCACCGAATGGCAGCCGATGAATGGTGACGGAGTTTATCAGGCGCGCGACCGCAAGACGAAGCAGGCCAAGTGGACCGGCACGCGGGTCGATCTGATCTTCGGTTCGCATTCTCAACTGCGCGCGCTCGCGGAAGTGTATGCGTGTGCGGACTCCAAGGAGAAGTTCGTGAAGGACTTCGTCGCTGCCTGGAACAAGGTGATGAACCTCGACCGGTTCGAGGTGCGGCCGGCATAAGACGTCGCTGCCAACTAGCCGCTACGTCCTTTCGAGGCAGGACTGCTGCCGACCTGGATTTTCTCGCCGGCCGGCCACACGTTTTGTGGCCGCGCAACGTCTGAAGTTCAGGAGAGGTCATGCTCGACAACGCGTGGGCCGACCTGAAGCACGCCGTTCGAATTCTTCGCGCGAGCCCGGGCTTTACCATCACGGCGCTGGCTGCGCTGGCCCTCGGAATTGGAGCCAACACCGCTATCTTTTCGGTGGTGAATACGGTCCTGCTCCGGCCCTTGCCTTATCCGGAACCGGATCGCCTCGTTGTGTTGATGAACACGACCCCGCAAGGGAGTTTTCGCGCAGCTTCTCTCGCCAAATACAACGCCTGGAGAACCCGCACCGATGTTCTCGAGGACATCACCGCATACGACAACCGCGGTCCGGGAGTGAACATCAGCGGCGGCGACCGGCCTGAGCAGGTGCCAGGTATCCATGTGTCGTATGACTTCTTTCATCTGTTTGGCGCTCCCGTGATCGTTGGCCGGGCATTCACGGCGGAAGAGGACCGGCCGCGCGGACCGAATGTGGTGGTCATTTCGAACGGTCTGTGGCACCGGCGATTCGGCGCTGACCCCAAGATCGTCGGCAAGCCGATCACTTTGGGAACCGATCCATACACGATAGTGGGCGTCCTCAGCCCCCATTTCGCGTTTGATCCGGCCGCGGATCTGTACCTGCCCTTCCAGGCCGATCCGAATAGTGAAGCGCAGGATCATTATTTCTCGGTCGCCGCGCGCTTGAAACCGGGTGTCGGCATTGGAGCGGCGAACGCAGCGCTTGCCGCGACCGGGGAAGCGTTTCGCCGCAAGTACCCCGCCGTTCTCGGTCCGAAGATGACCTTCGGCGTCGCGCCGCTTGAAGAGATTACGGTGCGCGGCGTCCGAACGGCGCTGTATGTCCTGCTGGGGGCGGTCGCTTTCGTGCTTTTGATCGCATGCGCCAATATCGCCAATCTGCAACTCGCTCGCGCCTCGGTTCGCGCGCGCGAAATTGCGATTCGCGCGGCGATCGGTGCGGGGCGATGGCGCCTGATTCGTCAGTTGCTGACCGAAAGCGTCGTGCTCGCCAGCGCGGGTGGAGTTCTGGGCTTGGCGCTTGGCGTGATCGGAGTGCGAGCTTTACTCGCGGTGAATCCGGGGGATCTTCCCCGGATCGGCGCGGATGGCGCGGGTGTCACCATCGACTGGCGCGTCCTTGCATTCACGCTCCTACTGTCCGTGGTTACCGGAATCCTGTTCGGCACATTTCCCGCGCTGCACGCGTCGCGAGCTGATCTGAACTCGACTCTCAAAGAGAGCGGATCGCGCTCCGGGTCCAGGAAGAACAAACCGCAATCTGCCCTGGTTGTCACCGAAATCGCTCTGGCGACCGTACTGCTGGTCGGCGCCGGGCTGCTGATCCGGACGTTTGCGGCGTTGAGTCATGTCGCACCCGGTTTCGATTCTCATGATGTTCTGACCATGGAAACCTCGCTGACCGGTAACAATTACGACAAGACAGGCGCGATCGCTGATCTGGTCCGGGAAGCGCGCGAGAGGATCGAGGCACTGCCCGGCGTCGAAGCAGCCGCGGCGACCTGCTGTCTTCCGCTCGAAGGCGGCTTCGGGCTCGGCTTCATCATAGAAGGCCGTCCGCTTGGCGATGCGCCGGTCCACGGCGGCGCCAAATGGGGGTATGTGGATTTTAAATACTTCGATATTTTCAAGATCCCGATGGTTCACGGGCGCGCGTTCAACCAGCGGGACAATGGCGCGAGTCCGGGCGTGATCATGATCAACGAATCGTTCGCGCGGAAGTACTGGCCGAATCAGGATCCGATCGGACAGCGGCTCTCCATCCGGGGCGGCAGCGCAATTTTTCTGCAACCGCCCAAAGAAATCATCGGCGTCTTCGCTGACGCGCGCGACTCCGGACTCAACTTCGATCCGGAGCCGGAAATGATTGTTCCGATTGCCCAGGTCCCTGACGGAGTGATGGCTCTGAATAATCGCTTCGCGCCGATGAATTGGGTGGTGCGGACGAAAGTTCCTCCGTTCTCCCTGGCATTACCGGTGCAGCAGATTTTTCGCGACGCCGCCGACATGCCGGTGGCGCGAATCCGCACGATGGAGCAGGTGGTTTCGCAATCGACGGCGCGGAATCGATTCAATACCGTTTTGCTCGGCATCTTCGCTGCGATCGCCGGCCTGCTGGCTGCCATCGGCTTGTATGGCCTGATCGCTTACTCGGTGGAACAGAGGACGACCGAGTTCGGGATCCGGCTGGCGCTGGGAGCGGACTCGCCGAAGCTGCGGAATATGGTTTTGCGCCAGGCCATGGCTCTGGCGGTCGCGGGAGTGATCTTGGGATTGGCAGCGGCGTTCGGCGTCACTCGGGTGATCACGTCGATGCTCTACAACGTCAAGCCGACGGATGGACTCGTGATGAGCGCGGTTGCGCTGCTTCTGGTAGTCACGGCATTGCTCGCCAGCTACTTGCCGGCGCGGCGTGCGTTCAGAATCGATCCGGCGATCGCACTGCGGTACGAATAAACTCCAAGCGAGTTTTATGCGGCTGTGCGAGTTAGTTTCTTTCGAGCTCTGTATCGCTGCTTCTCGCTGCCGCGCCGGATCCGCCAGATGATGCCGGCAGCCACGATGCAAAAACACGCTTCGACCAGCACCTTCTCGCCATCCAGAAAGTCGGTGGGTTGATTTTTCAAATCCGGGTCGATGAGCGTACCGTGGATGAACATGCTGGCGGCTGCTCCATAGGCTATGTAGTGGAGTTTTTTCCAGCTACGATGTCCCAGGTTCCGCCGGAAGTACGAAGTCACGACCACTGTGGCGAACAGGTAGAACGTGACCGCGCCGAGCTCGTTATACAATCTCTGCCCTGGCGATCGTAAAGGAAACAAGACGTCCGCGACGCGAAAATGGGCGCTGCTCGACAGCAGCAGAATGGCCGGGTGCAGCACGGCCACACACATCGCCGAATAGCCGGTCCAGTTGTGGATTTTGAAGAGCGGCCACCTGAGCTTTCGCCGCGGCCATTGCTTCGCCGGATTGTAGTTGGTGGAGACCAGAAGTCCCAGCAGAATATTCAGAGTGAGGAGCACCATCGCCGTCAGTCCGACGACACTCGACACGTCCACGGCGGAAACTGCAAACACTCTGGCTCCTGAGGAAACCTACTTACTTGCCTTGGCGGAGGCAGTTTGGGCTTTGCCGGCCTTGACCGCAGCCCAGCGACGTTTCGCGGCTTTCGCGATCGCCTTCCGGCCGGCTGCGCTTAGCCTCCGCTTCGGCGGCGATTTCTTGGCCCTTGCGGTCGCAGGCGTTTTGCCACGGCTGTTCGCAGGTCCTAGTAGAGCATCAATCGCGCGTGACAGGCGATCGCGCTCCTCCATCAGCAAAGCAACAATCTGTTCGGCTTGCATTACCGGAGCCTAACATCAAACGGCGGTTCTGTTCAAATCCGTGCGGCTCACTCGACGCCCGATGTATGCGAGCCTGCGCCTGCGCGATCGGCTGAGGTAGGATGCAAAAGTGCCGCCGTCCACGCTGATCGCGCCTCCACGAGCGCGCAATCGCTTCGTGATTGCCGTGATTCTCGCCGGATTCAGCGTGCTGGCGTATCGAAACCCGAGCTTGCCCGCGCCGTCCCCGGCTTCCGCGCCGGCCGATACGTTTTCATCGGAACGCGCGTTGCGCCACGTCTCCGCCATCGCGCGGGAGCCGCATCCGGTGGGATCTGAAGCGAACCGGGCCGTGCGTGAGTATATCGGCGGCCAGATCCGCGAGCTCGGATTGACGCCCGTGGAGCAGACCGGGACCGGGCTGCGCGTCAATCGAGGCAATCTGTACGCCGCTCGCGTCACCAACATCATGGCGCGGATCGAGGGAACCGCCAACACGCGGGCCGTGATGCTGGCCGCGCATTTTGATTCCGTGGCCAACGGTCCTGGAGCCGCTGACGACGGCCACGGCGTGGGCGTGCTGCTTGAAACCCTCCGCGCGCTCAAAAACGGGCCGCCGCTGAAGAATGACGTCATCGCGCTGTTCACCGATGGCGAGGAAGCCGACCTGCTCGGCGCCGAAGCTTTCGTCGCGGGAAGTCCCTGGCGCGCGGACGCCGGCGTGGTGTTGAATTTCGAAGCGCGCGGCACGCGCGGCGTTCCGGTGATGTTTGAAACCAGCGATGAAAACGGAAGGCTGGTGCGCGAATTCGCCAAAGCCGCGCCGCGGCCCAACGCGAGCTCGCTCACCTACGAAATTTACAAATTTCTGCCTAATGACACCGACCTCACCGTTTTCAAGCGCAGCGGAGACGCCGGACTCAACTTTGCGTTCATCGAAAATTATCTTTTCTATCACTCGCCTTACGATGATCCCGCGCATCTCGACCCGCCGAGCGTCGAGCAGCAGGGGGATTACGCGCTCGCGCTGGCGCGTCATTTCGGAAGCGCCGATTTGCTGCATGTTCGCGCGCCCAACGTGACGTATTTCACCGTCCCGGTGATCGGGCTTATTGTGTATCCCGTCGCGTGGGTGTGGCCTTTGGCGGGCCTCGCGATCGCCGCCGCGGTTGGCGCGATTGTGCTCGCCTTTCGTTCCCGAATTCTTTCGCTGCGCGCATTCGCCCTCGCTCTGGCTGTTTTTCCGGTAGCCGCCGTGTTCGCCGCACTGATTCCCGCGGCCCTGTGGTATCTGGTTACGCGAATCCGGCCCGCTTACACCACGTTTCTTCAGGGCGATGTCTACAATCACGATTGGTACATCGCCGCGTTCGAGGCCGTAGCTTTTGCGCTCGCATCCGGCGTGATCGGCTGGAGAGCGCGCCGCGGCGATTTTGCCGGATTTGCCGCCGCCGCGCTGGTGTGGACCTCGGCCGCCGCGATCGGACTTTCCAAAGCCGCGCCGGGCGCGAGTTATCTTCTCGTCTGGCCGCTGCTCTTTGCAAGCGCTGCTCTGGCGATCTTCGCGATTTTCGGGCCATCGCTCAAATCGGTCACCGCGATTTTGATATCGAGCGCGGTTCCAATCATCCTGATCGTCGCGCTGATTCCGCAGTTTTACACCGCGCTCGGAATCCACGCGGATATCCCGGTGGGAGTGGTTACGATTTTTCTGCTCGGCCTGGTGGCGATGCCGCTGGCCATGCTCGCCGGGTCGCGATGGCTGCCGTGGTGTGCCGCGGCGGCCGGCCTGATTTGCCTGGCCGGCGGAATCCTCACTTCACGCTTCGATCCGGCGCATCCGCGCCAGAACAGCGTGTTTTACGCGCTCAACAGCGACAACGGAAAGGCCATGTGGGCGAGCAGCGACGCGGTCGAGGACGAATGGACGTCGCAATTCCTGGGCGCGCATCCGCGGCGCGAGCGAAACTCCGCGTTCCTGCCTCCCGGCTCTCAAACGATTTTTGAAAACGATGCGCCCGCATTGAGCTTGCCCGCGCCGGTGCTGAGTATTTTGACGGATCAAACCGTCGGCACGCTGCGGGTGGTTACGGTAAAAATCGGATCGCCGCGGCAGGCGCGCGTCGTGAATTTTCTAGTTTCGTCCGACGCGCCGGTTCTCGGCGGGGAAATCGATCGCGTTCCATGGAAGTTCGACCCGCAGCGTCCGCGCGAATCGTTCTTCATTCGTTACGAGGCGTTTCCCGCGGACGGCGTTGAGATGACTTTCATGCTGCGCGCCGGCCATCGGCTGAACCTGCGCGTGCTGGACGAATCGAGCGGCCTGCCGCAGCTTCCCGGCCTTACTGTGCGCCCGCGAGCAGACTGGATGATGCGCGGATGGTCGTTCGCGTTTGGCGAATCGACGGTGGTCGGGAAGAACTACGGCATCTGAAAGACTGCGCGATTCACTTGGCCACGCCGTGCAGGTCGAGCGAATACACGTTTCCCTTGATCTCGGTCAGTTCGAACGCCATCTGCTCGGTTCCCGGCCGCCACGCGGGCGCGCGCACCACCGATCCGAACGCGGTGTAATGCGTGATCTGCTTCGTCTCTTTCGTCACGCGGTCGATCGAATACACATTCCACACGCCTTCCGGGCACGCTGTGTACGAGATCCGCCGGCTGTCCGAGGCGAATGAATACGGATAATGCGGCCCCGGCTGATCGAGCAGCGTCTGCTGATGGCCGCCATTGCGATCCATGATCTCGATCGAGGTCGAATCGCCGCGGGTGTTCTCATACACGATCCATTCCCCATCCGGCGATACGACCGGAAACGACGCGCCTTCGCGATCGAAGGTGAGCTGGCGCGCCGTCCCTCCATTGAGCGGCATGGTCCAGATATTCAGTGGACGGCCGCCATCGTAAACCACATCGCGCATGTCCGGCGTCAGGTGAGCGCGCGTGTAATACCGCTTGGCTTCGAGCAGCACTTGTGTGGACCCGTCGGACGGCACGAATTCGCGCATCTGAAAAGCGCCCTGCGAAACAAATGTATACCAGATCGCCTTGCTATCCGCGGTCCAGCCCGGACCGTTGGCGAATCCCTGGTCCGTCACCACCGGCTTGGCGTTGGACCCGTCCGCGTCCATCACCCACAGGTCCTGCCGCGAATTCCCCGGCTGCACGACATAGGCCAGGTGCTTGCGGTCCGGTGACCACACCGGGAGCTTGGCGCGCATCACGTCATCCTGATACAGCGCTTTGGCTGGACTGTCGCCCGCGCCCGTTTCCCAGATCTGGCTGAGCGCCCTGGTGAGCGTGAAGAACAGCCGCGCGCTATCATGCGACAACGCCAGCGCGGAGGGAATCTGCTTTCCCGTCCGGTAAATCAGGCGCGCCGGCTCACTGCGTGAAGCGGAGACCGCGAAGATTCCGAAACCCTGCTCGTCCATCGCCGAAAAATATACGGTGTCACCGTCGGAACTCAGCACTGGACTGGTCTGATTCACCAGGTTCCCCGTCGCGATCTTTCTGGTCTCGCCCGAAGTCACATCCATCGTCCAAAGCGTGTTGTTGCTCGCGATCGCACCCATCAGTCCCAGCGATGTGAAGATCCCCCGCTTGCCGTCGGCGCTCCAGCTTGGATCCGCGTGCCTGCCGGCAGGGTTATTCGCCGTCGTCGCCTGGCGCAGATGCGACCCGTCGGCATCCACCAGAAAGATGGTGGAATCCCCTCCCACGCCCCTGTCGAACCATGCCAGATCGGTGGGAGCCGTCGATCGGAACGCCACGGTCTTGCCGTCCGGCGACCACACCGGGTACGATCCGAAAGGAGCCAGCCGTTGCGGCGCGCCTCCACCGGAGGCGGGAATCGTCCAGATCCCCTGCCGCGCCACCGAATGATACACGATCGTCTTTCCGTCCGGCGACCAGCTCGGCTCGATATTCTGCTCGCCGTCGTTGGTGAGCTGACGTTCCGCGCCCTGCGGCGCGCTCGGCCGCACGTACACCTCGAACCTTCCCGACCGGTCGGAGCTGAATGCCATCATCTTGCCATCCGGACTCAGCGCCGAACCCATCGACAGTCCCGGCGAGATGGTCACTTGCTTCGCTTCGACAGCGCCCGAAGGCGCGCGCCCCAGCGGCACGATCCCGAATCGCCACGCCGCCGCGAGGCCTGCCGCCAGGATGACGATGGCGCCTCCGATCCACGCCCGCCGTGTCACTTTCGGCGGCTTTACCGCAACCGGCAGCGCCTGGCCCGATGCCGATTCTTCGCGCAGCTCCTCGAGCGCCACGCGCAGATCGGCCATGTGCTGGAAGCGCCGCGCGGGATCCTTGCGCAGGCAGCGCGCGATCACGCGGCCGAGCTCGGGCGGCGTGTCCTCGCGAATCTGCGCGGCCGGCGGCGGCTCGTCACGCAGCACCGCGGTCAGCGTGGACACTCGCGTCGCACCCTGAAACGCGCGCTGTCCCGTGATCATCTGGTACAGGACGGCGCCGAAGGAAAAAATGTCGCTGCGCTGGTCGAGCGCTTTGCCTTCGGCCTGCTCCGGCGACATGAACGCCGCGGTGCCGACGATGATTCCAGCGGCGGTCTGTTCCACCTCGCCGATCGTCTCGGTCGCGTCCGCTTCGCCTGACCCGCCGCCGCGCTCCATCAACTTCGCCAAGCCGAAATCGAGCAGCTTGATCGAGCCCCGCTCGGTCACCATCACATTCGACGGCTTCAGGTCGCGATGCACGATGCCCGCCGCGTGCGCCGCTGCGAGCGCGTCCGCGATTTCGGCCGCGTACTTCAGCGCGTCGCCGATCGCCAGCCCGCGCGGTGGAATTATCTTGTCCAGCGTTCGTCCGGCGACATACTCCATCGCAATGAACAGCGCGCCATCGGCTTCATCGATGTCGTATACGTGCACGATATTGGGGTGATTCAGCGCCGAGGCCGCCTTGGCCTCCTGCACGAACCTGCGCCGCCGGTCCGGATCGTTCACCGTTTCGGGCAACAGAACTTTCAGCGCGACGTCGCGATCGAGGTGCTGGTCCCGCGCCTTATACACCGATCCCATGCCGCCGCGTCCCAACTCTTCCGTGATCTCGAAATGCGCAATCACCTTACCCGTCATCGGAATCAGATCATAGAATAGCGTGTCCTCTGCGGGTGCGATACAGATGCGCCATTTCGAGACTCACGCAGGTGTCGCATCTGCGGCGCGGTTAAGCTTTTAGTTAGGGAAGATTTGAACGATGCAAATCAAAGATCGCGTATTCATTGTCACGGGCGCTTCGTCGGGAATCGGGCTCGCGACGGCCATCGCTCTGGCGGAGCGCGGCGCGAAGGTCGCCCTGCTCGCTCGCAGCACGGATGCGCTCGAAGAATTGGCGCGGAAGCTGCCGGGCAGTTTGCCAATGAGGGCGGACATGACGCAGTTTGATCGAGTGCGGGAAGCCGTGGGCGCCGTGCATCGGCATTATGGCCGTATCGACGGGCTGATCAACAATGCGGGGCGCGGCTACGCTGCCTCCGTCGAGGAGATCGATCCCGCGCTTTTCGACGAAATCTTCCACCTCAATGTGCTGGGGCCGATTGTCGCAATGCAGGCTGTGATTCCGGTGATGCGGGCGCAGGGCGGCGGCAGCATTGTGAACATAAATTCGGGTACGGCGTTCATGAGTGTTCCCCAATACAGCGTTTACTCCTCTTCGAAGCGTGCACTGCTGGGATTCAGCCTCACGGCGCGCGCCGAACTGGAAAAGGACCGCATCGTCGTCAGCGAAATCTACCCCTTTATCACCGCGACGAATTTCGGCAAGAACCGGATGGGGAATCCGGCGGGCGGCGGACCATCCTCCAATTACGCCGCCGGCGACACGCCCGAATTTGTTGCCGGCCTGGTTCTGAAGGCGATCGAAGAAGGGCAGGCTCAGTATTTCGCAAATGATCGGCTGCGGAAAATGGCCGGGGGCGGGGCCTGACGGCTGGCGTTCGTGTGGGAACCCCGATACTTAAGCCGCTCGATTACGCGAGGCGGCGGCGCGCGCGCGACGGCAAAATGGAAATGTGCCAGCCAGCTTGAAATACGCGAGGATCGAGCGCGAGCGGCGGTTCCTGGTTGATCGCTTACCGCGCGGGCTCGACGTTGCCCGAGCACGACGCATCCACGACCGCTACATCGACGGCACGCGCCTGCGTCTGCGGGAGCTGCGCGATACATACGGCCATTCCGAGTACAAGCTCACCCAGAAGATTCCCGCGCGAGGTTCCCGCGCTCAACGCGGATTCATCACCACCATGTATCTCCACGAAGATGAGTTCCGCGTGTTCGCGGTCCTGCCGGCGAGAACGCTCACTAAGATCCGGACCAGCCTGCCGCCGTTCGGCATCGATGTGTTCGAAGGGGATCTGAACGGTCTGGTTTTGGCGGAAGCCGAGTTCGAGCCGGAGGAAGCGGCCGAGTCGCTGGCGATTCCGAGCCCGGGCTGGCGCGAGGTTACCGAGGACGAGCGGTTCACCGGCGGCCGGCTTGTCGGTGCGTCGCGAGAAGACCTGCGGGCGTGGGCGGCCGAGTACGGAATCAACCTGGCTCACGTTGAATCGTCAGCGGATGAATAGTTTCGGCTCGTCCGGCTGATTCTCGTTGAGTGCTGCCGCCTCTTCCTGGTAGACGATGCGGAGAAATTCGATCATCCGCTCAAGCCGTTTGATGGCGAGTTCGGTTTCGACTGTGATCTTTTCGAGATAGGCGAGATCGATGCTGGACATTGGCGCCGCCGAATGAGCCTCTGCGGCTTTTAGATTGATGTCAGCATGATATCATTACGTGGCATTCCGTCCTACGCGGAACCAGTGGCGAAATTACCCGAACGTTTTTCGCCTTTTATGGCATCTTCCCTAGACATGGATGACCCCGACGCATTCGCGCGACTCCAGCGCCTGGAAAGCGAAGCGCTCAAGCGGCTCAAGGCTGCGCGCGATCGATTCAATCAGATCCTGGCGGAGACGCCGAGTGGAACTCCTGACGGCGACGGCAATCTGCGCATTCAACAAGCCGGAGCGGAAGTGCGTAAGTTGAATCGCCAAGCCGCCGAAGCGAACAAGCGCCTGATGGAGTATCTGATGCATGGAAGGGTGCCGGAAGGGGACTGAGATCCGTTGGCGCCGGTGCGCCGTCAAGGGAGACCTTCGCGGGAGTACCATTGACGAGACCTTTTCGTTCCAAGTACAATATGGCAACAATCGGAGGTGTGACGTGAAATTCCAAGCACTCGCCGCTTTGTTTTGTGTAGGTTCGGTATATGGCGGCTTGATCACGACTGCGCCAGTCGGGGGTACCACAACCCCATTCGATACGGGCGGGACCTGTGGCGGCGCGGGTACCGCAACCGACGCGGGATTTTCGATCACTGCAAACGGCGCTTCCTGTTTTCCCTACAGCGATAGCTTCGGCTTCAACGATAATGGGACTTGGAACGGGCTCGGCCTGGTGGGCGATAACAGCGGGAGTACTCTGCTGACGATCAATTTAGGCGGACTGTATTCCTCCGTCGGCGGGTTCATGGATTATGCGGTGATTGACGGCGATCTTGTGGGCCCGAGTGATCCAACCATTACCGCACTTGCCGAGGATGGAACAACCGTGCTCTACTCCTACGACTTATTCACGGATGCGCCTATCGATACTGGAGGCGCTGACAACGCCGGAGCGTTCCGGGGAATCACCAGCACCTCGGCGAATATCGCTTACCTCCAATTCGGCGGCAGCTTTCTCGCGATGGACGACATCACCCTCGGGGGCGCCATCGGCACGCCGGAACCGGCGGCATTTCTGCTGACTGGAATCGGAATTGCAGCCCTTGGAATTCGCCGGCGCGCGAAACGCTCCTCTTAAATCACCAATTTTCCGCAAGCGCGGCTAAACTAAAATTCAACGTAAGCCAAGATAATTGCGATAAATGGCGCGCTGTGACTCATCCGGCGCATCCATCGGTTTGAGCTTATAGTCGAGATACGGACTTTGTCCCAGCGTCACGCGCTCTTCTTTTACGTGGCCCAGATGGTTCACGGTCAGCGCGACCGCGTCGCCGGGATGGCTCGCGGCGATGGCTTTTTCGAGCGCCGCGCGGTCGATCATCTTGCCGTCGAGCGCAAGGATGGTGTCGCCACGGTCGAGTCCGGCGGACTCGGCGGGACTTCCGGGAAGAATATTGGAAACGCCGGCGCCGCCATTGCTCGATTGCAGCGCCGCTCCCAGCCATGCCTGCTTGCGCGCGACGGTTTCTACCTCGATTCCGCCATAGGCGAAATCGCGCTCATACGGGAACGGGTCCTTACCGTTCACGTAGCGCCGGAAAAATTCGCTCATATCCGTGCCCGCGGTCTCCGAAGCCGCGCGCACCGCTTCCTCCGGCGTGAATCCCGGCTTGGGGAGCGCGTAGCGCGAATACATCAGGCGCATCCAATCGTCCAGCGATTTTCGATTCTGGGTGTCGTGGCGAATCTCCATGTCGAGCAGGCTGCCCAGAGTTTCTCCGCCGTCGTAATAAGAGTAGTTCGTATTGATGAGATTGTTGCCCCCGCCGTTTCCGCCGCCGCCGCCCCCTCCTCCTCCTCCGAACCACGTGTCCCAGCTCGTATCCGCGACGGAGCGCTCCTTGCGGCCCGGTTTGTCTTCCAGTCCGCTCCACAGCCGGCCGAGATAATCCAGATACTGCTGCGGCGTCAGAAAGCCCGCGCGCAACAGAATGCGCGTCGCATAGTAGCTGGTCAATCCTTCGGAAATCCACAGCGACGGGGTATGCACCATCTGCGTGTAATCGAACGGCCCCAGCTCGCGCGGGCGCAGGCGTTTGACGTTCCAGGCGTGAAAAAATTCGTGCGCGGCGACGAACAGCTTCACGGTGTAAATATCGGTCAGGTATTGAGAGGTCGAGGGGCCGCGCTCGCTCCAGCCGCTGTTCATGGAGATCATGGTGGAGTTGAGATGCTCGACGCCGCCCGCGACGCCGCCGCCGGAGCGGATGTGAATCAGAAAGTAATATTCCGAGAAGGGAGCCGCGCGATCCCCTCCCACGGCGGGCGCGAGAATTTCGACCGCTGCCTCCACCACCTTTTTCAAATCCGCGGCAAATTTCGCGAAATCGCGCTCATCCGGAGGATCGACGATGATGTGATACCGCGTTCCCAGCGCGTCAAAAACCTGTTCGCCGTAATTGGAGATTTCGATGGGGTAATCGGCGAACCAGTCATAGTCATCGGCCGCGAACGAAGTGGGGCCGGTTTTTCTCATTCCCGTGGCGATCTTCCAGTCCGCGGGCAGATTCGAGCGGTCGATGGAGAGCGTCGCCGGACGGTCCTTCCCGTTAGTGAGATACATCCATACCGAGGGTCCGGTGAAGGAGACGTGCGAGTCATTGTATGCCGCGTTGTAAACTTTGTAGCGAACCACAGCCGACCGTGCGCCGTTCAGCTCGATGCGCCAGGTCTGCGCATCGGTTTTGCGCCAGGCGAGCTGTGCGCCGGAGTCATTCGCGGCGGCGAAGCCTTGCACGTTGGCCGCGTAATTTCGAACACTGTATGCGCCGGGCGACCAGACGGGAATCGCGACGTCTGCCGATCTGCCATCAAGATCGGAGATGCGCATGGTGACGTCCATCAGGTGCGTGTTGGGGCGCTCAAAGGCCAGCTGGTATTCGACAGGTCCGGCGGCACGCGCGGCCAAGGCGAAGGACAGGACGAAAAACGAAAATGCGGTGAGGCGTGCCATCACGAAATTATGACACGCTTCGAGAGGAAAGTTTTCGCGCGTTAACTCGCGCCGACTGCTTTGCTCCTCAGTTTGCCGGCGAGTACCAACGCAAGCTCTTCCATTTGCTCTGCCGAAAGATTCTCGATTTCTTGAGCCAGATCCGAATCCAGCTCACCGATATCATAACGGCGCAGGAACTCGTAGGCGTCGAAGTCCGGCATCATGGTTACCGTAATTCTCCATTGAAGACCGGGGAAGGTAACCCAATTTTACATGGGCAGCGAACACGTGTCAATCGCGTCTCAGGGAGATGTCGCTGTTTCATTGACAACCTCTTTATGATGTGCTACATGTTCTGGGTCGATACGAATTTCGCAATCGCCCGCGCGGAAAGGAACCTGAGCATGTCGAATCGAATCCCCCAAGCCGCTCAAACCAATGCGTTCGAGCGAGGACTTACGCGCCGCCACCTGGCTCGCGTCGCAAGCATGATGGCCGCCGGCGCATTACCGCTGTTTACCGAGGCCTCGTTCGCCCAAACCTCCGCGGGAACGCGGCCAAAGGCGATGCCTCCCGACGCCGTCCGCATCGACTTGAACGAATACCCGGAAGGACCATGTCCGGATGCCGTCCAGGCCGTGGCTGCGATCGCGAGATTCGGCAACCGCTATCGGCCCCACAGCGAGCAGCAGGAGCTGATCCAAGCCGCGGCGGAATCCGAAGGGTTGAAGCCAAATTATATAAGCATCGGGATTGGATCGACCGATCCGTTGCGCGCCGCGGCAATCGCATTTACCTCGCCGGCACACAGCCTGGTGACCGCCGATCCGGTCTACGAAACCGCGGGACGGACCGCTGAGATGATGGGCGTGAAGGTGCACCGGATTCCGCTGCGCACCTCGGATTATGCGCACGACGTAAGAGCCATGGTGCAGGCGGATTCGAGCGCCGGCCTGTTCTATATTTGCAGCCCCAATAATCCCACCGGAACCGTGACCTCCAAAGAGGATATCGATTACCTGCTGGCCAACAAGCCCAAAGGCGCCGTTCTTCTTCTGGACGAAGCTTACATTCAGTTTGCGATGGAACGTTCCCCCGCCATCGATCTGGTCGCGGCCGACAAAGACATCATCGTTCTGCGGACATTTTCGAAAATATACGGGATGGCGGGTCTTCGCGTGGGTCTCGCGCTGGGCCGGCCCGACCTGCTTCAGAAAATGCGGCCCTGGATCGGATCTCAATCGTTGTTTCCGATCACGGCCATTGCGGCCGCTACGGCCAGCCTCAAGACCAAGGGTTTTGTGGCGGCTCGACGGACCGCGAACACGGAGGCGCGGGAAAGTACTCTGGAATTTCTCGAGAGCAAGAAGTTCACCTACATCAAAGGTGCGCAGTGTAACAACTTCATGATCGATGTGAAGCGGCCCGGGATGGACGTAATTCAAGCGCTCGCCAGGAAGAAGGTCTACATTTGCCAGCGCATGTTCCCGATCTATCCAACGCATGTGCGGGTGGGCGTCGGGTCGCAAGAGGAAATGAAGAAATTCCAAGCCGCGTTTCTCGAGGTAATGGCCTGACCTTGAGCCGTCTCACCCGAAGTCGACTTCGAAAACGGAGAGTGCTGATGGTCCGTCAAAGTCCGATTCGAGTTCGAGCCGTTTGGTGTTTTCTATTTCTGACGCCACTGATGGCGCAGAGTTCTCACGCATCCGCATGCGCCAAACCTGCGAATGCGATCGTCGCCGAGAATTGCAAGGAAGGGAATCCTTCGACCGAGTGGGACATCAACGGCTCCGGCGACCGGAAGATCCAGGGCTTTGCAACCGATATCAGCGTCAACCTCGGCGAGACGGTCTCTTTCAAGATTCGGACCGATTCGTCGAAGTATCGAATCGACATTTACCGTCTGGGTTACTACGGCGGGACCGGCGCGAGGAAGGTCGCCACGGTCGAGCCCTCGGTTCCACTTCCTCAAAAGCAACCGGATTGCCTGATCGACAACTCGGTGCGCCTGTACGATTGCGGGAACTGGAGCGTCTCCGCGTCGTGGAACGTGCCCCGGGATGCGATTTCCGGCATCTACATCGCGCGCATGGTTCGCGAGGAACCTGAAGATCCGGCGAGTTGGCTCCCTGATAACGGCCGCACGCGAGGTTTGGAGCGGCCGGAACCGGCTCCGCACGCCTACGGCGCATTGGGGCTCGGAAAGCTTGCGAACGCGTTGCAGGAGCCGCGCGCGAGTCACATTTATTTTATTGTCCGCGATGATTCGAGCCACGCCGATCTGCTGTTCCAGACCTCCGACACCACATGGGAAGCTTACAATCGCGAAGGCGTCACCAGCACGTATGGGAGCTTCGATGCCGCGCACCCTATGGAACGGGCCTACAAGGTGAGCCTGAATCGTCCCTACGCCACGCGCGATTACCGCGCGGTGAATCTGGTCTTCAACGCCGAATACCCGATGGTCCGGTGGCTCGAATCGAACGGCTACGACGTCACCTATTCGACCGGCGTCGATACCGACCGGCGCGGCGAGTTGATCCGCAATCACAAGGTTTTCATGTCGGTGGGACATGATGAGTATTGGTCCGCAAAGCAGCGCGCGAACGTCCAAGCCGCGCGCGACGCGGGCGTTCATCTGGCGTTCTTCAGCGGCAACGATGTTTTCTGGAAAATTCGCTGGGAGCCGAGCACGGATCCTTCGCACGCACCCTACCGGACTCTGGTCACGTATAAGGAAACGCACGCCAACGCCAAGATCGATCCCATGAAAGACGTCTGGACCGGAACCTGGCGCGACGCGCGTCCGTTTAATCCCGAAGGGCCCAAGCCGGAAAACGCGCTCAAGGGCACCATCTTCACGGTGAACGCGTGGCGCAACGATCCGCTGGTGGTTCCTGCCGAATACGCCAAGCTGCGTTTCTGGCGGAACACCGAGGTCGCGGCGCTCCAGCCCGGCCAGCAGGCGGTTTTCGCCAATGGAATTCTCGGCCACGAATGGAACGAGGATCTCGACAATGGCTTTCGCCCGCCGGGCCTGATCCGCATGTCGAGCACCACCGTCAACAACGTTCCCTACATTCAGGACTACGGCACGGTTTATGCGGCCGGAACCGCGACGCATCACCTGACTCTGTTCCGCGCTCCAAGCGGAGCTCTGGTATTCAGCGCCGGAACGGTGCAGTGGGCGTGGGGCCTCGATCCGAATCATGATTCGGAAACTGGAATTCCTCCGGAGCGCGCAGACTCGGGCGATATCCGCATCGGCGTGGATCTCAAAGGGCCCATTCGCGCGCTGCAGCAGGCGACCGTGAATCTGTTCGCCGACATGGGCGTCCAGTCGACCACGCTTCAGCCCGGCCTGGTACGCGCTACAGCGTCCACGGATAAAATCGCGCCGACCTCGCATGTCAATCCTGCCGGCCCACGAGCCGCCGGAGCGGGCGCGTTCGAAGTCACCGGAACCGCGACGGATAAGGGCGGGGGAGTGGTGGGTGGAGTCGAGGTCAGCGTCGATGGCGGTAAAACCTGGCACCCGGCGGAAGGTACCGATCGCTGGACATACCGCTGGGAAGCGCCGTCGGCGGCGGGCGCGATTGTGATGAGCCGCGCGGTCGATGACAGCGGAAATCTCGAGAAGCCTTCGCGGTGAGGTCTAAATGTATTTTGCGCGCTGTGCTGCTCGCTGTTTTCGCGTTCAGCGTTTCCGCCCAAATGGCGCATCAGCCCGCGCCCGCCGCAAAGAAGCCAGCTAAAACTCGGACATATTTCATCGCGGCGGACGAGGTGAAATGGGACTATGCTCCCCGGGGCCGCAATCTCATTGGAGCGCCTGCCGTCGAAAACGAATCGGCTGAAGGCCAGCGTTCCACTGTTTTCCTGAAGGCGATTTATCGCGAATACACCGACGCGCGCTTCAAAACCCTTAAAGCCCGCGCGCCGGAATGGGAACACCTGGGCATCCTGGGACCGCTGATTCGCGCCGAAGTCGGCGACACGATCAAGGTTGTTTTCCGGAACAATGCCGGCGTGCCCTACAGCATGCATCCTCACGGGCTCGAGTACGACAAGAAATCGGAAGGCGCACTTTATTCGGACGGCACCTCACCTGCCGAAAAAGCGGACGACCTGGTCGGCCCCGGGAAAACGTACACCTACACCTGGACCGTCCCCGAGCGCGCCGGCCCGGGACCCGCGGACCCGAGCTCTATCCTATGGATGTACCACTCGCATTTCGTCGAATCGCGCGACATGAATACCGGACTGCTCGGGCCGATCATCATCTCCCGCCGTGGATCGGCCGGGTCCGATGGCCGTCCGAAGGATGTCGATCGTGAATTCGTCGCCGCCTTTGCCATTTTTGACGAGACCTCGAGTGCCTATTATGAGGCCAACGTCGCAAATCGTCCGCCGGGACGGAACTTGAGATCCACGGACCCGGCCTTCCGGAATAGTTACCTGATGTACAGCATCAACGGATTCATCGACGGCAATCTGCCGCTATTGACCATGAAGAAAGGCGAGCGGGTTCGCTGGTATCTGATGTCGAGCAGCAATGAGGAGGACGTCCACGGCGCGCACTGGCATGGCGCGACCGCGCTGTTGAACGGCATGCGGACCGATACCGTCCCGCTCACGCCGATGGCAATGACCGTTGCCGACATGGTCCCGGATAATCCCGGGACGTGGCTGTTCCATTGCCACGTGAACGAGCATTACGAGGGCGGAATGCAGGCGCTGTTCCGCGTCGTCCCATAGCACGTGTGTGGTTTCGAAAGCTGAGATAATTGCGAGGATATGCTTCGCTCCTGGCTCATTCTTTCAGCCCTTGTGGCGTCGTCGATCCACGCGCAAAACAAGCCGATCGACTGGAATGCCGTCAACTCTGAAACTCTGCGCTACTTCACCGACATCATTCGCCAGGACACCAGCAATCCGCCCGGAAACGAAACCATGGAGGCCAAGTATCTGCAAGCGATCCTCGAGCGCGAAGGCATTCCGACCAAGCTCGTCGGGACGAATCAGCAGCGCCTCAGCGTGATCGCGAGATTGAAAGGCAACGGAAGCAAGAAGCCGGTCATCGTGATGGGCCACACCGACGTGGTTCCCGTCCAGCGCGACCGATGGACTCAGAATCCGTTTGGCGCATCGATTGTCGATGGTTTCATCTGGGGCCGCGGCACTCTCGACGACAAACCGCTGGTGCTCGGTTCGCTGATGACCATCCTGCTGTTCAAGCGCAGCGGCCTGGCACTCGACCGGGACATCATCTTCATCGCGGAATCGGGCGAAGAAGGCGGCGGCGGGACCGGGTTCGGGATGAACTATATCATCCAGAACAACTGGCCCGATATCGAAGCCGAATACGCGCTGAGCGAATGCGGCGATTTCCGATCGGTCGGGGGCAAGGTGCTTTATCAGAAGGTCGCCGTGTCGGAAAAGGTTGGCCGCGGAATGCGGCTGATCGCGCACGGAACCGCCGGGCACGGGTCGCAGCCGCGCGAGGATAGTGCGATCGTGCACCTCTCTGCTGCTGTCGCTGCCGTTGGGCATTGGCAGCCGCCGATGCATCTGACCGACACGACCCGCACCTATCTTGAAAAGCTCCAGACCGTGGCCGCTCCCGATATCGCGGCGCGAATCCGCGGACTGTTCGACAGCTCGCAAGCCGAAGAGTCGCAGGCGTGGTTCCGCAAGAACGATATCGAGCTGAATTCCGAGCTTCGCACTACGGTGGACCCGACTATTTTCCAGGGCGGATTCCGCAGCAACGTTCTTTCCTCCGAAGCGATCGCGACGCTCGACATTCGCGCGGTGCCCGGCGAGGACATGCAGAAGTACAAGGAAGAACTCATCCGCGTGATCAATGATCCCGAAGTGATGGTCGAGGCGAACGGCAATCTAGACCGTCCCGCGCCGCCCGATTCGAGCACGGATACGGAGATGTTTCGCGCTCTCGAACACGCCGGCGACCGCGCGTATCCCGGCATCCCGACGTTCCCCTGGATGTGGACAGGCGCAACCGATATGCGCGGCCTGCGCGCTCGCGGCGTGCAATCGTACGGGATCGGACCGGAGTATCCACAGGAAGACACGCTGTTACACGCCTATCACAGCGACAACGAGCGCGTGAAGGAAGAGGGAATCTATAAATTCGTTCACTACATGTACGACGCCGTCCGCGAGGTCGCCGCAAAACCGGCGAAGTAGTCGGCAAAACGTTAAGAGGTGGCATCGGAATGTACCCGCAGAGCTTCTAACTGAGGTCGTGTTATACGTGCTGCCCTGGTGCTGCCCTGCCGCTGTGAAATTCCTCCAAGCGGGCTTGCAGTCCTCAGTCGAAAAATTTGGGTGGCCGAGCATCCGAACCACAGAATCGCCTGGGTCTATTGCACGGCAGTGGTCGCGGTGTTGCTGGTCACGCTGCCGTCGGGCGCGGCTCTGTGGTTCGGTCAAGCACTGGAGGCTGCCGCCGTTGCATGCGTTTCACTCACGGCCGATCCCGATCGAGAGCCAAGGTGATTTGAAGCGACCGGCGATTTGCTTCGGAGGGAGCAAATCGCACAGCTTGCAGGGGCTCCTGACGGATCTTCTCCGAGGCTCGCTAAAGCGGAACGGATTGCAGTGAGCGTCGCGTTCTTGAGGGGGCTAGCGGGCCAGTTCTCTACCGTGTGCAGGCGGTAGTGCTCCATCGCGATCCAGGCGGCGAGCATTCTGGCACCTCAGGCTTTGAGTAGCACTCTCCCTACCAAAACAGAGCGCCAATGATTTCATCAGTTTGTCTGAAAGAGACAGACAATTTTTCCCAAAAATGTTCACTTTTGGATGAACAAAAGCAACTGAAGCGACGCCGGGAAGTTATTCCGGAGTATGTGGGAATGCAGGCGGATCGCCTCATCCGTCATCGGCAAGAGGACGCGGGTTCGTTGATTGATTTTTCGATGATTCTTTGGGCGGCAGAGATCGCGCTCCAGTCCTTTTCTTGCCCGCCGGTCTATAAGCCCGCGTTCCATCCTTGGTGCCAGGCCGCGCAGGCGCCGCCCGGCTAACAAAGGAGACAGACTCAACCGTCAGGTTCGTAGAAATGCGATATGGACCGGCGATACGCTGGATGATGCGAACCGGCTCCGACAGGATTTGGAGACTGGCAGGAGTTGGGCTGACAGTCTGGCTGCTCCGCCGGACTGGCGGGAATGATGAGGTGCTGGATAAGTTCGGGTTCTCAAGATTGATTAAATCTCAAACTACGCGAAGATTCCTGCCGTGCGGGAGCCTCGGTTACGGACGAGCATCGCTCGACGGAGGTTTCCGGGGTGGAAATAATTCGCCGCTGGCCTTGTGAATCCGTCGCTCGCATGTCGCCCATTCCTCGTGCATGCACTGTTCCTTGCGGCAGTCGAACTCGCAAATCGCCATGTCTTCCGGAGCGTCATCGACGACCTGGCGCGACACAAAACACCACAGCCGACGGAAAAGCCTTACTTGGTTTGGCATGTGTTGCGCCTCCCTTTCAACAGCGAATCAGCCAGCTTAGGAACGTCCTGGTAGTGTACTCCTTGTTTGTTAGAGAGGCAACCCATCGGAGTCCACGAATGGCAGAGCGTACCCGTTTGGTAGGGGGTTGGACGGTGCAGCGCCGCGCGCTTCTTCAACCCGCTGCGGATCAGGCGCGCGTCTTCCGCAGTGAATGAAAACCGTTTTCGCGCCATTAGAATATAGTCCTTTCCAACCCATGAGCCAGCACCGCCCATGCCTGCGGACGGCTGCCCGATAGCTCCACGCGGTCGTAAAACACGGTGATGTGAACTCCTTCGTTAAGGCAGGGCGAAGGCCCACGCACCGGGATGGATGTTCTCGGCCGTGTGGTTCTGAATGGCACTGGCATCCCGTACACGTCCTGGCACCGGGAAGCTCGCACCACACATTACGCGAATGCCACGCCAGAACCGTCATTCGGAGGCCGCGTATTTGGCTTTGCTTTAGCTCCCTTTCCCGATGATCGCTGGAGAAGTGTTCCCCGGCGGGCTTGACGAAAAACATGAACAGCTAACACGTTCGAAGAGAGGACGTTAACGTAGATTGTGACGTCGCCCTCTGCCCGGGCGGCCGGGTGAGCGCGTTAGTTCATTGTTTACGCTCCGCCAGGAACTGCTCCCTGCATTGCCTGGCGAGTGCGCGCACCGGTTCAAACCCCGCATTCGACCGGATTCCTGCGAGCATCGGGTCCGCCTCGATTCCCGGATAAGCGCAATACCCGGCGGTAATCGCCGCGCGCAACATCTGTAACGCTGCCTCGGGCTGCCCGGCATACGCAAGGTGCGCCGCCGAGAAATAATTCATCTCCGGATCGGTGACAGGTTTCATGCCCCGCGCCAGAGCCGCGATCTCGCTCGCCGGACGGTGCTGAAAGTAAGCGAACAGCAGCGGAAAGCCCGCCCAATCCGGCGCGGTCGCGGGCCGCGCCTCCAGAGCCTCTTTCTCCTTGCCTTCTCGCAGAAAAACGTCCATCGAGAGAGCTTGCTCAAACTGCGATCCCAGGTCGAGATGCAGAAAATCGCGCGACCGTTGATAATCTCCATGCAGCAGAAACGCGACCGCGCATGACCGCAGGCCCGACCATTGCGGATCAAGCAGTAGGCCCGTGTTGCACTCGTTCTCTGATTCTTCGAGTAACCCGGCGTAGCGCAGCGCGTAGCTCAGGTTGAAGTGCGCCAGGGAATTTTCGGGGCGACGCCGCACCAGCTCCGCCGCATCGCGATACGCCGCCGCGATCTGATTATGCTCGGCTTCGATCACGGTGAGCCCGTCCACGGCCCATACGTTATCCGGATCGAGCGCCGCCGCCCGTTTGAACGCATTCATGGCGCACTCCGCCGCTTCCGCCCCGCCATCGCCGTACCAGCTATCGTCCTCGCACGCGCGGCTCAGGCTAGCCCAGGCGGGTGCGTATCCCGGATCGAGGGCAAGACTCTGTTCGAGCATCGCGCGCGACTGCTTGACTTTGCCGTCAGCGGCGATCGCCATCGCTCGAAGGAACAGGTCATACGCTTGCTGATTCTTCGGCCGGCTGGCGGTTTCTATAACCAGGTCTTCGCCCACCACGCGAGCTAAAGCGAACTCCTTGGCCCCCAACACCGGTCCCAGCCCGTTGCGCGTGCGCGATGCGATCTCGCCTTCGAGGCCGATCGTATTTGCGGCCGGAATAACGAACGCGTCCCGCCACAAGGAGTAGTTCGTATCGACATCCAGCGCCTCCATCGAGACTTGCAGTTGATCGCCCTCTTTCAGGAAGCGACCGCTGATCACCGTCGTCACGCTGAGCTCGCGCGCCGCCTTTCGCGAGTCCATTCCGGCACGGCTCGCATCGAACGGCCGTACTGTGAGCGAGCGCGCGCGTCCCAGCACACGCGCGATCTCCTCAGGAATCGCGGAGGCGAGAAAATCCATGCCGTGGTCGGATCCGTTCGCGAAGGGAAGAACGGCGACCGTCCGGGGCCGCGTGTTTACCGCCGGAACATTCCTGCGCAGCGTCAGAGCGAGCGATCCCGCGAACAGCGCCAGGGCCGCTACCAGCGCCGCCACCGATGCCGCCGCCCAGTTGCGCCGCAGGAATTTGCCGGCAACATATGCCGGGCTGTCCGGATGCGCCTCGAGCGGCTCATGCTTCAAATAATGATCCAGATCGCCGATGAGCGCCTGCACCGAAGCGTATCTGCGCCGCCGGTCCTTATGCATCGCCGTCAGGCACAGGACGTCGAGGTCCGTCCACGATCCGGTGCGCGTGGCGCCGCCCGAGCCTTTCCGGACGATGGCAGACGGCTTTAGCGGGTCTTCCATCGTGATCAGGTTCGCCGCTACGGCCGGAGTCTTGTCCGAAACATCGAACGGTAGCTGGCCGGCCAGCAATTCATAGAGAACCACGCCCAGCGAGTAGACATCGCTCGCAACCCCCACCGCCTCCCCGCGGATCTGCTCGGGCGACGCGTAAGCCGGAGTCAGAAGGTGCATGCCGGTACGGGTCTGATTCGCCGGCGGCGTCCCTGCGTCCATCTGCTTCGCAATTCCGAAATCCAGCAGCCGCACCGAGCCGTCCGCGCGCACCAGAATATTGGACGGCTTCAGATCGCAGTGAATCACGCCGTGCTGATGCGCGTACTCGACGGCTTCGCACACCGCGCGAAACAGCCTTAGCCGCTGTTCCACATTGCAGCCGCGTTCGCGGCAATACTGAGTGAGCGCAACTCTGTTCACGTACTCCATCACGAACCACGGAGTCCCGTCGGCCAGCGTTCCGGCGTCGTAAAGGCGCGCGATGGATGGATGATTCAACTGCGCGAGCGTGCGCTGCTCCGATTCGAACCGCTGCCGCCGCAGCGGCGACGGCCACGCTTCGCGCAGTATCTTCAACGCCACCAGGTTGCCCAGGTCCTGGCGCGCCGCCAGGTACACCACGCCCATTCCGCCTTCGCCCAGAAGCCGCTGAATCTGGTATCTTCCGATCTCCCGAATCGCCGGCTCGTCTAGAATGCGCCCCGCCACTTGCGCCACATCCCGGTCAAGGAGCGCCGCGCCGCGCGAATCCTCTTCAAGCATCGCGCGCACGTTCTCAAGCAGGTCCGTATCGCCCGCGCAAGCTTGCTTGAGAACCCGTTGGCGAATCCCGCCGGCGAGAATCGTGGACTGACGGGCCCTCCGCCATCCGCGAGATTCAGGAGGCGTTTCCCAAAAAGAAGCGCCCCGCCTACACCACCATTCAGACCACGGTGTATCGACTGGAGGCGAAAAAGACGCTGCGGAGGGTACGCAAGATCGGGCATGCGCACATTTTTGAGGCTTCGATTTCGCGCGGCGCGGCGCAAGGGAGACTGATCGACGAATTGCTCGCGCTGTTCGGCGATCGTTTGCAGCCGGTGATGGCGCACCTAATCGAGTCGCGAAGGCTGACGCTCGACGATATCAAGGAAGCGGAAAAGGCGCTGCGCGCGATCGAGGCTCAACATGATTGACGGGTTGGCGAATCATCTGTGGCAATCGACGGTGGTGACATTTGTGGCGTGGATTTTTGCGCTGTTGCTGGGGCGGAGTCGCGCCTCCGTTCGGTATGGAGTGTGGTTCGGGGCGTCGGTGAAATTCTTGATTCCCTTTGCGGCGCTAGCGGCGTTGGGCGGGCTGGTGCCGCGCGCCGCGGTCGCTCCGGTCGCGCAAAGGGAGTGGGTGATGGTGGCCGGAGAGATCGGAGCGCCGGTTTCGAACGCTGTTCCGGCGGCGACCACGCGGGAAACGCCGCGACATTATTTTTGGCCCGCGGCGCTTGCGACGTGGACGTGCGGATTTTGTTGGGTGGTTGCGGTCTGGATGGTTCGATGGCGGCGGGTCGCACGGGTTCGCGGATCGGCTCGGCGTTTGGAGGGGTTCGCCACCGGAGTTCCGGTAATGACGGCGACAGGCTTGCTCGAACCGGGCGTGTTCGGGATTTTTCGGCCGGTACTGTTGTTGCCGGAGGGGATTTTTCAGGCGCTCGATCCGGCACAGTGGAGCGCAGTTTTGGCGCATGAGATGTGTCACGTGCGGCGGCGCGACAATTTGACGGCTTCGATTCACATGGCCGTGCAGGCGATCTTCTGGTTTCATCCGCTGGTGTGGTGGATCGGTGCGCGGCTGCTTGAAGAGCGCGAGCGCGCTTGCGATGAAGAGGTCGTGCGGATGGGAAATTCGGCACGGGTTTATGCTGAGGGGATTCTGAGCGTGTGCAAGTTGTATGTGGAATCGCCGATGGCGTACGTCGCCGGCGTGACCGGTGCGAATTTGAAGCGGAGGATCGAGAGGATTGTCGCAGGCCGCGGCGCGGCTTCGCTCGGTTTCGCGAAAAAGACGGCGCGGGGTGCGGCGGGGTTGGTGGTGGTCGCGGGGCCGATTTTGATCGGGATCATGAACGCGCCTTACGCGCGTGCGCAGGCGTTTCCGCCGAGGCCGGCCGATACCTCGAGGTTTGAAGTCGTTTCGGTGAAGCCGTGCAAGCCGGAGGCGAGCCGTATGATGGGCGGGGGCAAATCGTCGGCCGGGAGGCTGAGCACAGGGTGCATCGGGTTATCCTTCTCGGACAATCTTGGCCTTATCCAGCGCGCGTATGTGAGGTTCGGCGATGGGAAACCTAAGCAAGGATTTGTCCGGATTGTGCCGATTGTGGGAGGGCCGGCCTGGGTACGAACGGAAATGTTCGATATCGACGCGAAGGCGGAGGGAGCTCCCGGCGAAGCGATGGTCAATGGTCCCATGCTGCAACTGCTGTTGGAGGACCGGTTCAAGTTGAAGATTCATCGCGAAATGAGAGAGGGTCCGGTGTACGCACTGACTGTGGCGCGTAAGTCGAAGCTCAAGCCCTTTGTGGAGGGGAGCTGCGCCGCGTTTCCGAATGCGCCGTCGATTCCGGCTTCGCCCGAGGGTCAGCGATACTGCAAGAACATGATCAGCATCTTCCCGCCGATGATCGATGCCGAGGGGCTGACCGTCGCGGAACTGGGGCGAATGCTGGAGCTGGTGGTGGACCGGCCGGTGATCGATCGCACCGGGCTCACGACGCGGTTCGACATGTATTTGAGTTATTCGCCGGATGGGGTGACGCCGCGGTACTTACCGGGCGGGGATTTGGATCCGGCGCGGTTTCGAGGACGGAGTGGTCCAGCCGCGGCGACGGATCCGGACACGCCGCCGGGAATTCTCACGGCGATCCAGGAGCAACTTGGGTTGAAGCTTGTGGCGACGCGCGGGCCGACGGATGTGCTGGTGATCGATCACGTGGAGCGGCCCAGCGAAAATTGAGGCTGGGTTAGCCATCCGTCCGATTGCGCGATTCGACGTCATGGAAATCCTCAGAATCGAATAGCTCAACCGCGCTCGCCGCCAACGCGCGACGTTATTATGGCCGCCAATTACATCCTTTGCTTGTGGGGAGCGGTGAACGGCGCATATTGTGGCAGCGGCGGAAAAGATAGAAGCGGACGATAATGCCCCGCATCGGCGGTCGAAATCGAATGACGGCGATCGCCGATCTTCACTGGACTTCGCGTGCCGGGCTCTTCTCGACTCCGCGGCGCTGAAACTCGTCCCAACGTCGCGCTGCGTTGTCGTCTTGGCCGCGGAGGACGACGACCTGCGCGAGGCGCGCGGCACGCCCTTCTTGTAGGCTTGGCCGTGCTTGTCCCGGTAGCTGTTTGCGGCGTCCTGGTGGGTTTTTGGAGTTTCTTACAAATGGCCGGATATTTTCTTCTTCGGCGAAATTACCAACTACCGCGGTTTCAGCTACATGCGCCTCCTAGGGACAGGGTTTATTTTCCATTTACTCTACAGTACAGTAACAGGAAAATAATTATTTATTATTTGGCTACCAACCTCCGCCACTCGCCATGCTGGGCGGTTCGGACCGGTCCTGGGGCACCCCGGAACACGTACCTGTCGGAAAATGGCAACGGCAAAGCCTCCCACAAACGGGCGCGTGGGGGCACACGTTCGCCGACGTGGCGACGACCGGGCTGACCTGCCCTAACGGGGCCACCGAGGTTGAAAAACGCCACCACGCGCGCCTCGTCGCGCACGTTGGCCGGAACGAGGTCCGAAGCCGATTTCCGGCGGTTAAGACCGCAACGTCCTCGCGCGGCGGGCGACACTACCGCCGAGTTCGTATTCCGCGTGGACCAATTTCGGGGTTGCGCGCCCCAACTGGTGACTCACGGCTCCGCCGGCCACGGCACCAGGCAAAAGCGGCCTGGCGGTCACATCCAACAACTGGCGAAGACGCGGCGCGTTGCTAGTCTGTCAAAGGCTGAAAATCCTACTTGTTTCTGTCCGCTGGGGCGTCGCCTCGGCAGGTTTCTTTATTTGATTCCGGGAAGTCGCTCTCACCGCGGCCCGAGGTGCCGCAGAATTAGTCGCCAGACAATGGGCATTAACGGCCATGTGGACATTACCTCCGAACGATAGATGACATCAAGAAACGTGCGCGCGATGAAGCCGTTGTAAGAGACTCGACCCCACGAGCGCACCTCGATACGAGTGACCAGGAATGAACTAGCCTGGCGGTTACGCTATCCTGATCGCACAGGTGAGTTTTCCACCGAAGGACCCCAACTTTGAAGCTCGCGTCCGCGCGAGTTTCGCCCAACAGAGCGCCATGCGAACGCTGGGCGTGGAAATCGTCCAGCTCGAACCCGGCGAGGTCGAGTTTTCGATGCCCTACTCCGCGAACTTCACCCAACAGAACGGCTATATCCACGCGGGGATCATCACCACCGCACTCGACAGCGCCTGCGGTTACGCAGCCTTTACGCTCATGCCCCCCGACGCGGCCGTTCTCACCGTGGAATTCAAAACGACTCTGACCGCGCCGGCGAAAGGCGAGCGATTCATCTTCCGTGCAAAGGTCGTAAAGCCCGGGCGCGCGCTCACTTTTTGCGAGGGCCGCGCGTTCGGAGTGACCAACGGCGAAGAGCGGCTCATCGCCACCATGTCTGGAACGCTCTTCGCGCTTTTCGAAAAAAAAGGATAAGGCCATGGAAATTCGCGACCCTCAGGAGTTTCTCCGCTATTTCGAAAAAATCCATCAGCGTACAATGAATGTCGTCTGGGCGATTCCACCAGGTAAGGTCGACTGGGGATTCCGCCCAGACAAATTCACGCTCGGCGATCTGGTGCGCCACATCGCGGCGTCGAATCGATACATTTTCCTCGAAGTCGCGAAAGGTAAACGCAGCAGTTACGACGGATGCGGCAAGGAATACGGCGCGAGCTACGACGAAATCGTCGCGTTCACCGAGCGCCTGCATGGCGAGGCGATCGAAACGCTCTCCCACTTCACGTCTGAAGATCTACAACGCCGCTGCACCAGGCCCGATGGCGCGTCCATCCCCGTGTGGAAGTGGCTGCGCTCCATGGTCGAGCACGAAATCCATCATCGCGGCCAGATCTATATTTATCTGTCGCTGCTCGAAACGCCCGCTCCGCCGATCTACGGACTCACTTCCGAACAAGTCCGGGAGCGCAGCGTCCGGAGTTCCTGAATCATCCGAGCAGTTTGCAGTTCTGCCTGGCAGCTTCCAAGTCACCCCGGCCAGCCTGTTGTGCGGCATTGAACTAAGCCTCCGGCGGCCCGATTCGTAGCGCAGCCCGGTGTGGTTTCGGTGGAGGGCGATTTGTGATGTG
>DATJVN010000079.1:0-18974 GCA_035501755.1 Bryobacteraceae bacterium | reverse complement strand
AAGAGTTGCCGATGTTGGCGTTCACCTTGCATAGCGACTCGACGCCGATGCACATCGGCTCCAGGTTGATATGATGCACGTTCGCCGGGATGATCATGCGCCCGCGCGCCACTTCATCGCGGACGGTTTCCGGCGCCAGCCGCTCGCGCCGCGCGACGTATTCCATCTCTTCGGTGATCTGGCCCTGGCGGGCGTAGTGAATCTGCGTGCGGATGCGGTCGCCGGAGCGCCGCGCTACCCATTCGGTTCGCATACTGCACTGATTATATCGGGGAATGCCACTGGATCCCGGCGCCTGATCCCGGGCTCCAGAGATCCAGCCCATAGAAACTTTTGATTGGACCCGGGCCGCGTTGCGGATTACGCTCGGTTACATGACCATCTCTGACGTGACTGATCCCGCCGGCGCAGCCGGGATTCTGCGGCGGGTCAGCCGGATCGTCAGCTCGGAACTGTCGCTCGACGAGATGCTCGGGGATGTTCTGGGTCTCACCGCGCAGGCCACCGGCTGCGACGCGTGCCTGGTGTTTCTGGTCGAGGAAGCCACCGGCGAATTCGTGTTGCGCGGCTCGCTGGTGCCGCGCCCCTCGGAATTGGGTCATCTGCGCATCAAAATCGGCGAAGGAATCACGGGACTGGTGGCCCAAAGCCTGGAGCCGGTCGCCCTCTCCTCCAACGCCAGCGCCGATCCGCGCTTCAAAATCTTTCCAGCCTTGATTGAAGACACCTACGAAGCGTTTCTCTCGGTACCGCTGGTGAACAAAGGCAAGGCGATCGGCGTAATCAACATGCATCATCGCGAGCAGCATCAACATTCGAGCGACGAAATCGAGACGGTCACTTTCATTGGCGAGCAGATGGGCAGCGCCATCGCCAAGAGCCTGCTCGAAGAGGAAAACGCGCGCCTGGCCGCGGAAACCGAGGAGATGAAGCGCCAGCTCGAAACACGCAAAGCCGTCGAGCGCGCCAAGGGCATCCTTCAGCGCCGCGAAAATCTGACCGAGGAAGATGCCTACCTGCGCATGCGCAACGAAAGCCGCCGCCTGCGCCGCCCCATGCGCGAGCTTGCCGAAGCGATCATTTTGACGGAAGAGCTGTCTCGGAGAAAGGAACCGGGCCTCTAGTACCCGTGTCCCGCCGGCTGGTCCCGGACCTTTCCCTTGAACATCCGGTACACCAGCACGAAATACCCTAGCGCGATCGCCATTCCGGAAATCCACCACACCAGTCCGGCCGCCAATGATTCTTTTCCCGCCGCTGCGTTCCCGATCGTGATCGCGTTGGCCGGATCACCGCTCGACGGAAGCAGCGTCGGATACAGCGCCAGCGCCGCGCCCCCCAGCGTCGCCACGATGTACACGCAGGAGCTTAAGAATGCCGCGCGCTCCCGACGCGCCCGAGTGAACGCCGCGACTCCCGCGAGCGCCCCCGCAACCAGCGCCGGCAGCAGCCATCCCGCCGGATTCTGGCGATAATTGTCGAGCAGCGATGGCCGCACCGCGATGCTCGCCGCGAGCGCGCCCGCCGACAGCACCAGCACCGCCGGCCAGAGCCGGCGCACCGCCCCGCGCAGCCGCTCGTTCAACGCTCCCTCGGTCTTCACCACCAGGTACAGCGCGCCGTGCATTGCGGTCGCCGCGAGCGTCGCGACCCCGCACAGGATGGTGTACCAGTCGAGAATTCCGGGCTGCGCGCCCGGGCGGAAATCGGTCCACAGCGGCAGAAAGAAATAACGATCCGCACCCAGCGGCACGCCGCGCATCACATTGCCGAGCGCCGCTCCGAAAAATACGATCAGCAGCGTGCTGGCGATCGAAAACGCGCCGTCGAAGAAATCGCGCCACACCGTCGCGCTCACCTGCGCGCGGAACTCGATCCCCATCGCGCGGAAAATCAGCAGCCACAGCACGATGTTCAGCGGCAGGTAGAACCCGCTGAACCCTGAGGCGTACAGCAGCGGGAAAGCGTAGAACAGCGTTCCGCCCGCGGCCAGCAGCCACACTTCGTTGCCGTCCCACACCGGCCCGATCGATTGTAGGATCTTTCTGCGCGACTCGTCATCGCGTGCGACGAACACGCTGACCGCCCCCGCTCCCAGATCGAAACCGTCGAGCAGCACATAACCCACCAGCATCAGCACCACCAGAACGAACCAGAGCGTTTCCATTATTCGGTCTCCGGTCCCTTCTCGATCTGCCGGTAAATGAGCAGCAGCAGGAAGATCGAGAGCAGCGCGTACAATCCCATGAATCCCAGCAGCGTGAACAGCCCGTTCGCTGCGGATACGTTGGAGGAGTATCCATCCTGGGTGCGTAGCAATCCGTAAACCAGCCACGGCTGCCGCCCGAGCTCCGCCGTCATCCAGCCCGCCGTGTTGGCGATGTAGGCGAACGGAAACGCCAGCATCAGGCACCACAGCGCCCAGCGCGTGTGAAACAGCGCGCCGCGCCACAGCAGGAACGCGGCCACCAGCGCGAGCGCGACGAAAATGGTCCCCAGTCCCGCCATCACGTGATAAGCGAAATACAACAGCGGAATGTTGGTGGGCCAGTCGGTCTCGGGAAACGCGCTCAATCCCGTGACCACCGCTTTCGGCGTTCCGTAGATCAGAAAACTCAGGACATCGTTCACCGCCAGCGGATTGTCGATGCGCCGGTGCTCCACGTCCGGCTGCCCGAAAATGACGATGGGCGCGCCTGGACCGGAGGTGAACAGCGCCTCCATCGCGGCCGTGGTCACGGGCTGATGATTCGCCATGTAGCGCCCGTGAACGTCGCCGGTAGGGAAGATTTGCAGCGCCGAGAAAATCAGAGCGGTGACCACGCCGCAGCGCACGAAGATACGCGCATGTTCCTGGTGCATGCCACTGAGCAAGTAAAACGCCCCCGTCGCCGCCATCACGAACGCCCCCGTGATCACGGCGCCGCTTACCGTGTGGGCGTATTGAATCCAGGCCCAGGGATTCAGCAGAACACCCGTGACCCCGGTCACCTGAAAACTCCCGTCCGCCAGCCGCGAATACGCCACCGGATGCTGCATCCACGCGTCCGCCGCCACGATGAAAAATCCGGACAGCCACGATCCCACGAAAACCATGAACGCCGCGCCCCAGTGTCCCCAGCGTCCCAACCGCTTTTCGCCGAACAAAAACAATCCCAGGAACGCCGATTCCAGAAAGAACGAAAACACGCCTTCCATCGCCAGCGGCTGCGCGATCACGCCGCCGGTCAACTGCGAAAATCGCGCCCAGTTGGTGCCGAACTGAAATTCCATGGGAATTCCGGTCACCACCCCCGCGACGAAATTGATCCCGAAGATCCGGATCCAGAAGCGCGCCGCTTCGTCGTAGGCGTGATCGTTGGTCCGCAGCGCGGCGGTTTTCAGGATCAGAATCAGCAGCGCCAGGCCGATGGTCAGTTGCGGAAACAGGTAGTGGTACGTGATTGTGAACGCGAAATGAAAGCGATGAATAAACAGCGCATCATTCATGGCGGACGCGGGGGGACGCATTCATTGTAGATCGCGGCGCGAAACGGTGTCTGCGGGTACACTGAATCTGGCAATCCCGATTTGGAACACCCACCCACGCACGCGCGCTACTGGGTGATTGTCTTCGCGGTCACGCTCGCGGTGCTGGCCTACGTCGATCGCGTGGCGATTTCCCAGGCCGCGGGTCCCATGTCGCGCGATCTCGATCTCAGCAAATCCGAAATGGGCCTGGTTTTCGGAGCCTTCGCGCTGTCATACGCGCTGTTCGAAATCCCCAGCGGCTGGCTGGGCGACCGCATTGGTCCGCGCCGCGTGCTGCTCCGCATCGTGCTCGCCTGGTCGGCGTTCACGGCGCTCACGGGCGCGGCATTGAACTTCGCCTCCCTCTCTCTCACCCGGTTCCTGTTCGGAGCGGGCGAAGCGGGCTGCTTTCCGAATCTCACCAAAGCCTTCAGCCTGTGGATTCCCGGCGCCGAGCGCGCTCGCGCGCAGGGCATCATGTGGGCTTTCGCGCGCTGGGGCGGAGCCTTCACGCCGCCGCTGGTGATGTTCGCTTTCGAGTTCATGAGCTGGCGAGCCGCATTCGCCGCTTTCGGCGCCGTCGGCCTGATCTGGTGCTTCGCGTTCGCGCGCTGGTTTCGCGACCGCCCCGCGGACCACCCTTCCGTCAATGCCGCCGAGCTCGCCCTCATCGGCACGCCCGATTCTGTGGCGACTCATGCCGGCGCGCCCTGGCGACGCCTGATCGCCAGCCGCTCCGTGTGGCTGCTGTGCATCCAGTATTTCTGCGTTTCGTTCGGCTGGTATTTCTACATCACCTGGCTGCCGACGTATCTCCAGGAATTCCGCCGCCTCTCCGCCGCCGACGCCGCGCGCCTGGCCATTTTTCCGCTGCTGTTCGGCGGATTCGGATCGTTGATCTCCGGCGCGGTCTCTTCGCGCTACCCCGCCGCGCGCCGTGCCGTAGCGATCGCCGGTATGCTCGGCGCCGGCGTGCTGATTATGCTGGTCATGCGCATCGCGCCAGCTTTTCCCGCCATGCTGGTTATGGGACTCGCCAGCTTCGCCAATGACCTTGCGGTCCCCGCCGCCTGGCACGCCTGCATGGATATCGGCGGCAGATTTTCAGGAACGGTCTCCGGATCGATGAACACCATGGGCAATCTCGCCGGCTTTCTGGCCCCGGTTTTCGGCGGATTCCTGCTCGATCGCACCCACGGCGACTGGAATCTGCTGCTGTACGTCATGGCCGCGGTCTATGCCGCCGGGGCGCTATGCTGGCCGTGGATCGACTCTCGCGAATCGCTCTGAGACGCGCCTTATCGGCCGCTTACCCAATCCATCCCGTCCGGACCCTTGCCCGTCGAAATCTTGCCCGTCATTTTCAGCGTCGAAAGGTCCACCACGCCGACGTAATTGTCCGGCGTCGCGCCGAGGTACGCCTTCGAGCCGTCGGAGGAAACCAGGATCCCCGCGATTCCCGTGCCCACCTTGATGCTCTTAATCTCCTTGCGCGACGCCACGTCGATCACCACCAGATTTCCCGTGGTGACATCCGAAATCAGCGCGCGTTTCCCGTCCGGCGTGAATTTCAGCCGGTTCGACCGCTTCGATTCCACCGCAAACGTATCCGTCACTTTTCGCGCCGCGATATCGATCACCGACACCGTCCCGTCGCCCGCGTTCGCCGCCCACAGTTCCTTGCCGTCGGGCGAAACGTCGAAGCCCTCCGACCCGCGCCCCACCTTCACCACGCTCTGATGCCAGTCCGCCGGATTTCCGCTGTGCTCGAAAATCGAGATGGTCCCCGAGCCGATATTCGAAGTGAAAATCATCCGCCCGTCGCGGCTGAGCTCGATCATGTGCGTTCCATCCTGCCCGGTGCCCAGGATCCAGTCCACGCGATTGGTCGCTGGATCGTACGTGCCGATGGTCTTGCTGCCTTCGCACGTGAAATACACCTTGCCCTCCGCCGCGAAAAGGCCGTGCGGCCGCGTCTCCGGCGACAGGTCCACGCGATGCACCTCCTGGTAGGTCTTCAGGTCGATCACCGAAAGCGTGTGGCCGGGCGCCTGCCCCGTTCCATAGTTGCTCGCGACGGCGTACCTGCCGTCGGTAGTCGAGACCACTTCATGCGGGCCGTCGCCGGTGGGTCCACGGCCGAGCACCTTCCCGCTCGCCGGATCGACCACGGCGACATTGCCTTCCTTATTGAGCACCAGCAGTTGCGCGGCCGCGCTCGAAGCCAGCGCCAGCGCCAGGAATTTCGCCCGATTCATGCCATCCCTCCTTCGTACATTCCTAACGAGCTTCGCACAACGGCGCTGTAAACGCACCGGCGGGTCCGCGAATCGGACGCTTTTCGGTGTAAGTCATTGAAAATTCGTGCATTCATCACAGCGCTTGCGTCGCCAGAGCAAAGCAAAGGGATGTAAGTGATTGTCAAATAATGTAATTCATGCCTTTATGGTATTGCCCGAAACGGGGCGACCTCTCTAGGATCAAATGTAAGGCGTGTTACGCCTGCGTTTGTAGCTACGTTCGAAGTGTATGCGAGAGGGAATCGCTATGCGAACAATAGATGCGGTGAGAACGCGCGGGCTGTTGCTCGGCGCTTTCATGGGAATTTGCGGTGTCGCGATGGGGGCGGATGTCACAAGCCACGGGCCTGTAACGTTCACCAAAGATATCGCTCCGATCCTCCAGGATAAGTGCCAGGATTGTCACAGGTCCGGCGGCATGGCTCCCATGCCGTTGATCACTTATCAGGAAGCCCGCCCTTGGGCGAAGTCGATCAAGGAGCGCGTCGTCCAGCGCCAGATGCCGCCATGGTTCATCGACAAGAATGTCGGCATCCAGCATTTCAAGAACGACGTTTCGCTCAGTGACCAGCAGATCGCCACCATCGCCAAGTGGGTGGACAGCGGCGCGCCGATGGGCAATCCCAAGGACATGCCGCCGCCCAAGAAATTCGATGATGAGGGCGGCTGGAAGCTCGCCAAGATCTTCGGCCGCGAGCCTGACATGGTGATCGAAGGGCCCGATTACACGATGCCGGCTCATGGGCAGGATCAGTGGTGGCGTCCGACGACCAACGTCAATCTTTCGGAGCCGCGCTGGGTCCAGGCGGTGGAAATGCAGCCCTCGACGCAGCTCGCCCGCCGGATGTTCCATCACGTTCTCGCCAACCTGTATCAGGACGAGACCAACGCACCCTCGCCGCTGGTGAAGGTGGATCTGGGGCGCAACGGCAGCAATTTCGGCGCGGGCGGCGCCGGAGCCGGACTGCTGATGGAATGGGCCATCGGCAAGAACTATGACATTTACAATCCGGGAACCGGCAAGCTTCTCATGCCGGGCGCCCAAATCCGCTGGGAATACCACGTCCACGCCTCGGGCGAGGAGATCACTGGTCATCCCAAGCTGGCTGTGTACTTCTACCCGAAAGGCGAGACGCCGAAGCACCGGACGTATCTGACACTGTTCGGATCGACGGGCAACGGACGCTCGGCGACGCTCGACATTCCGCCGAATTCGGTCGCGGAAGCCGAGGGTTACCACGTGCTGCGCGCTGCGGCCGTCCTCGAAAATTTCCAGCCGCACATGCATCTGCGCGGCAAAGCCATGATGATCCAGGCGATCCTGCCCACCGGCCAGGTGGAAACGCTCAGCTACGTGGATCATTTCAATTTCAACTGGATGACCAACTACATCTACGCCGATGACACGGCTCCCGTGCTTCCCAAGGGGACCGTCATTCACGTCAAGGCGTGGTACGACAACACGCGCGCCAATCCCAATAATCCGGATCCGGATCAATGGGTCGGCTATGGCGACCGGACGGTCGACGAAATGGGCCACGCCTGGGTCAACGTCATGTACATCACCGACGAAGAGTACAAGGAGTGGGCGGCGACTCACCGGCAGTCGGAAGCGCCGCGCGGCGCCACGCAGCAGCAGTAATCGCGGATCTCACACACGCGGCTCGCGGGTCAATCGGCTCGCGAGCCGTGTTGTGCACTCACCACCCCCGGCCTCACGGCCAGGGGTCTTACTTTTCACCCACAGGCTGACGATCGCGCCTCCCTCCGGATTGATGTGTTCTTTTCGTCAACGAAAAGCGGCTAGTCGATGAATTCCAGTTCCGGTGTGTGCCCCAATGTCCCGAACGCGCGCCCGTGCTCCCCTTCCAATCGCGAGGCGATAAACGCATCCGCGATTCCGGCCGGGCTGAAGCGGAGCATTAATGAGCCCTGGAGCGCCAACGCCAGCCGCTCGGTGAACCTCCGCGCCTGCGGCTCCTCGACCGTCCGGCCGATTCGATCCGCGTAATGCGAGATCCGGCGATCCCCAGCCAGGTGAATCTCCTCCATCAGCCGGTTGAGCGTTTCGGGTTCCTTGGCGACCGTCCGCAGCACGTCCAGCGCGATCACGTTCCCCGAGCCTTCCCAGATCGAATTGAGCGGCGCTTCCCGGTACAACCGCGGCAGGATCGATTCCTCGACGAATCCGTTGCCGCCCAGGCATTCGAGCGCCTCGGCGACGAACACCGGCGAGCGCTTGGACAGCCAGTATTTCCCCATTGCGACCGCCAGCCGTGCGAACGCGCGATCGTTTTCATCGAAGGCGCGCGCCACACGCGCGAGCAGCAGCGTCGCGGCTTCGCTCTCGATCGCGAGGTCCGCCAGAACGTTGCGCATCAGTGGCTGATCGATCAGCAGCTTTCCGAATGCGCGACGGTGCCGGGCGTGGTGCAGCGCCTGTTCGAGCGCCGCGCGCATCAGCGACGCCGCGCCCATCATGCAGTCCAGGCGCGTGTGATGCACCATCTCGATGATGGTCGCCACGCCGCGGCCCTCCTCGCCGATGCGCACCGCCCAGGCGCCGTCGAACTCGACCTCGCTCGACGCATTCGAGCGGTTGCCCAGTTTCTGCTTCAGCCGCTGCAAGTGAAACGCGTTGCGCTTGCCTTCCGGCGTCCAGCGCGGGAGGAAAAAGCAGGAAAGCCCTGCCGGCGCCTGCGCCAGAACCAGAAAGGCATCGCACATCGGCGCTGAGCAGAACCACTTGTGCCCGTGAATCGAGTATTCCTCGCCCGAGAGCCGCTCCGCGCGCGTGGTGTTGGCGCGCACGTCCGATCCGCCCTGTTTCTCGGTCATCGCCATGCCGAACAGCGCGCCGGATTTCTCCGCGGCCGGTGCGAATCGCGGGTCGTATTCGGAAGAGAAGATGCGCGGCAGCCATTCCGCCGCAAGCGCCGGATGATGCCGAAGCACCGGGACCGAGGAGTAGGTCATCGAGATCGGGCATAGATGGCCGGCCTCGTTTTGAGAGGCGATCATCGCCAGCGCGGCGCGAGCGACATGCGCTCCGGGACGCGGCTCGGACCAGGGCAGCGAGTGAACCCGGTGCTCCACGGCGAGCCGCATCAGGTTGTGCCACGCCGGATGAAACTCGACCTCGTCGCGCCGGTTCCCATAGCGATCGTGTGTGCGCAGCACCGGTGGATTTTCGTTCGCCTGTGCGCCCCATTCGATCGCTTCCGCGCTGCCGGTTCTGCGGGCGAACGCGTCGATGTCGGCGCACGCCCATCCCGCCCCTTCGCGCGCGACCGCCTCGCGCAGCGCGCGGTCGCTCGCAAACGGATTGTAGTCCGCCAGCGGCGGCGGTTGATTGAAAACCTCGTGATTCAATTTATTGAACGGGCTTCCGATGCAGAGGCCGCGCCTGCGACTGGCCGTGATCCATGAACAACTGCTCGGCCTGCTGTTCGGAGATGGTCAGAGTCATCTGCGCGGTCGCCCCGTTAGTGCTGAACGTTGCCGCGTTGGCAAGCGTCCCGGCAGACTGGTTGTTCGATGACAGCATGCTCACAAAGAATTGCAGCACGTTCACCAGCGCCTGCGCGTTTTGATTCGAGGTGGTGACCGCGCTGCCCGTGACCGTGATCGAACTGGGGCCGAAGTTGATCCCTCCCGAAGCCGCTGTGACTGACTGGAACAAATTGGTCTGCGACGCATTCCCCAGATTGCCGGGCAGATTGCCGTTCAGAAAATCGGAAAGCGGCGTCTGGGTGACGAACCATGCCGAGTTCGCCAGGCTGGCGCTCTGCGCTGCCGATGCGAGGCTGCCGGTGTACGTCGCCTTGGCGCTCCACCGGTCGAGCGCCGCGTCCACCGCGGCCACGCTGCCGATCACCGCCGTGGTGTTATCCGGAAACGCGAGCGCCATATTAGAGCTGTCGTTGGGACCGGTGATCACGCTGATGTTGTTGTACAGCGTCACCGACCCTCCGGCGGCGATCGCGGCCGAAGCCACCTGCGTGGGAACAAACGTCCCGCGGCCGAGGACCAGCGAGTTGTTCTGGCTCACCGGAGGCGCGCCGGTCGCCGCCAGAATCTGCGTCAGGTCCTTGGTCGGATCGAAGCCGGTCGCGGTGATGAACTGCACGAACCCGGCGTCGCCCGGCTGCATCTTCGAAAGCAGGTACAGCCCGAAAGGCGACTGCAGCGTCTGATCCATCTGAATTCCGCTGAGCACCGCCGCGTCGGGCATCACCAGGTTCAGCAGGACGGGATCAACCCCCGGAAGGGTCGCCGCGCCGGCGAGCGACGCAGCGCAAAAAACCACAGCCATGCGACGGGAAATCATGTTTGGACCTCGATCAGCTTTATTCTACGCTCTGAAGACGGACAGGCGCCGCGATTATTACAAACGTGAGGTCCAAAACAGACAGGGCGGGACCGAGGAAAAATCAGGCGACCCGGAGCCGAAGCCCCTGTCTGCCATAGGCGAGGCGTGCAGATCTCCTCGCCGCTGACTTCCTCAGTTACCCGCCCTGGAGTCGCCGGGTCGGAGGGTCCGGCGACTGGCCGTTGCCCCCTCAAACGAGGGGCGAACTTAAAAATTACTGCGCGCCTCCGCCCGCTGCCACGGTGTGGCCCGATTGCGTCTCCGGAACCCACAGCCGCACTTCCACGCGCCGGTTCTGCTTGCGTCCATCGCGCGTATTATCGGCCGCGACGGGCGTCGCCCAACCCTCACCTAGCATGGTGATGTTGCGAACCGGAATCTTGTACTCCACCGTCAGGAAGCGCGCCACTGCTTCGGCCCGTTCCTGGCTCAACCGGTCGTTGTAAGCGGACGATCCGGTCTTGTCCGTGAAGCCCTCGATCTCGATCACGTAACGGTCCAAACCCTGGGCCTGCTTGGCGAGATCGGTCAACTGCTGCTTGGCGTCGTCGGCCAGACGGAACTGGTTGACGCGGAACAGGACCGTCTCCTGCTTCGTCATGTTGTATTTGTTCATGCCATCGATGGTGTGACCGAGCCGGTCGATACCATTCTGGGCGAACGTCCTGGCCCCGTCGGCCGCCTGCTGAGCTCCGTTGGCGGCCTGCTGCGCACCGTCAGCCTTCTGATCGGCCGCTTTCGCAGCGGCGTTGGCCTGGTCCGCCTTGTTATCGACGTCCGTCAGCTTTTCCTTGGTTTTGGACAAGTCGCGATCCAGGTCCTGGATTTCGGTGCCCTGGCTCGCGATCTGCTTATCCTCTTCCGCGTTCTTCGCCTCCGCGGCTGACACGCGCTGTTCCACCGGAGCGACAGTTTTGGTGACATATTTCTTGGTCGCGCAGCCCGTCGCCAACAGGCTGAGGGCCACCGCGCCGGACAACATTGTGATTTTCATCGTACATCCCCTTTCGGTCTCGCTAGATCAACTATTTACGCGGTGCCGTGCACTGGATGGATCCGACTTCGCCGCCACCGACTTTGTTTTTGTTTCTGCCTCTTTAGCGCACTTTCACATCAATTTTGACCGGTCTCAGGGCCGGCGTGCACCAGTGTCGAGCTTCTGGACAGCCGTCCCCTGAGGCCGATCGCCCGCGGGAGCAACCACGGGAAAACCGCTCAAAAATTCTAGCCCGGTACTTTCTTCTGAACCAGAATCGGAAAGTTTTTCACGTTATCGGCGCTAACCGCCTGATTCTTTTGAGCAACCGGACTCACGACGGGTAGAAAAGCACGTCCCTTACCACCACATTCAGCGAAACGTTGGCTGTACTTACGATTTCTGACATAATGGGCGTCGAATGATCCGAGTATTAGTAGCCGACGACCATCCTCTTTTGCGGAGCGGTCTGAAACACGTTTTGTCGCAGGAGCCCGATCTGCTGCTCGCCGGGGAAGCCGAGGATTCCGAGCAGGTGCTGGCGCGCCTGGCCGAACCGGGCTGGGACGTGGTGATCCTGGACATCACCATGCCCGGACGCGGCGGACTAGAGTGCCTGCGCGAAATCCGGCGCTTGCATCCCGAAGTTCCCGTGCTGGTGTTGAGCATGCATCCGGAGGAGCAATTCGCAGTGCGCGCCATCAAGTCCGGCGCGAGCGGTTATCTGAACAAGACCAACGCGGCGAACGAAGTGGTAAGCGCCATCCGCAAAATCGTGACCGGCAAAAAATATGTGAGTGCCAATCTTGCGGAAATGCTCGCCAATGCGCTCGACTCCGACACGGATCGCGCGCCGCACGAATCGCTCTCCGACCGTGAATTCCAGGTGATGTGCAAGATCGCGTCGGGGAAAACCGTGTCGCAGATCGCCGCGGAGATCACCTTGAGCGTGAAGACGGTGAGCACCTACCGCGCGCGAGTGCTCGAAAAGATGAGTATGCGCAACAACGCCGAGCTTACCCGCTACGCGATCCAACGGAATTTGGTGAATTAGGAGCTTGTCGAAAAGCTCTTATCGACCCCGAAAGTCACAGGCTTCGGCCTGTTCGGGAATTCTTCAACAAACCGCTTCCAACTCCACGCTGGCCGCATAGCGGGCGCAGCGGGCCAGCGCGCGCGATTTGAATAGCCGGAATTGATTGGGCGTAAGACTCATTTCCGCGCAAATCTGTTCCGGACGTTGTTCCTGGATATAAAAACGAACCAGAATTTCGCGATCGCGGCGGCGGAGCGAGGCCAAAACGTAGCGAATTCCCCGCTCGCGCTCCCCGCTCGCGGCGCGCTGTTCGGGCGAGGGGTCGGGCGACGGCGCAACCTCCGGATTCGGCACAAAACGCCGGCGATAATCGATGTTTCCGCGAATGTGCGCCGCCGCGCGGCGCCGGGCGACGGTGCGCACGAAGCCCCTGAGCCGTTCCGGATTACGCAGCTCTCCGCGCAGAATCGCCTCAATCACGATCAGCAGAATTTCGTGTAAATCGTCCTGGTAGGATTCCACCACGTGCGACAAGTTCGCACGCACCACACCCGAGATCAGCGTGTACAAATCCTCTACGCCGCTGGCGTCCTGCTGCTGGATTTTGCCGACCACGCCGACCCAATCCGAAATCATTTCCATCCGCCCAGCTTCGCCCAGCCCCCGTTCGTTCTAGTCTACGCCGAAGGGTTCTGACAATATGCCAGCGATAATCCCATTAATCCGTAGGAAATTGTCTCGAAATCAATACCACGCCGCTGAGGTAGCGGATCCCTTACAATTTTAGAAAAGATCATGCCATTTCCCATTCATCGCAAGCGCCGGCTGCGCGTATCCGAGCCGATGCGTCGGCTGGTGCGCGAGACGCGCCTCGACCCGTCGCAATTCATTTTGCCCCTGTTCACCTGTCCCGGCGAGGGAGTGCGGCGCGA
Source organism: Bryobacteraceae bacterium (assembly GCA_035501755.1). Lineage (GTDB taxonomy): Bacteria > Acidobacteriota > Terriglobia > Bryobacterales > Bryobacteraceae > Palsa-187. Next base: position 5,848 of record DATJVN010000079.1, on the reverse strand, counting down.
GATCGGCTCGATGCCGGGAAATTTTCAGCTCTCCATCGATGAACTGGTGAAGGAGTGCGAACAGGCGCGCGCGCTGGGAATCGGCGGCGTGATCCTGTTCGGCATTCCTGAAAAAAAGGACGAATTCGCTTCGGAGGCATACGCGGACGAGGGGATCACGCAGCGCGCCGTGCGCGCGCTCAAACGCGGCGTTCCGAATCTGCTGGTGATCACCGACGTGTGCAACTGCGAATACACCAGCCACGGCCATTGCGGAAAGATCGTGGACGGCGATGTGGACAACGACGCGACGCTCGCGTGGCTGGCCGAGGCCGCGCTCTCACATGCGCGCGCCGGCGCCGATATCGTCGCGCCGTCGGACATGATGGACGGCCGCGTAGCGGCGATCCGGCATTCGCTCGACGCGCATGGGTTTTACAAAACGCCCATCCTTTCCTACGCGGCCAAGTACGCGAGCGTGTTCTACGGACCGTTCCGCGAGGCCGCCGAATCGACGCCCCAGTTCGGCGACCGCCGCAGCTACCAGATGGACCCGGCCAACGGCCGCGAGGCCATAGCCGAGATGGACCTGGACTTGGAAGAAGGCGCGGACATGCTGATGGTCAAGCCCGCGATGCCCTATCTCGACGTGATCCGCGCGGCGCGCGAGCGCTACCACGTTCCCATCGGCGCCTACCAGGTTTCGGGGGAGTTCAGCATGATCGTCGCGGCCGCGCAGAAGGGCTGGCTGGATCTGGACCGCGCGATGATGGAGTCGCTCACCTCCATACGACGCGCGGGAGCGGATTTCATGCTGACGTATTTTGCCAAAGACGCGGCGCGGGCGCTGGGGTGAGAGTATCTGAAGCGCGACGCACGCGCGTCGTGGGCCTGCTCGCGATCGCCTGCGTGGCGCTGATCCTTTTGCTCAATGGGAAACCCGCGTTCACCAGCGCGTCACGGCCGCCGCGGGGGATCTCCGATCCCGCGCTGGCAATCCAGATGGCCCGCAACCCGAAGGAGATCGACGCGATCCTGAGCGACGCTCCCAGTCCGGATCGCGAGGCGATGCGCATCAAGGTGTACATCGATTTCGCATTCATCCTCTGCGGCGCGGCGATGTCGATCGCACTGGCGCGCATGTTCGGGGGCAGGCTGGCGACGGCCGGGGCAGGATGCGGAATCACGGCAGCAATCGCGGACATTCTCGAAAATGCGGGTATGTTGCGAATCCTGGACATTCCGCTGGTGCAGACGAGGCAGCCGATGGTGGAAGCGATCCTGGTGCCGGCGTACTTCAAATGGGCGCTGGTCTCGATCGCGCTGGCGATCTTTGCCGCGCTGTTCCTGGGTTCCTTCGGATGGCTGCGGAAGGCGATCGGCGCGGCGCTGGGCGCTGCGGCCGCGCTCGGATTCTTGGGGCTGATCGAGAACGCTTTGCTGCTCGAGTCCGGAATCGCAATGAGCATCGGAGTAGCCCTGATGGTGTTTCTCGCGTGGCTGCGTGAAGTCCCAGCCGAGCCACGCGCGTAAGCAAGTGACCATTGCTAATGCCGGAAGTGCCGGATGCCGGTGAAGACCATCGTCAGTCCCAGGCGGTCCGCCGCCGCGATCACCTCGTCATCGCGAACCGAGCCGCCGGGTTGAATCACCGCCGCGATTCCATGCTTGGCCGCTTCCTCGACGCCGTCGGCGAAAGGAAAATACGCGTCGGAGGCCATTACGGCTTGCTCCAGCGGCAGAATCGCCTTCATCGCCGCGACCTTCACCGCGTCCACGCGGCTCATCTGCCCTGCGCCACAACTGATCTCCTGGGTTCCGCGCGCGAAAACGATGGCATTCGACTTCACGTGTTTGGCGACTTTCCATCCGAATTCGAGCGCGGCCCATTCCGCTTCGGTTGGCGCGCGTTTGGTCTTCACCTGCGCATCGGCTCGGCGGAGGCGATGAACGTCGGGCGTTTGAGCCAGAAATCCTCCGCTGATCGACTTGACGATGGTTTCCTCCGGCGCCGCCGTGACGCGCAGCAGGCGCAGATTCCTTTTCGCCGTCAGAATACGCAGCGCGGCATCCGAATATCCCGGCGCGGCGATCGCTTCGATGAACCTTTTGGCGATCTCCGATGCGGTCTCTTCATCCACTTCGCGATTGAAGGCCAGCACGCCGCCGTAGGCCGAGACCGGATCGGCTTCGAACGCGCGGCGATAACTGTCGGCGAGCGACGCGCTTTCCGAGCAGCCGCAGGGATTGGTGTGCTTGATCACCGCCGCGGCGGGCGAATCGAATTCGCCGATCAACTGCCACGCCGCGTCGAGATCCACCAGGTTGTTGTAGGAAAGCTCCTTGCCATGAAGCTGTTCGGCGCCCGCGACGCCGGCCCCGCCGCTTGCATAGAGCGCCGCTGCCTGATGCGGATTTTCGCCGTAGCGCAGCGCGAAGCGCCGCGGCACGCGGACATCGAGCGTCGCCGCCAACGCGTCGCCCGACGGAGGAATTTCGGCGAGGCGCAGCGAAATAGCGCGATCGTACGCGGCGGTCGCCGAGAAGGCTTTTTTCGCCAGCCGCCAATGCGTGGCTTCGGAAAGCGAGGCGCCGTTCGATTCAAGCTCGGCCTGAATCTCGGGGTAATCGGCTGGCGACGTGACCACCGCGACATCCTGCCAGTTCTTGGCCGCCGCGCGGATCATGGTGGGACCGCCGATGTCGATGTTCTCGATCAGTTCTTCGAGCGGCGCGTCCTTTTTCGCGGCGGTTTTTTCGAAGGGGTACAGGTTGACGCAAACCAGATCGATTGCTGGAATTCCGTGCTGTTCGAGCGCGCGAATGTGCTGGGGATTCGAGCGCACCGCCAGGATTCCCGCGGCGATGCGCGGATGGATGGTTTTCACGCGGCCATCGAGCATCTCGGGAAATCCGGTAACCTCGGAGACCTCGCGCAGGGGCGCGATCCCAGCGTCCTTCAGGACGCGATAAGTTCCGCCGGTCGAGAGAATCTCGACGCCCAGGCGCGAAAGCGCGCGCGCGAAATCGGCGATGCCGGTCTTGTCGGTAACGCTCACCAGAGCGCGATGAATGTGGGCCATGAAGCTGCTATTTTCCCATGACCGCGACAGCTGCCAGATGGGTACCTATATGGCATCGCACTGCCTATGCGGATTAATTACGGTATGGTTAGCCTGCTTTTCGCGGGCCGTGCTAAGCGTGTTACCTCTGCACGTTTTACTGAACGATTCCCACACGGAAGGCGCCGGGAACATGGAGGAGATCGCGACCATGATCCGGGTGATCGCGCAAGGGAGCGGGGTGGACATCCTGGTCGACCCGGCGCAGAGGACCATGAGGTTCAACGGAACGCCAGATCAAATCAAGCTCGCGCAATGGATGTTTCCTCTCCTGGACGCGCCGAACACGGCCAGTAGAGCGAAAAACGAATACGTGCTCCAGGGTGGAAACGATAATATCGTTCACCTGTACTACGTAAAGACGCCGGCGTCGACTCAGCAATTCCAGGAGCTCGCAACTGCGATTCGTACCGTCGCCGATATTCGTCGGGTGTTCACGTGCAACGCCGCGAAGGCGCTGGCGGCGCGCGGGACGCCGGACCAGATCGCACTGGCGGACTGGCTGGTCGGCGAGCTGGATCAATCCGGTCACACGGCGGCGGTGCATCAGTACCGGATGACTTCAGGGTTTGAGAGGGGCGAGAGCGATGTGCGTGTGTTTTATCTGTCGCACGCAGCCACGATGAAGGACTTCCAGCAGGTGGCGATCGCGATCCGCAACACCGCGAACGGAGAGTTTTCACCTACAACGAGCCGCGCGCGCTCATCGTTCGGGGCGACGCGGGGCAGATCCCGCTCGTTGGCTGGCTCGTGGACCAATTAGGGCGTGTTCACACTATCGTCCGGTTCCGCCCGTTGCACCCAAATGTTTGACCTCGATCTTTCTTGACGTTAGCGCCGCAGTTCCCAAGGAACCGGGCTGATTCAGCTTTGCCCCGGACTTACGCCCTGACGGCGTTCTGTGCAGCCGCAAACACATCGCGTGCGGACGTCGTACCCGCTACGTGCTCCGTACCCGCAATTCCCAGGTCCATCCTCCCCGCGTTAATGCTCTCAAACATTTCTTCGGCGGGTCCAGTGTGGCCCTTCGGGACGCCGAACTGCTCGAACGCTTCCGCCCACCCTGCACGCGGGACTGCAAAGGCTTTTACGTCGCGTTTCAGGACTTCACCCAATTGTTCCGCCACTTCATCCGCGCTTACCATCGAACCGAGCTCGATAACGCGATGCCCTGACCACGCCGGCCCGGTCAGAAGCTTTGCTACCTCTGCGCCGATGTCGTTAGTCGCGACCATTGTTGATTTCCGGTTTGTAGGATTGTAGAAGACCGGTAGTGTTCCGCCCTGGGCGGCCTGTAAGCCGAAAAGAAAGTTTTCGAAGAATCCTCCTGCGCGCACAAATGCGACCGGAGATGGCAGGCTGCGAAAACCTTGCTCCAAAAGTGATAAGGCCGTGCTGATCCCCGCCCCGCTTGTTCTATTCGCGCCCATCGACGAGAGCGCTACCACCCGCGGGGGCACTACCTTGGTCAGCGCCTCGACATAGTTCGCAATCACGCCCTTTGCTTCTCTGTAATCGGGCGAGGGTGCCCATCCAGCCGGCAACATTACAAACGCGCCCTCAACGCCTTTGAGCGCTGCCGCTATGGCTGTCGCATCGTTCCAGTCTCCATCCACCAACTCCACGCCTTGGTCTGCCCACTTCGCCGCTTTCTCGCGATTGCGCACAAGGGCTCGCACCTGTTTGCCTTGCTTCAGCAGATGCCGCGCGGCAGCGCCCCCAACTCGTCCAGTAATGCCCATGACTAAAAACATGTTGGTTTTCTCCTTTGCCTTGTATTTGGCCGACCATCCAAAATGAGCGGCCTGGCTATTGGAGGCGCCTGACAAACCATTGGTTGCAAATTAATCGACGGTTACAAACCGATGGTAATAAATCATCCAGTGGTTGACACAACCTTCACGAGGGACTACGCTGTGGAAGTGGCATCCCCATCACCAAGTCGCCGGGTAGAACGTAAGGAGAGGCTGCGAGCCGAGATTCTTGCGGCGGCCAGCAAGATGTTCGCCGAACGCGGTTATGAAGCCGTGACGCTTCGTGCTATCGCTGAAGAGATCGGCTATACGCACGCCGTGATCTATCAGCATTTCCCGGACAAGTGGCATATTCTTGCCGAGTTGAGCAAGGAGACGATCGGGCTGCTGATTCAGAACTTCGACGCAATTGCCGCTAAACATCCGACACCGAAAGAGCGTTTGTTTGCGACTTCACGTGGCTTGATTCAGTTCTGCACCGCCCATCCACAGCAGTTCCGCAACGTCTTCTTCGGGCCGGAGAATCGCAACGGCATCCGCGCCGGACAATATATCGACGACATTGGCAGGCCTTTGTTCGAACGTTTCGTGCGGCTCTTTTTCGATGTTGCTAAGCAGGAAGGATTGCCGAGTAGGGATGACATGGTAGTAGCCCACACTTGGTGGTACGCCATCTTCGGCCTCGCCACACTCATGGTCATCCAGGGGGTTGTGCCTGAGTTGCCTGACCAGACTCTCGTTGTCGAGCAAACGCTCGCAACGCTTTGGGCCGGCGTTCAAGCCGTTCCACGATTGCCGAAGAGCGCAATCATCAAGCGATCCGGACGATCTCGTGCCTCAAAGCGACAACGGGTCTCAGTTGCGCTGAAATAGCCTCATTTGCTGCACCATCGTCCAGCAGCAGTCCGCCGTTCTTTTATTGACCTGACATTGGAGTAACTGAGCCGTCAACGAACTGCAAGACTCAGCGTCAGCAGTGCAAATGCGACGATG
>DATJVN010000078.1:0-10195 GCA_035501755.1 Bryobacteraceae bacterium | reverse complement strand
TATAAGGCGCCGGAGCAGGCCTATCGCGCCGCCACACAGAAAATTTTCCGCTCGGCTAAATATCCGACTAACATCGAATTACCGGTCGAGTGGAGATGAAGCCAGACGGCGCGCGATGGATTCGGCGAGCTGCACGCCCTGAACGGTGATGGTGTGGCGCGCGCTATCGGTGCGGGTCAGGTAACCGCATTCCTTCAAATACCACAGGCTGAATTCGAGCTGGGCCTTCGGGGTTCCCAGCAGCGCTTCAAGATCCCGCAGGCCGAGGCTGGGCTGTTCCGGATGCGTCAGCCGGCGCTGGTATAACTGCAAGATGATCTGGTCGCGGCGTGAGGCTTCCTCGGCCGGATCGGGCGCGGTTCGCTCCGGCTCCGGCGCGGCCGGGCGCGGCTGCGGGCGATAACTGGCGTCGTAGGCGGCACGTCTTTTGGGATCGCTCAGGATTTCGTAGGCTTCGGCGATCAAGCGGAATTTTTCGGCATTGCCGGTTTGAAGATTATCGGGATGAAAGCGCCGCGCGTGGATGCGATAAATGCGATGAACGGTCTCCTGGTCCGCCTTGGGGCTGATCTGGAGGATTTCGTAGTAGTCGGCCGGCACGCGCAAGTCTCCTTAATACCTATCGGCTGAAGCAGGCGCGCCGTGCAGGGCGAAATTTATTTCGTGTTGATCGTGGTGGTGTTGGAGGCCTGTCCGTCGATGGTGATGACCAGCTTCTGCGCACCGGCGGGGACGTTGGGAATCACAATGTCCGCCTGGTAAAACCCGCCGACTGCGGTGGGAACCAGGCCGATGTAATCGACCTTGGCCTGAACTCCATTGATAGTGACCGAGTAGGGCTCGGTGACGGGGAACTGCGCGTCGGGCGTGGCGTAGCCGGTCTTGAGCGAGCTTTGCCCCTGGACCGGTCCGCCGCCAGTGAAGTAGACGACGATGGTCGAGCCGGCCGGGGCCGGATTCGCGCCGGAGTTGAGGTCGTAGCTCGGAAGGTTCTGCGCGGCGGCGTGACTGAGGGTGTCGGCAAACACGCCCGGAGCGGCGGTCGCCGCAACGTTGATCGCGACTGCATTGCTGTTGGTCCCGTTCTTGACCACCAGGGTCGCCACGCCGGGTGCGATATCGAGCGGCATCTGCGCGTTGATCAGCGTCTTATCGACATAGTACAGAGGCACCTGCTCGCCGTTGACTGTGACGCTGGCCGACGCGAGAGTATCGGGCATGGGGAAGTTGGTGAGGCTGGCCTGGCCGGTGGCGAGGCTCAAGCCGTAAATGCTGAAGAGGCTACCGGGAGGAATGGGAAGGCCGCTGCCAGCCGCGAGTTCGACGGCGACGCCGGGGTTGGTGAATGTGGAGTGGCCGGTGGCCGTCGAAAGGAAAGTGCCCCCGTTCGAGATCACAGCGCTGAAAGTGTTAGCCGTGGGCGCGGTAATGGTGAAGATCAGGTTGTAACTTGTGCCGTTCGAGTCGGTGAGGGTCGCGGTTGCGGTGCAGGAAGAGTTCTGGACGGTATAGCTGCCGGTGAGCGTGTCAGAGGTCGCGTTGGTGCTGGTCGAAATGGTCCAGTTGGCGGTGACCGCGCTCACGCCGTCGAACGTCATCAGACCGGTCATGGCGTTCACGCCGGTGATGGTTCCACCGGGCCCGGTAAACACAGTGCTCACCATCGCGAAACCATTGCCGGTGAAAGCGTAGTCGCCAGAAAGGCTCGCGGGCACGCAAGCGGCAGGCTGTTCGGCGCCGGTTCCAGTAAAGGAATAGTTCGCGTCGGCGCCGGTGAGAGTGAAATCATTGCCGGAGTTGTAGGGGATCAGCGTGAAGGTTGCCATGTCGCCGGTGGTGATGCTGAGGGTGCCGAGGCAACTCGACGGCAGAGTGTACGTTCCGGACCAAAGCTGCGTCGCTCCGCCGGTGTTTGAATCCCAGGTCAGGTTGAAAGTGACGGTGCCCGCGCCATCGAAGATCGCGGTGCCAACGCCGAAGAAAGCTTTGGTGATGGAGGCTCCGGTGACACCGCCGCCGGGCGATTCAAGAGACGCCACGTTGCGGCCGGTGAGGACCAGCGAATGCGTGCCGGTGAGAGTGGCGACGGAGCAGACCGGCATGTTCGGCTGGGCGACCGCGAACGCGGCGGGGATCAGGAACGCCAGTAGTGTCCTTTTCACAGCGGCCTCCCCGATCCTGTGAAGATGATTTGAGCATTCGCGAACGTCGCGATAAACGAGCCGTTCGCGCCGGTGATGGTGAAGACGAACGCGTAGGAGTTCCCGGCGGAATCCTTCACGGTCGCCGTGGCCGTGCAGTTGGAGTTGACCGTGTACGTTCCCGTGACCGAGACGGGACTGGACACCTGATAGCCGGGCGTTACGTTCCATGTTCCCGAGCTGACGTTGCCGGCGCCATCGAAAGTCAGGATTCCGGAGAGGTAGCCCGCGGATGCAATGGTGGTCGATTGCAGGCCGAATCCGTTCCCGTTGAATGAGTACGCGCCACTGAGTGTCGGCGAGGAGCAGGAGGTCTTGGGCATAGTGTTGCCGCTGCCGATCAACGAATAGGTTCCGTCCTGTCCCGTGATGACGTAGTTCGAGCCGGAGTTAAAAACGCCGAGCGCGTAGCTCGCCGAATCGCCGCTGGTGATAGTGAGAACGCCGACGCAGTTGGACTGGATGCTGTAAGTTCCCGAGAGCGTCGCCGAGACGCCGCGGGTCGCGTTGGTATTCTCGGTGAGCGTGAAGGTGACCTTGTTTAATCCATCGAAAGCTGCGGTGCCGACGCCTTCAAGGGCGCCTTCAAACAGCTCAGGTGTCACGCCGGTGAACTGCCGGCCGGTGAGTGTCAGAGAATAATTTCCACTCAGTGAGGAAGAATCGCAGGTTCCCGCGCCCACCTGGGGTTGCGCCATCAGCGGGACGGCCAGCAGGCATGGCCATAGCCACAGTAACTCTCGGGCGATTTTCATGTTTGAATGTTCCGATCTGCAGACTCAACTCTACTGAATTGAACCCTGGTTCAGGAGAAAAGTTGCCGTCGTGCAACAACGGCAGCGCCGAGAGCTAAACCGGCGGTCACCAGGGCGCGTGTCAAAGGCGGCTTCGAGCCGAGTTTCCGGTACTGGCGCTCGGGATAAGCGCCTTGCGGACCATCCGGGCCTTCGTGCAGTGCCATTTGAAGAAGCTGCGCCAGGTGCAAAGGATGACGCCCGGTGGCCTGCTCGATCTGGGTCTTGCAACTGAAGCCGTCGGCGAGGATGAGCTCGCTCGCGGGCGTGCGATCCATCCGCGGGCCGAGCTCGTGCTCGTAGACTTTCATCGAAACGTCGTACTTGTGCTCTTCAAAACCGAAGCTGCCGGCCATGCCACAGCAGCCGTCGTCGAGGATTTCGGCGTCGAGTCCCATGGCTTTGAAAAGTTTCTTTTCGGCTTTGAGACCGATGATCGACTTCTGATGGCAATGGCCGTGGACCACAGCTTTGCGCGCCAACTGCGGCGGCTTGTAGCTTGATTTTTCCAAAAATTCGGCCAGCGTGAAGGACTGATCGCGCAGGCGCTGCGCGTCCTGATCGTGCGGCATCAGGTCGGTCATCTCGTCGCGAAAAACGGCCAGGCAGCTTGGCTCCAGGCCGACCATAGGAATGCCGGCTTCAATCGGCTCTTTCATCTCATGCAGAATCTCGCCGAGCAGATCCTTGGCTTGATCGAGAAAGCCGTAATCGTAGAGCGGGCGTCCGCAGCACAGCGCGGCCTTGGGGACGATCACACGGAATCCGGCGTCTTCCAGAACCTCGACGGCGGCGGCGGCGACTCGCGGATGGAAATAGTTATTGAACGTGTCGGCCCACAGGATCACCGGCGGCTGGCCGACGTTGCGCACTCCACGCCGCCGAAACCAGTCTTTGAAGGTGACTGGCGCGAATTTCGGAACCGGCCGGCGCGCGGTGATTCCGGCGATCTGTTTGGCGATCGGCGTGTTGCCAATCAGATTCGCCAGATGCGGCATGCGCGATGCGATGCGGGCCCAGCGATGAATCCAGCCGATCGAGTAGGCGTAGCGAGGGCGCACGTGATGTTCGTAATAGTGCGACAGGAATTCGGCCTTGTACGTCGCCATATCGACGTTCACCGGGCAATCGCCCTTGCAGCCTTTGCAGGACAGGCACAGGTCGAGCGCTTCGTAGACGGCTTCGCTCTTCCAGCCGTCCTTGATCGTATCGCCCTTCATCATTTCGAACAGGAGACGGGCGCGGCCACGCGTGGAGTGCTGTTCCTCCATGGTCGCGCGATAGCTGGGGCACATGGTGCCCTTTTCCTGGCGGCGGCACTCGCCCACGCCCACGCAGCGCATGGTGGAACGGACGAAACTTCCGTCGTCAGCCATAAAGTGGAAATGCGTCTTCGGCTCGGCCGGCGCGAAATCGGCACCCAGGCGGAGATTCACGTCGATGGGATAGGGATCCACCACCTTGCCGGGATTCATCTTGTTTTCCGGATCCCAGATCGTTTTGAATTCGCGAAAAGCCTGGCACAGCTTGGGCCCGAACATTTTGGGCAGAAATTCGGCGCGCGACTGGCCGTCGCCGTGTTCTCCTGAAAGCGATCCGCCGTACTTGAGCACCAGGTCCGTGGCTTCGTCCATAAAGTGGCGATAGTTCGCGATGCCCGGCGCGGAAAGCAGGTCGAAGGTGATGCGCGTATGGATGCAGCCTTGTCCGAAATGTCCGTACAGCGCGCCCCGGTAGCCATGCTTTTCATAGAGCGCGCACAGGTCGCGAAGATAAGGGCCGACCTTGTCCGGCGGAACGGCGGAATCTTCCCAGCCTTCCCAGGTCACATGCTCGTTCGGAACCCAGGCCGTCGCGCCCAGGCCCGCTTCACGAATCTGCCAGACTAGGTGCTCTTCTTCGGGATCATCGTACCGCTTCATATCCGGCGGATTTTTGGTGCGCTTGAGCGCGTCCATGAAGCGATTCGCCTGATCGTCGGAATCCTGGCGATTGGCGCCGCCGAATTCCACCAGCAGCCATCCGCGGCCGTCGGGAAGAAGCTTCAGGTCGCGCGGATGTAGACCTTTCACTTTCATGTTTTCAACCAGCATGTGGTCGAGCGCCTCGCAGCCGATCGGATGGTGCGCCATGATCTCCGGCACATGATCGCCCGCATCGTAGATAGTCGGATAACCGGCGACGACGAGCGTTCGTCCAGGCGGACTGTAGACCAGACGCGCGGTCGCTTCGAGCGTGATCGCGCAGGTGCATTCGGTTCCGACCAGCGCTCGTGCGACGTTGAAGCCGTTTTCCGGAAGAAGATCGGGGAGGTTGTAACCGGAGACGCGGCGGGGAATTTTGGGATACTTCGCGCGAATCAGATCCGCGTATTTGTCGCGGATGCGGCGCAGTCCCGCATAAATTTCGCCGCGGCGTCCGCCGGCCCGGATGATTTGCTCGAGATCGGATTCGCTGGTCGCGCCCACGCGCATGCGCAGACCGTCGTAGGTGAGGATTTCGAGCTCCTGGGTATTTTCTTCCGTCTTGCCGGCCATCACCGAATGGATTCCGCACGAGTTGTTGCCGATCATTCCGCCGAGCGTGTTGTGGTTGTGCGTGGCGGGATCGGGACCGAAGGTGAGGTGATGTTTTTCGGCGGCCTGGCGCAGCCAGTCGAGCACGATGCCAGGCTGGACGCGGGCGCGTTTCTTCTCCGGATCGAGCTCGATCAGCTTGTTCAGATATTTCGTGAAATCCATCACCACGGCGACGTTGCAACACTGCCCGGCGAGGCTGGTGCCTCCGCCGCGGGCGAGAATCGGCGCGCCATAGTGGCGGCATTGGGCCACGGTCGCGACCACATCGTCCACGGTGCGCGGGATGACCACGCCGATGGGGACCTGGCGGTAATTGGAGCCGTCGGTCGCGTAAAGAGCGCGGCTGCCATCATCGAAACGGACCTCGCCTTCGATGCGCTGCTTCAGGTCGTGGGCCAGAGCGCGGGCCTCTGCGTTCGGAAAATGCGGCGCGCTGAGCCGCGTCCAGTGCTTTAACTCGGTTTCATGCGTGATGGTTGCCATAGACTTTGTACTTCTCGATGTCGGGGCGTTTCAATTCGAGGCCGAATCCGGGCCGCGACGGATCCGGCCGCAGTTCTCCCTCAATGGGTTCGATAGCTCCGTCGAAAAACATTTTTTCGATGCGCGCGTGATCGAAAAAATATTCGACGTTGATCGCGCGCGGGACCGCGCAGGCGGCGTGGGCGTGAATCGACGGCGCGGTGTGCGCGGAAAAGGGCGTGGAGAACGCCAGCGCGAGCGCTCCTGCGTCGCGAAAACCGGTGATCCCGGCGCAGCGCGTCGCATCGGCCTGGAGGACGTCCAACGCTCCGGATTCGAGCATACTCCTGAAATAGTGCGCATCATAGCCGTATTCGCCGGCTGCGATGACCATACCGCGAGTGGTGTGGTCGCGAAGCAGGCGCAGACCGTCGAGATCGTCGGATGAAACCGGTTCTTCGAACCAGGTGACGCGCAGATCGGTGAACTGCTCGGCCTTTTCGAGCGCCTGCTTGCGGGAATAGGCGCCGTTGGCGTCGACGAACAGTCCCACGTCCCAGCCGATGGCCTCGCGTGCGGCGCGGACTCGCGCGGTATCGCGGTCGGGGTCGCGTCCGATTTTCATCTTGACGCTGCGCATCCCGCGCGCGACCCATTGGGAGAGCTGGTCTTTGAGCTGATCGATCGAATAGGAGGTGAATCCGCCGCTGCCGTAGGCGGGAATCGATTCATGCGCGCGGCCCAGCAGGCCGGCGACCGAAGTATTGAGCAGGCGCGCCTTCAGGTCCCAGAGAGCGTTGTCTACTGCGGAGATCGCCATGGAACAGATCCCCGGACGTCCCAGATTGCGAATGCTCGCCACCATGGCTTCCCAGGCGACAGCGATATCGAACGGATCTTTTCCCAGCACCGCATGTCTGAGCACGCAATCGACGAGCCGCGCGGTGGAGACGTCGGCGTAGGAATAACCCAGAGAACGGGTTCCGTCTGACGCCGCTTCCACGATGACCATGGTGGTGTGCGTCCACTCGAGGGTTCCGTCCGATTCGGGGCTCGCAGTGGGGACGGTGTAGGCCGAAACGTCCAGCGTATCGATCTTCACTGGTGATCCCTTTGCTAGACTGCTCCCGGCGCGGGGCGTTTCCGTCAATCGGCGCCCGGGAAGGCGATCGTGCTGAGCAGTGCGTTTGCTGACTGGCGCGAATCGAGCCGCGTGTGCTGAACAACAATGGGAACGTCGCTCGTGATCACACTTGAAAACGGCGTGTCCAGCTTGATCCTTTCGGGCATTTCGAAATCGTTGAAGCGCAGATGCCGGCTGCGGCGCGCCTCGACCGTGAACCGGTAAGGACCGATCGGGGCGCGATTTTCGTAATACACGGTGATCTCCACGTGCGCCGGCGCGTCGCCTGCGTTGAGAATGCATAACGCTTCATGGCTGATCATCTGCGGCGAAGGTCCCTGGCCGTAAGGCGGAATGTAGCCTTCGGCGATGGCCCATTGTTTTCGTCCGATGGCGGGCATGCCGGTTAGACGCCGCCGGGAACCTTCGCAGTTACAAGCGTGCGCCCAACCGGAGCTTGCGCGCCAATGGCGCCGATCATGATCTGGCATGGTGAAACTGCACGGATATCCCCACTTGGGCTTTCGGGCAGGAGCGAAGTGACTTACGGAAGTCTACCGGGGATCAGCATTTTACCCGCTCCGCTGAATTCCGTTCAGCGATTCCAGCCAATGATAAACTCTACTTCTATGAAACGATACCTGCTCCTGCTGTCCCTCGCCTCGATCGTTTTCGCGCAACCCAAAATTACTTCGCCCAAGGATTTTCTGGGCTTCAACATCGGCGACGATTACATGATGGCCAGCTACACGCAGCTCGACGCGTACTGGCACAAGATCGCCAGCGAATGCGACCGCTGCAAGCTGGTGGACATGGGGCCGACCGAGGAGGGGCGCAGGCAGTACATGATGATCATCACGTCGCCTGCGAATCTGAAGCGGCTGGAGCATTATCGCGAAATTTCCGAGCGGCTGGCCCGCGCCGAGGGGCTCACCGACGAGCAGGCGCACGCGCTCGCACGCGAGGGCAAAGCGGTGGTGTGGATCGACGGCGGATTGCACGCGAGCGAAACCGTCGGGTCACAGCAGTTGATGGAGATGGTTTACGAAATGGCCAGCCGCACCGATCCCGAAACGATACGGCTGCTCGACGACGTGATCGGGTTGTACGTCCAGGCCAATCCCGACGGGCAGGAGCTGGTGGCTAACTGGTACATGCGCGAAAAGGATCCGCTCAAGCGCAGCATGAACGGACTCCCGCGGCTGTATGCCAAGTATATCGGCCACGACGACAATCGCGATTTCTACATGTCGGCCATGAAGGAAACCACCAATATGAATAAAGTTTTGTTTCAGGAGTGGTATCCGCAGATCGTCTACAACCATCATCAGACCGGTCCGGCCGGCGCGGTGATTTTCATGCCGCCGTTCCGCGATCCGTTCAACTTCAATTTCGATCCTTTGGTTCCTCTGGGAATCGAGATGGTCGGAACCGCGATGCACAGCCGGCTGGTGGCCGAAGGAAAAGGCGGATCGGCGATGCGGACGGGAGCGAATTATTCCACGTGGTGGAACGGCGGTTTGCGAACGGTCACCTATTTCCACAACATGATCGGGATCCTGACCGAAATTATCGGCAGCCCGACGCCGGTCGATATCCCGCTGGTTCCTGACAAGCAGCTTCCCCAGGGCGATTGGCCGCTGCCCATCGCGCCGACAACGGGAACGCAGAAATGGCACTATCGCCAGTCGATCGAGTACGAAATGACGAACAATCGCGCGATTCTCGATCTGGCGTCGCGCTATCGCGAAACGTGGCTGTACAACATTTATCAGATGGGACGAAATTCCATCAAGAAGGGCAGCGAGGATACCTGGACCGTGACTCCGAAGCGCATCGCCGCGCTCGAGGAAGCGGCGGCGAAGATGGCGCCTGCCGGCGGCCGCGGCAGGGGTGGTCGCGGCGGCGGCGCGGCGTTCGGCGGCGACACCCTTCCCGCCGGGTTGAGCATGGGCGGTCTCGGCGCGCGGACCGTCCCGAGCGAGCTGTACAACACCGTTCTGCACGATCCCAAAATGCGCGACCCGCGCGGGTTCATTATTCCATCGGACCAGGCGGATTTCGCCACCGCGACCGAGTTCGTCAACGCGCTGCTCAAAACCGGCATCGACGTGATGCGCGCGACCGCGGCTTTCGAAGTAAACGGGAAAAATTATCCCGCCGGATCCTACGTGGTGAAGACCGCGCAGGCCTTCCGTCCGCACGTGATGGATATGTTCGAGCCCCAGGACCATCCCAACGATTTCGCCTATCCCGGTGGTCCGCCCAAACCGCCCTACGATATCACCGGCTGGACGCTGGCGATGCAGATGGGCGTACAGTTCGATCGCATTCTGGATGGTTTCGACGGGCCGTTCACGAAGATCAAGGGTCTGTTGCCGCCTCCGCCGGAGCCGGTTACCGGAACGGGGACCGCGGGCTGGCTGATCAGCCATCGCGTGAACAACGCATTCGTGGTGATCAACCGGCTGCTCAAGGCGGGCGCCGACGTGTACTGGCTGAAGCGCGACGATGTGGAGAATGGTCACGATCTGGGCACCGGCGCGATCTGGGTTCCGGCATCGAGCGCGGCGCGGCCGGTGATCGAGGAAGGCGCGAGAAAGTTCGGCGTGCCGGCGTTTGCGGTTGCCAAGGCGCCGGCGGGTGACGCGCTCAAATTGAAGCCGATCCGCATCGGACTCTACGACGACTACGGCGGGCTGATTCCGTCGGGTTGGACGCGCTGGCTGTTCGAGCAGTACGAGTTTCCGTTCGAGCTGGTTTATCCGCAGATGCTCGACACGGGCGATCTAAAATCCAAATTCGACGTTTTGGTGTTCGTAGACGGCGCGTTCCGGCTTCCGGGAACGGGCGGGCGCGGCGGCGGGGGTGGCGGATTCGGCGGCCAGGTGGACCCCGCGACCGTTCCGGCCGAGTATCGCGCTTGGATGGGCCGCATCACGGAAGACAAAACCATCCCGCAGTTGAAAAAGTTCGTCGAATCAGGGGGATCCATCGTGACCATCGGAAGCTCCACCGGCATGGCGGAGCTGTTGG
>DATJVN010000077.1:0-45914 GCA_035501755.1 Bryobacteraceae bacterium | reverse complement strand
CGGCGATTTCAAACCACAGTGCTGCTGCTGTTCGCCCTGCTGGCGCTAGGGCTGGCGCTGGTGGGAGTGTACGGCGTGATTTCCTACGCGGTGACGCAGCGAACCGGCGAGATGGGGGTGCGAATCGCGCTGGGCGCTTCGCGCGGCGACATCCTCAAACTGGTGATCGGCCGCGCGATGCTGCTGGTCGCGACCGGAATTCTGGCCGGTGCGGCCGGCGCGTACGCGTTATCGCGGTCCTTGCAGATGCTGCTGTTCGAGATCCAGCCGTGGGACCCGCTGACATATGCCGCGCTCGCGGTCGCATTGCCCCTGGTGGCTCTGGCGGCATGTTATATTCCCGCGCGGCGGGCGACCCGGGTCGACCCGATGGTCGCCTTGCGCTACGAATAGTCCGCTTGCACGCGCGGGCGCGCAAGGAAGCCAGGCGGGCGTGGACCATGGGTCGCGCCGTAGCGCCCGCCTGTTTGCCGTTCCGAGGTCTTTACCAGTCGGCTTTGATTCCCAACTGGATCAGACGGCCTTCGAGCACCGTAGAGACCGGCGCCAGCGACGGGTAAGCCGTGATCAGCCCCAGCGCGTTGACGGTCGCCTTGGTATTGATCGTGGTCACGTTGCGGGTATTGAACAGGTTGTTGAACTCCGCCAGGAAGCGCGTGTGCAGCCGCTCATGAATCGTGAACAGCTCGCGCGTGTAGCGGGCGTCGACCTGATAGATGTTGCCGGTGCGCAGCGTATCGCGCCCGATGTAGTCCGGGCGTTGCACCGAAGCGCCGAGTGGATCGTTGTTCAGGTTCAGATTTGCGACCTCGTTCTGCTCGTCGCCGGTGGCAAGGTTGGCTAGAATTGTCAGCGTATTACCGTTCGCCAGCCGGTTCATAACCCCATTGTTCAAGTGGAACGTGGGATAGAGCACCGCGCTCATGTTGAACGCCTGCGGACGATTCACAATCGAATTGCCGTAATCGTAGGCGCGGCTGTAGGGGTCTTCGATCACCGCGTTCTGTTCGAAGCTATTGGCGTCAGGAGCGTCGCCGATCGAATGGGACCATGTGTAGTTCGCGCTCAACTCATAGCCGTGCGCGGAGCGGTGCGTGTAGCCCAGGATCATCGCGTTGTAGTTGTTGGTCGCGCCGTCGTCCTGGAGCGTAATGCCGTTGAACTGCGGATACAGGCGCGTGGTTGCGCTGCGCGTCGAGGAGAAGATTGGCCGCCCGTCAGCCAGGTACCCGGTCGGATTGATCAGGTTCATGTCGCGCAAATAACCCAGATCTCGCGCGCCCGTGTTCACATAGCCGATGCGTACGGAATCGTTGGAGGAAAGCGCGCGCTCGATCTGCACGCTGGTGTTGATGGTGTAGGCGTTCTTGAAATCGGGCGTCACCGCGGTGATGTTCTGTCCGGCGGGAGCAGTCGCTCCAGGCACGAAGCTGAACACGTTGGGGAACATGGGAGCGCCCGCCTGCGGCGCGCCGCCGGTCGGCGCCCCCGAGAAGGTCGCTACAAACGAGCGGTTCGATCCATCGTTGTTGAGCGCGTTGTACCACAGGTTGGTCGGCGGAGCTTCGTAGAATAGCCCGGAGCTCACGCGAACCACCGTCTTCGGCGTCACCGACCAGGCGAATCCCAGCCGCGGCGCCCAGTCTCGATCCGGCGTGTTGAAACTCTGGGTCCAGGGGAACGGAGCGTTGGCTTCGCCCGACGGCGCCTGGAACCGATCCCAGCGCACGCCGTAGATCATCAGCAGGTTGGGGCGGATCTGCCAGGAGTCCTGCACGTAGAAATCGTAGAAATACGATTTGTAGGAATATCCCGGCGCGCCCAGCACGGTCAGGAACTGCGTGTAGGCATACGGATTCACTCCGCTCTTGGCGGCCAGGTAGTTGGCGATGCTCGAAAACGTGTATTCGGTGTACACGTCGCCTTCCTGGTTATCGTTGTTCTCCTGCCAGCCCACGCCGCCCTTGAAGGTGTGGCTGCCCGAGACCTTGGTGAAGTTGTCGTTGAAGCTGGGAATTTTCTCGGCGAAGCGGTCACCCGCTGCGGTCGTTCCTCCGAAATTCGCGATCCCGGTGATGCTGATTTCGGAACCGGTGCCCGTGATCGGATCGGCGACGTGATGCTCGTTGCGGTACGGTTCCGACGCGCGGAATTCGTTGAGCGCGGTGGGTGAAATCGTGGACAGCCACTGGAAGCCGCCGATGTGCGCGCGATCGTGGAAATCGACCCCGACGCTCAGTGCATTCAATCCGCCGTTGGCCGTGTTGAACGGATATTCGTTGCGGAAATAATCGTAGCGGAAAAACACCTGGTTCTTGGAGTTGATGTTCCAGTCCAGACGCAAATCGAGAAACTGCACGTGCTGCACGGTGGGCGCCGTGGCGAGCTGCGAGGTCGGAATGCCGATCTCGGCCGCGGCGGTCGGATCGATCGTAACGGGAGTCGGTGTGCCGCGCAGCAAATGCTCATAGGCTCCGAAAATGAACAGCTTGTTCTTCTTGATCGGCCCGCCTGAGTTCATCGAGTAGTCATGCAAATCGATGCTCGAATTGGGCTTGTTGGACGGCAGCAGAATGGTGCGCGCGACCGCGTCCGGCGGCCGGCCTATGAAATAGAACTCGCCGTGAAAATCGTTGGTCCCGGAATTGGTGATCACGTTGAACACGTCACCCGCGGTCTGGCCGTATTCCGGCGCGAAGCTGTTCGATACCGTTTGCACTTCGCGAACGTAGCTGTCGGAGATGGCGAACAGGCGCAATCCGTAGCGATCGGTTTCGGTGTCTACCATTCCGTCCATCTGATAATTGATGCGATCCAGCAGCCCGTTGGTGTTGAGCGTACGCGGAATGCCCAATTCCGGATTGGGATGCCCGCTCATGCCGGGCTGGAAGATGACGAAATTGTACGGATTGCGCGAAGTGAGCGGCAGGTTGTCCACTTCGGCGTAGTCGATGGTGCGGCCGGTGGAAACCCGCGACGGTTCAATCACCGGCGCGCCGCCGGTTACCTCGATGGTGGTCGAAACCGCGCCCAGCGCGAGCTTGGTATCGATCACCGCCTCGGTTCCCGCGTTCAAAACGATTCCGGGATGCCGCTGTGCCTCGAAACCTTCCTTCTTGATGGTCATCGTGTAGGTTCCGAGCGGCAGGTTCGGAATCACGAAATAGCCGTCGTTGTTAGATTGGACTTCGCGTGTATACTGCGTCGCGTCGTTGACGACGGTGACCGTCGCGCCCGGCACCGCCGCGCCCGCCGGATCAGTTAAGCGCCCGCGCATACTTCCGTTGATCGCTTCCGTCTGCGCAAACGCGAGTGGTAACACAACTGTCATCAGAGCAATGATGATGAAGAAGGAACGTAGCAAGTTCCTAAGAACCATACAAACTCCTCCCTAAGTTGCCGTTTTTAAGCGGCTTGTGAAAACGAAACCCCTGTTGGCCAATGTATCATAGAGCCATCGGTCCCGGCGCAAGGACACTTCGCGTCCGCGTCCGGTCGCACTCATATGATCATTCGACGAACGTTACAGATATGTGTCTCGCTATTTTTTCTGGCCGGACTGTTTTACGCGGCCTTCTCGCGCGCCGCGGAGCAGCAGCCGGAGGTGAACGCGACGGCGATTGCGCCCGACTCCGGAGCCGCCGGATTATCGCATTTGCTGCGCCAGTTGCAGACTCGCGCGAGTTTATTGATGATCACGGCGCATCCCGATGACGAGGATGGCGGGATGCTCGCGTATGAGACGCGCGGCGAGGGAGTCCGCGCGGCGCTGCTGACGCTGACGCGCGGCGAAGGCGGCCAGAACGTCATGTCGGGCGATCTTTATGACGCGCTAGGCCTGGTCCGAACCCAGGAATTGCTGATTGCTGACCGTTACATGGCCGTGGATCAGTATTTTTCGCGCGCCGTGGATTACGGATTTTCGAAAACGCTCGAAGAGGCGACCCAAAAATGGACTCACGACCGCGTGCTCTCCGACGCCGTGCGCGTGGTCCGCATGTTTCACCCGCTGGTGGTGACTTCGGTGTTTGTCGGCGCGCCGACCGACGGCCACGGTCATCATCAGATGGCGGGAGAAACGGCGCAGGAAGTTTATCTCGCCGCCGGCGATCCGAAAATGTTTCCCGAGCAGATTCGCGAAGGACTGAAACCATGGTCGCCGCTGAAGGTTTACGCGCGCGTCCCGGCGTTCCAGATCACTAAGGAGGGCATGTACGACTACGCGATCGACAAATTCGTGCCCGTGCGCTTTTTCGATTACGTCAACAAGACCTGGTCGACCACGCGACCCTCGACGACGCTCGAGATTCAAGAGGGCGTCGCGGATCCGGAAAACGGGCTCACGTATTTGCAGATCGCGCGGGAGGGTTTGGGTTATCAGCGATCGCAAAACGGCGGCGGCGCGATTCCGCTGCCTTCGTCATTCGCGAGCGCGTATCATCGCTATGGCTCGCGCATTCCGGCGAAGGAGCAGGAAAACTCGTTTTTTGATGGGATCGACGTAAGTTTGAACGGGATCGCCGATCTCGCGAAAGGCGATACGAAATTTCTAAGCGTTGGCCTGGAGGAAATTTCGAGGAACGCAACCGAGGCGCTGAAGCAGTACTCGGCGGATCGTCCTTGGTCGATCGCGCCGCTGATCGCCGAGGGATTGAAGAATGACCGGGCGCTGATCGAGCGTGTGAAATCGAGCACACTCGAAGGAAAAGACGATGCTCTGTTCGAACTGGAGGTCAAAGAGCGGCAATTTGAAGAGGCGCTCGCTGCCGCTCTGGAAATCTCGTTGCAGACCACCGTCGCCGAGCCGATTCCGGCGCGCGGACCGGGACGGCAATCGGCCACTGACGCTGCATTCAGCGCAGGACGTGGCGCGTTCCTGGGGCGCGGCGGCGGTCCGACATTCACCATAGCGATTCCCGGTCAGTCGTTCGACGTCGAAGCCCAGGTATTTGATCAGAGCCCCGAGAAAGTCGCGGTTGAATCGATGCAAGTGCAGCCGTCGGACGGCAAGAATTGGAGTATCCACGGCGACGCCGCGCCGCGCGAGATCGAAGGGAATCACGAGGCGCAGTGGCGATCTTCGGTGACCGTTCCTGAAGACGCCGCGCTGACGCGGCCATATTACTCGCGTCCGAACGAAGAGCAGCCGTATTACGATGTCCGCGACGAGCGTTACCGCAACCTCCCCACCGCGCCTTATCCGCTTTCGGTTCGCGCGCGGCTCGCGTATCGCGGCGTGCCGTTCGAGGTCGCGCAGGTGGTCCAGACCAATGAGCGCGTCCCCGGAATCGGCATCGTGCGCAATCCGCTGATCGTCGGGCCGGCGATTTCAGTGAGCGTCTCGCCGCCCGCCGGCGCGGTGCCCTTCGGGACGAAATCGTTTCAGCTTGCGTGCCTGGTCCACAGCAATGTAAAAGGTCCGGCCCAGGGCGCGGTGCATTTGGATCTCCGGCGTCGCGGATGGCGGTCGGAACCTGCTGAAGCGCAGTTCGCGTTCGCGCGCGACGGCGAGGATAAGACCATCGTCTTCACGGTCGAGCCGGCCCGGTCGGTCGTCGACGACAGTAGACCTGTGACGCGACACACGATTACCGCAGTCGCCGAGTACAACGGACACGAGTATAAGGAGGGTTACCACTTGACCGGCTATCCCGGCTTACGTCCGTATCCCTACTACCGTCCGGCGACGTACACCGCGGTCGATGTCGACGTGAAGCTGCCTCCGCATCTGAGCATCGGCTATTTGCCCGGAACCGGCGACGATGTCGCGCAGGCGCTCGAAAATCTCGGCGCGAACGTGCGCATTCTTGCCGCGAGCGATATCACCAACGGCAATCTTTCCGGATTCGACGCGATCGTGCTGGGGACGCGAGCGTATGCCGTGCGCGGCGAGCTCAAAACGGCCAACTCGCGGCTGATGGATTACGTCAGGAACGGCGGCGCGCTGATCGTTCAATACCAGTTGCAGGATTTCGATCGCGAATACGGGCCGTACCCGTTTACGCTGGGAGGGAATCCGCAGAAAGTGGTGGATGAAGGGTCGGAGGTGACCATCCTCGATCCGTCGAGCGCGGCCTTCGCGTGGCCCAACAAGATCACCGCGGCCGATTTCAAGGGATGGGTGGAAGAGCGCGGCCACGGATTCCTGCGCGAATGGGATTCGCGCTACACGCCCCTGGTCGAAACGCACGATCCCGACCAGGACCCGCAGAAAGGTGGCTTGCTGCTGGCGCGCTACGGCAAGGGATTTTACGTCTACGATGCTTTCGCGCTGTATCGCCAGTTGCCTTCAGGCGTCCCGGGAGCTTACCGGATCCTGGCAAACCTGGTGAGCCTCGGCAAAAATCCTGAATGGAAATGACAGACCCGTCGAAGCCCCGGCGATGGCGCCGGGGCGCGCGGGAACGTGGCTTACTTTTGTAAGGTTTGGACGTAGCTCACCAGGTTGGTGATGCGCATGTGGATTTCGGCTTCACTAGTGCTCACCGACGAGAACAGGCTGCCCCAGATAGGCATCTCCTTGGAGCCGTGAACCGGCGAATCCACCTGTTTGAGCACCGCGTAGACGTGCGCCGAGGGAAACTTGCCGCCATTTTGCGCGGCCAACTCCGTCAGGTCCGCCGGCTGTTTCTTAAGCGCCGAGGCCGCAGGCCCCGTTCCTTTTCCATCCAGCCCATGGCAGGGAGCGCAGTAGGTGCCGAACATTTCCTTCCCCGAACTGGCCGGGGTCTGAGTGATCGGCACTCTCTTGATTTGTTTGTCCTGAGCCTGCATCAACAGCGAACCCAGAAGAGTCATGAAAACAACTGTCCGCATAGAGCCTCCTTCACGAAGCGACGGTCGCGGACGAAGGTGCATCCTGAGGTCCGCGAATATCCCACACTTTTTGTTGCATTTGCAAAAATGCGTGCGCGATATCGGCCAAAAAAATCAAGGGGCTTGGGTGATTACACGCAAAAGGCGGGCCGCTCGACGCGCGCTATACTTTGGGGAAGTATTCCGAGCATGAACGCCCTCGATCTGTTCGAAAAAACGCCCCTCGCGACGGTCGAAAAATATTGGAACGACCGGCCCTGCAACATCCGCCATTCGCGAAAGCCGTTGGGCACGCGCGAGTATTTCGACGAAGTCGAGCGGCGCAAGTACATGATCGAGCCGCACATCCCGCGCTTTGCGGATTTCGAGCGCTGGCGCGGCAAAAGCGTGCTCGAAATCGGCTGCGGAATCGGCACCGACACCATGAATTTCGCGCGCGCGGGCGCCCGGGTGACGGCGGTCGATCTCTCTGAAAAATCGTTGGAAATCGCGCGGTTGCGCGCGCGCGTTTTTGGCCTGGAAGATCGCATCCGCTTCATCCAGGCCGACGCCGAGCATCTCGCCGAGCACGTGCCCGCCGAAACCTTCGATCTGATCTACTCATTCGGCGTGATCCATCACACGCCTCATCCGGAGCGCGTGATCGCGCAGCTCCCGCGACTTACAAAACCTGACACGACGGTGAAAATCATGGTGTACAACCGCTGGTCGTGGAAGGTTCTGTGGATTCTTGCGCGCTACGGCAAGGGCGCGTTCTGGAAACTGGACCGTTTGATCGCCGACAACTCCGAGGCGCAGACCGGCTGCCCGGTGACTTACGTGTACTCACGGAGCCAGGGTGCGCGCCTGCTCGCGCACGGCAACCTGCTCTTGACCAAATCCGAGGTCGAGCATATTTTCCCCTACCGGATTCGCGATTATGTCCAATATCGCTACGTGCGGGTGTGGTATTTCCGCTGGATGCCGGGATGGTTGTTCCGCGCGCTCGAACGACTTGCCGGATGGCATCTGTGCCTGACCGCGAAGCCTGTTGAACGGTCGTGAGCGAAGCGCCGTACCTTTCGGTGGTCGCGACCGCGCGCAATGACGATCACGGCGGCAACCTGCTGCGGCGCATGCAGGCCTTCGTCAACGGTGTGCTGATCCAGTGCGAGCGGCATCGCGTTCCCGCGGAGCTGGTGCTGGTGGAATGGAACCCTCCGCCGGACCGCCCCGGGCTGGCCGAAGCGCTGGACTGGAGCGCCCGCGGGTCATTCTGCGAGGTGCGCATCGTGCCGGTGCCGGCGGGGATTCATCGGCGTTTGCGGCACTCAAACGTCCTGCCTTTGTACCAGATGATCGCCAAGAACGTGGGCATCCGCCGCGCGCGCGGCGGATTCATTCTGGCCACCAACATCGACATTCTGTTCTCCGACGAGCTGTTCCGCCTGATCGCGGAGCGCCGCCTGCGGCCCGACCGGATGTATCGCGTGGACCGCTGGGATGCGATGAGCGAGGTTCCTCTCGAAAAGCCGATTGAGGAGCAGATTGCCTGGTGCAACTCGCATCTGGTCCGCGTCAACCGGCGCGAAGGCACGTTTCAGCTGAATCCCGACGGCTCGATGAAAATCGATGCGCGGGATATCGTTTCACCGGAACGCGGCGTGACGCTCGGGGCGAACTGGTTTCCACGGGAGATGTCCGGCGCCGAGCCGTTCCGCTGGATCGAAAACGACGCCGAGCTGATTCTCAAAACCCCGGCGAAATTTTTGACGCTGGATGTCGAGCCGGGGCCAGGCGTCGAGAACCAGCCGTTTCTGCTCGAACTGCGAAACGCGGAGGGCGCAACCGTTGCCAGCGTGGAAATCGGGCGAAGGGCCACCATCGCACTGCCGCTACAAACGGAGCGACGCGTGTTTCTCCACACCGATCAAGGCGGGCAGCGCATCGCGGAAGATTTGCGCGTCCTGAATTTTCGGGTGTTCCGCTGTGAGCCGGCCGATGCGGGCCTGACGGGCGCGGCGCCGCGCGCGCGCGCTAATCCTTTGGCGCGGCTGGGGCGCGCGGCGCAAGCGCTCGGAGCGGCGCTGTTTTCGACCTCCGAAATCCGCATTCCGATGTCGCGCGAAGCGCTCGACCGGCTGGACGTGCGGGAGGACGGAACCGCGGTCGCGTTCCGGCTGGGTCCGCTGCTGCGGCGAGGGGGAGGAAGCGGCATTCTGGCCGGCGGCCTCGGCGCGATCTGGGAGGACGGCTGGCATGTGCAGGAGCGCGTTCGCCACGGACCTTATCGCTGGATGGAGCCGCACGCCAGGCTGACGCTGGTCCTTCCTGAAGGCGGGGGCTCGCACATATCGCTGCTGGTCGAGCCTGGGCCCGTGGTCGGATTGGGAGACGCCATGCTCGAAATCCGCGACCAGGGTGGCCGTCTGGCGCAGACGAAGATCGCAGGGCGGACCCGCGTGGAGATTCCCGTTGCGAAACGGCGCGGCGCATGGACCCTTGATTTGAGCGTCTCCGGAGGTCGCGCGCCGAAAATCACGGCCGACCCGCGCGTCATGGCCATGCGCCTGAGTCGCTGCGAATTGCACCCCAATCCGCAACGCGCCGGAGAGACGAAATTCGTCGAAGCGGCGCCCGGGTCGGGAATCTGGTACGCCGCCAGGTGCAGCCCGCGACCGGACGGCCTGTTGTGTTTGAACTTAGCGCGGATCCTGATTCGTGGCGAGGGCGGCTTGAGCCTCGAAGCGGCGGCGCGCGACGCGGCCGCGCCCGCCTCCATCACCGACGCCCATGGGGCCG
The DNA here is from genome assembly GCA_035501755.1 of Bryobacteraceae bacterium. Classification (GTDB taxonomy): domain Bacteria; phylum Acidobacteriota; class Terriglobia; order Bryobacterales; family Bryobacteraceae; genus Palsa-187. The sequence goes on along the minus strand of DATJVN010000077.1, from coordinate 36,317 downwards.
TCGTTTTCGAGGGAATTCTCGGCGAATCGCGAAACATCGAGATTCCCGCGCCGCAGTCCGGCGCATTCGTGGTGCTGCACATCGCGACGGACAGGCCGATCCTGCTCACGGCCGTCACTCGCGCGGCCGGCGGCGAAAAAATTCGAATTCCGCTCGCCTCGCGCGAAATCTTTCCGCTGCATCTGCACACCAACGGCTGCGGCGATTTCACGCTTCTCGCCCGGGAGCGCTGGCTGGACCTGCGCGGTTATCCCGAGCTCGACGCGTTCTCCATGAACATCGACTCCATGCTGTGCTGGGCCGCGCATCACGGCGGCGCGCGCGAGGAGGTTCTCCCGGATCCGGTGCGCATCTTCCACATCGAGCACGCGACCGGCTCCGGATGGACTCCGGAAGGCGAGCGCAACCTGTACCATCGCATTCTCGCCAAAGGGTTACCCTGGATCGAGTTCGACGACGTTCTCGCCTGGGCGGCCGCGATGAACCGCTTCGACGCGCCCATGATCTTTAATCGTGAAAATTGGGGCCTCGCGGAGGAAACGTTGCCGGAGACGCGGCCGCGCGCCGGGTTGTAACGCCCTGGCCACTGAGCTATCATGGCTTTCTCCCGCGTCGTAACGAGAAGTTTCTGCTCTATTCGGGGTTAATCATGAACATTTCCGTGGTCGGGCTGGGGAAATTGGGCTCGGTCCTGGCCGGTGTGATGGCGGACCGTGGGCATCGGGTGATTGGCGTCGATATCAATCCTGCCTTCGTTTCTGCCATCAACCAGGGTCGCGCGCCGGTGCGTGAGCCTGGGCTTGATCAGATGATCGCGGGCAATAGCGAGCGCCTCACCGCGACCAGCGACGTGAAAGAAGCGGTCGCCAAGACCGAGATTACCTTCGTCGTGGTTCCCACTCCGTCCGGTCCGGACGCGACGTTTTCTCTCAAGTATGTCTTGAACGCGGCCGAGCCGATCGCCGCCGCGCTCGGCGAGAAATCGGCGTATCACCTGGTGGTGATTTCGAGCACGGTGATGCCGGGCTCGACCGGGGGCGAGATTCGCGAGCTGCTCGAGCGCGTCTCGGGCCGCCGCTGCGGCGCGGATTTCGGGTTGTGCTACAACCCCGAGTTCATCGCGCTCGGGAGTGTGATCCGCGACATGTCGCGGCCCGACATGATCCTGATTGGCGAGTCCGACGCCCGCGCGGGCGCGCTGCTCGAAGAGCTGTACCGCACGGTGTGTCCCAATCGCCCGGTCGTGGCGCGGATGAATTTCGTGAACGCGGAGCTGACGAAAATTTCCGTGAACACCTTCGTCACCACGAAGATTTCCTACGCGAACATGCTGGCCGAGATCTGCGAGCGCGTGCCGGGCGCGGACGCCGAGGTGGTGGCGAACGCGATCGGCCTGGATTCGAGAATCGGGCGGAAGTATCTGAAAGGCGCCTTCGGCTACGGCGGTCCGTGCTTTCCGCGCGATAACAAAGCTTTCGCACGCTTCGCCGAGCTGCACGAAGTGGAGGCGACGCTCGCCCGCGCAACCGACCAGGTGAATCAGCGGCAGGCGAAGCGGGTGGCCGAGCGCGTTCTGGACGTCACCGGCGAGGGCGCGCGCATCGCGATCCTCGGATTGTCCTACAAGCCGGATACCGAGGTGATCGAGGAATCGCAGGCGATCATGCTAGCCGCGATGCTCGATCGGGCCGGGTGCAAGGTCGCGGTATACGATCCCGCGGCGATGGAAAACGCGCGAGGGGCGCTGGGAGGGTCTGTCGAATACGCCGACTCGATGGAGGCCTGCGTGGAGAACGCCGGGGTGGTGGTGATCGCGACGCCGTGGGAGGAGTTCCGCAAGCTCGACCCGCGGCATTTGACGAACCGGCCGGTGATTTTCGACTGGTGGCGATTGCTGCGGCGGGAGCAATTCGAAGCGGTTGCCGAGTACATCGCCTGCGGCGAAGCATCGGAAGCGCCGGAATCGGCGCCCTTGCGCGCTGCCGCATGGCGGCAATAGGAACGGAGAAGGAATGAAGCGGGTTTTAGTTACCGGCGCGGGCGGATTTATCGGGCATCACCTGGTCCGATTCTTGAAGGACCGGGGCTGCTGGGTTCGCGGCGCGGACCTGAAATATCCGGAGTACGCGCCCACCGGCGCCGACGAATTCGGAATGCTCGATCTGCGGCGCTGGGAAGACTGCCTGAAGGCGACCGAGGACGTCGACGAAGTGTACGCGCTCGCCGCCGACATGGGCGGGATGGGTTTCATCAGCGCGCATCACGCGCAGATTTTGCACAACAACTCGCTGATTAATCTGCACACGCTCGAGGCGGCGCGGGCAAACGGAGTGCGGCGCTATTTGTATGCATCCTCGGCGTGCGTGTATCCCGAGTTCAAGCAAACCGAGACGAATGTAGTCCCATTAAAAGAGGAAGATGCGTATCCGGCACAACCGCAGGACGCTTACGGCTGGGAGAAGCTGGTTTCGGAAAGATTGTGCCTGCACTACGCCGAAGATTACGGGATGGAGACGCGCATCGTGCGCTTCCACAATATTTTCGGGCCGCTGGGGACGTGGGAGGGCGGACGCGAAAAGGCGCCGGCCGCGATGTGCCGCAAGATCGCGCTGGCGAAGCTGACGGGCAATCCGGAAATCGAGATTTGGGGCGACGGCGAGCAGACGCGCTCGTTCTGTTATATCGACGATTGTCTGGAGGGTTTGTATCGTTTGATGCGCTCGGATTTCGGCCAGCCGATCAACCTGGGCCAGGACCGGATGGTCACCATCAACCAGCTCGCCGATATCGTCGCCGCGATCGCCGATATCCGGATTTCCAAGAAGCACATCGCCGGTCCGATGGGCGTTCGCGGGCGCAATTCGGACAACACGCTGCTGCGGACAATTCTCAAGTGGGAGCCGTCGGTGTCGCTGGAACAGGGCCTGGCGACGACGTACGAATGGATCGAGAGCCAGGTAAAGGCGAAAATGCTGGCGGGGGCGCGGGCATAAAGCCGCTGCCCGCTTCACGGCTGGAAGTGGCCGGCGCGGCGCTGGTGGTGGCGCTGCTGATCGGTTTCACCGCCTGGTATCTCACTCCCTCAATCTTTCGCGCGTGGTTTTTCATGTCCGACGAATGGGTGGTGGTCGGCGAGGCCATCCGCTTCACTAATCTGAATTTCCATCAACACTTCTTCGATCAGCCGGAGACACCGCTGATGATCATTCCGGCGGTGCTGTGGGGAGTGATTTACGGCGTGGGGCGGATCGCGGGCGCCGTGCCGGCCGGCATCAACGATTTCAATTATCACCACCTAGCGCCGTTGTTCGAAATCTCGCGTGCGATTTCGTTCCTGCCGGGACTGGCCGGGATCGCGCTGGTGTTTGTCGTGGCATCGAGAGTCACCAATCGCGCGGGCGGCGTAGTCGCGGCGATGCTGGTTTGCATGTGCCCGGATTTCGCCAAGGACGAGACCTATATCCGGCCGGAGCCGCTGGCGATCTGCCTGTTCATGCTCGCGACGCTGTGCCTGCTTCGCGGCCTGTCGCCGGAGTCGCCCGTGGCGTTCAAAGTCGAGGCGCGCCGGATTTTCGCCGCGGGATTGTGCGCGGGTCTCGCCGCTGCCGCGCGATTTCACTCCATCACTGCGACCATCCCCCTGCTCCTGATGATCCTTCTTTCGACCGGCTGGCCTGCCCCAGCCTACCCCGAACGATTCGCCGCGTATTGGAACTGGACGTTGCGCGCGGCCTTCGCGGGAGCGATCGCGGCCATGATCGGGATCAAAACGGGGCTGTTCGCGGCGACCGCATGGGGCAAGGCGTTGACGGCGATCTGGACCAGGGCATTCCCCGATCTGTTCGTGCTGTGCGCGGTGTGCGCGGCGGTACCCGCGGCGATTTGGGCGATGCGGTACACGCGGCAGACCGCGTGGCTGGCCGCGCGTCTGTCGCATCCACGCATGCTGATGCTTACAGCGGGGACCGTCGCCGGAGTGCTGATCGGCACGCCGACGATGTTGTGGAACGCACCGGCTCTTTTCGCGAGCATCCAGGGGTACACGACCACATATCTCGATCGCGACCGGCTGAGCTGGCCGCTGCTGCAGCACCTGGCGTTTCTGTTTTCCTATTACATGAAAGTCATCGCGGCGGACAAGCTGTCGCTGACGCTGATCGCCATTGGCGCAGCGCTGGTTTTGATCCGGCGCGACCGCAAGGCGCTCCCGTTTCTTATCAACGCGCCGCTTTTTTTCGTTTTGCGCCCGGTGAACCTCGCGCTGGTGCCGCACCACGTACTTTTATGGCTGCCGATGTTCGCGATTCTGGCGGGATACGGGGTCGCGCAGGGATACGAATGGATGGGGACGCGGACGGGGCTGGCTCGCTTGCGGCTTCCGGCCCTCGCGGGCCTGATCGTGGCTATGTTCGCATCGATGAATCTTGGGCCGCGCGTGATGGCCGACCTCACCCGGCAGGAGGAGCAGCGCATGCACAGCATCGCGCAGGCGACCGACTGGATTCACCGGAACACGGAACCGGGCGCGATGGTCGCCTTCAGTTTCCACTGCCTTAACTCCGACGGGTTCCTCGAATGGATGCGCTTCCTTCAGGTGCCAGTCCCCGCGTGGACCAGCGACGGCAGGCGTTACAGAATCTGGTGGGGCGACCACTCCTGGCTCGCCAATCGGACCGGATACGCGTGCGTGGCGCTGGAGGATGTCGACGCTTTGAAGAGACAAACCGATCAACGCACTCCCGGGGAAGGAACCAATCCGTACGTAGACGCGGGATTCACGCGCCTCGAAACGTATGGTGCGGCGGAGAGCGAAGTGGACGTGTTCCGCTTCGATTTTTCGCACCCGGGAAGTTGACGCGCGCCGCTGGGCGATACAATGATGATGACGTGAACACCCGGAAAAAGCCGCGGATTCTGGTCTTCGTGGTCGCGTACAACGCGGAGCGGACCATTCAGCAGGTGATCCGCAGAATTCCGCCGTCGCTCGCCGAGTATGACACCGAAATTTTGATCATCGACGACTCCTCGCGCGACCGGACGTTTGAGAAAGCCCACGATATCGAAACCGCGGGCGAGTGCGCGTATCCGATCACGATCCTGTACAATCCCGTGAACCAGGGCTACGGCGGGAATCAGAAGATCGGGTTTCATTACGCGATCGAGCATGGTTTCGACGTGGTCGCGCTGGTGCATGGCGACGGTCAATACGCGCCGGAGCGCCTGCCCGATCTGCTCCAGCCGTTTCTCGACGACGAGGCCGACGCAGTGTTCGGGTCGCGCATGATGACGCGTTTCGCCGCGCTCAAGGGCGGAATGCCGCTATACAAATACGCCGGCAACAAGATTCTGACGCACATCCAGAACTGGACGCTGGGGTCGTCGCTCACCGAATTCCATTCGGGCTACCGGCTGTACTCTGTGAACGCGCTGAAGCGCGTTCCGTTCGAGCGCAACACCAACGATTTTCACTTCGACACGGAAATCATCATCCAGCTTTTCCTCGCCGGTCTGCGCGTGAAGGAACTGCCCATTCCGACCTATTATGGCGACGAAATCTGTCACGTGAACGGAATCAAGTACGCGTGGGACGTGATCAAGACAACGCTGGTTTCGCGCGTGCAGCGGTTCGGCATTCTGTACGATCGCAAATTCGACATCCCGCTTGCGGCGGAAGCTTTGCCCGAGCGCGCAAAGCTTCGGTTCGAGCGTCCGCAGACTCTCGCGCTGGAGCGCATTCCGGCCGGCGCCGCCGTGGCCGACATTTCCTCCGACGGCGAGCACTTGAGCGCGGCCCTGGCGGGGCGGGGAGCGCAGGTCACCGAAATCGACCTGGTGCCGGGGCGCGATGAAACTTCGATGTTCCCCGCATCGGCCGATGCATTCGATTACGTTCTGCTTCTGGACGTGGTCGAACACCTTCGGTTTCCCGAGCGCTTCCTGGATTCGTTGCGGGAGTCCATCACCACCGGCCGCGAGGTGAAGGTGATCGTCAGCACGGCCAACATCGGGTTCGCGGTGACGCGCCTCGCGCTGCTATTCGGCTGGTTCAATTATTCCCGCCGCGGCATCCTGGATCTGACGCATACGCGCCTGTTTACCTTCACCAGTTTCCAAAAGCTCTTCGAGCAGTGCGGATTCCGGATCGAAGAAATCCGCGCCCTGCCGGCTCCATTTCCCCTGGCGCTGGGCGACGGATTTCTGGCGCGAACCGCTCTGGCCATCAACCGGGGGCTGATGCACGTTTCGCGGCGCCTGTTCGCCTATCAGATTTTCATGGTGTGCCGTCCGCTGCCCACCCTCGGCTCACTGCTGGCGAGCGCCTACCAGACCCGCGAACAGAAGATCGCCAGCCGGTGAATCTTCGGTTATCCTGAAGAATTCGCATGTGGCACGGCGACTACCGGTTCGTTCTTCAGAACCTGATCCTTAAGGATTTCAAGGTGCGCTACCGCAACATGTCGCTGGGCATGTTCTGGAGCCTGCTGAATCCGCTGATCATGATGACCGTGCTGACGCTGGTGTACAAGCGCTTCATGCACATCGACACTCCCGGATACTCGGTCGCGGTGCTGTGCGGGCTAGTGCCGTTCAATTTTTTCACGCTGGCGTGGTCCAACGGGACCACATCGCTGGTGGAAAACGCGACGCTCGTCAAGCGCGTTCCCATTCCCCGCGAGGTGGTTCCGATTTCGAGCGTACTGTCGAACTGTTTAAATTTTCTGATCCAGTTCGGCGTGCTGTTCGCGTTCACGTTCATCTTTGGCTACCGGGTTAGCCGCGCGTGGCTGTGGATGCCGCTGATCTCGTTTTTGTTCATTCTGTTCGTGCTGGGGCTGGTGCTGGCGACCGCGGCGCTGGACGTGTATCTGCGCGACATGCGCTATGTGGTGGAGTCGGCCAATACAGTGCTGTTCTGGCTGGTACCCATCATCTACGGCTTCGAGGTGATTCCGGACAGCTTCAAGGAGCTGTATTCGCTGAATCCCATTGCCGCGATGGTGATGGCGCTGCGCAGGATCATTATGGAAGCGAGCGCGCCGGCTCCGTCGCTCGTGTGGAAGCTCGCGCTGGGCTCGGTGGTTACGCTGGCAGCCGGCTGGATTATCTTCCGCCGCTTGGAACACCGGTTCTACGATCATCTCTGATGGATCGCATCGTTTTTGAAAACGTCTCGAAAAGATTCCTGCTCTCGGGCGGGCGAAAGCTGCTGCGCGGGCATATTCGCGACCTGGTGAAGCGCGCCGATCACGAATGTTTCTACGCCCTGCGCGACGTCTCCTTCTCCCTGGGGGAGGGCCAGAGCCTGGCCGTGATCGGCTCGAACGGAGCGGGAAAGAGCACGCTGCTGAACATGATCACGCGGCTGTGCCCGCCCGATGACGGCCGCGTGACGGTCAACGGGCGCGTATCGGCGATGCTCGAGCTGGGCTCCGGATTTCACCCCGATCTGACCGGAATCGAGAATCTGCGGCTGAACGCATCGTTGTTCGGCATGAGCCGCAAACGCACCGCGGACCTGTTCGAACAGATCGTGGATTTTTCGGGCGTGGGCGAGTTCATCACTCAGCCCCTGCGGACTTACTCGGCCGGCATGATGATGCGCCTGGCGTTTTCGGTCGCGATTCACATCGACCCCGACATCCTGGTGGTGGATGAAGCTTTCGGCGTCGGCGATCAGGCGTTCCAGGCCAAGTGCGTCGAGCGCATGCAGGCATTTCGCAAGGCCGGCAAGACCATGGTGTGCGTGTCGCACGCCGCGGACACGCTGCGCAAGATGTGCGATCGCGCCATGTGGCTGGATCGCGGTCAGGTGATTCTCGAAGGGGACCTCGAAGAAGTGATCGCCGCCTACCAGGGCCGCACCGTCGCGCGCGCCTAGCGACCGGGCGGTCGTCTGTCCAATATGCGGCCAACGCGGCATGAATGCCGGGCCTCAATTGTGCCGGCTCTGATGGGGCGTCGCTGCGACCTCATGAGTTATATACTCGGCTCATGCGACGAACACATCTTATCGCCATCTGTGGAATCGCGGTTACTTTTGTTCTGGCAGCCGCGGATAAGACCCCGGCTCAGTACAAGATTCTGAAAACGGCGAAAGCGGGAGGCGCAGGCGGGTTCGATTACGTCTATGCCGATTCGGCCAATCGCAAATTGTATGTTCCGCGGCTCGGCGCCGGAGCTGCGGGGCGCGTCACGGTGTTCAACCTCGATACGCTCGAGCCTGAGGGCGAAATCCCTAACGTCAGCGGGCACGGCGTCGCCGTGTCGGATAAATCCAAGCACGGCTTCGCCAGCTCTAAACCGGTGGCGATGTTTGACGCGAAGACGCTCGCGCCTATCAAGACCATCGATGTGGAGGGCGGTCCCGACGGCATCATGTATGATCCGTTCAACGATCACGTGTGGGTGTTCAGTCATCGCGCGCCCAACGCCACGATTATCAACGCCAAGGATGGGATGGTGATTGGAACGCTCGATCTCGGCGGCGCGCCGGAACAGGCGGCGAGCGACGGCAAGGGGCGGATTTATGTCGATATCGAGGATAAGGGCGAGGTCGCGGTGGTGGACGCCAAGGATCGCAAGGTGATCAGCCGCTACGATCTTCAGGGAAAGGGCAACGGTTGCGCGGGTCTTGCGCTCGATGTGAAGAACGAAATTCTGTTCGCCGCCTGCCGCGAACCTAACAACATGGTGATCCTGCGCGCGGTGGATGGAAAAATTCTGGACACGCAGCCCATCGGACAGGGCACCGACGGCGCGACGTTCGATCTCAAGACCATGGAGGCCTTCAGCTCCCAGCGCGACGGGACGTTGACTATTGTCAAGGAAGTCAATCCGACCACGTTCACGGTGGAGCAGACGCTGAAGACGATGACCGGCGGCAAGACGCTGACGTTCGACGCGAAGACCGGGCACATTCTGATCATCGCGGCGGAGTTCGGTCCGCCCGCGCCTCCTACGCCTGGGGGAAGAGCTGGGCGCGCGCAGATGGTGCCGGATTCGTTCACGATTCTGATGGTGGGGAAGTAGCGACTTTCTGGCGAGGATCGGGCTGCGGAACGCGCGGCCTGAAGGCGCTTGAATACGAACGAGGCGCCATCCTGTCTGCGAATTGAAATGCGACAAGCACGGCGAAGGTGATCGGGCAGCGCAGCCGCATTGCTACAATGGTCATCGGGCCTCAAGAAAAATCCCCTCAAAAATGAGCAACATCATTGTTTTAGGAGCCCAGTGGGGCGACGAAGGCAAGGGCAAAGTTGTGGACCTGCTCTCGGATCGCTTCGACATCGTCGCGCGTTATCAGGGCGGGCACAACGCCGGTCATACCGTCTTTATCGGGGAGAAAAAGTTCGTTCTCAAGCTGATTCCCAGCGGCATTCTGCGGCCCGGCGTCGTCGCGGTGATCGGCAACGGCGTGGTGATCGATCTGGCCGCGCTGCTTACAGAGATGGGCGATCTTGAAAAGGCCGGACTCGACGTGCGCGGCCAGCTTCGCATCAGCAATCGCGCGCACGTCATTTTTCCTTTTCACCGGCTCATCGAAAAAATGTCGGAGGCGCGGGAGAATCGGATTCCCATCGGCACCACTTCGCGGGGCATCGGACCGTGCTATGAAGACAAAATTGGACGGCGCGGGATCCGCATCGCCGACCTGTTCGACCCCGATGGTTTTCGCACACTGTACGATGTGCTCGCGGCGGATAAGAAGACTCTCGCCGATACTTTTCACCTGAGCGAGCCCATCGACTACGCCGAAATCCGTGAGCAGACCGAGCAGTACGCCGAGCGTATACGACCGCTGGTTTGCGACACGGCCGTTCTGCTCAACGACGCGATCGCACGCGGGAAGCGCGTGCTCTTTGAAGGCGCGCAGGGAACCATGCTGGATGTGGATCATGGAACGTATCCCTACGTGACGTCGTCGAGCGCGGCGGCCGGAGGCGCCTGCACGGGAACCGGCGTGCCTCCTACGCGGATCAGTGGGATTATCGGAGTTTCGAAAGCCTACATCACGCGCGTCGGCTCGGGACCGTTCCCCACGGAAAGCAAGGACGCCGGCGGCGATCTGCTGCGGCGCGAAGGAAACGAATTCGGCGCGGTCACGGGACGCCCGCGGCGCTGCGGGTGGTTCGACGCGCCGCTGCTGCGCTACACCGCGGCGGTGAATGGCTTCGACACGCTGATGATCACCAAGCTGGACGTGCTGGATCATCTCGAGGAGATCCCGGTGTGCGTGGCTTACCGGCTTTGCGGGAAGGAAATCGCCGAGATGCCGGCGACCTGGCGGGCGCTGGATATGATCCAGCCGGTGTATGAAAAGCTTCCGGGCTGGCGGACCTCAACTCGCGGGATCACGCGCTTCGACGATCTGCCGGATCGCGCGCGGGCGTATTTGAGGTTTCTGGAAGATGGGGCGGGAGTGGAGATTGGAGGGATTTCCACCGGCCCGGAGCGGAATGAAACCATCGTCCGGGCCGGCTCAAAACTGGAACGTCTGATCTAAGGCCGCTCGCTCACGCGCGCGGCTCGGTTCGGTGCGTTGCGAGCTACGACGCGAGTGATTAGCGCCGTCCGCCGCCGCCACCGTGGAACCCGCCACCACCGCCGTGGAATCCACCGCCGCCATGGAATCCGCCGCCACCAACCGCGCCGCCGCGGAATCCACCGCCGGCTCCTCCACGGAATCCGCCGCCGCCGACTCCTCCACGGAACCCGCCGCCGACGCCGCCACGATAGCCATAACCGTAGCCGCCGTGATATCCGTAGCCGCCGTATCCGTGGCCATAGCCGCCCCAACCGCCGTAGTAGCCGCCCCAGCCGCCCCACGCTCCGTAGGGATAACCGTAGTATCCGTAGTCGTAAGGATATCCATACGCATACGGGGCGCAGCCGTACGGATAAACGTACGGATCGCAGTTGTAAGCATACGGGTAAGCCGGATACGGAGCTATTCCAGCGCCAACAATTACCCCGGCGTGGGCGGGCGTCGCGGCCATCATCATAATCGCCGCCACCACTGCCAGTGCGGAGATGCCGAGTTTCCTGGACATTTTTCCTGTCCTCCGATTATTTGACGCTTCGCGTCAGCCTGCGGGTTCCGCGCCCGCATCGCGGTTTGAGGGGATGGAATGCTACGTTCAGGCCCTACGGGCCGAGGCCTTCTTCAACATCTCTTAAGATTAAGAACTTTCCACGCGCGTACCGCCGCCGTGCGGCCGAACGTCTTTCGATTCGTATGGGGAACATGCTTCGATCTCTCGTAACCGCCGGCGCGCTCGCCGGTGCTTTGGCCTTTGCTCAAGAACCGACCACGCCGCCGGAACCGGCGCCTGCTTCTGACGTGCCCGGTCGCGCGGCACGGCTGAGCTATCTTTCGGGCACGGTATCGTTCCAGCCCGGTAGCATAGACGACTGGGTCGCGGCTGAACTGAATCGTCCCGTGACCACGGGCGACCGGCTGTGGACGGAAGCGGGCGCGCGCGCTGAGCTGAATATCGGCTCCGCCGCGATGCGGCTCGATGGACGCACCAACTTCTCCTTTATTAATCTCGACGACCGCACGGCGCAGATGCAGCTCTCCACCGGGACGCTCGGCGTGCGGCTGCGGCGCCTGGCTGATGACGAGGTGGTCGAAATCGATACGCCGCAGGCCGCAATCACGCTGCTCCGGCCAGGTGAATATCGCGTGGAGGTGAACGAGCAGGGAGACACTTCGATGGTGAGCGTCCGCGCCGGACAGGCGGAAGCGACGGCGGGGCAGGCGTTCACCATCAATCCGCGCCAGCAATTGCGCATCTCGGCATCGGGCGAGGGCGGCCAGCCGGTTTTTGATCAGCGCGAGATTCCGCCGGCCGACGCCTTCGACAATTTCTGCGAAGATCGCGACCGGCGCGAGGATTTTTCGCAGTCGGGCCGCTACGTTTCACACGACGTTCCCGGCTACGCCGATCTGGATGCCAACGGAACCTGGCGCAGCACGCCCGATTACGGTCCGGTGTGGATTCCGGCAAACGTGCCGCCGGGCTGGGCGCCGTATCGATTCGGACATTGGGCGTGGATCGAGCCGTGGGGCTGGACGTGGGTTGATGATGCTCCGTGGGGCTACGCTCCATTTCATTACGGCCGCTGGGTGTTCCTCGGCGCAGCGTGGGCGTGGGTGCCGGGGCCGGTGGAGGTTGGCGTTCGGCCGGTGTACGCGCCGGCGCTGGTGGCCTGGGTCGGTGGCGCGGGGTTGGGAGTCGCGATCGGCGTGGGCGGGCCCGCAGTGGGATGGTTCGCGCTCGGCCCGCGCGAGGTTTTTGTTCCCGCGTATCGTTACAGCCCGGTGTACGTCGAACGGGTGAACGTCACCAATACGGTAATCGTGAATCCCGCGGTTTTCGCCAACGTGGCGATGACGAATGTGGCGTACGTGAATCGCGGAGTTGCCGGAGCGGTGGTTGCCGTGCCCGGGGGAGTGATGGTCGCGGGCCTGCCGATTGGCGCTGCGGCGATTGTGGTACGGCCCGAGGTTGTCGCGCGGGTGCAGGTCAGCGCGGTTGCTGCGGTGGTTCCCGAGCGCGGGGCGGTTCTGGGCGGGCGCGAAGTGGTCCGTGTCGCGCCGCCGGCGGCGGTAGTGAATCGCGTGGTGGTGACGCGGACGCCTCCTCCGCCGGCGCGCGTAGCGTTCGATCGTGAACGCGCGGAACTCGCCGCAAATCCGGGGCATCCGCTGGATCCGGCGGCGGTCGAAAATATTCGCCGGACCGCTCCGCCGGCCGCGGGTCAGCAGTTCCGATCGGCGAGCGCGACACGTCCGGCTGCGCGTCCGGCGCCATCTTCCGCACCGCATCCTGGCGTGGCGGAGCGGCGCGCTGCTCCGCAGAATCGCCCTGGAGAACGAATGGAAAATGAAAAATCGACCAGGAAAGGACGCGAGAAGGATACGCGGGAGCGGAACTGATCGGATATAATCCCGGGATGCCCAATCCCGTCGTGCACTTTGAAATCGGCTGCCGTAACACCAACGCGGCGGCCGATTTCTATTCGAAGCTCTTCGGCTGGACCGCCGAGCAGCAAGGTCCGGCCGCGATGATCAACACCGGATCGAGTGAAGGAGTGCAGGGGCATTTCACCGCGCTCGGACACGAGCCGCATCACTACACCATGTTCTACGTCAGCGTGGATGACGTTGGCGCGAGCGTTGCTAAAGCGGTATCGCTCGGCGCGAAGACGGTCGTACCCAAACAGGACATTCCGAATTACGGCAGTTTTGCGTGGATCGCCGATCCGGATGGCAACGTGATCGGGCTGTGGAAGCCCGCGTAGCCGCTGTCCACAGCAAGACTGGCTGTCCCATAACGCTACTTTTTGCCTTTTTTCATTGCGAGCGCGATCACCGATTCGCGGTCGCCGCGGGTCCAGGCGCCCTGAACCTGCTGGTCCGGCATGCCGGCCACGCGGCCTAGCAGCAGGAACGCGGGCAGCGCGTGCGTGAGCGCTTTCCATTGCGCCATCTCGATCAGGGAGCCGAGCGCGCGCTCGCGGATTTGCTGAAGCGTCGATTCGTCGCGACTGTCGGTCAGGTCCAGAAGCATCTCGACCGCTTCGTGCCGGTCCGCCCACCATAACGAATTCAGCATCTCCACGAACCACGTCGGCTCGAGGCGCAATTTCTCCTCCGGGTGGAGGCGCGCGTAAACCGCCATCGCCCTCAGCGCGTGCGCCGCATTGGCGCGCACACCGGCGTCGGGGTCCTTGAGCGCGTACTGCAGATCGTTGATGATCGAGGTCCGGTCCGGCGCGTAGCCGATCACGTACACCGCGACGGCGCGCTGATCGTCGTCGCTGGAATCGTGGATCACGTGGCGCAGCTCGGCGGTGTAGCGCTTGGCCACCAGAGGGAACTGCTCCTGAATGGCGCGCGCGTCGGGGTTGGCGGAAAGGGCGTAGCCGTGCGTCAAATCCTCGCGCGAGGCGCCCGGCGAGGTCTGCTCCAGTTTGCGGTACAGGTCGGCGACTTCCTCGGGAAGGTCCGCATCGCCGTCCGGGGTTTCGCGAAGGTCGAAATGCGGCGCGCCTTTTTCCTCGATGCCGACGTACAGGATCATGCGTCCTTCCTCGCAGCACACGGCTTCCAGGTGCGATTGGACCACGCCGGGGATCTGGTCGATGCGCTCCTCGACCTGGGCTTTAGAGCGCGGCAGCGGATCGCCGACATGGGTTTCGAGCGCCTGGGCGATGGTCGCCTGGCTGACTTTATGCAGGCCGTAGAAATCGATGATGCCGATTTTCGGACCGGCGGGAGAAAAGCCCGACTGCGCGGGCACAAGTGCGGCGAGGGACAAGAGTGCAGTGATGTAGCGCAACCTCCACTATAGACGCCCCGCCGGCGGATTGCGCTACGCGGGATCGTGGTCGTCGACGAGGAGCGCCGGCGTGAATCTCGGCACCGGTAGATTGACGCCGAAACGTGGATTTGGCGTGTAGGACCCCCCGAAGAATGGCCCCAGTCCACCGTAGAACCGAATGGCGGCAAGTTGCGGAGCCGAGACGTTGCCCTGGATCGTGAGTCCGAACACAAGGTGACGGCGCGCCCATCCCATAGGAGACCTTAGCTCCCATGCAGCCAGTCGGCCTTCGACTTTCACCATCGCCACGTCGCCCGGCCACTCGTCCCCTTCCACCGTGGGTTGGTCACCGAATGACCGTCCGTTCCAGTCGGTTCTGACCGCGATCGCCTTCGCGGGCGTCGGTTTAGCGGGTGCCCTGAGCCCCCAGGGCACGTCCCGAACGGTTGCGAGCAGCTCAGCGCCTTCGGGGAGATCCGTTATCGTCACACAAAATACGGTCCCGCTTTCGGCGGCCGCCACCGATCCCGCCGACTCGTCCGATGTCGTTTTGAATGCGCCGGGGTAGCCTTGGGTGAAGCGGACTTCAAACCTGCGCCCGTTGTCGGCGTCCTGATGGAATGTGAAGCCGCTCCGCCAAGTGGTAATACCCAGGGTAACCCACTCAGTGAGCAGCGGGGTTTCGGCGCCTGCCTCCACTGCGCTCACGGTGAGGGCACCGCCGACGCCGAAACCGACCCCTATCAGGGGCGGAAGGAATTCCGCGTCGCCGCGGACGCCGCTAATTCGTAGGTCATATACCTCCGCGCCATCCAATTGCACTGGGCCAAACTCAATCATGTTTTCGGTCGTAATAATGGGCAATGAAATGTTCCTCGTTGCGAGTGCGAGCAGCTCATTTGATTGCCGTGCGAAGAGGCCGACATCCAGAAAGCCATCGCCTCCGGCACGATTGGTGATGTTCGTGTTAATCGTTAGTCGGAGCTTAAGGAGCAGCTTCCTGGCTCTCGCGGCGGAACCCCACGAGACGGTGACCCATATATCGCCAAGCTGTTCTGCGTAGCCCTCGGTGCGCACCACGCGTGGAAAGCTGGTGGTGTGGCACGACGGCAGATGCGGGTCCGACGAAGCGTATGGGCGAAACCGATCGAATAGGAACCTGAAGAGATCACCGTGCAGCCTCTCGCGGAATTCCGCGGTGTCTGAAAAATCCCTTGTAAGGTCGCGGGAGTCCCGATGCAGTTCCTCTTTGAACTCCAGCACCCGCGCGTGTTGCTTGGCCTCTTCAGAGGTCGCCGGCACGGACGGCCGCGCACTGAAATAAATCTTAATGTCGGGCAGTTCGTTTCCGTTGAGTCTCGCACCAATCGCCTGGCGAATTTCGTGGACGGTTCGAGACTCACCGCCTGCGTCCACAGTGCCGTATCGCCTCCAGAAGATAGCCACAAGAATGTCACACTCTGCAATTCGGAGGTCCTGGTCGATCCGCGTCTGCACGCCATCGGGACAAAACCCCGCCGGAACGTCTTCCCAATCGCGCACCTCAAGCGAAAAGCCCATTTCCGCGGCAGTTGGTTGTAGACCTCCAATGACCTGCTTCGCGGCCGCCCGTTCTTCGCCAACGTCGCCCGGAAAGACGATCACGATCCTGACAGCCTTCGCTGTACGCATGACAACTCATCATAGAATGAGTTTCGACCAGATCGTCAGCGCAAATGGTTGCCCCAAACGTGGGGCTTCGCGCTCAAAATCGGGCCGCTGGGTGGCCGCTGCGCTAGCCCTACTCGAGGAAGTGCGGCCAACGCGCGGCATGAATGCCGCGCCTCAAACGGCTGGCCGGCCATTTGTGGGTTAGAAAGGGGTTGAAGAAATCGGAGCTTTTGGGAAACCAATCGGCGGTTTCAGCGTATTCTCTCCAAGGAGAATTTTCCAATGAGACTGGCGTTGATTGCGATGCTGCTCGCCGCTCCGATGTTCGCGGAGACTTGCTGGAGCGGCCGCGAGGTGCGGAACGAGGTCCGGCGCGAGGTGAGGCAGGCGCGGATGGAGGCACGGCGCGAGATCGAACGGGCGCGCCGGGAGGTCGAGCGGACGCGGCGGGAGATGCGGCGCGAAATGCGTGAGGAGCGCAGAGAAGCGCGGCGGGATTTCGAGCAAATGCGACGCGAGAGGTGGAACTGAACCGGCCACCTGTGAAACGCGCGCACACCTTTCAGTGCGATAAGTGGTACAAATAAAAGACGAAAGCGTTTGGCGCGCAGCTTGCGTCGAGCGCAGGCACGTATGACCAAGCTGTGCTGCCTGGCGTTGCTGGCCGCGGGAGTGCTCGCCGGGTGTAATGTCTCCGACGACGATGAAAAAACGTCGCAGGAGATGAATGTCAACTCGCGATACACCGTCGAGAAGGTCCTGATCACTGGCGAACGGACGGTGAACATCTCGGACCCGCTGCGCAGCCAGATGAACAGCTTCGTCGGCACGACCTATGATCGTTCGGCCCTGGTGAAGCTGGCTGATCGGATGAAGAAAGAGCTACACGTTCCGGACGTCCAGGTGAAGGTGGCGCGGGGCACTGCGCCCGACCGGCTGGTGGTGAATTTCGAAGTGACGCCGGCGAGCGAGCACACTTTCGATCTGAACGTGGGGCAGTTCGTCTACGGATCGAAGGAAGGCTGGAGCGGGGACGGCGGCGCAACGGTCAATGTGCGCGGCAACGCGTTTTCTTTCGACCTGGTGAGCAACGCCGACGAGATGGTCGAGCGCTACGCGGGAATCCGCGCGACGTACCAACGCAAGAGGGTGGGAACCGACCGGCTGCGGTTCCGTTTCGATTTTTCGACCTATCACGATGAGTGGAACGCGGCGACGCTCGCGGCCGCGCCGGCCTCGGAGATTTACACAGACCGGTACACTTTTTCGCCGATGGCGACGGTGGTGATCGCGGATCCGCTGGAACTCGATTTCGGAACGGATTTCGCCCGCTTCCGTGTGCCTTCGCCCGTCCCGATGGAGGGTGAAGCGGACGCGGCGGCGAGAACCGAATCTTCCAACGCGGTGGTATCAACTCTGCGTTACCACCAGCGTTGGGGGTCGGATAACGACGCGCAGCAGCATGAAGTCCTGGCGACGTACTCAATCGAGGCGGCCAGCGGGTTGCTGGGCACGGACCGGGAGTTCACGCGCCACACCGCCAAAGCGCGGTATAAATATCGTCATGGGCGCCATTCGGCCGGAGCCGAGTTTCTCGCCGGGACGGTCAACGGCGATGCGCCGCTGTGGGAGCGCTTCGTCCTGGGAGATTCGACCACCTTGCGCGGCTGGAACAAGTTCGACGTGGATCCGCTGGGCGGGTCGCACGTAGTGTATGGGTCGGTGGATTATTCGTACCGCATTTTGCAGATCTTCTACGACACGGGCGCGATTTGGGACACGCCGCAGCAGCGCGAGGCGAGGCAGTCGGTGGGCGTAGGTTTCAAGAAGGAGGGTTTTCAGCTCGCGGTCGCTTTTCCGGTGGGGGCGGGTCGCATCGATCCGATCTTTTACGCGGGGATGAATTTCTAACAACAGAGCATGCAATTCTAGCGGACAAAACGTGCGCGCCATCAAATCATGGTGGTTGATTCTCGCGTTTCTCTCCGGATTCGCGCTGGCCATGTGGGCCGAAGAGGTGATCCTCAACTGGCGCGATAACCGGCTGGAGTTCTCCGCTCCACGTGTGCATTTTCTTGAAGAAGGCAAGCCGACGGAGTTGCTGCACAACGCCGAGGCCGTGCCGTTCGGCTTCCAGGTGACGTTGTGGAGCGGGAATCGCACGCACATCTTCAAGCGCCTTCAGGACGAGTTCGTGGTGAGCTACGACCTGTGGGAAGAAAAGTTCCGCGTGGTGAAGACGCAGTCGCCGGTGCGCAAGGTGAGCCATCTGAGCGCCGCGGACGCCGAAAAATGGTGCTGGGACCAGATGGCGATGGATGTTTCCGGGATCGCGGGCAATGAGCCGCTGTGGGTGCGGTTGGACGTGCGCGCGGAAGACGACAAGCGCAGTCCGCTGTTTCCGGGCGGGAGCGTGAGCGAATCGGGGATCAGCCTCACCAGCCTGATCGAACTCTTCAGCCAGCCGCCGCGGAGGGGGCAGACGCACTGGGGTCCCTACGATCTGGGTCCGTTCACGCTCGATGAGTTGAAGAACAGTCCGCACAGAAGCGTAAAGTGGTAGTTTTGAGTTCGTGGTTCATAGTTCGTGGTTCGTGAGGGATCGATCCTTCGCGCCACGGACTGCGGACTACGAACCACGAACGGGTCCATGAACCGCTTGCGCAACCGGCTGATCGTGGTTTTTATCGTGGCGACGGCTGTGCCGCTGGCGCTGACCCTGTGGATGACGGTCAATCTGCTGAATTTGAGCCTGGGCCTGGCGCCGACGGCGGAGCTCAACGACGTTTCGAAATCGCTGGAGATCACCGGCCGCGAGCTGTATCACGAATCCTGCGCGGTGCTGCGGCGCGATGCGGCGGAGGGTCGCGTCGAGCCGGAGAAATTGCGGCCCGCCGAAGCGCAGGCATTCTGGGACAGCGGCGAAGCCGAGCGCTTCGAACTTTCCGGAGATCAGGGAAACCGGCTGGACTACCTGGTCCGTCATGAGAAACAGGTGTGGCGCTACTCGCGGCCCATGGCGGTCGCCATGGGGGACCTGGAGAGGCAGATCGGCGAGGCGAGGAGGGCGCTGGATAATTCGTCGGTGCACGACCTGCGCCGCGGCTTCAGCGGGCCGCTGCTGCTGGTGACCTCCGCGCTGTGGCTGGCAGCGCTGGGCGTGCTGATGTACCTGGCGGTGCGCATCAGCCGTCCGGTGCAGCAGTTGACGGAAGGTTTGCAGAGCGTGGCGTCGGGCGATCTGGACGCGCGCGTGGCGCCGTCGGGATCCGATGAGATCGGCGCGGCGGTGGAGGCGTTCAATCACATGGCGGGCCAGCTTCAGCAGGCTCGCGAGCGCTTGATCCACGTGACGCGTCTGGCGAGCTGGCAGGCGCTGGCGCGCAAGATGGCGCACGAGGTGAAGAATTCGCTCACACCGATCCGGCTGACGATGGAGGAAATCATCAGCCGGCGTGGTGAGACCGGAGGAGCGTTTTTGGAACAGGCCGCGCAGATTGTCGCCGACGAGGTGAACACGCTCGAAAAGCGTGTGCGCGCATTTTCCGAATTCGCCTCCGAGCCGCCTGTTGCGCCGCGCGAGATCGACGTGAACGCGCTGGTGGAGGAGCGCATTTCGTTCCTGCGTTCGGCGCATCCGGAGGTGAGCTATCGCGCGCGGCTGGCTCCGGAAGCTCCCCCGGCGGTTGCGGATCCGGACCTGGTCAAAGGTGTGCTGACGAATCTGCTGGAGAATGCCGCGGAGGCGGCGCGGCCGGGAGGCGAGGTGCTGGCCGTGACGGCGCGCAACGGGAGCATGCTGCACGTCGAGGTGCACGACTCGGGTCCGGGCCTGAGCGCGCAGGCTCGCGCGACGTTATTTGAGCCGACCATTTCGTTCAAGAAGGGCGGGATGGGACTGGGATTGTCGATCGCGCGGCGCAGCGCGCTTTTGTGCGGCGGCGATCTGGAGACCGTGGATGGAGAGTTGGGCGGAGCGGGATTTCGATTGAATTTGCCGCTGGCGGGATGATTTTTTGAGCGCCGCGGTTATGGCGGGGTGGAGCGGGAGGCAATAGATCAGAATGGCGGCACGCCGGGTGATGATCGTCGACGATGAGGAGAATATTGGGCGATCGCTGCGATTGATTCTGGAGCGCGAGGGCTACGCGATCTCGACGTGCACCAGCGTGGCGGAAGCCAAGGTGCAATCGGTGCGCCCCGACGCGTATTTGATCGACGTGCGTCTGGCGGACGGCAGCGGAATTGACCTGGTGCGCTGGCTCAAAGCGAACGACGTGAATGCGCCGATGCTCATGATCTCCGGCCATGGCACCATCGCCGACGCGGTGGAAGCCACGCGCGCGGGCGCTTTCGATTTTCTGGAAAAGCCGCTCAGCCGCGACAAGGTTCTGCTGTCGTTGAAGCACGCGCTCGAGGAATCGAAACTGCGCGAGGAGAATCGGCAACTGCGCGAAATGGTCGGCGGCGGAAAAATGATCGGCCGCAGCGCGTCCTTCGAGCGCGTTCTGGAACAGGCCTCGATGGCCGCGCGCAGCGACGCGCGCGTGCTGATCGAAGGCGAATCGGGTACCGGGAAAGAGCTGTTGGCGGCTCACATTCACGCCGAGAGCCCGTTTGCCAACGGCCCGTTCGTCAAAGTGAATTGCGCGGCGATTCCCACCGAGCTGATTGAAAGCGAATTATTCGGCCACGAGAAGGGCGCGTTCACGGGCGCGACGTCGGCGCGGCGCGGAAAATTCGAACTGGCGGACGGCGGGACGCTGTTCCTCGATGAAGTCGGCGACCTGCACGCGTCGTCGCAGGCGAAATTGTTGCGCGTGTTGCAGGAGGGCGAATTTCATCGTGTGGGCGGGGAGCAGTCGATTCGAGTAACCGTGCGCGTGATCGCGGCGACCAATCGCGATTTGATCCCACTGGTACAGCAGCAGAAATTTCGTGAGGATTTGTATTACCGCCTTTGCGTGGTCCCGGTGCGTATGCCGTCATTGCGCGAGCGCCGCGAAGATATTCGAGCGCTGGCGGAATATTTCTTGTGCGAATTCTGTGCGCGCAATAACTTCAAGGCGAAATCGTTTGAGCCGGCGGTGTTCGAGGCGCTGGAGGGCTACCATTGGCCGGGAAACATTCGCGAGCTGCGCAATACGGTGGAGCGCATGGCAATTTTGACGCGCGGAGATATTTTGCAGCCGGATTCGGTGCCGGTGGAAATCAAGATCGCGAGATCGTCGTCGGCAAAAGGCAACCTGCGGGAGGCGAAAGAATCGGCCGAGCGGGAGCACATTTTGCGCGCGCTTGAAGAGAGCAAGTGGAACGTGTCGAGCGCGGCGCGGGTGCTGGGGATGGAGCGGACGAATTTGCATAAGAGGATTCGAGCGCTGGGGCTGGCAAGGGGCGAAAGATAGCTGTCTTACACGCCTGAGATTTGCTTTAACGAACAAGATTCTCAGTCTCTAGCGGAGCGATTTGGAAAGTGATTTTGATAGGCTTGGGGCAGGTATCCGCTCGTGTTGCGGAACTGCGCCATGAGCGCCTCAATCGTCTCGAAGGCGCCCAGGAAGCTTAGCTCAACGCCCGGACCGGGACGTTTACGAGACGATCCAGTAAACCGCGTAGCGACGACCCAACAGGCTGTTGAGTGGCGCGAGCGCCACGTCCTTCGATTGTTTCGAGGTGCGGAAGTGGAGCGGAGCGTCTCCGGGCTTCAAGAATTCGAGCGGATCACCATGCAGCCGCGGGATATCGATCCGGCTGGCGCGATCAAGCTGCGGCGCCATCGGCCCGGTGATCAGTTCGGGAGCCAGACCCTCACTTCCTAAATCGCCTGCCAGCACCAGCGGCCCATAGAGAAACGCCTGCTCGCCGGGGTCGTCCGGCATCGCCTCGACGCGCAGCGCCATCGGAAGGTCTAACTCGATTCGATCGCCCTCGCTCCACGTCCTTGAAAGTGACATATAGCTGCCGGGACTTGCCGAAGCCTCGAGCAACTTGCCATTGATCTTCACCGACGCGCCGGAAACCCACTGGGGAATTCTCAGGCGAATGGCCGATGCGACGGGCTTCTCCGCGCCGACAATGATTTTCGTTGAAGAAGCGTGGGGGAATTTCGTTTCCTGCCGCAGCTTCAATCCCTTCTCCGCCCAATCGAGCTCCGACGCGATGAAGAGATTGACGTATACGCCTTCTTCATCGTGCCAATAGATCGAATCGTTCAGCTTCGAATACTCTTCGATGCCCGTCCCGGTGCAGCACCAGAAGGAATTGTCTTCGGTGCAGAACGTCCTCCACGCACCCGGAGTGAGGGAAAAGTAGTATTGCGTGTGGCCGTCCTCGGGACGAATCGTTCCGATACGCGCATTCCACAACAGGCGCTCGTAATAGTCGAAATAGCGAGCATCCGCGGTCCACTGATACAGGTGGCGCGTGAGCTTCAGCATGTTGTAGGAGGGGCAGCATTCCTCGGTGTCGACGCCGCGCTTCAGCTCGGCTGCGAGCCGGCGCGGGTTGGTGAGCCAGCCTTCGCGATTGCTGGTTCCACCGGTGACGTAACTGCGCGCGTTCACGATCTCATACCAGAAAAAATCGGCCACGTCGTGGAACCGATTGTCACCCGAGATTTCATAGCGCCGGGCGGCGCCGATCACCTGCGGGATGTGGGTGTTCGCGTGCAATCCGCGCAGCTCGTCGCGGCGCAACGCCAGTGGATTGAAGAATCGCTTTTTCGTGAATCGATCGCCGGCCTTCGCCCAACGCTCGTCGCCGGTCAGCGCGGCGAGATTGTAGAGCGCCTCATTCATGCCGCCATATTCGGTGCCGAGAATGTCCTGCATGTGCTCTTCGGATTTCGAAGCGGTCCATTGATCCACCCAGCCCGCAAGTCCGCGCGCGACTTCGAGCGCCTTCTGGTTGCCGGCGAACTGGTACATGTCGATCATGCCGGCCAGATTCTTATGGATCGTGTAGAACGGCGCCCAGACATTCTCGCGGGCATCAAGCCGGTCGAAAAACTCGAGCGGAAATGCGCTCAGGTATCCGCCGCCAAGTTTACTCTGGCATTGGGCGAGCTCATCGACCATCTCGTCGCCTTTGGCTTTCGCCTCCTGGTCGCCGGTCGAAGCGTAAAGCTGTGCGCTCGCCGAAAGAAAATGGCCGGTAAAATGCCCGCGCAGCTCGCTTTCGCGCCGGCCGTTATCCGGCTGTTCCCATCCGCCGAACGGTTTTGCATTCGTCGGAAGCCCGGCGTTGGCGCGGAAGCTGCGAACCAGACGGTCCACCGGCAGGCGGGACATGTAGCCTCGGTTCGCCTCCTGAACATCGTGGAGCAGACCGGCAACCAGCCGGACCTGCGTCATCGCGAATGGTTTTACTTTCGGCGCGACGTCGCGGCGCGCGAACTCGAGTGGGGCTTCAAAGGGCGGAACCTCGGGAGGATTTCCGCGTGCCCTTTTTGGATTGGCGGGCGGAGCCGGCGCCTGCGCCGCTGCTGACGCGGACCCGGCACCAAGCGCCGCCACAAACTTTCGCCGGGTGAATTTCATAACCCTCCTCGAAACGCTCGCATTATACATCCGCGACTACGCGGGCGGTGCGCCAAATGCCCCAGCCTGGGCGTCGAAATGACCCGTATCACCGCAACAACATTGGGCTGGTAGTTGCACCAGATAAGCGTAACGGAAATATGAAGGCCCGGATCCTTCAAGCGATCGAAGAGCCCGGTCTGGAGCTTCCCGCAAAGATCAACGCTGCGCTGGCCGCGAATGACCGGGTGAAGTATTACTTGTCCCTTCTACAAATGGCTGCGCTGCATGCGCGCAATCCCCATGAGCCCGCGGCTACGATGCGTCGCGAGAGAATCGCGGCAGGCGTGGAGGATGCATGGCTCGATTCGGTCATCACCGAAACCCGATGCGATGGAGCTCGCTATCGCATTCCGGAGTGCGGCGCGCTGGTGGGAAAAATCGCGCATGAACTGCGCGTTATGACGGAGCCGGTGCACGAAACGTTTGCGCTAAGGCTCGAGAAACTGCTCGAGGGGTTTCCCCCAATTGAGGACAACCTGATCGATGCGGATTCGATCGACCGCATGACTCGGACCGGCGCCGATGGCATTCACCCGTTTGTCATGGAGGTTCATAAGGCGTTGAACGCGGCGCAGATGCAAATCGCCGAGGAGCGGATCGAGGGCTGTGCTGTTTACGGAGTCCGCAAAACAGATCGCCCCTTGATCGCCGCCTTCATGAAGGGCGTGAATCGCACCGCGCCGCTTAAATTTCATCATCCTGGTCTGGACACCACGGCGACCCGAACCGGCGCACGCCTCGTGATTCAGAACGATCTGGGCACCACCGACGCGCATGTCGTGGTGATTCACGTCGAAAACCATTCGGTGGAGCTCACCTATACCGACGTGCATCCGGAGCGCATCGAGTTTTTTCAGAGGATGCTTAAGCCCTCTTCCACCTCCTGGAGCGAAAACCGATCGTTGCGGGCGGAGTCACTCGCGGAGGGCGAGCCATTTTACCTGATCACCGGACGATACGAATGCCAGGACGACGCGGACCTGCGCGCGTACCTCGAGTTCCTGGGTTCGCGGCTGGTATTCTTGATCGACTGGAATCGGGCGCGCAAGGAACTGCGCGGGTTCCTACGCTCGCGAAATCGCTTCGATCTGCTCGCCTGGGCCGCGGAGCAGGAAATCGGACATCGCGGATTCCTGGAACTGGGCGGAGCCAGGCTGATCCATACGGCGATCGAGGAGACCGGCAACTCCGCGATGCACTTTGGCGACCGGCTGTGCGATGTTCTGGGAGACGAAGCGGCGATGGAATTCGTGCGCTTCGTGCTTCGCAGCGCAACCGACGGCCTGCGCCAGAGCCAGAGTCCCTCGTTGGTTCATGACCGGATCGCCGCCGAGTTGCAGGCGCACTTCAGCAGCGAGGAAAAACGCCTGTTCCAGCTCGCCTGCGATCACGCGGGATTGAATTTCGAGATTGCATCGCTCGCGCGCGACGGGATTCACGCGATCGGTTCCCCGGAGCGGGATGGCAAACTCGCGCGGCGCGCCCGCGAGTATGAGCACGACGCCGATCAACTCCTCGTTGCCGTGCTGGAGGCGACGCGCAAGCGGCCCGAATACAGTCCGCTGTTTCAGATGATCGAAGCCGCCGACGATGCGGCGGACGAGCTCGAAGAAGTTGTGTTTCTGTTCGGGCTGGTCGCGGATGCGGACCGTGAATCGCTCGGCGCCCTCGAAACATTGGCCGATTTGCTGGTCGCGGGCAGCCAGGAATGGGTGAAGGTCCTGTATCATGCCAGCCAGTTGGAGCGAGGAGCGCGCACGTCCGCGCGGGGGGTTGCGGGCGACTTCCTGACGGCCGTGGATCGCGTTTTTATGATCGAACACCAAGCCGATGACGCGCAGCGCGCGTTGACTTATGCGGCCGTCGAACATGCTCCGGATTTTCGGCACCTTCACGTTTATGCGGAAATGGGCACAAGTCTCGAAGGAGCGGCGGACGCCCTGAAATCAGCCGCTGTCATTGCCCGGGATTACCTGCTCGGAAGCGTGCTTCGGCGGTGAACACCATGAAAGAACCGCGAACCTTCTTCATCCGGCAGCACATGCCGCTGCCTGAAACGAGCGCTGCCGAGGTCGGGAGCAAGGCCTGGAACCTGATGCGGATGGCGGCGGCGGGTTTACCTGTTCCACCAGCCTTCGTCCTGCCGGTCGCGTGGTGTCGTGAGCGCCGGCACGCCGACGCGGAATTGGCTGCGGCGCTGACACCAGGAATTGCCGCTCTTGAATCTGCGACCGGCCTCGGCTTCGGATCAGCGCGCCAGCCACTGCTCGTTTCTGTGCGATCGGGAAGCGCCGTTTCCATGCCGGGCATGATGCAGACCATTTTGAATGTGGGTTTGAACGCGGAAAGCGTCCTGGGATTGATTCGGCTGACCGGGAATCCGCATCTCGCCTGGGATTGCTATCGGCGCTTCATTCAGAGTTACTCCGAGGTCGTGCACGGTCTGCCGCGCGCTGTCTTCGATCAACTGGTGAATTCCGAGGTCGCGCAAGCCGGCGGCGAAACCGTTCGCGATCTCGATTTCCGCAGTTTACGCAAGCTTGCGTACGCCATGCTGGAACTGTTCCGGGAGCGGTGCGGCGAAGATTTTCCGTCGGATCCCAGCCGGCAGTTGCTGGCTGCCGCACACGCCGTATTTCGCTCCTGGGATTCGCCCTCCGCGGCCGCGTATCGAAAGCTGGCCGGAATTCCGGATGATGGCGGCACGGCGGCGACAGTACAGCGCATGGTTTTTGGAAACGCAAGCGGCGCTTCCGGATCGGGGGTCGGATTCACGCGCGACCCGGCAACCGGAGAACATGAGCTGTATGTAGACTTCGCGTTCCATGGACAAGGCGAGGACGTGGTCGGGGGCCGAACCGTCATCGACACTTCGGAGCGCCTCCGGCACGCCATGCCGGAGATCTGGAAACAGCTCGTCTCCGGTGGGAACACGCTCGAAGAAATGTTCCGCGACGCGCAAGATTTTGAGTTCACCGTTGAAAACGGCTTTTTTTACATTTTGCAATCGCGCTACGCCCATCGAACAGCGTGGGCGGCTTTGCGCATCGCGGTCGATCTCGCCGAGGAACGTCTGATCGAGCCGTGCGAAGCTTTGTCGCGTGTGAAGGAGCTGGACCCCACTTCGCTTCGACGCACGCGCATCGCGCACCCGCACCGGCTGCCGCTGGCACAAGCGCAGGTGGCCAACACGGGAATTGCGACGGGCCAGATCGCGCTTGACGTCGAGACCGCGAAGAAAATGGCTGAAAGCGGCAACGGGGTGATCCTGGTTCGTCCGGCGATCCTGACGGAGGAGATCGAAGGAATCGCAGCGGCAACCGGAATTCTCACGAGTACCGGAGGCCGCACGTCGCACGCGGCGGTCGTGGCGCGGCAGCTCGGGAAGGTTTGCCTGGTCGCGTGCCGCGAATTGGCGATCGATCTGACCGGCAGGTCGTGCACCATCGCAGGCCAAACCCTGCAGGAGGGCGACTTGCTGTCACTGGATGGAAGTGAAGGCCGGGTTTATGCGGGCGCGGTCGAGACAGTGACGGAGCGCCCGGAACGCGAACTGGCCGCGATCGAGGCGTGGACTCGCAGCGCGGCGCGGAAGACGGCGTAAGAGGCCGGTAGAGCATCCAGGCTCGGTCTGGCAGAATATCTGTCCTACCAATCAACCAATAGATTCTGCCGGGGCGGGATTTTCGATTTTTTGGAGCTGTCCCTCTCGCTGGATGAAACGGTTCTTGCACGCGTGGCATTCGCCGACCGATTCAGGTCCGCTCGCAGTCGCCGGAGCGCCGCAGTAGGGACAGGCGCCGGCGTATTCTTCCTTGCTCCAGAACACTTCGGCCAGATGCGCGATCGCGATCAATCCGGCCGTCACCATCAGTGCGGGCCCGATCACCCAGCCCAGAATTGGAATCACCAACAGAAACACGCCGACACTGAAGATGATAACGGCGGCCAGACCTCCGCCGGCAAGCATTTCGATCGCTGCCGGAGGGCCGATTCTCTTTACAGTGCTATCGATAGTCATGTTGCGTCGAACGCCGATACTGGCGCCTCCAACCTGAGCGCAGCAATTCAGTGACCGGGCCGCGGGCGATCAAATCCTCAGGTTTTCAATGGCATGGACACGGTCGCCTGTGAGAGCGCGCAGCCCGGCGCAGGATCACGAGAGTGGTTTCGCGCAGCGGGTTACAATGTGACGCGCGATTGGCAGCAACGCCTTAGCCTCTGGTTCGAAGTGTCCAACCACGCCAGTGCTCAGCGATAGCTGAGACGACATCGATTCCGAAACACGACTACTTTGCCCCGCGCAGGTGATCGAGACTCCATCGACCAGCGCCAGACGTAACGAAGTACAAGAAAATAAAACAATACAGGACGGCGAGTTCGCCGCCATTGAGAGTCGGCCACAATCCGCGCGGCGCATGCTGCGTGAAGTAGGCGACCGCCATTTCTCCGCATAAAACAAAAGCGACCGCGCGTGTGCACAATCCGAGGCCAAACAGGAGGCCGCCAAAGGCTTCGATCACGCCGGCCCACCAGATCAGCGTCGGGAAATGCGCCGTCGCGCCATGGCCGCCCAGCCCGCCGAAGAATCCGAACAGCTTTTGGCAGCCGTGCGAGCAGAAGGTAAAGGCGCTCACGATTCTCAAGATCGATAGGGCGTAGGGAGCCAATCTCGCAAGCATCTCCGTGTTAGTCTAATGCAGCCCGGCATCTCACGGCAATCGGCGGGACAGCGATAATGAGCATCGTGGGCGAAAATGTGAAAATTCGACGGGCGCTGCTGGCGGATGTGTCCGCGCTCGCGAGCCTCATCGATCGGTCCGTCCGGGTTCTGCAAGCCGGAGATTATTCGCCTGAGCAGATCGCGGGCGCATTGGGCACGGTTTTCGGAGTAGATACGCAGCTCATCGAGGATGGATCGTACTTTGTCGCGGAGACCGGCGATGCTGAACCAACGCTGGTGGGCTGCGGCGGCTGGAGCAAGCGAAAAACGCTGTTCGGTAGCGATCATGCCACCAATCGCGAGTCCGCTTTGCTCGACCCGGCAACGGAAAATGCCAGAATCCGCGCGTTCTTCGTGCATCCACGCTGGGCCCGGCGAGGGATCGGCAGCCTGATTCTCCTGGCCTGTGAAGACGCAGCGAAGGCGGCAGGCTTCACCGGCTTTGAGCTTGGCGCGACCGTCACCGGCGAGCGGTTATATGCGGCCCGGGGGTATCGGGCCGTGGAGCGAGTCGCGGTCCCGCTGGTGAACGGCGCGTCGTTGCCCGTCATTCGCATGGTGAAGCGAGCACGTGACTGATCATGCCCAACCGCACTGAACCCAAATCGCTCGGCCAGTGGACTCGCTATGTCGTGGTGGCCGCAATCGCGCTGTGGCTGGTTATCGGGATGCTGCGAAGCTCTGGCATCGATATCTTTTAGGCTAACGGATCACACTGAGGTCCTTGCCGTAGATCACTTCGCCGTGGAAGTACTGGCGGACTTCCCGAAGCACCTCTTCCGGCGGCTGCCCCATCGGCAATTCGTGATACAGAACGAGCTTCTTCGGCTGAACGCGGGTCGCAAGTTTTCCCACATCCGGCGCGGAGGTGTGGAACGCCGCGTGATAGTGCTGCCAGTCCGGCGTGCGCGATTCCCAGCCTTTCTGGGAATAAAACTCATGCACCAAAATGTCGCAGCCTTGCGCCGCCGCGATCAGGTTTTCGCTGAACGTCGTATCGCCCGAGATCACGATCACCTTACCGCCGACGTCGAATCGATAACCGTAGGCGTACTTCCAGGAGCCATGCGAAACCGCGATCGCCGACACGCGCGCCGTGGCGTCGCTGTAA
Source organism: Bryobacteraceae bacterium (assembly GCA_035501755.1). GTDB lineage: Bacteria > Acidobacteriota > Terriglobia > Bryobacterales > Bryobacteraceae > Palsa-187. The sequence goes on along the minus strand of DATJVN010000077.1, from coordinate 6,923 downwards.
ATCTCGCCGGGCTTGATCTCATGCGTATGGACGATGTAAGCCTCCTTTACCGCCGGTTCCAGTCCGTGAAGGCGGATCTGCATATCTTTGGTCCACGCCTTCATAATGTGGCTCACCATCGGGCGCAGCCCCGGTGGGCCGTAGATTTCGAGCGGCTCGCGGCGGCCCGTGACCGCAGGTGTAAAGATCAGATCGGGGAGACCCACGGTATGGTCCGAATGCAAATGGGTGATGAACACCCGGGTCAATTGATCCATGCCGATTCCCGCCTGTGCCGCGCGCCGGACCACGCCGGGGCCGGCATCGACGATGTAGACGCTCGTCCCGGAGACAATCGCTACAGCGGGTCCGCTGTGATCGGGCTCAGGGTTCGGTGTTCCCGTGCCGAGCAGAATGAGACGGGTGTCCTGCGCGGCAGCGGTCACGATCAGCAAGACGGAAAGGAACAGCAGCTTCATTCCGGTGCAGACCACATGGTATCGTATCCGCCCGGCGCGACTCCGTTTTCGGCGAGGCGACGAATGGCGCCTCAATGGCCGTCTTATTTGAGAATCATAGAGGAAGGGATTTTATCGCTTTCCAGGGCAGAACTTAGATTCAGGATCTCCCGGCTCTGTTGCAGAGCGCAAAAGGCCTCCACGAGGCCGGGATCGAACTGGCCGCCGCTCTCCTGCTGGATCACTTCTGTTGCGTGCTCCGGACTGTCGGCCTGCTTGTACGGCCGTGCGTGCGTGATGACATCGAACGCATCCACGACACTTACGATTCGTGCCTCAAGCGGAATCGCGGCGCCTTTGAGCTGGTAATAGCCTTTGCCGTCCCAGCGTTCGTGATGATAGAGCGCGATGCGCTCCGCCGTTTGCAAAATCGGAAACTTACTGCCCGACAGGATGATTCGACCAATATCGGTGTGCGTTTTGATGTGTTTAAATTCTTCCGGCGTCAGCTTACCCGGCTTCAATAGAATCTGGTCGGGAATGCCGATTTTGCCAAGATCGTGCAAAGGCGCCGCCCGGTAAATCAGTTCCACCTCCCCGCCCGACAACCCGATGTGCTTCGCCAGCAGTGCGGCCAGCCAGCCGACACGCTGGGTATGCTCACCCGTCGAATCGTCGCGATACTCCGCCGCTAACGCGAGGCGTTGCAAAATCTCCAGTTGCGCCTCCTCGAGCTGCCGCGTGCGCTCCTGGACCTTTAGCTCCAGAGTTTCATTGTGATGCTGCAATTCTTTGTGCAGCCAGCGCGTTTCGAGCAGATTGTAAATCCGCAACACAGTCTCCGCGCGATCGAGTGGTTTGGTGACGAAGTCCTTGGCGCCGAGAGATAATGCGTCGTGCTTTGCGGTTCGCGAGTTGTCCGCCGTCAAGACCAGAACCGGAACGAAATCGCCATCCGGAATGCGTGACCGGAACTGCTTGAGCAGTGAGAATCCGTCGACGAAAGGCATCCGAAGGTCAATCGCGACCAGATCCGGAGAGAACTCCGTGAACACCGCCAGGGCTTTGCGTGAGTCCGTGATGCCTTTGGTGAACCGGTAACCGGTTTCCGCGAGCATTCTCTCCAGGAGCAGGACGTTCTCGGGACGGTCATCGATGATCAGAATACGGCTATTCTGAATGATCTCTTTGCGCATTGGCCGTCTCCAACGTAAGATCCGGGTGGGCGTGCGGCAAGGTTTGTTGCAGCAGACGCATTAACTGGCGAACATCGACTGGTTTGGTCAGGTAGTCCCGTGCGCCCTCGCTCAGCAGGCGCGCGATTTGCCCACGCGTCGCGTCCGCGCTGAGGATCGTCACCGGAATGTGCCGCGTGCGCGGATTGTGCCGAAGCCTTCGAAGTACCTCCTCTCCGGGGAGATCGGGGAGGTGCAGATCCAGCAGAATCCAGTCGGGCGCATGCATTTCCGCGAGGTCGAGGCCGAGCTGGCCCAGCATGGCCGTAATCAGACGAACATCAGGACAATGCTCCATGATCCGTTCGATCAAACGAAGATTGGATACGTTGTCCTCGACATACAGAACCGTTCCGGAATGGCGATCCGCCGCGACTGGCGTCTCCATCGTTTCCAGGTGATCGTCCAGCCACTTGGATGGGTCCTCTGCCAGTTCGAGCTCAATATAAAATCTGCTACCCAGCCCGGCCGAGCTCTCAACCCCAATCGTCCCGCCCATGGCCTCGATCAGCCGCTTGGAAAGAGCGAGGCCGAGGCCGGTACCGCCGACCTCGGTCTGGTCCGCTGTCAGACGCTCGAAAGGTCTGAAGATCTTTTTCAGGCCTTCTTCCGAAATTCCCACACCGCTGTCTACAACCTCGACACGCAACCGATCCGGCGCGATTTCGCGTCCACTCACCAAAACCGATCCCCGCTCGCGGTTATACTTGATCGCATTCGAAAGCAGGTTTAACAGGACCTGCTTGAGCCGCTGCCGGTCGGCGCGGACATGCTGGCCCAGGGAGATCGCGCTCTCCGGTGTCATGTTAATCCGGCGCTCCGCGGCCAAAGGACGTACCAGATCGAGCGCATCAACCAGGACTTCGCGGATCGCGATCGGCTCGGGAGAAAGACTGAGCCGGCCCGCCTCGATGCGTGAGAGATCCAAAATTTCGTTGATGAGGTCGAGAAGGTGATAACCGCCCTTCAGAATGTGCGCCACATTGTCGCGATCGCGCTCATCCAGGGTTGCCAACTCTAATAGTTGCGCGAATCCCAGGATGGAGTTCAGTGGTGTGCGAAGCTCGTGGCTCATGCGCGAGAGAAACTCGCTCTTGGCCTGATTGGCGGCTTCTGCTTGTTGTTTGGCGAGTTCGAGCGCTTCGGCGTCGCGCTTCGCGGCGGTGATGTCTCTTAAGACCATGACGCCGCCGCCAATCTCGCCGTTTTCCTGGCGAAGCGCCCGGGCCGTCACGCTGGCCCATGTGCCTTCCGTTGTCCCTGGCGGCTTCACAAAGAGCTCCGCCGCATCTACAGATTCGCCTCGAATGGCCCGCGCGAAAGGAAGATCTTCGTCACGGTAGAGTGTCACGCCGTCCGCCTGAAATAAGCCGTGGCGTTCCGCCCAGTGATCCGCGATGCCGGCAAAGGACCGGCTACGGATGAGCTGTTGCGCCGCGGGATTAAACACCAGGAACCTGCCTGCCGTGTCGGCCACGACGACCCCGTCACCCATGCTGTCGAGTATCGACTGAAGAATCCCGGTTTGCCGTTCGAGCGCGAGTTTTGATTTGGCGAGCTCCTGGGACTGCCGCTCAATTTCAAGCGCGGCGCGCCGGCGCTCTGTAATATCTCCGAGAATCCCCAGCAGGCGGCCCGGCGCCTGATGACTTTGGGCTCGTACCATCATCCAGCGGGTTTCTCCGCCGCGAATGACCACGCGATATTCAATTTTCAACGCGCCGTTTTCCGCCAGTGCGCGATGCAGTTCGCTACGAACGTTCGCCCGGTCGTCGGGATGCACTCCCGAGATCCAGCCTTCCACTGACGGAGCAAGAAGTTCCACGGGCAAAACCGGGTGGTCATTCGCGCGTGGACCAGCGTGATAATGAATCTCCTGAGTGTCCGGATTCAGATCCCAGATCAGGAGATTGGCATTATCCAAGGCCAACTGCAGTTCACGGTCGCGCGAGGCGAGCGTGGCGCCCGCCCGTTCCATCGCCGCCGACAGCCTGCCGAGCTCGTCGGCTCCGTTCAACAGGATCCCAGGCGCCAGGCCTTGCGCAAGCTGCGATGCTCCCAATTCCAACTGCCGGAGGCGACGGACCACGCCGTTTGAAAACAGCAGCAGCGCCACAAAACCGCTGATCAATCCCAGAACGACGCAGATTGCAATCGCGATCTGAAGCTGGGTTCGCCGGCTCTCTTCGGCCTTCGTGCGATCCTGAAAGCGCTTCGCCTCAGCGGCCCCGAGAGCGTTCACCGCCAGGAACACATCCGGCGAAACCTTGGCCGTGGCCATCAGTTCAGCCGGGGCAGGGATGTGATCGGACCGGTGCGATTCGTAATAATCGTGAAGCTTCGCCAGGCCGGCCAATCGCGCATGGGCCATGGTCCGCAGGTCCGAGAGGCGCTTCACCTGCTCCGGCTCATCCGCCACGAGATCACGAACCTTATCGAAGGCCGCATCGAGCGACGGCCCGACCATGCTGAACTGCTCAAGGCCGTCATCACGTCCCGTCAAGCCGTAATTGCGAACCGCGGACTCCGCGTCGATCAAAAGGATGTAAACGTTCTGGAGCTGCGACCGGAAATCCAGAGCCTGAAGAACCCTTTGCTCCGCCTTTTCCCGATTCTGCTCCATTTTGTTCAGCAGGAGCACAGAGGCCAACAGGGCCATCACTGGGAGAGCAGCGACAAGCAATACCTTAGAACGCAGTGAGAGGTTCGACCATGCGCTGGAGGGAGTTGCGCGCAGACTGCCGTCGATTGGCATCGAAGGATTTTCCTCGCCTTAATCCATCGGCTTATTCCGGAAATGTCCTTAGATATTGAAAACATTTCCGGGATATGAAAGATTTTTTTTGTTCACTTGCCACTGCCGTTCGGCTTCGTTGCCGTCAGACAAACACGGGCACCAGTCACAACTACGAACGAAGGGTTGCGGCGGGTGTTGACCCCCTCCTCGAAGCCAAAGCGGTTATCGATGACGAGCTAGCTTACTCCTCGCGCCTCACCAGCCAGCTCAGATCGCCCAGTGCCTGCGCGGGGAGAGGCTCGTTCCTCAGGCGTTCGGTGGTCAGTGGGATGCTGTTGACGAGATCCTGCTCGAAATCCTGTCCGAGCCGGGCCGCCACCTCGTGATCGAAGAAAGCGACGTTCACCTCTTTATTCAGCTCGAACGACCGGTGATCGAAATTGGTCGAGCCGGCTACCGTGGGACGGAGCCTCGCGGCGAAAATAGTACGCGCCGGAGTTGAGGTCTACGAATACCAGCCCGGCTACACCGCCGGGGCCGCTTGTCACGACCATTGCCTGCGCGTATCCACCGCCGTCCTCCAGCGGAAAATCGTCACGGCCCGCCAGCACCTCGCCCGTACGCGATCCAGTTTTCAACAAACGTCGCATTCAGCGCCGATGCCGCCCGTCCCTCGATGCGCAGCATCGTGTCCCGCCAGCGCGGGCCCTGTTTCGTCGCTCTGGCCCACTGATCCGCGATACGCGCGCGGCCGACGAATGCGACTCTGCCATCCACCACCAGCAGCTTTCGATGGGTTCGCGTATTCAGGTAAGGCCAGTCTCTCGAATTCACCGGGTGATAATAGGCGACGCGTCCACCGGCGCGCTCTAATCCTCCGAAGTAGCCCCGGCGTGTTCCAAGACTCCCCAGGGAATCAATCACCAGCCGGACTTCGACTCCGGCGCGAGCCCTTGCTTCGAGGTCTCCAGGAACCTGTCTGAAACGTCGCCCCTAAGGAATTCGTACATTTCGAGACCGTCCTTCGCGCCGCCGCGATGGCGCGCAGTGCGGGAAAAAAAATCTCGCCGTTGGTCTCGACTGCAAAGCGGCTGTCGCGGTGAATGGGTGCGTCGGCGATCGCAGCGACAAACTCCGCGAAACTCTCCTCATCCGCCTTGCGCTGCCCGCTGCGATCCAGCCGGAAGGAAAGCGTCCGGCCGAAAAGCTTCATTTGCAGGCGCCAGGCATGCAACGCCAGAGCTCCGGCGCCGAACAGCGCGAGCGCCATTATTATATGTCGGCCGGCCGAAGATCGTTCGTGCGTCATGGCATCAACTCCTGCCAAAGTGGGCGATAATTTTCGTACTGCAATTCGGATTCCCACTGGAGAAACAGAAACGATACAGAAGCTCTTCAATAACCGCCGCCCGGCCTCCGCGGATGTGATAGCGTAAACTTCAACAAAATTTGGCGCACCGATTCTTGGACCGCGCGGGGAGGCGCTTTATGTTGCTCAAGCCGGCCAGGCCAGAGATCGATCACCGCACGATGAAGCTGATTGTCGGCGTAATCGCTTTGAGTTTGGGAAATCTCACCAGCTTCTTCACACATTCCCAGATCACTTCAATCAGCGAGTCGTATTGGGAGGGCGGCTGGGCGCAGAGCATTTTCGTTGGATTTCTCTTCGCGATTGCGGCTTTCCTTCTCGCTTACAATGGTCTCTCTCCGGTTGAAATGATATTGAGCAAGGTCGCTTCTGCGGCCGGTCTCGCCGTCGCACTTTTCCCGTGCGGTTGCGACGGCCATACTGAAACAATCCCGCACGTCCACTATGCATCCGCGGCTGTGATGTTTCTGATCCTCGCCTACTTTTGCGATGTGTTCTACAAGCGGGCACGGGGAAAGGGTCACACCGAGGCGAATCGCCGCGCTTTTCTTTATGCGGTCTGTGGAGTGGCCATCATTGCTTCCATCTTGATCTTGGTCATCGACACCATTTCGGATGGCGCGCTCAGCAGGGCGATCCCCCGCCTGGTCTTCCAATGCGAACGTGCGGCCCTGGTTGCCTTCGGAATATCCTGGCTCACCGCCAGCCACATACTCCCAGTCTTGACGAGAAAGGACGAGCGGCTCTCGCTTTTGGGTCCGCTGCCTTCCCGTTGAGCTCTGGGAACCGACGGGACGCGACGCACATTCATTGGCAGTTTCTCGCAAGTGCCGAAGAGTATTTGGCAACCTCGGCGATAAGTGTATTCCTAATCACTGAGATGGATCTCGGACTGACGTTTGCCAAGAATACGCTCGAACACCTCGCCAAGAGAAACCGATAGGATCCTGCGGAACAGATCGACCCAAGGAAGCCGCTATCGGGAGTTCCGCAATCCAAAATCGGCGAGTGGCGGAGGAAGAGGGATTCGAACCCCCGAGCGAGTCACCCCGCTAACGGTTTTCAAGACCGCCGGTTTCAACCACTCACCCATTCCTCCAAGCCCAAAGTAGCACACGCTGTACAATTGAATCTCATGCCGGTCG
>DATJVN010000076.1:0-13888 GCA_035501755.1 Bryobacteraceae bacterium | reverse complement strand
CGTTGACGAAAACGATCTCATCGGGTCCTGAATTGGTCTGCGCTGACAGGATCGCGCCTGCGCAACCGATCAGAAAAAGAAGTCTGAGTGGAATCGCCATACGAGTGTGAGAGATTGCTTCAAATTATAGCGTTACAGAGGATGAAACAGTTACGCCTGCGCGATGCGGAAGCATTCGCGGGCGATTTCCCACTCTTCTTCGGCGGTAATGACCAGGGTGCGCGCATTCAGGAACGCGAGCCGGCGACTTACCAGTTCGCGCAGCGGCGCGCAATTTTCGCCGATGCCTCCGGTGAAGACGATGGCGTCGGCGCCGCCGATGACCGCGGCCATGGCTCCGACAGCTCGGCACAGACGGTGCGCGTAGATTTCGAAGGCGAGCTTGGCGCGCTCATTGCCCTGGTTCATCGCGGCAATCACTTCGCGCATATCGGAGGAAACTCCGGAGATGCCGAGCAGTCCCGACTGGCGATTGAGAATCTCGTCGAGATTTTCGGCGGTGTAACCGCGATGACGAATGAGGTAGATCAGGATTCCGGGGTCAATCGAGCCCGATCGCGTGCCCATCATCAATCCCTCGAGCGGGGTGAACCCCATGGTCGTATCGACGGATTTACCGTCGCGCACCGCGGCGACAGAGGCTCCATTGCCCAAGTGGCAAATCACCAGGCGCGTTTGCCGCCCGAGGATTTCGCCGGCGCGCCGCGACGCGTACTGGTAGCTGATGCCGTGAAACCCGAAGCGCCGGATGCCTTGCGCCAGCCAGTCGTACGGACCCGGATAGACGTACGCCGCGGGATCGAGTGTCGAATGAAACGCTGCATCGAAAACGGCAATCTGCGGAACGCCGGGGAAGATTTTGGCGACGCAGTCGATGGCGTCGAGCTCGAAACGGTTGTGCGTGGGCGCCTCCTCGGCCGCGCGCGCGATCTCGGCGCGCACTTCGTCCGTGACGCGCGTGCTCTGGCGAAATTTGCCGCCGTGGACGATGCGGTGACCCGCCACGTCGACGGGCCCCGGAACCGCGCGCAGAACCGGCTCGATCGCGCCGGGTTTCAGATCGAATCGCGTCTGCCACACCGGCGCGGGCGGCGCGCTCGGCGGATCGCCCACGATTTCGTCGAGCCGGCATTTGAAGCTGCTCGATCCTCCGTTCAGCACCAGAATTCGCATGGCAGTAAAATTAATGATAGTTGCTCATGCTCCGGTGGGAGCATTACGGCGACTCGTCGTGTGATGGACCGACTGAGACCGTACTTTCTGGCAGTTCTGTGCGTTGCGGTTTCCACTGCTGCGCGGCTCGCTGTCGATCCGATTCTGCACAACCGAAATCCGTTTCTGCTGTACGCCTGCGGCGTGGTGATCGCGGCGCTGTATGGGCGGGTGCAGGCGGGCATCGCCGCAACCATTCTGTCAGTCCCGATCTGCGCGTACCTGTTTCTGGAGCCGCGCGACTCCTTCTTCCTGAAGGATACGTCGGCAGAGCTGATGATGCTGACGCTGTTTCTGGTGCTGGGGGTGGGCATCAGCATCATTGTCGAGCGGCTGCACCGGTCGAGACAGCGGCTGCGCCAATCGGCCGAGGCTCTGAAGGAGAGCGAGCTGAAGCTCCGGACCCTGGCTGCGACCGTGCCCGACGTGCTGTTCACCATCGCGCCGGACGGCCGCTGCGGCTATGCGAGCCGGAGCTATTGCGATTATGTCGGGCTCGACGACGATCGGGCGCGTGCCGGCTGGATCGAGGCGATCCATCCGGAAGACCGGCCGGTGTACATGGAAAACTGGTCGAATGCGGTGCAGGCTGGAACCGAGTTCGAAGCCACGTATCGCGTGCGCAGGGCTGACGGCGAATACCGCTGGTTCCAGGCGCACGCCAAGCCCATCCGGCCGGCGGAGGGCCAAATCGCCAACTGGAGCGGAGTGTGCGCCGATATTCATGAGCACAAACTGCTGGAGCAAACGCTCGCGCGGCGCACCGAGGAAGTCGCCGCGGCGAGCGAGGAGTTCCAGAACTTCGCCTATCGCGTCGGGCACGATTTGAAGGAGCCGTTGCGCATGATCGCGATGTACAGCGAAATGCTGGTGCGGCGCAACGAAGACCGGATCGACGAGGAATCGCGCTTGCTCACGCGCACATTGCTCGAAGGCGTGGGCCGCGTGGAGCAACAGTTGCGCAATCTGCTGGAATACGCGCGCGCGGGGTCGTTCGAATTGAAGAACGAGCTGATCGATTTCAACGCGGCGGCGGACGCGGCGATCGCGAACCTTCAGGCGGCGATCCTCGAAACGCGCGCGACGGTGACACACGACCGGCTGCCGTCGCTCGAGGCCAATGCGGACCGCATCCGCTCGATTTTTCAAAACCTGGTCGGCAACGCCCTGAAGTATCGCTCCAGTTGTCCGCCGGTGGTGCACATCTCCGCGCGCCAGCAGCGCTCCGAATGGATTTTCGCCGTGAAGGATAACGGCGCCGGGTTCGAGCAGAAAGACGCCGAGCGGATTTTCCGGCCGTTCGAGCGGGCGCGGCCTTCTTCGCGAGTGCAGGGCAGCGGGCTGGGACTGGCGATCGTGAAGCGCGTAATCGAGCTAAAGGGCGGACGAATCTGGGCGGAATCCGAACCTGGCCGGGGATCGACGTTTTACTTTTCGCTGCCGCGCAGCCTGGAACGAAAGAGCTCGGGTCGCGAAGAAGCAAGCGCGGCGGTCCACTCGGCCGGTTCCCAGGCGTCTTAACGAAAAATTACAGCGGCCATTTCCAGTTCGCGATTTCGGGCATATCCGCACCGTAGCGCGTAATGTACAGTTTGTGTTCGATCAGCTTGTTGCGGAGCATGGGCTGGAGGCGCGTGCGGGCCGATTCGAGGCGCGGCACGCGGTCGAGCACGTCGCCCGCCAGGTGCAGACGATCGAGATCGTTGAGCACGGTCATATCGAAGGGCGTGGTGGTGGTGCCTTCCTCTTTATATCCACGGACATGAAAATTGTCGTGATTGGTGCGGCGGTAAGTCAGGCGATGAATCAGCCAGGGGTAGCCGTGAAACGCGAAGACCACCGGCCGGTCCCTGGTGAAAATGGCGTCGAAATCGGCGTCGGAGAGGCCGTGTGGATGTTCGGATTTGGGCTGAAGCGCCATCAGGTCGACCACGTTGACCACGCGGATGCGGACATCCGCAATATTTTTGCGCAGCAATTCCACAGCGGCGAGAGTTTCGAGCGTAGGAATATCACCGCAGCACGCCATGACGACGTCGGGGTCGCCTTGGTCGTTGCTCGCCCAGTCCCATGTGCCGATTCCGGCTGTGCAGTGACGGATGGCCGAATCCATGTCCAGATATTGCAGCGCGGGCTGCTTCCCCGCCACGATCACGTTGACGTAATTGCGGCTGCGCAGGCAGTGATCGGCGACCGAAAGCAGGCAGTTGGCGTCAGGCGGAAGGTACACGCGAACGATATCCGCTTTCTTGTTGACCACAATATCCAGAAACCCGGGGTCCTGGTGGCTGAAGCCGTTGTGATCCTGCCGCCAGACGTGAGATGTGAGCAGGATGTTCAGCGATGCGATGGGATGGCGCCACGGAACCGCGCGCGATTCTTTCAGCCACTTGGCGTGCTGGTTGAACATTGAATCGATGATGTGGATGAAGGCTTCATAGCAGTTGAACAGGCCGTGGCGGCCGGAAAGCAGGTAACCTTCGAGCCAGCCCTCGCACAGGTGTTCGCTCAGCACTTCGAGGACGCGGCCGTCGCGTGAAAGATGCTCGTCCTGGGGAAGAATTCTCGCCACCAGCTCGCGCGTGGTGACTTCGAACAGCGCATCCAGGCGATTGGACGCGGTCTCGTCGGGACCGAAGACGCGAAAGTTGCGAGATTCCAGGTTCATTTTCATGACGTCGCGCAGGAACACGCCCAGGACGCGCGTGGCTTCGGCGGAATCAGCGCCGGGTTTTAAAACCTTCACGGCGTAGTCGCGAAAATCGGGGAGCTGAAGACCCCGAAGCAGACCCCCGCCGTTGGCATGCGGATTGGCGCCCATGCGGCAGCGGCCTTTAGGCGCGAGCGCGCGCAACTCTGGAATCAGTCCCCCGGAATCGTCGAACAGCTCCTCGGGATGGTAGCTCTTCATCCACGCTTCGAGAAGCTTGAGATGCTCGGGATTTTCGCGGACATTGAGCAGCGGGACCTGATGGGCGTGAAAGGTGCCTTCGATCTGCACTCCGTCGACGATTTTCGGACCGGTCCAGCCCTTCGGCGTCACCAGCACCATCATTGGCCAGCGCGGCGCGCCGGTGACGCCGTTTTCGCGGGCGTCTTTCTGGATGGCGTGAATCTCCGGAACGATCGCGTCGAGCGTCTCGGCCATCAGGCGGTGCATGGGCATCGGGTCGTGGCCTTCGACAAAGCGCGGCTCGTATCCGCAGCCCTTGAGCAGGCTGATGAGATCCTCTCGCGGGATACGCGCCAGGACCGTCGGATTGGCGATTTTGTACCCGTTCAGATGCAGGATCGGAAGAACGGCGCCGTCCTTGACCGGGTTCAAAAACTTGTTCGAATGCCAGCTCGCGGCGAGCGCTCCGGTTTCGGCCTCGCCGTCGCCGATCACGCAGCAGGCGATCAAGCCGGGGTTGTCGAACACGGCCCCGGTGGCGTGCAGCAGCGAATAGCCGAGCTCGCCGCCCTCGTTGATGGAGCCGGGTGTTTGCGCGGCGGCGTGGCTGGGAATTCCGCCGGGAAAGGAAAATTGCTTGAACAGGCGGTGCATTCCCTCCACGTCCTGGCCGATATTGGGAAACAGCTCGGTGTAGGTCCCTTCCAGATACGTGTTGGCGACCATCCCCGGCCCGCCGTGGCCAGGTCCGCAGACGTAGATCATGTCGAGACCGAATTGATTGATGATGCGATTCAAGTGTGCGTAGACGAAATTGAGTCCGGGAGTGGTGCCCCAGTGGCCCAGCAGGCGCGGCTTGATGTGCTCGGCCCGGAGAGGCTCGGAAAGCAGCGGATTATCGTAGAGGTAGATTTGTCCTACGGAAAGATAATTGGCAGCGCGCCACCAGCCGTCAATTGTGCGAAGCTCGTCATCGGATACAGGCATGCGGTTGACCCTTTCACGGTCGCTGGACGGAGCGGTCCCTATTCAGCATCTCAGTTGTGCGGGGCGCAGCGGTGGCGCGTGCTAATCTTGAACATCAGCCATGATACGCGCGCAGAATCTCACCAAAGTGTTCGGCGAGCTCAAGGCCGTTAACGACGTGTCGTTCACCGTTCCGCAGGGTGAGATTTTCGCTTTTCTTGGACCCAACGGCGCGGGGAAAACCACCACCATCAAGATGCTCACGACGCTGCTCAGGCCGACCAGCGGCAAAGTCGAGATCGACGGGATCGACCCGACGGTGCATCAGAATGAAGCGCGCCAGCGCTTCGGCATCGTATTTCAAGACCCCAGCCTGGATGGCGAACTTACCGCGTGGGAGAACATGGATCTGCACGGGGCCTTGTACAAAGTTCCGCGTCACATCCGCCACGAGCGCAGCGAAACGCTGCTCAAGCTGTTCGAGCTGTGGGAGCGCCGCAACGACCCGGTGAAACAATTTTCCGGAGGCATGAAGCGCCGCCTGGAGATCGCGCGCGGCCTTCTGCACACGCCCAAGATCATCTTCCTCGACGAGCCGACGCTGGGCCTCGACCCGCAGACGCGCAATCAGCTTTGGACGCACGTGAAGGCGCTCAACCAGACCGAGGGAGTGACCGTCTTTCTGACCACGCACTACATGGAAGAAGCCGATCGCGTGGCGCAGCGTATCGCCATCATCGATCACGGCCGCATCGTCGCGCAGGGGACGCCGCAGCAGTTGAAGCAGCAGACCGAAACCGAGACGCTCGAGGAAGCGTTCCTGAAGCTCACCGGGTCAACGATTCGCGACGAGGACGCGAGCGCGGCCGATCGCATGCGCAACATGGCGAGACTCTGGCAGGGGAGGCGCTGACCGCATGCGCGATATGGGGAGAATCTGCCAAGGGAGGCGCTAAAATGACGGCGATCTACATTCTGTGGCTGCGGCAGTTGAAGCGCTACGTGCGCTCGCGCTCGCGAATCGTGGCGAGCCTGGGGCAGCCGCTGCTGTTTCTGGTCGCCCTCGGCTTCGGATTCGGCCCCATTTTCCAGCGTGCCGGACAAGGAAACTACATTCAATTTCTCGCGCCCGGCGTCATCGGCATGACGGTGCTGTTCACCAGCGTTTTTTCCGGGGTCGAGCTGATCTGGGACCGGCAGTTCGGATTCCTGAAGGAAACGCTGGTGGCGCCCGTGCCACGAATTCTGATCATGATCGGGCGCACGCTGGGCGGCGCGACGGTCGCAATAATCCAGGGCTTCATCGTGTTGGCGATCTGCATGGCAGCGGGATTCCGCCCCAGCGCAATCGGTGGGCTCCCGGCGGCAATCGGATTCATGGCGCTGATCGCAATCCTGTTCACGGCGCTGGGCACGGCGGTCGCGTCCGCGCTCGACGATTTCCAGGGCTTTCAGCTTGTGATGAATTTTCTGGTGATGCCGATTTTCTTCCTCTCCGGCGCGCTCTTTCCGCTGATGGGATTGCCCAAGGCGCTGAGCATCGTGGCGAGCATCGATCCGCTGTCCTATGGCGTGGACGGGCTGCGCGCGGCGCTGATTGGTCTGTCGCACTTCGGCTCGGCGGTGGACCTGGCGGTACTCGCCGTGTTGAGCGCGATTCTTCTGGCGATCGGCGGATATATGTTCGCGCGTATTCAGCTCTGAGGCGCGGCGCATAAGCCGCTGCGGATCGCCGCGAAGAGCTTATCCGTTGCCCGCATCCCGCGAGGCGAGCGTGGCGGCCACTCCTCGCAGCGCCGCTTCGCGTTTCTTTTGCCGCTCCAGGCGCAGTAGCTCGCGGCGGCGGCGCTTCTTCACCTGGTCGTCCACCCTGCGCCAGAATTTGCGGAAATAATCCGCCGCGGAGACGATCCCGAACAGCATCACCGCCCACATCGCGATCACGCCCGGCTCATCCAGCGCCGGCCAGCGAATGCCGGCGATCACCAGGGAGATCGCGAGCACCTGCGACGCCATCTTGGTCTTGCCGAGCTCGCTGGCCTTGATGGTATAGCCCGCCGCCGCGGCGATGGAACGCAGACCCGACACGGCGAATTCGCGGCCGATGATCAGAATCACGATCCACGCCGCCACGCGATGGATGTCCACCAGCGAAACCAGGGCCGCCGACACCAGAAGCTTGTCGGCGATCGGGTCGAGCAGCGTGCCCACCGTGGTCACCTGCCCCCAGCGCCGCGCCAGCCACCCGTCGATCAGATCGGTGGCCGCCGCGGTGAGGAACACGGCCAGCGCGAACATCTCGCGCGAAAGCGGCAGCCAGCGCGCGATCCACGTGCCGTCGGCGAGCAGCGCCGCCACCAGCAGCGGTACGAAGAAGATCCGAAGTAGCGTCAGCAGGTTCGGGAGATTCATCCCCGCTCTAATCCCTGTTCTAAATCATAGCCCAGCGTGGACGAGGTAGCGTTTCAGCCTGCGCCGCACCGATTCCGCGACGGAAGCCTCCACTTCGCACGTTTCACCGGTGTAGCGTGTCGCCGTGACTTTTCCATGCTCGTGCAGCCAGTGCAGCGGGCCACCGTCGCCCGCCGGAAACCGGAATACACAGTTAGACACCGGATCGAGCGCGAGCGTCTCGTCGATCTTGTGGAGCAGCGTTTCGATGCCGACGCCGGTGCGCGCCGAAATGGCGACCGCGCCGGCAGGCTGGTGTTCGGGGTCCTGCAAAATGCGCCGCGCGAGCGCCGAAGCGTCCGGCTCGCCCGGCACCTGGTCGATTTTGTTCAGCACCAGAATTTGCGGCGTCTCAGCCGCGCCGATCTCCTGGAGCGTCGCGAACACGTGCGCGGTGTGGCCCGCGGCCTCGGGCGAGCTCGCGTCCACTACGTGCAGCAGCAGCTCGGCTTCGACCACTTCTTCGAGCGTCGCGCGGAATGCGCGGATCAGCGTCGTCGGCAGATTGCGAATGAAACCGACCGTGTCGCTCACCAGCGCCTTGCGCTGCGAGGGCAGCGTGATGTGCCGCACCGTGGGATCGAGCGTGGCGAACATCTTCGCGTCGGCGAGCACCTCAGCGCCCGTGAGCCGGTTGAATAGAGTCGACTTACCGGCGTTGGTGTATCCCACCAGCGCGACCGTCGCCAGCGGAACGGCCTGGCGCTGGCGGCGCTGCGTGGTTCTGCCGCCGCGCACGCGCTCCAGGTCCCGCTCGATCGCGTGAATGCGCATGTGAATCCTGCGCCGGTCCGTCTCAAGTTTCGTTTCGCCCGGTCCGCGCGTGCCGATGCCGCCTCCCAGCCGCGACATCGCCGCGCCTTTTCCGCTCAGCCGCGGCAAAAGATAGTTCAACTGCGCCAGTTCCACTTGCAACTGCCCTTCGCGCGTCCGGGCGCGGCGCGCGAAGATGTCCAGGATTAACTGCGTCCGGTCGAGCACCTTCACGTCCAGGGCCTGCTCGAGATTGCGCTGCTGGGTCGGCGCGAGCTCGCGGTCGAAGATGACCGTGGTCGCCTGATGAAAATGGATCTTCGATTTCAGCTCTTCGACTTTGCCCGAGCCGATCAGCGTGGCGGCGTCGGCGCGGGCGCGCGACTGGATGGTGGCTTCGGACACCGTCGCGCCGGCGCTGCGGGCGAGCGCCGCCAGCTCTTCCATGGATTCTTCCGCGCTGATGGATTCGAATCCGGAAGGCGCGCGCTGGCTGGTACGCCCGGTGAGGCGCAGTCCCACGAGAAGCGCGATTTCCTCCCCCGCCAAGTGCGCTATTCGGTTTCCACCATGGGTGCGCCGGGCGAGCCGTGCGTGCCCGCCGTGGCCGCGTTCGAGTGTACCGGGGTGTGGAACGGCTTGGATACCACTACCGTCGAAATCGCGTGCTTGAAAATCAACTGTTCCTGGGCGTTCGATTCGAGAATCACGGAGTACTTATCGAAACTCTTGATTCTACCGCTTAGCTTGACTCCACTCATCAAATAGATCGTGAGAAAGGTTTTGTCTTTACGCGCATTGTTTAAAAATGCTTCTTGTATATTTTGCGCTTGTTTTTCCATGGAGCATCCTTCCTGACAGGGTCTGACAAATGGGGCTGTAATGTTTTTGCTCGAGGCTGTCCCGATTTTTCAGCATTCCTACGTTACCCCGCGGACATGATAAAGGCTTCGTCCCGTCCGACCGCATTCTCATCATACCCCAACGGCAGTGCGGGCGTTCATCTGATCGATCACCAGGCGCGCGATTCTTTCGCGATGAAATGTAGCGTCACCGAATGCGATTTCGCTCGACTTGGCGCGGCGGTAATACAGGTGAACGTCGTTTTCCCAGGTGAATCCCATGCCGCCCTGCACCTGCACTCCGCGATTGCCCACTTCGCGGCAGGCGTCGCTCGAGTAAACTTTCGCCACGCTGACCGCCGCGCGCGCGTCAGGAGCGTGATTGTCCAGCGCCCACGCTGCGTAGTACGCCGCCGAGCGCGAGCTCTCGGTCCACACAAGCATGTCCGCGCACTGATGCTGCACGGCTTGGTATTGGCCGATGGGCTTGCCGAACTGTTTGCGCGTCTTGGCGTACTCGACCGCCATTTCCATGACGCGCTGCATGCCTCCGGTCATCTCCGCGCACAATGCCGCCGTAGCGATATCCACGGCGCGGTCGAGCGCCTTGCGCGCCGTCTCGCCGCGCGCGAGCAGCTCGCCGCGCGCATTGTCAAACTGCAATTTATAGAGGCGCCGCGTCAGGTCGATCGCCGGCATCGCGGTCTTTTGAAGCGAATCGCCGTAGACCAGGTACAGCGCGAGCTCGCCACGATCGCGCGCCGCCACCACGATCACGTCGGCGACACCCGCGTCCGGCACGAACATCTTTTCGCCGATGAGCCCCTGCATCGCAACCGCGTCAGGATCCCAGCTCGCGCTCGCTTCGAGCAGCGCGAGGGTAGTCTTGATCTCGCCCGACGCAATCTGCGCGAGATGCTTTTGCGATCCGGCCGCTTCGATTGCCGCCGCGCCGGCGAGCGTCGCCAGGAACGGTCCCGGAACCAGCGCGCGTCCCATCTCCTCGGCGAGCGCTGCCAGCTCGACCATTCCCAAGCCCATGCCCCCGGCCTCTTCCGGAATCAGCACGCCCAGAAAACCCTGCTCCGCCATGCGCCCCCACAGCTTTTCATCGTGCGCCGATTCCGTTTCCATGATCCGCCGCACCTCGGATACCGGGCATTCCGCCGCGAAAAATTTCCGCGCGTTATTTTTTAATATTTGCTGCGATTCACTCAATCCGAATTGCATTTTATTCCCTATTCGCCTGAATTATCGGCTAATAACTTTTGGGCAATCCCAGCACAAAATGCCCCACGATGTTACGCTGGATCTCCGAGGTCCCCGCCTCGATGGTGTTGCCACGGCTGCGCAGGTATCCGTACTCCCACTGCCCTTCGTCGATCGCGTCCGCCGCGCCGTGCGCGAGCTGGCCGTATGCGCCCATGATTTCCTGCGCCGTCTGCTGGAACCTTTGATTCAGCTCGCTCCAGAAAATTTTCTGAATTGATCCTTCCGGTCCGGGCACGCCGGTTTCGTTAATGCGGCTGAATGCGCGCATCTGGTTGAAGCGCATCACTTCGATTTCGGTGTACGCCTGCGCCAGCTTCTGCCGCACCAGCGGATCGCCGGCGCGATTCATGCGGTGCGCGATCTCCACCAGGCGGTTGAAATTGCGCCGGTAATTCACCTGCAATCCCGCGCCGAAGGTTCCGCGCTCGTGCATCAGCGTGCCCATCGCGACGCGCCATCCGTCATTGATTTTTCCGATCACGTTGGCAGTGGGAACGCGCACGTCGCGGAAGAACAGCTCGCAGAATTCGCTCTCGCCGGTCATCTGCTTGAGCGGCCGAACCTCCACGCCCGCCGATTTCATATCCACCAGCAGGACGGTCAATCCTTTGTGCTTTTCAACGGACGGGTCGGTGCGCACTACCAGCTCGCACCAATCGGCGGCCCATCCGTAACTGTTCCAGATTTTCTGTCCGTTGACGATGAACGCATCGCCGCCGAGTTTCGCTTCGCTCGAGAGCGCGGCCAGATCGCTGCCCGCGTTAGGTTCCGAAAACCCCTGGCACCAGATCTCTTCGGCGCTCAGAATCTTCGGCAAGTAACGCTTCTTCTGCGCATCGTTGCCGAAGGCGATGATGGTTGGGCCGATCAACCCGAGGCCCAGAACGTTCGCCATCGGCGGCGCCTCGGCGCGGGCCATCTCTTCGATGAAGATGACCTGCTCCATGAGCGTCGCGCCGCGGCCGCCGTACTCCTTGGGCCACGAAACTCCCGCCCACCCGGCGTCGAACATCTTTCGCTGCCACGCGCGCAGGTACTCAAAGCGCGCCTGCATCGACTCTTCCGCGTTGCGGCGCTGGACCCAGTCTTTAGGAACGTTGGCCGCAAACCACGCCCGCACTTCGTCGCGAAAGGCAAGCTCTTGAGGAGTTAGATTGAGATCCACGTGGTGAGTTTATCACCGTGGAGCTGTAGCCGCCGACCCACGCAGACGCGAACGGATCTTGATTCTATCTTGCGTGGATCTGCGTGCATTTGTGGCTAAATGCGCGTCACAGCGCCAGCTCGCCGTGATACAGCATGTCTTTCAAATTGAATTTCGCTTTGATGTTGAGGCGGCCAAAGGTGGTCTCGAAGGTCACTTCCTTATCCTCTTCCTTGAGATTCAGGAAATCCCGATCGAATCCGAACCACACCGTGCCGTACGGCGCCGCCGTCGGCTCCTGGACCATTCCCGGCTGCGCGTCGCGGCGAGTTTTGGGCTCCAGGTACGTCAACTGCTTCAGCTTGTCGAGCTGATCCTTCGTCGATTGCGAGCTGTCCTGATCGTCGGTCTGCTGATAGCGCCGCTGGCCTCCGCCGTTCAGCGGAAATCCGCTCACGCTGATCACGTAGCGATTGGCGAAGTCTTTGGGAATTCCGGTTTTGAGCGCGTCCAGAATCGGCTTGGCGCTCTCCCACCGCACCAGCCCTTTGTAGGACTGCCCCATCGGTCCGCGACCCATGCCGCCGCGACGTCCCATCCCGCCGCCCGGATATCCGCCCCCGGGATAACCACCCCCAGGATATCCGCCGCCAGGATAGCCGCCGCCAGGATAGCCGCCCTGGTAGGGCGCGGACGCGCTCACCTCCTTGGCCCACGGCGATTTCGTCGTGAGCTGCTCGACCTCGTCGTGATTCCATTCCGACGGGTCCTTCTTGTTCCAGAAATCTCCGCTGGACGCGAACAAACGCGACGCGCCGGCCCCCGCCGCGAGCGCCAGAATACCTCTTCTGGTCCACAAATCAGGCATCCACAATTCCTCTAATACCTGACGTAATCCGAACGCTCCAGGGTTGCGCTTGAGTTGCGATTATTGCCGTTTGGGACGACGGAACGTTCGCGTCTGGCGGAGGGTCAGTTTGCGCAAAAGCGCTCGCGGCAATAACTGCATGCCCGCCACGATCATCTTATATTTCCATCCGGGAACCACCACGACATCGCCGCGATCGAGACCCTTCAGCGCTTCTTCGACCACGAAATCCGCGCTCATCCACAACGATTTCGGCACGCCGGACCGGTCCATGCCTACCACGTCGTGAAATTCGGAAAGCGTGAAGCCGGGACACAGCGCCTCGACGCGCACCTTCGATCCGCGCGCGACGAGCTCCATCGCGATTCCTTCCGTGAAGTTGATCATCCAGGCTTTGGTCGCGTTATAGCTGACGATGCGGGGCGCCGGCGCGAACCCGGCGACCGACGCCACATTAATCACGCCCCCCGCTCCGCGAGCAACCAAGTTCAAGAGCGCCGCGTGCGTGAGCCGCATCGTAGCCATCACGTGCAGCCGGTGCATCGCCGCCTGCCCCTCCACGTCCGATTCGAAAAACGGCCCATGAATGCCGAACCCGGCGTTGTTGACCATCAGCCCGAGATTCGCGGCCGAGCGGACACGATCCGCCACGCGCTCCAGGTCGCGCTCATCGGCGAGATCCGCGAGCATGTATTCCGCGTGCACGTGATGAGCGTCGCTCATTTCCGCGGCGAGCGACCGCAGCCGGTCCTCTCTGCGCGCGATCAGCAGCAGATCGTAGCCGCGCGCAGCCAGTTTGCGAGCGAACATTGCGCCGATTCCCGCCGAAGCTCCGGTGATCACCGCTAGATCAGCCATTTTTCTTCACGTCTTTCTTCATTTCCAGGTGCGAGTGCCCGCGCGCGGCCCATTCGGCGCCTGCCAGCACCAGCATCGACGCCAGGAACGCCAGAAAAATCAGCGCGACCGAATATTGAAACACGTGATACTCGCTCTCGAGCTTGCGCTGAAACCATGGCCACACCAGTTTGTTCACGTATTTCAAGGCTTCAAGCAGCAGCCCCACGCCGATCGCCGCGGCGATCACGCGATTCACCGGTGGGCGTTCGTTCGGCAGGAAATAATAAATGAGAAACAGAATCAGCACCGCCATCGGAACCGCGGCCATTTTGAAGAACAGCGCGGGAATAAAATCGGCGGCGAATCCTTGAAGCGAGGCGCGGTTGAGCTGGGTGAGCAGCATTGACGCGAGCGCGAGCACGCCGCAGACGAAAATCAATCCGAGGCTGACCACCTGGTTGCGAAAAAAGCTGCGATTCTTCGCGATTCCCCACGCGCGGTTCAACGCGACTTCGAGCGGCTCGAAGATTCCGTTGGCGGTAAACAACAGCAGGATCAGTGAAGCGACCTCCACCGGCTGCACCGGCAAATTCTCGTGTTTGCCCTTGGTGTACAGAAAGCTGGTGAAGGAATCCGGGAAATAATCG
>DATJVN010000075.1:0-6520 GCA_035501755.1 Bryobacteraceae bacterium | reverse complement strand
GCTCGCGGATATGGCGACCAAGATCGAAGCGTCGCGCCTGCTGATCGAATCGGCGGCGGACAAGAAGAATCGCGGCGAGCGCTGCGACCTCGAAGCCGGCATGGCCAAGCTGTTCGCCACCGAGACCGCGGCGGAAGTTTCGTTCGAAGCCATGCGCATCCTGGGTGGTAACGGCTACTCGAAGGATTTTCCGGTGGAGCGCTACTATCGCGACGCGCCGCTGGTGGTGATCGGCGGCGGAACAAATGAGCTGCAACGCCTGATCATTGCGCGGCGTCTGTTGGAGAAGTACGAATTGCAATAGCCGCTGCCGCTAAGACTGGATTTTACCGGAGGACTCGTGCCGATCGCGTTTCCGTTTGAGAATGGCCGCTACGAAGGCAAGGGCAATTGGATGGATCAGAATAATGAGGGCGTCTACGCGGTGACTACTACCGTCGCCGACGGCGCCGACGCTTCCAAAGTCCATTCGACCAGACGGACGTTCCTGAAGATCGACGGTGGGACGCTCTACGAAGAAGACACGACGGTCACGTTGACGCCGGGGGAGCGCAACGCGTTCAAGATTGCCATCGCGTTTCCGCAGGGCACGGTCCGCGGTAAAGGATACTGCATCGGCAATCAGTGCCACTACGATGTAGACATCTCGCCGAGCATGCATCTGGAATTCACTTTCACGGTGGCCGACGGAAAGATGAACGGGCTGGGGTCGTCAACCAGCAAAGGGAATTTCACTTCCTGGCGCGAGGAACTGACTCGCAGCGCGACGCAGCCATAGGGTTGACAACCTGTTAGACCCGGCGGGACGGGGAAAGTTCCGGCGCGGTATTCTCGATTTATGGAAATCCGCCGGTCGGTTTGCGCGCTCGATTGTCCGGATTGCTGTTCTCTGCTGTTAAACGTTGAAGACGGGGTCGCTACGCGGTTGCGCGGGAATCCCGACCATCCCGTTACGCGCGGATTCCTGTGCGGGAAGGTCGCGCAATATCTCGAACGCGAGTATTCGCCCGACCGGCTGCTCTATCCGCAAAAACGTATCGGCGCGAAGGGCGAAGGGAACTTCGCGCGGATCTCCTGGGACGAGGCGCTGGGCACCATCGCGTCGCGTTTGAGCGCGATTTCCCGCGAGTTCGGCCCGGAGTCGATTCTGCCCTACAGCTACGCGGGAACCATGGGGATGCTCAATGGCAACGGTATGGACCGGCGATTTTTTCATCGGGTGGGAGCGTCCCGGCTCGATCGGACCATCTGCTCGGCGGCGGGCAGCGCGGCGCTGAACGCGACGCTCGGCACGCGGTATGGGACCGAGCCCGAGCAGTTCCGCCACGCGAAGTTCATCATCGCCTGGGGCGCGAACATTCACGGCACCAACGTTCACCTGTGGCCGTTCATCGTGGAAGCGCGGCGCAACGGAGCGAAACTCATCGTCATCGATCCGATTCGCACGCGGACCGCTGCGCTTGCCGACCGGCACCTGCGCGTGAATCCGGGCAGCGACATGGCTCTGGCTCTGGGCCTGATGCACGTGATCATCGGCGAAAATCTGCACGATGCCGATTACGTCGCGTGCTACACGAGCGGATTCGACGCGCTGCGCGAGCGCGTGCGCGAGTACGACCCGGAGCGCGTGGTTGCGCTGACTGGAATCGCGCGGGAGGAGATCGTGTGGCTGGCGCGGGAATATGCGACCACGCGGCCCGCGGCAATCCGCGCGAATTATGGAATCCAGCGCACCGAGCGGGGCGGCAACGCGATGCGCGCCATCGCGGCGCTTCCGGCGATCACCGGCTCGTGGCGCGAAATCGGCGGAGGGCTGCAACTTTCCACCTCAGGCGCGTTCCAGTTCAATCGCGCGGCGCTGGAGATGCCGGAATTGCAGACGCGATCGGCGCTGGGCCGCGAGGCGCGTGTCATCAATATGTCCGAGCTCGGCAAGGCGCTCGTCGATGTGAACGATCCGCCGGTGAAGGCGCTGGTAGTCTACAATTCAAACCCTGCGGCGATCGCGCCGAATCAGAACAAGGTGCTCGCCGGCATGCGGCGCACGGACCTGTTCACGGTGGTGCTGGAACAATTTCAGACCGACACCGCGGATTACGCCGATATTGTGTTGCCCGCGACGACTTTCCTGGAGCACACCGATCTTTATCTCGCCTACGGGCACTATCATCTTCAGCTCGCGCGGCCGGTAGTCCCGGCGCCGGGCGAAGCGCGTTCGAATGTCGACGTTTTTCGCGCGCTTAGCCGACGTATGGGATTCGACGATGCTTGCTTCGCCGAATCGGAAGACGATATGATCCGCAGACTGCTCGCTTCGGATCATCCCTTTTTGGGGGGAATCACGCTGGAGCGGCTCGAACGTGAGCGTTCCGTGCGCCTCAATGTTCCGGCGCCGTTTTTGCCGTTCGCGGAGGGCGGATTCGCGACGCCATCGGGGAAATGC
This sequence comes from Bryobacteraceae bacterium, assembly GCA_035501755.1. Lineage (GTDB taxonomy): Bacteria > Acidobacteriota > Terriglobia > Bryobacterales > Bryobacteraceae > Palsa-187. The sequence continues at coordinate 4,077 of DATJVN010000075.1, read as the reverse complement.
GAGCTGGGCAATTTCGAATACGTGCCGCCGGTTGAGTCGCGTCTCGGAGATGCGGTGCTGCGCGCGCGTTTTCCGCTGGAGCTGGTCTCTTCGAAAAACGACGACAGCATGAACTCGACGTTCGGCAATCGCCCGGGCGTGGACCGGCAGACCGCGGTTTTGCAGATCGCGGCGGCCGACGCGGAGCGGCGTGGAATTCGCGGCGGCGATCGCGTGCGCGCCTTCAACGATCGCGGCTCGGTTCTCGCCGTCGCCGCAGTGGACGGCGTGGTGTCTGAAGGGGTGGTTCGGATCCCGGCGGTGCGCTGGAACAAATTCGCGGAAAATGGCGCGGGCGTCAACGCGCTCACCTCCGACCGGCTCACCGACATCGGCGGAGGTCCGGTGTTTTACAATTGCCTGGTCGAGGTCGAACGATGCGGAGATTAGCGCCCGTCCTGGCCGCGTCATTCGTGCTGACGGGAGGGTGCCGGATTCACAGGCACCATGCCGAGGAGACAAATCCCGAAGGCAATCAACTGGTGAGCGTGGTGAACGTGGCCGATCCGCGCACCGCGACGCAGTTGACGCGCGGCTTCTGGGATCTGGAGCACGACTCCTGGCGCTGGACCGCGAAAAGCTTCACCGTCACGCTGCGGCCTCCCGCCAACGCCTCGAAAACCGGCGCGACGCTGGAGCTGAAGTTCACCATACCGGATGTGATGTTCAACCGCGTAGGCGCCATGACGCTGGACGCGCGCGTCAACGGGCTCGACTTGGGCGCGCAGACCTATTCGCAGGCGGGCGATTGCACCTATTCGCGCGTCATTCCCGCGGTCGCGCTCTCTTCCGACGCCGTAGCCGTCGATTTTCACGTGGACAAGGGACTGCCCCCCAGCGATCAGGACACCCGCGAGCTGGCGGTGATCGTCACCACCGTTGGCCTGATTTCGAAATGACGCGCGCGCGCGGCGGAGATGTTGAAAAAGGGGACAGACCGCTCTGTCCAGGCCGGCCGCTCTCAATCAAGTCAATACCGTCGAATTGGGGACAGAGTAGTCTGTCCCCTTTTTCAACGACCTCGTGGGGATGGCTCGCCATCGCGCCCGCCTTCGCGCTGCTGGTGTACTGGCGCGCGCCCTTGTGCTGGTTTACCAATGACGATTTCGCGTGGCTGGGACTGCCGCTTGAACTGAATCACGCGCGCGACCTGCTGCCGGTCCTGTTTGCGCCGAAAGCGCAGGGCACCGTTCGCGTGTTCGGTGACCGTCTGTATTTTTTGACCCTGGGCGAAATTTTCGGAGTCAGCGCGCTTCCCTTTCACCTGGTGTCACTGGCGTTCTGGTGCGGGGACTTGATTCTGGCGGCGCTCATCGGCGAGCGGCTACTGCGGTCGCGCGCGGCGGGCGTGATCGCCGCGGTGTTGTGGACCTCCAGCTCGATTCCGGTGCGCCCGGTTGCCTGGGCTTCAGGATTCAACGAGGTCTTGTGCGCATTCTCGATTCTTCTGGCGTTCTACGCGCGGCTGCGCGGCTGGCGCGTGACGGAATGGCTTGCTTATCTGGCTGGATTTGGAGCGCTCGAAGTAATCGTGATGTATCCGGCGATCGCCGCGCTGTACGCATGGTGCGCGGATCGCAAGCAGATTCGCTCGACCATCCCGCTGTTCGTTCCGGCGATGGTTTTCACCGTCGCGCATTTTGCCCTGGTGCACACTACGAGTCCGTACTACGTGCTCGAGTTCAACCGGCGCATGGCCGGCGCGCTCGTCGAATATCTCAAATGGAGCCTGGGCCCGTCGCGTATCGCCCAGCTCACCGGCCACGGCGGACGGATCGGCACGCGGGTGATGTGGGTGGTCGCGCTCGCTCTAGGCATTTTCGCGATCACGCGGCTGACCCGCCGCGAATGGATCGCGCTCTTTTGCTGCGGATGGTTTCTGCTTCTGATCGCGCCGGTGCTGCCGCTGGCGCATCACATCACGGATTACTACGCGACCATTCCCGAGCTCGGCCTGGCGTGGCTCGCGGGGTGGGCCATTATGGCGGCCTGGAAATCGAACTGGTTGCTGCGGGTGTTCGCCATCGCCCTGGCGGCAGCGTTTGTCACCGGATCGCTGGTTGAAGTGGATGCGTACACGCGCTGGCACAATGAGCGGTCCCTGCGCATGCGCGACCTGTACTGGGGAGTGGAAGACGCCATCCGCGCGCATCCCGCATCTGCCGTGATCTTGCAAAACATCGACAACGATTTGTTCACCGCAGGGCTTCAGGATGCGCCGTTCCGGCTGTTCGGCGTCCAAAAAGTGTATCTGGCGCCCGGCGACGATCACGCGATTCTCGCGCGCGAGGACTTGGGCGGCTTGTCGCCGTTCCTGATCTCGTTCCGCCAGGCATTCTCGATGCTCGACCACGGCGATGCGCGCGCGCTGCGCTTTGAAAAAGGCGCGGTGCAAGACGTGACGCGCAGCTACCAGATCACGCTGCGCGCGGATCCGCGCGCCACGCGCGTCGCTTCGGTGGATGCGGGTGATCCCAACGCGGCGGACCTGCTGGGTCCCACGTGGTATCCGGCCGAAGGGGGCTTCCGCTGGATGCCGAAATCGGCGACGGTGAAGCTTTCAGGACCGCGCTCAGCGTCAGAGCGGCTGTTCATCACCGGATATGCTCCCAAAGCCGTGGTGCAGTCGGGACCGGTGACCATGACGGTGAGCGCCGACGGGCGGGAGATCGGCAAAGCAGCGGTCAGGGTGCCGGATGCACGCTTTGCCTTCGATTTCGCCCTGCCTGGGGAGCTGGTGAACCGGGAATCGATCGAGATCACGGTCAGTCTGGATAAAGTACTGCGCGCGCCGGGTGATGCGCGGGATTTGGGAATGACTTTCGGGACTTTTTCGATTCGCTGAATTTTTTCAGCCGCGAATGCGCAGGAATCTACGCGAATCATTTGTGTTCATTCGCGTGAATTCGTCTCTAAGCCGCGGAGGCGGTCAGTTGACCATCCAGGCGGGCGTGGTTTGATGCCCCTGCGCGGCGAAATAGCTCGCCAAGCCGAGGTTTTTGTAAACCATCCCCGCGACGCCCGATGCGGCCGGGCCACTGTCGGTTCCCCCGCCGGTCAGCAGGACCACCACCACCAGCTTGTTCTTGCCCACCTCGGCGAACGATCCGAACCATCCCAGGTGCGTGGGCGTGCGCGCGTCGGTGCAGGTGCCGGTTTTTCCGTAGATCGGCTGGTTGGGATCGAAGCCGATGCGGCGCGCGGTTCCGTATTCCACCGCGCCCATCATTCCCGGCTTGATCTCGGGGATCACCTGGTCGATATCTAGGCGCCGCTTGACTCGCGGCACCATGGCTTGAATGTCGGCCTGCGACTTGGGATATTGCATGTAATACAGCGTGCCGCCGTTGGCGATCGCGCCCATCAGCGCGGCGAATTCGAGCGGTGTCAGCGCGATTCCGTCGCCGAAGCTGGTCATCATCCCCACGCCGCTGCGCGGAACGCTGGTGGTGAGCCACCCGGCGCGCTCGCCGTCGATGTCCAGACCCGCTTTTTCACCCAGTCCGAACAGGCTGGCGTAGTAGCGGACGCGCTCGAAACCCAGGCGCTCGCCCAGATTGGCGAAATACTGATTGTTCGATCTCGCGAGCGCGGTAGTCATGTCGAACGTGGTGCGCCCGTAAATGCGGATCAGGGTTTGCCGCTCCACCACGCCTTCGCTCAGCGCGGCCAGGGCGACCGGGATCTTGACGGTCGAGCACGGCTGGTACCCGTCCTGGAACGCCAGCTTTTGATTCACGATGGTCAGAACGCGACCCGTCGCCGGATCGCTGACCACCACGGAGCCGTTCAGCGGACCCAACGCCTCCACTGCGGCGCGGCGCACGGCGAGATCGTCGCCGTCGATGAAGTCGCCTTGGGTGGAATCGGCGTAGGTCGGCACGCGCCAGGCCCCGGTGGGCCGCCGGGTGCGCATGCGTTTGGCCACCAGACGCATCGTTGTGGAGTTCGTGCGGACCGACGGCGCGACCTTCGCGGTCACAGTCCGGGCCGCGACGCTCTTGTGAACGGTTTTCTTCTTTTTCTTAACAGGAGTTG
>DATJVN010000074.1:0-28932 GCA_035501755.1 Bryobacteraceae bacterium | reverse complement strand
GAGGTCTTCTCGGGTCGATTCCGGCGCGTAGGCGTCCTCGAGCACGTCAATGGCTTGATCGATCACATCTTCAAGGTCGGATGTCGTTGTGCCGTTTGCCATAAAAAGCCGTCTTCTCCCTCCCGGATCGTAGTCTAACCTGACGCTTCGGAACTGAAAAGATCGCGAAGATTATTCGAGCGGCACGTTCCGCTAATTGTCCCGCCGTACCTCACCGCACGCTCGGGTCGTAAATCTGCGTTGAAGCCAAGTTGACGGGCTAATCGGCCTTGTTTGCGCGGGGGCGCCCGCCAGCGTGCGTCTTGCGCGCAGACTGCCATGATGAAATCGTAGGACGATCGCGCGCTATTGCGAGGCGTGATCGGCGGTGCCGCCGGAGGCGCGCTTCCTTCGCTCGTGTCTCCTCCGGTTGCGAATCGCATCCAAGAGCGCCCGCGTCTTCACCTTGCGTTGCCACCGCCCCATCTTGTCATAGCGCGGGATGTGTTTTCGATAAAGCGGCAGGCCGCGGATACCGGCCATCCAATCCGCAACCGCGGCCGTGATTTCCTTGCTATGCTTACGGCCCGGCCTGGCCGCGGGGAATAGCTGGCGTCGGAAACTCGTAAGAACCGTTCGCCTTTGCCGTGGCGCGAGTTGGCGAAAGTTCGTCGCAATTTCTTGTCCGGCATGCTCAGCGATCGCCGTGGCGGCCGCTAATTGCCTATCGTCGGCCTCGGACTTGCGCTCTCGTGAATCTCCCATGTTGTCGTTTTCGCTCATTTCTCCTCCGTGCAATATTCACGCGCTCATCTTGAGTCGTCGAATCTTGAAAACCGTCGCGTTTGCTCGGTCAACGGCGTCAGGCTCGCTTTCACGCTTCTCGCTGCCTGCCGGGCACTCGCACCATTCCCAGAGCTGGGGGTCGTGTGTCGCCGGGCGAATTCCGCTTCCACAACAGTTCTTGCACGCTTCCGCGTTCGTCAACCGCTCGCTGACGACCGCGCGAGCGTCTATCGTCAAAGGCCCCGTATCTTGGGCCGCGGGTGCTAAGAATCGCCGTGCTTTTGCTTGCGCCTCTTCCCGCTGACTCGGCCAATTAGAGTGAGCATCGTGCTCGTAAAGCCCCCAGCCGCGCGCTGGCGATGTGAACCTGAGTTCTGACAGCCAGAGGGTGAATTCCTGGAAGTCCGCGAAGCAAGAAAGAACTCGCGCGGTGATGTTGGCATCCGGGATCGAACCGCTGTGAGAATGCTGCTTAAGCACGATTTGGGCGCCTCTGAGTTCGTCTGCGTTCCACCATGGCTCTTTCGTTTTCGCTTTGTTGGCGTTCGTCGTCGTCGCGAATTCGGGAGGTTCTGTCTTCGACGACGACGATTCTATGTCACTTTCTGAATTCTCTAAGTGTCGTTTGCCTACGGGGTCACACGTCTGTTCACCCGCGGAAAGACGGACGGCGTTCTCTGGGTTTGCCAACTGCTGTTTCCTTACGGGAACACACTTGGATGGGATCTGTTCACCGATAGGGATACAGTCGCCGGTCCACCTGAAGGGCAGTGAGTAAACTGCGGTTGTTCGTGGCCGCACCTCGCATTCCAGCAATCCTCGTCTGAATAGTGCCCGGAGCGCTTTGTGCGCGTGAGGTGACGTTATTCGCGCGCGGGCTGCTACCTGACGCACGCTGATCCTTCCTGCGTTCCTATCGCGCTGGATGGCGCGCAAAACCACCATATAGCACTTGAATTGCGCTGGCGGTAAGCTCATCAGCGTCGTTTCGTCGTCTGGGACGCGAAACCAGTAAGCCGGCCTCACTTCTCGCGCCACGCGGTAAAGCGTGCCTCTGCTGACGGCCGCGACCGTCTGTCACCCTGACTGTCACCGCAGGCCTGACATCCAGTGCACTTGCGTGCACGTTGTCGTCGTTGGGAAGATTGATTTCGCGCAGGATGTGACTTAGGAGTGAACCTGAGATGCACTTTTAATGCGGTGGTCGCGGGTTCGACTCCCGCCCGGCTCACTTCTTGATCTGGCGCCGGTCAGCTTCGCCGGACCACGAAGGGGCGCATCATTTCATTGTCTTCGTGCTCCAGCACGTGGCAATGCCACACATACCGCCCCGGAAATCCCTCGAACTTCACGATGAATCGGGTGATCATGTTGCCGTGCGCGCGGATTGTGTCTTTCCAGCCCGATTCCGACGGCTCCGGAGGCTCGAGCGGCCCTCCGAGGCGCACACGGCCCGTCAGATTAAAAAGTTCGCCTTCGAAGCGCTGCCGGTCGAGCAGTTGAAAGCGCACCAGGTGCAGATGAATCGGATGCGAATCGTCGGTCGGATTGACAATCGACCAGATTTCCGTCGAATCGAGCAGCGGATCTTCGGTCACCGGCATCGCCCAGTGCGCGCCGTTGAGCAGCATGCCCATGGACTCGCCCGCGCGGTTCATGTACTCGCGAATGACGTGCGTGCGCGTCCTGATCGCCGAAGACGCAAGAATTTTTTCGACCGGTCGAAGCGTGCGCGGAAGCGAGCTGGGATCGTCCACGCGACCGCGCGCCACGCGAAACTGCATCAGCTCGAACGGCCCGCTGCGCAGCAGGATGGTTTCGCCGGCGTGATCGCGGAAGTCGACCACTAGATCCACGCGCTCGCCCGGCGCAAACATGAAATTCGGAATCTCCACGGGCGCGGGAAGCAATCCCTGGTCCGTGCCGATCAGGAAAAATTTCTGGTCATTTGAAAGCGACGGCTGATAGAAACGGCCGTTTGAAGCGTTGAGCATCCGCAGCCGGTATTTTCTCGGCTCGACATCCAGATATGGAAACAATCTTCCATTCACCAGCATCGCGTTGCCGAATACTTCCGGAACCCAGGGCGATCCGGGATGATCGGAAACCGGATATTCAAGCGACCCGTCGCGCAGCAAAAAACGATCGGCGAGCACCAGCGGAATTTCGAATCGTCCCGCGGGCAGATTTAAGCCATCTTCAAATTCATCGCGCAGAATATACAACCCGAACAATCCGGCGTAAATATTCAGCCGGTTGATGCCCATGGCGTGATCGTGGTACCACAGCATGGCCGCATCCTGCCGGTTCGGATAAGAATATGCCGCCGACTTTCCCGGCGTGTACCAGTCCTCCGGCCATCCGTCGCTTTCCGGAGGCGCTTTGGCGCCGTGAACGTGAATCACGGTGCGAACTTCGGGCTTGCCGGCTTCCGCGCCATGCAGTGTGTGATCGATGGGCAGAAAATGACGGCGGGGCAGGGCATTCACCCACTCCACTGTGATGGGTTCGCCGGTTCGCGCTTCAATCGTCGGTCCGGGAACGCTTCCTCCGCACGCCCATAAAGGAGTCGGCGGCAGATCGCGGTGCAGCTTCGCCGTGATCTGCCGCATTTCTACTCGATAACGCCGGCTTTTCTTCAATACCGGGGGAACCGGCAGCGGATCGACAAATTTCACGAGCGTGCTCGGTTCGAGTTCCGGCGCGCGCGTGTCACGAGCTAGCGCGATGGCGCCTTGAAGAAATAAGCGTCTGGTGATCAATGCTACTTCGCGCTTACCTTGCCTTCGGTCGGCTCACCCGTGGTTGGATCAAGGATCAGGATTTTGCTGTTCGCCTTGGTGAACTGCATCATGTTGACGATCGAATTCGCGATCCCGTCGAAGGATCCCGTGCCGATGCGCGTTCCGTTCAGCCAGTTGTCTTCGATGAAGCGGATAATCGAGCTCTGATCAGTGACCGTGTGGTCGACGTAATTCTGCTTCGCCCACGGCGAGATCACCAGCATGGGAATGCGCGGGCCATAGCCGCAACGTCCGTTGGCGGGCTGGTTGCCGGTTCCCGGGCCGGGCATGGCCTGCGCGACCGTTCCGCAACTGCCGCCGGTCAGAACGTCCAGGCTGGTTGACGATTGATTCACGATCGGACCCATCTGATGATCGTACCAACCGTCGGAATCGTCCCAGTTGATGACGACCGCGGTGTGCTCCCAATCGGCGTTCTGTTGCAGGAAATTGATCACGCCGACGATGAACGCCTGCTCATCGAGCGGATCGGAATACCCCGCGTGCCCGTCCTGATAACCGGGCGCCTTCAAAAAGCTCACCGCGGGATAATTGCCGGCCATGATCGCATCGTAGAAATCGTGCAGGTCGTACTGATGATTGGCGGCATCGGTGTAGCCGACCGAGGTCACCGAAGTCGGCCGCGCGTGCGTGGGGTTGGCGGTCGATTTGTAGTATTGGAACGGCTCATGATGCGGAATGTAGTCGGCTTTGGTGGAGTTGGTGATCAGCGAGGTGGTGCTGCGCTTGCAGCCCGTGGTTCCATTGGCGTTGGTGACGGTCAGGTCGAAGCCCTGCGTGAAAAATCCCCAGGTCACGCCGGCGGCATTGAGCAGATCGCCGATGGTCGTTCCGGTCATGCTGAACACTTCGCCGGTGGTGGTGGAGCACATATCGCCCGCCGGATCGGCGTCGCCGATATCGGTGGTGGATCCGTTGCCGCCGTCGATCACCGATCCGGTCCCGTTGGCGTTTGCGACCACGCCGTTGGTCTGGCCGGAAATCAGGTTCAGCGCGCCCGGCGTCGAAGGCCCGAACGTCGTCCCGTAGGAGTTGTCGCTCATCGCGAAGCGCTGCGCGTAATTCCACAGCGCGGTCACCGTGTTGCCGTCGAAGTAGCCCATGGTGAGACCGGTAGTGGTGAAAGGTTGGGCGATCTGGGTGGGGGCCGGCGGAGGCCCCGCGGTTCCGGTGTTGGCCGGGAACGCATCCATCAATCCGCCGTGCGCAGCGGCCTGCTCCGGCATGTAGTTATGATTCTGATCCGAGGTCGCCGCCTGCGAGCGATCCAGGCGGAAAGGATTGGCCATGCCGGTCCCATTCGCGGTGTTGTAGTAGTTCCCGTTGTGGTTCAGTAGTCCTTCGGTGAATCCGTTCACCGCCGGCGTATTCGCCAGGGCGTGAAACGCCGGCTGGCCTTGCGGATTCGCGGCAACCGGATAGGTCCCGAAGTAGTGATCGAACGAGACGTTCTCTTGAAAAATGACCACGATGTGCTGAATCGGCGTGATCGGATTGGTGGTCGGCGCGGACTGCGCGGGCGCGGCCGGGGCCACCATGGCGAAAATCAGGAACTGCGTCGTCAACAGCGACACGAAAGAGCGCATTCAGTTCTCCTTGAGGATGGTAGAAGAAGACTAACGGCTCTAAATTGAAATCTGATGAATACTGCGCCAACAACAGATTTATTTTGAACAGTCATCTTGCGTGTTTGGCGGCGTATGATACGCTGAGCCATGACCGCTCGACAAGTGCCCGTCACTCACCATCTCAACCGGCGGAAAGGCCAGTTTACCTGCGATATCCGATAGCGGGACGAACCAGGCGAAGATTCTTGAGCGAATCGATACTGGCGAGCATATTTGCGCGGGTGAGCGGTCAACCCGCCGCGCCGAACCTCGGCTCGCCGGTAAAGGGATTGTCGCTCAGCCCGTATTCCCTCGCGCGCTGGGTCGATCCGCTTCCGATTCCGGCGGCGCCTGCGTCCATAAACGCCGGCGCTTCCCGCTTTCGCATCGTGGCGCGGCAATTTCAGCAAAAGGTGCATCGCGATCTGCCGGCGACGACGTTTTGGGGCTATAACGGCATGTCGCCGGGGCCGCGATTCGAGACGCGCTCCGGACGACCTGTCACGGTCGAATGGGTGAACGATCTGCCCACGCGTCACCTGCTCCCGATTGACCACACTCTGCATGGCGCGGAGTCCGACAAGCCCGCGGTCCGGACCGTGGTTCACCTGCACGGCGGCAAGGTTCCGTCAGAAAGTGACGGCGATCCGGAGCGCTGGATCGTGCCGGGTCAATCGGCGACCTGCCATTATCCCAACCAACAGGACGCCTGCGCGCTTTATTATCACGACCACGCCATGGGCATCACGCGTCTGAACGCAGTCGCCGGATTGTTCGGGTTCTACCTGATTCGCGACGCGTCTGAAGATTCGCTGAACCTTCCCAGCGGACGCTTCGAGATCCCCATCGCGATTTATGACCGTCTGTTCACCACTAACGGCCAGCTTGATTATCCCGTGTCGCGCGATCCGGCCTCGCCCTGGATGTCCGAGTTCTACGGCAACGCGATTCTGCTGAACGGCAAACTGTTCCCGTTTCTCGAAGTGGAGCCGGCGAAATATCGCTTCCGCATCTTTAATCCTTCAAACGCCGGGTTTTTTACGCTGTCGTTATCAAAAGAAGGCCACAGCCTGATTCCCGGCAGCGAAGCGTTTTTCATGATCGGATCGGACCAGGGATTGCTGGCGCAGCCGGTGGCGATGAAAAGCCTCGCGCTCGCGCCCGGCGAAGGCGCGGATCTGATCGTGGATTTCAGTCCGTATGCGGGCGCCGAGTTGTATTTGAAGCATGGGCCTACGCCGATCATGCAGATTCGCGTTTCCCGCGCAAAGACCGCGGATCGTTTCGAAGTGCCGCGGAAATTGCGGGCGATCGAGCGGATCGCCGAATCGCAAGCCGTGAAGACGCGCGAGCTCACGCTCGATCACCACATGGATGCCTCCGGACGCGCCACGCTGATGCTTTTGAACGGCGCGCATTATTCCATGCCCGTGACGGAAAAACCGCTGCTCGACTCGGTCGAAATCTGGTCGCTGGTGAATCTGACCGACGACACGCATCCCATCCATCTTCACCTGGTGCGCTTTCAGATTCTCGACCGAAGACGGTTCGATTTTGAAATCTACAGAAAAACGCGCAAGCTGGTTTTGACCGGGCCTCCGATTCCTCCCGAGCCGCACGAATCCGGGTGGAAAGACACGGTTCGCGCGGACGTTCTGATGGTCACCCGGATTATTGTCCGCTTCGAAGGTTTCGCGGGACGCTACGTGTGGCATTGCCACGTGCTCGAACACGAGGACAACGAGATGATGCGGCCGTACGAGGTCGTGGCGCAGTAAGAAACCGCTCGCTGACGCGCGCGGCTCCACAGGGCGCTGCCGAGCCGCGACCGTGAGGGAGCGGTCAGCTACTTCTTCGGCGACTTGACCACTTGACCGGTAGTCGGATTCAGCAGCAGCGGCGTGGTTCGCGGCGCGGAGGTGAAATCGAAGCTGTCGAGAACGCTTCCCGCCATGGCGTCGAAGGATTGATCGCCGATCCGGCCCAGGGTCCAGTTATCTTCGATGAATCGCAAAATCGAGGTCGTGTCCGTGAGCGCGTGGCTGACGTAATTCTGCCTGGCGTAGGGAGAAATTACCAGTAGCGGAAGACGCGAGCCATAGCCGCAACGGTCCAGATACGCGCCCGATGCCGGCGTGCCGCACATTCCCGATGATCCGAGCAGCGCATCGTTGGCCGCGTCGTTCGATTGATTCACGATCGGCGGCATCACGTGGTCATACCAGCCGTCGGAGTCGTCGTAGGTAATCAGAATCGCCATGGTCGGCCACTCGGGCGTTTGCATCAACTGGTTAATCGTGTCCACCAGGAACTCCTGCTCCTGCAAGGGCGACGAATTGGCGGGATGTCCGGTCTGAGCGGAAGTCGCCTTCAAGAACACAACCGACGGGAAATTCCCCGCGTTCACCGCGTTCCAGAAATCGGTCAGCGCATATTGATGATTGGCCTGATCGGCCGAGGTTCCGATCGCGGAAATCGATGTCGGCGGCAGATGATGCGGATTCGAGGTGCTCTTGTAATACTGGAACGGATCGTAATGGCTGTTGTACGCCGACCCGCAGGAAGCGAACGGGATCGGCTGATCGTTGGTCGACTGCGGAAAATCCGCGTAGAACCATCCCCAGGAGATGTTCTGCGCATTCAGCAGATCGCCGACATTCTGGCCGGTCATCACCACGGGAGTTCCGTTCGCCGTCGTGACGCAATCGTCTACGCCGGCCTCGACGTTGCCGATCACCGATCCATTGGCGACCTTTCCGCTGATGCTGGTCACGCTGGTGGTGTGCGTCTGACCGGAAATCAGGTTTTGGTGACCCATCACCGTGGTTCCGAACTCCGTGTCGAAAAAATTATCGCTGAGCGCGTAATGCTGCGCGTAATTCCAAAGCGCCGTCACGGTGTTTCCATCGTAATAACCCATGTTCAGCGCCGCGATGGTGCAGGTGGAACTGGGCGTGGCCGAGGTGATTTGAAACTGGTTGAGCAGACCCGCGCTGTACGCCTTCTGTTCGTCGGCGTAATGATTGTCGTTATCGCAGGTGATTTCCTGGCTGCGGTCGAGCCGGAAAGGCTGGGCGGAATTGCCATTCTTGATCTGAAACACCGGGGTCAGCCCGTTGACTTCCGGAGTGTTCGCGGCCGGATTGAACGCCGGCTGGCCTTCAGGATTCAGCGCGCGCGGATAGCCGCCAAAATAGTGATCGAACGAGATGTTTTCGTCAAAGATGACGACCACGTGTTGGATCGGCGTAGAGGTTCCGGTGCTGACAGATTGTGCGAATGCAACTCCCGCGATCAGGTACGGCGCAAGCAATAGTCTGTTCATGGATGAAGAAGAAGCTATCCCATCCGGATTGCAGGGCGATGAACATGTCGTGACAATTGGAACATCCGTATTGCCTCACGGCGTGCTCTAGCCGGGCTTGGCGTGACTATCAGCCACTCTGACTGTGCACTCAGGCCAAGTCCAGGGCGCCGTGATCGTCGCAGTGATCACCGTGCTGGTGGTGCAGGTGGCCGGCGACCAGGTAGTCGACGTGATCTCCGTGCGGAACCGTCGGGTGGCCGCACTGCGCGTTGTGCTTGTGCGACTTCTCGTGCTCGCCGCAATCGTGCCCCGGCGTGCAGCCGCCGGGATTACGGCTGCTCACGCTGATCTGATGCTCTTCCACGCGGCCGTTGTGCACATGATGCAGGTGACCGTCGTGCAAATAATCGACGTGGCCGTCGTGGCGGACCGCGGTGTGTCCGCAATTGGCGCCGTGAGTGTGCGCATGCTGCGCGTGGATGTTGTGTTCGGAAGCCATACCGCATAGACGCGACAGCTACACGCCCGCTTCCGCGCAACGGCTACGATTCGGGCTCGATGATGCCTCTGCGGCCGATTCGCTACACTTCATATATGGACTCCCGCCGGATTTTTCTCGGCAAAGTCGCGTCCGGACTCGGCACGCTCGCCGTCGCGCCAGGACGCGTGTTGGGAGCCAATGACCGTATTCGCGTGGGTTTTATCGGCTTCGGCGATCGCGGGCTGGAGCTTTTAAATTACGTGCGCTCCTGCGCCAACACCGAAGCCACCGCTTTCTGTGACGTTTACACACGGCGCCTGGAGCGTGCGCAGGCCGCGGCGCCCGGCGTGACGATGTACCGCGATTACCGGCGCATGCTGGAAGACGCGTCGATCGACGCGGTGATGATCGCCACGCCGCCGCATCTGCACGCCGAGCATTTCTGCGCCGCGCTCGACGCCGGAAAGCACGTGTATCAGGAAAAGACGATGGCGCTGACGCTTGATCACGCCAAACGCATGCGCGCTGCGTGGAAGCGCGACGCGGGAAAGCATGTGGTCGCGATCGGGCACCAGGCGTGCTCGTCGGGGCAGGCGCGCGACGCGCGGATGTTTCTGGCTGAGCCGGCGCGGATGGGAAAAATCACGGCGATCGGAATGCGCATGTATCGCAACACCTCGCGCGGACGTGCCCCCGGGGCGCGGCGGCCGGCGCCGGACATGAATCCCGAAAATATCGCCTGGGATTTATTCCTGGGCGAGACTCCGGCTCGTGAATTCGACGCGAATCAATTTGTCAATTGGCGGCATTTCTGGGATTATTCGAGCGGAAATATCTCGGAAAACATGACCCAGCAGCTCGCCTTCTGGTATAAGGCGCTGCGCCTGAAAATTCCCCAGTCGGCGACCGCGTCGGGCGGTATTTTCGTGTGGAAAGACGGCCGCGAGACGCCGGATACGATGAGCGTCGCACTGGCGCAGCCCGAGGAGATGCTGATTCACTGGAGCAGCGGATCGGGCAACGATCATCCCGGCGCGGGCGAGCAGGTGCTCGGCGAAAACGGGACCATTTCGCGCGAGGCGCAGTTGCGCTATTTTCCGCAAAAAGCGAATCGGCCGGAGGGCAACGAGATGACCGGCCGCGCGACTCATGTTCCGCACGCGCACGTCGAGGATTTCTTCGACGCCATCCGCTCCGGCCGCGAGCCGAGCTGCCCGTTCGAACTGGGCTGGCGCGTCTCGATCGCCGCGAGCATGGCGGTCGAAAGCTATCGCCGCAGCCGCACCGTGCGCTGGGACGCGAAAAAAGAGGAGATCGTCTAGACCCTTGGACTTCGCTTACACGCCGGAACAGAACCAGCTTCGCAAAACCATCCGCGAGTTCGCCGAGACGGAAATCCGGCCGCACGTGATGGAGTGGGACGAAACACAGCATTTTCCGGTGAAAGTTTTTCGCGAGCTGGGGCGCATGGGCGTTTTGGGCGCGGTTTTTCCGGAGGAATTGGGCGGCTCCGGCTATACTTACGTCGATTACACGATTCTGATCGAAGAGATCGCACGCCTGGACCCGTCGATCGCGCTGAGCGCGGCGGCGCACATTTCGCTGTGCACCAATCATATTTATCTGGCGGGATCGCGCGAGCAGAAGGAGCGCTACATTCCCAAACTCGCGCGCGGCGAGTGGACCGGGTGCTGGTCACTGACTGAGCCCGAAGCGGGTTCGGATGCGGCGGGCACGCGGACGCAGGCCGTTCTTGACGGCGAGACGTGGGTGCTGAATGGCGGCAAGACCTTCACCACCAACGCGCACGTCGCCGACGTGTGCGTGGCCATGGCGGTGACCGACCGCGCGGCTTCATCGCACGGAATTTCGGCGTTTATTCTCGAAAAAGGGACGCCGGGATTTCGCGCAGGAAAAAAAGAGAACAAGCTGGGAATGCGCTGCTCGCCGACAGGCGAAGTTTTGTTCAGCGACTGCCGTCTGCCCGCCTCGCAGCTTTGCGGAAAGCGCGGGGAGGGTTTCGTCGACAGCCTGCGCATCCTGGACGGCGGACGCATCTCCATCGCCGCGCTGTCGGTCGGGATCGCTCAGGGAGCCTACGAAGCGGCGCTCAAATATTCCAAGCAGCGCAAACAATTCGGCCGCTTTATTTCAGAATTCCAGACGATTCAGAATAAATTAGCGGATATGGCCACCGAAATCGATGCGGCGCGGCTGCTGACGCTGCGCGCGGCGTGGCTCAAGGATCAGGGGCAGAGCGTGAATAAGCAATCCGCCATGGCCAAGCTGTACGCGTCGGAGAGCGCGGTGCGCGTGGCCAACGAGGCGCTGCAAATTCACGGCGGCTACGGATTTATCAAGGATTATCCGGTCGAGAAGTTCTACCGCGACGTCAAGCTGTGCACCATCGGGGAAGGGACGAGCGAGATCCAGCGGCTGGTGATTGCGCGGCAATTGCTCAAGAGCGGATGCTAGCCGAAAAAATCGCGGCCCGCGATCACCGGGCGCTCGCGCGCGCGGCGACGTGGATCGAAAATCGCAGGCCGGAAGCCGAGCATCTGTTGCGCGAACTGTTTCCGCGCACGGGGCACGCGACCGTCCTGGGGGTCACCGGCGCGCCCGGCACCGGCAAGAGCACGCTGTGCGACCAGCTCACGCAGGCGCTGCGCTCCGAACAGAAAAGCGTGGGCGTGATCGCGGTGGACCCGACCAGCCCCTACACCGGCGGCGCGATTCTGGGCGATCGCATCCGCATGCAGCAGCATCACGCAGACGAGGGCGTGTTCATCCGCTCCATGGCGACGCGCGGATGGCTGGGAGGGTTAGCATCGGCGACCACTGAGATGACCATGCTGCTCGACGCGGCCGGATTCGACGACGTGCTGGTGGAAACCGTCGGCGTGGGGCAGGATGAAGTGGAAATCGCGCGCCTTGCCGACGTCACGCTGGTGGTGATGGTGCCGGGCATGGGCGATGACGTGCAAGCGATCAAAGCCGGTATTATGGAGATCGCCGACGTGTTCGTCATTAATAAAGCCGATCAGCCGGGCGCGGACAAGCTGGAGCGTGAACTGCGCAGCTACCTGGCGCTGTCGCATCGCGCCGACGGATGGTCGCCCAAAATCGTGCAGACCGTCGCGAGCGAAGGGAAGGGAATCGCGGAGGTGATCGCGGCGGCGCGCGAATATCACGCGCGTGGCTCGAGCCAGGCGCGCGGCGCGCAGATCTGGGCGATCCGGCTGCGCGAGATGCTGCGTGAACGGCTGCTCGACCGGCTGGCCGATTCCGATTTCGCCGCGGCCGGAAAAGAAGTGGCCGAGCGGCGGCGTGATCCGTATTCGATACTCGATGAGTGGCTCAAACGGATTTAGAATCGATCATCTGGGAATCGCGGTGCGGTCCATCGACCGCGCGCTCGAGTTTTATCGCGACCAGCTCGGGCTGGGCGTCGCGTTGCGTGAGACCGTGGAGCAGGAAAAAGTGAACGTCGCGATGCTGCCGCTGGGCGAACCGCGATTCGAGCTGCTGGAGCCCACCGAAAGCGATTCCACCATTGCGAAATTTATCGAGAAGCGCGGCGAAGGACTGCATCACGTCGCCATTCGCGTGCCGGATTTGAACGCGGCGGTGGAGCGGCTGCGCGCGGCGGGAGCCAAGCTTCTGAACGAGCCGCGCGTCGGCGCGGGCGGACACGTTTACGTCTTCGTGCATCCATCATCGGCGGGCGGCGTGCTGATCGAGCTCATACAGGAATGAACGCGAAAATCGGAATCATCGGCGGCAGCGGGTTGTACTCGATGCCGGGATTTGAGGCGCAGCGCGAGTGCGCGATGGAGACGCCGTGGGGCGCGCCGTCGGACGCTTACGTCGTGGGGAAGCTGGGGGGGAAAGAGGTCGCGTTTCTGGCGCGGCACGGGCGCGGTCATCGCATTTCGCCCTCCGAGCTGAATTTTCGGGCGAATATTTACGGCTTCAAGAAACTCGGCGTCGAGCGGATTATTTCGCTGAGCGCGGTCGGCTCGCTCAAGGAAGAGCACCGGCCGCTGGACTTCGTGATTCCGGATCAGTTCGTGGATCGCACGCGCGGGCGCGCGTCCACGTTTTTCGGCGAGGGCCTGGTGGCGCACATCAGCTTCGCGCATCCCGTGTGTATGCAGCTCGCGCGTACCGCGCTCGCCGCGGGACGTGAGGTGGGAGTGAAGGCGACATTGGGCGGAACGTACCTGTGCATGGAAGGTCCCGCGTTTTCGACGCTCGCCGAATCGAAGCTGTACCGGAGCTGGGGCATGGACGTGATCGGCATGACCAACCTGCAGGAGGCTAAGCTCGCGCGCGAGGCCGAGATCTGCTACGTCACGATTGCGATGGTCACCGATTACGATTGCTGGCACCCGGATCACGACGCGGTCACGGTGAACGACATCATTGCGAACCTGACGAAGAATGCGGAGCACGCCTGCGCGCTGGTGGCCGCGGCGGTGCGAGCGATGCCGGAGACGCGCGAGTGCAAGTGCGGATCGGCGCTCGCGCACGCGCTGATCACCGATCGCAAGGCGATTCCCGAAGCCACGCGCAAGAAGCTGGAGCTGCTGGTTGGAAAGTACCTGTAGCGAGCTTCTCGATGTTTGCATTCGGGCGGGCAACGTTCTTGCGGTGTCCGACTCGCTCATCGCGCGCGCGATCGCAGAAGACGAGGGACGCGCGCTGTTTTCCGTCGTGATCGAGCGTCTGGGCGACCTGTTCGAACCGCGCCTGTGCCGCATTTACGACCTCCTGCTCGCCATCGTGATCCTCCGTGCAGCGCCGGAGCTCAGGGCACGCCTGCGGCGCAGAGACCTGGCAGCGTCGCCCCCGAACAGGGCCGATCGCGTCTACGTCCTTTCCCGTGTGACTCTCGGAGCCGACATCGCCGTCACCAGCGTGATGCTCGACGCGGCAAAGCGCCGCTACCCGGATGCGGAGATCGTTTTCGCGGGTCCCCAAAAGTGTTTCGAGCTGTTCGAAGCCGACCCGCGCATCCGCCACCTGGAGGTTCCCTATGGCCGCTCCGGGACGCTCGGCGAG
This sequence comes from Bryobacteraceae bacterium, assembly GCA_035501755.1. Lineage (GTDB taxonomy): Bacteria > Acidobacteriota > Terriglobia > Bryobacterales > Bryobacteraceae > Palsa-187. Next base: position 14,904 of record DATJVN010000074.1, on the reverse strand, counting down.
CGCCTCAGCGCCTCGGCGGCGCTGTGGTTTGACGATGGGATCGTGATCGATCCGGATTCGCGCCTGACGCAGCTCGGGCTGATTTCGGTGTGCGATCCGGAGCGCTATTTTTTCTTCGAAAGCCGGTCGTTTGGCGGTGATTCGCGGGAGCGTCTGCCAGAGCTTGCGGCGCGCTGGGCGTGGGAAACTTTTGGCGTCGAAAATGCGCGGCCGTTCACCGCGCCGGCATGTGTCGCGGGGAAACCGGCCGACGTCACCGTCAGCCTGGGAGTGGGAGAAAACGAATCGAAGCGGCTGGGCGATCGGTTCGAGCGCGAACTGCTGGCAATGCTTGCAGGGCGATCGGTACTGATCGACAAAGGTGCGGCCGCGGCCGAGCGCGCCCGCGTGGAGCGCGCCGTGCGGCCCGGGATGCGCGCGCACGACGGCCCCTTCGCGCCATTTGCGGCGGAGATCGCGCGCTCGAAATTGTTCATCGGGTACGATTCCGCGGGCGGGCACGTCGCCTCGGCGTGCGGAGTTCCGCAGATCTCGATCTTCGCGGGCGCGGTGAGCGAGCGTTTCTTCGATCGCTGGAAGCCCGCGGGTCGCGTTCTGCGCGGCGAATGCGAGAGCGTGCTCGCGGAGCTGCGCGAACTGCTCGGCTAAGCGCGCCGTTTTCTCCTACTCATCCGTCTGATATAGTTGCGGTCGGAGGGCGGTCTGCCTTTCTGCCGGCCCTTTTTGTTACATGATGGCAGACGATACGACTCTCACCGCGTGGCTGGTTCGCGACCGGGGTGTAAACGGAGCGGCGCGCTATCCGCTCCGCAGCGACGTCGTCCGGATCGGCCGCAGCGCGGAAAACGACATCATTCTCGACGACGAGCCTACGGTCTCGGCGCACCATCTGGAAATCCGCCACGGCGATGGCGCGTACTCGCTGCACGATCTTGAAAGCACCAACGGCACGTTCCTCAACGGCGAGCTCGTCAAGGAAAGCGTGATCCAGCCTCCCGCTTCCATCCAGCTCGGAAAATCCGGGCCGGTGCTGTTGTTTGTTCTCGAAGACGGCGCCCCGAACCCCAATGAGACGCTGATCGCTTCCACCGCGGTGAGGGATCTTGTCGCAGTTCCACCCGCGCCGATTTCGCACGAGCACGAAGAGATGATCTCAAGCGCCGTGGCGCGGGCCAGGCGCGCGCGGCGCTACGGCTCGTTCGACCAGACCGCGATGATCATGCGGGCGATGCTGGGCGAAGCGCTGCAACGCACCAGCCGCAAGTTCAAGTGGACCATCGCCGCCCTGGTGGTCGCGCTCGCCGCGGTCAGCGGTTACGGAGTGTGGCAGATCCGCAAACTCCAGCACGCCAAGAGCACGCTCGACTCGCGCATGAAGAACATCGAGCTTGTGCTCGAAAACGCCAATCCGAATCCGGCTGAGACGGAGCAGCTGGTGGACGAGCTGGATCAGTTTCAGGGCCAGGAGAAGGCCCTGGAGGGCACCATTCTGTACCGGGTTCTGGCGCGGCAGCGAGAGGATCCGGTGACGCGCGACATCCGCTCGCTGATGACGGAGTTCGGCGCTGAAACCTACAGCATTCCGCCGGAATTTCTGGAGGAAGTGAATCGCTTCATCCAGCGCTACCAGGGTCCGGACCGCGGGACCACGGAACGCGCGCTGGGCGAGGCGCGCTCGAACCTGGAGACCATGCGCGAGATCTTCGAACATGACAATCTACCGCCGGACCTTGCCTACATGGTGATCGCCGAAAGCGGCCTTCATGGGGACGGCGCGAGTTCCGCGGGCGCGGTGGGCTGGTGGCAGTTCACGCCGGCGACGGCTAGGCACTACGGCCTGCGCGTCGACGGCTCAGTGGACGATCGCCGCGACGCGCGCAAATCCACCGAGGCCGCGTCAAAATACATTCGCGACCTGATTATCGATTTTGGCGCGGGCAGTTCCGTCATGCTGGCGCTGGCGGCCTACGATGTGGGTCCGGCAAAAGTGAAAACGGCGATTCGACGCGTGAGCGATCCCATCCGGCAGCGCAATTTCTGGTATCTGTACCGCACGCGCGCGCTGCCGCTCGAAACACGCGAGTACGTGCCCAAGGTGATCGCGCTGATGATCATCGCGGGTCACCCGGAACAATTTGGGTTCAGTTAGCGCAGCCACGCGTCCAGATCGCGGCCGGTCATGCCGGCCAATGCGTCAATGTCCTCGCGATAATAGTCGATCAGATAACGCCGGTCCTCCGGGTCCATGCCGAAGCCTTCCGGCCTGCGCATGAGCACCCCGCGGATCAGCGGCCGCACGCTCGCGGGAGTGGCACGCACGGCCATCCGCCACAAGCGCGAATTGCGGAGCCTGCCGAACGCTGCCAGCCGCGGAAGCTCGGCTTTTAAATGCCGTCGCGAAAAATCCGGAGGGAAATCGACAGCCACGCCGAGAAATCCAAAGATGTTGCGGAGCGTTTCCGCCGGCGACCGGCTGAAATCTTCGTGGAATCCCACCCACACGTTTGAGCCAAAGTGTTGCCGATAGCGAGCGAGCTGCCCGGAGTACATGCCGAATTCGAGAAACGGATAGTCGACGGAGAACTGGTCCGAGCCTTGGCGCAGGTTGCGCTGAATGTGCTCGCGCAGGCTCCAGCGGATCATGCCGGTTCCCACTCCGTGGAGATATTGCGAAAACGCGCGCTCGGCCGGATGGCGCAGCATCACCAGGATTTTCGCGCCGGGGATTTTTTCAGCGATGCGCGCGGGCGCGGTCGGGGACCAGAAATAGCAGACGCTGGCTTCGCCGAGTGCCGTTTCGCCGTCCGCGTTGGCGAACAGCCGCAGATAGTCGTCCCAATTCGCGACGATTCCTCCGAAGCGCTGCTCGCGCATTGGGCCGGCGAGAAACTCGCCGAGGGCGCGGTTCTGTCGCGCCAGGATTTTGCGGTACCGAGGATCGCAGTTCTCCTCGCGAATCTCGGCCGCGAAAAAATTCGGCTCCTTGATGGGGCTCATGTAAATCCGCGGATGCTGGCCCAGGTAATGATAGAGCGACGTCGTACTGGCTTTTGGTACGCCGGCCAGAAAGAAATTGGGGAGCCGCATGGACGGGGGCGTGGTTATTATCCTCTATCTGGACGGTCGGCCGCGGCGCGCGATACTCATATATTAAGGAAGAGGAAATTGCGAATCCTGGTGGTGGAAGACGAGCGCAAGGTCGCCCAGGCTCTCCGCGAGGGCCTCGAAGGCGAGTCGTACTCGGTTTGTGTCGCCCACAGCGGCGAAGACGGCTTTTTCCTGGCGAACTCGGAGAATTTTGACCTGGTCGTCCTGGATCTCATGCTGCCCGGCCGCGGTGGAATGGAGGTTCTATCCGCGATGCGCAAGCGCGGACTGCGCGTTCCCGTGCTGGTGCTCACGGCGAAGGACGCGGTGGAGGATCGCGTTCTCGGTCTCGACTCCGGCGCCGACGATTACCTGGTCAAGCCGTTCGTGTTCGCGGAACTTTCCGCGCGCGTGCGGGCGCTGCTGCGGCGCGGAAAGGCGGAATCGCCGGTCGCCTTGGGAATCGAAGACCTGCACATGGACCTGCTTACGCGCAGAGTGCGGCGCGGGCCGCGCCAGCTTCAGCTCACCTCCAAGGAGTACGAAGTCCTCGAATACCTGCTGCGGCACCAGGGAAACGTGGTTTCACGCGATATGCTGGGCCGCGATGTCTGGAACGAAACCGCGCGCCACGCGACCCTGGACAACGTGATCGACGTGCACATGGTCCGCATCCGGCGCAAAGTGGATGAGGGTTTCGCGACCAAGCTCGTGCACACCGTGCGCGGCGTCGGATTCGTGATCACGGCGGAAAAATCATGAGACGATTCCGCCCCCACAATGTCCGCGCGCGGCTCACGCTGTGGTACGTCGCCATCCTGGCCGCGGTGCTGGTGATTTATGCGGGAAGCGCGTCGGCGGTCCTGTTTTTCGAGCTGCGCAGCCAACTGGATCATCGCGCGGTGGAGGATCTCGAAACCGTCGAAGGCTTCCTCAGTTTCGGCGTGGACGGGAATGTTTTGCTTCGCAACGATTATCACGACCATCCGTATCCCGCCACGATGCAGGAACGGCTGATGGAGGTGTGGACGCCGGACGGAAATCTTCTGTACCGCAACGAAGTGCTGGGAAATCGCGCCCTGGACGGACCGCCGAAGCCGCGTGAGGGCGCCGATTCCTATTCGAACCGCGCGGTGCGCCTGGCGGACGGCACGCCGGTGCGGCTGGTCAGCAAACGTCACTTGCTCGACGGCCGCCCGGTGGTGATCCGCGTGGGATTCAGCGAGCAACCGCTGTGGGAGCGATTTTGGCAGGTGGCGATCGGCCTGATTCTCGGCCTGCCGCTGGCGCTCGGCCTGGCGGGAATGGGCGGATATGTGCTGGCGAAGCACGCGCTGGGTCCGGTGGAGCGAATGGCGCGGCGCGCGCGCGAAATCAATGCGGATCGACTGAACGCGCGGCTCGACGTGGAAAATCCCAACGATGAGCTGGGCCATCTGGCAAGCGCTTTCAACGATACCCTGGCGCGCCTGGAGCGCTCCTTCGAACAGCTTCGCCGCTTCACCTCGGACGCTTCGCACGAGCTCAGAACTCCGCTGACCGCGATCCACAGCGTCGGCGAGGTGGGGCTGCGCGGCGAGTCGAGCGCGCGGCATTATCGTGAAGTGATCGAAAGCATGCTGGAGGAAACGGCCCGCCTGACGCGGCTGGTGGAAAGCCTGCTCACCATTTCGCGCGCCGATTCGGGTCAGATCCGGCTGGCGCGGACTCGCATCGCGGTGGTGCCGTTCGTGCGCGAGGTGTGCTCCTTCGTGGAGGTGCTGGCCGACGAAAAGTCGCAGCGGCTCACCATCGGCGGAGACAGCGAAATCGAGTTTGAAGCAGATCGCGCGATCCTGCGCCAGGTGATGATCAACCTGCTGGATAACGCGATCAAGTATTCGCCCGCCGGCGGAGCGATTTTCGTGCGTGTTTCGACCGTGGAGCAGGAGGTTGCGATCGAAGTCGAGGATCACGGCCCGGGAATCGGGCCGGCGCACCGTGATCGTGTCTTCGACCGGTTCTATCGCGTCGACGAAGGACGCTCGCGCGAGGCCGGCGGCGCGGGGCTGGGTCTCGCCATCGCCCGGTGGGGAGCGGAAGCGCACCGAGGCCGGTTGGAGCTGGCTTGCCCGCCCGTCCGCGGATGCATTTTCCGGCTTGTGCTTCCGATGGTTAGCGCGGATGCGACGATGCAAAACGGCGCGAATGGGCAGGTCCATTTATCCGAGCGAGCTGAGGCCGGCTAAAGCGCCACGCGTCTGAACAAATCTTCAGGAAAACACCGCGATTCTTCAGTGGACCGTGTTCGTCGCCGCACGTATATCTAGATAAAGCATTAGGTCAGAGCGAATGAGCCTTGAATCGTTGACGGCGAGCCGCCGCACGTTTCTTTCGGGCGCAGCCGGACTGGTTGTGTCCGGTTGCGGCTCAAAACCGTCCAATTCCGCGCCCGCCGAGATCACCGGCAGCGCGGACGTGACCCTGCGCATCGGACCGGTGCTCGCCGATATTGCGAAGGATCACACCATCAGCACCATCGGATACAACGGCTCGGTTCCCGGGCCGATCGTGCGATTGAAAGAAGGCGTGCCGGTCACGGTCGACCTGTTCAACGACATGGATTTCGCCGAGCGGGTCCATTGGCACGGACAAATCGTTCCCGCTGAAATCGACGGCGCGGCCGAAGAAAAGAGCCTGGAAGTGCCGGCGCGCGGTCGCATTCGCTACCGCCTGACGCCCAATCCCGCCGGCACGTACTTCGTCCACAGCCACACGATGCCCATGTCCGATCTGAGCCGCGGCACGTACACCGGCCAGTTCGCGTTCGTCTGCGTCGAGCCGAAATCCAATCCGGGCCGCTACGATCAGGAGATTTTTCTCGCGACGCACGAGTGGGAACCGTTCTTGGGCGCCGAGGAGATGGAAGAGGAAGATCCCGGCGCGCCTCCGACTCAGAATCCGCCGGTCAAGGACGACACACCCAATGGCTGGGAGATCGGATATCAGCGTTTCACCATCAACGGCAAATGCCTCGGATTCGGTGAGCCCATCCGCGTGAGGGAAGGGCAGCGCGTCCTGCTGCATTTCCTGAACGCGAGCGCGACGGAAAACATCAAGCTGGCGCTGCCTGGTCATCGTTTCGAAGTCGTGGCGCTGGACGGAAACGCGGTGCCGCGTCCGCAACTCGTCGACGTAGTGGAGCTGGGCACGGCGGAGCGCGTCGACGCCATTGTCGAAATGAAGAATCCGGGCGTGTGGATTCTGGGCACGCCCGCCGATGACGACCGCAACCACGGAATGGGAATCGTGGTCGAGTACGCCAATCGCAGCGGCGCGCCGAAATGGATCGCGCCGCCAAAAAAATTCTGGGACTACACCAGCTTCGGCGAATCGCGCGATGCCGCGAAGCCGGACGAGGTGATCCCGCTGGTGTTCGGCAAAATCAATGGAGGCAAGGGCGGATTCAATCGCTGGACCGTCAACGGCAAGGAGTTCGACGAAAAAGATTCGCCGCGGACGCTCACCAAAGGCAGGCGCTACCGGCTGGTGTTCGACAATCACACCGACGACGCGCACCCCGTCCACCTGCATCGCAACAGTTTCGAGCTGACCAACGTGTACGGCAAGCCGACCGCGGGCGTCCTGAAGGACGTGGTTCTGGTGAAAGGCTACCGCAAAATCGAAGCCGACGTGACGCCGGCGCTGGAGGGGCTGACCCTGTTTCATTGCCACCAGCAGCTTCATATGGATTACGGATTCAAGCTGCTGTTCAACGTGGTGTGATGTGCGCCGGCATTGCGACGTGAGGAAAATCGTGATCCTGTTCGAAAGACCAAGATGTCATCCCGCGGCGATGTTTTCGATTGTGTGCCTTGCGGCCGCCGCACTTTTCGCGCAGCCTTCCGCTCCGGCCCCGATCACCATCGCGCAGGCGGTGGATGACGCGCTGCGCGTTTATCCCTCGATCACCGTGACGCAGGAGCAGATGACGGCGGCGGCGGCGGGAATCCGGCTGGCGCAGACCGCGTACCTGCCGCGCGTGGACGCGCTGGCGCAGGTGAATCGCGCCACGCGAAACACGTTCTACGGCCTGCTGCTTCCGCAGGGCATCCTTCCCGGTGTCGACGGAGTTCCCGCAAACAATTTCGGCACAGTGTGGGATAGCGGCGCCGGGGTTCTGGTGACCTGGCAGCCGTTCGATTTCGGTTTGCGCGCGGCGAATGTCGCCGTCGCGACCGCCGGCCGCGAGCGCGCCCAGGCCACGATCGCGCGGACGCGCTACGACGTGTCCGTCGCAACCGCCGATGCGTTCCTTACGGTAATCGCCGCGCAGCGCACCGCGCAAGCCGCGCAAGCCGCCGTCGATAGCTGGCAGATCCTGCTCAAGAGCATTCACGCGCTGGTGAACGCGCAACTGCGGCCCGGCGCGGACGAGTCGCGCGTGCAGGCAGAGCTGGCTGTCGCGCAAACGCAGGTGGCGCAAGCCCAGCAGGCCATCGATGTCGCACGCGCGACGCTGGCTCAGTTCGTGGGTGTCGCGCCCGCGCAACTGAGCCTCGACTCGGGCAAACTGGCGGATCGCCTGCCGGCCGAGCGCGCCGAGCCTCCGCTGAACACCGCCGCGCATCCGCTGACGATCGAGCAGAACGCCGCGGTCGCGCAGCTGCAATCGCAGCTCAACGCTCTCGATCGGACGTATTATCCGCAGTTCGCCGTGCAAGGTGTGGCGGGCGCGCGCGGCACCGGCATGCTGACCGATGGCGCGAGGATGGGAGGACTGAACGGGCTGGCGCCCACGGTGCAAAATTACGGGTTGGGCCTGACCGTGACTTTCCCGGCGATGGATCGCTTCGCGCTGCGCGAACAGGAGGCCATCGCATCGGCCAATATTCGCGCGGGCCAGGCGCAATCTGCCTTGATCCGGACAAACCTCCAGGCGCAGTTCGATGCGGCGCTGGCGGCGCTGGCCGGAGCGCGGCGGGTGGCGACGAATACCCCGGTGGAGGTCACATCAGCCGGCGCGGCCCTGCAACAGGCGACCGCGCGATACCGGTCTGGCCTGGCTCCCATCGACGACGTCGCGCAGGCGCAGCGCCTGCTGGTGCAGGCGCAGATCGACGATGCGCTGGCGCGCTTGAACGTGTGGCGCGCGCGGCTCCAGACCGAAACCGCGCGCGGCGATATTCAGCCGTTTTTGACGGAAGCGGTCCAATGATGGTCGTGCAATTCCAGAAATTTCTCGAAGGTGGAACATGCGTTTAGTTCTCGCCGCGCTTAGCAGACCCATTACCGTTGTGGTCGCGCTGCTGGCCATCGCTTTGTGCGCCGTGCTGGCAGTGCAGCGAATGCCGGTGGATATTTTTCCCCAGGTCGGCGATCCCGCGATCTATGTCGCTCAGCCTTACAGCGGCATGGACCCGGCGCAGATGGAAGGATACATGACGTATTACTACGAGTATCACTTCCTCTACATCACCGGCATCGAGCACGTGGAAAGTAAGAGCATCCAGGGCGCGACGCTCATGAAGCTGGTCTTCCATGAGGGCACCAACATGAGCCAGGCGATGTCGGAAACGGTCGGCTACGTAAACCGCGCGCGGTCGTTCATGCCGCCCGGGACCGTTCCGCCGTTCATTACACGCTTCGACGCGGGCAGCGTCGCGGTGGGGCAACTCGTGTTCAGCAGTCCCAGCCACACGCTCGGCGAATTGCAGGATTACGCGATCAACCGCGTGCGCCCTCTGTTCGCGACCCTGCCGGGCGTCTCCGCGCCGCCGCCTTTCGGCGGAAATCAGCGCACCATCGTCGTCACTCTGGACCCGGACAAGCTCCGTCAGTATCGCGTTTCGCCGGAAGAGGCCATCGCCGCCGTCAGCAAGTCCACGCTGGTGATGCCTTCCGGCAACATGTGGACCGGCTCGGTGGAGCGCATCGCGCGCACCAACGCCGCGCTGGGAGGAAATCTCGCGGAGCTGTTGAGCACCCCCATCCGTCCCTCTTCCGGCACGACCGTGTATCTGCGCGACATCGGAACCATCGAGAACGGCACCGACATCATCTCCGCCTACGCGCACGTCAACGGCAAGCGCACGGTCTACATTCCCGTGACCAAGCGCGCGGACGCTTCGACGCTCGCCGTGATCGGCGCGGTGAAAGCCGCGATTCCCAACTTCAAACGCGTGGTTCCGGAAGACGTGGATGTGAGCCTGCAGTTCGATCAATCGCCCTACGTCACCAATTCGCTGCGCGGCCTGGTGACTGAGGGTCTGGTCGGCGCGGTGCTGACGGGGTTGATGGTGCTGATCTTCCTGCGCGACTGGCGCAGCGCGCTGATCGTCATCATGAATATCCCCTTCGCGCTGCTGAGCGCCGTGATTCTGCTGTGGGCCACCGGGCAGACCGTCAACATCATGACGCTCGGGGGGCTGGCGCTGGCCGTCGGAGTGCTGGTGGATGAGGCGACGGTCGAAATCGAAAATATCCACACGCGCATGCTTCCCGGCGTTTCGCGCGCGCGCGCGGTGCTCGATGCGTGCAGCCGCACCGCCATCGCGCGGCTGCTTTCCATGTTCTGCATCCTGGCCGTGTTCGTTCCGTCCTTCTTCATGATCGGCGTGAGCCGGCAACTGTTCGTGCCGCTGTCGCTCGCGGTCGGGTTCTCGATGATCGCTTCTTATCTGCTGTCGAGCACGCTGGTCCCCGTGTTTTCCACCTGGCTGATGCGCGAAGCGCATCGCGGCGAAGAACGCGAGGGATTTTTCGGCTGGCTGCGCTCGTTGTATGGCAGCTACCTGAGCGGCATCCTGCGTTTCCGCTGGCCGCTCGGATTGTTGTATCTGGCGAGCGTGATCGGCCTGCTCTACATCCTGGCGCCGCGTCTGGGCACCGAGCTTTTTCCCGACACCAACGCGCCCATGCTGCGCATCCGCCTGCGCGCGCCCGCCGGAACTCGCATCGAAGAAACCGAGCGCATCGTGCTCCGCGCGCTCGACGTGATTCAAAACACTGCGGGCGCGAACAACGTCACCATCACCAGCGATTTCGAAGGCCTGATTCCGTCCAGTTACCCCGTCGATCTGATCCATCTGTTCACCAGCGGCCCGCAGGACGCGGTGATTCAGATCGCGCTGAAGTCCGATGCGCCGCGCGGCGAAGCGCTGCGCGAAGAGCTCCGCAAAAATCTCCAGGCGAAGCTGCCCGAGTGCCATGTCTCGTTTGAAGCCGGCGACATCGTCGCGCAGGTGATGGGCTTCGGTTCACCGACGCCGGTGCTGGTGGATATCCAAGGGGTCAGTCTGCAGGATTCCTACGCTTATGCGCAAAAAGTCGAGGCCGAGCTTTCGAAGCTCAACTTCCTGCGCGATCTCCAAATTCAGCAGGAAGAAAAATTCCCCACGCTCGATATCGACATCAATCGCGACCGCGCCGGCCAGTTCGGCCTGACCATGGCCGACGTGGTGCACTCGGTGGTGCCGGCCACTTCGTCTTCGCGGTTCACCGATCCCAACTATTGGCGCGATCCGAATTCGGGCAACGCGTTCCAGATCCAGGTGGAGCTTCCGCAAAACCGGCTGCAAAGCGTGGACCAGATCGCCGGCGTTCCGGTGATGCCCAGCGGGGACACCAAGCCGCTGCTCGAAGACATCGCCGCGCTGAAGCTGGGCGTGATGCCCGGCGAAATCGATCGCTACAACGGCCAGCACGTGGTGAGCATCACCGCGAACCTGCACGACATCACGCTGGGTGAGGCGGTCGCCTCCATCGAGCGCGCGGCTGCCGCGGCCGGCGCCCCTCCGCGCGGGATCACCGTTCAATATCGCGGACAGATGCCCGCGCTCGAGCAGACCATTACCGCGCTGCGCGTCGGCTTGCTGCTTGCCGTGCTGGCGGTCTTTCTGCTGCTCGCCGCGAATTTCCAGTCGCTGCGCCTGGCGCTGGCGATCATCCTCACGGTTCCCGCCGTCGTTTGCGGAGTGGTGCTGATGCTTCTGGCGACGCACACCACGCTCAACATCCAGTCCTTCATGGGCGCGATCATGGCGGTGGGAATTGCGGTGGCCAACTCGATTCTGCTGGTCACCTTCGCCGAGCGCGCGCGCCACGAAGGGCGTTCGGTGCTCGAAGCGGCGCGCGAAGGCGCGAGCAGCCGCCTGCGCGCCATCCTGATGACCGCCGCGGCGATGATCTTCGGCATGGTCCCGCTGGCCATCGGTTTCGGTGAAGGCGGCGCGCAAGCCGCTTCGCTGGGACGCGCGGTGATCGGAGGGCTGATCGTGTCAACCTTCGCCACGCTGACCATCCTGCCGGCGATCTACGGGATCCTGCAGCGCGGCGCATCCGTTACCTCTCCCTCGTTGAATCCCATGGACCCTATGAGCCGATATTATGATGCGACTTAAAATTATCTTTCTCATCGCCGCGCTCGCCGCGCTGGGCCGCTCGCAATCGGGCGAATTCGCCACGGTCGTCTCAAAGCCCGTTTCTCAAACCGTCGATCTGCCGGCCGAGATCTGGCCGTTCCTGAGCGTTTCGCTGCACGCCAAAGTTGCCGGCTACATCGAACGGGTCCTGGTAGACCGCGGCAGCACTGTCAAGGAAGGAGAGCTGCTCATCGAATTAAGCGCGCCGGAAATGGACGCGCAAATCGCCGAGGCTGAATCGAAGGTGGAATCGGCCGAAGCGGACCGGATTCAGGCCGACGCCGAGCTGGCGGCCGCGCAGAGCACCTATGAGCGAACTCAGGAAGCGTCCAAAACTCCGGGCGCGATCGCGGGAAACGACCTGGTGCTCGCGCAAAAACAGGTGGACGCGGCGCAGGCGCTGGTCAATTCCAGACAGAAGGCCAGCGCGGCCGCACAATCCGCGGTGAAGGGACTGAAGACGATGCAGGCATACCTGAAAATCACCGCGCCGTTCGACGGCGTGGTCACCGACCGCCTGGTGCATCCCGGCGCGCTGGTCGGCCCGCCGTCGGACCCGCCGCTGCTCGTAATCCAGCAGGTTTCGCATCTGCGCGTGGTGGTGCCCGTGCCGGAAGAGGACGTGGGCGGAATCGTTCGCGGGGCGAATGTCGAATTCAGCGTGCCGGCATATCCGCGCCGCGTCTATTCCGGGAAAATTGCGCGCATCGCCGAGGCCCTGGACCAGAAAACCCGCACGATGCCGGTCGAACTCGACGTGATCAATCGCGATGGGTCGCTCGCGCCGGGAATGTATCCCAGCGTCAAATGGCCGGTGCGAAGCCAGAGCGCGGTTCTGTGGGCGCCCAAGTCGAGCGTCGTGACCACGACGGAACGAACCTTCGTGATTCGCGAGCAAAGCGGACACGCCGAGTGGGTCGATGTCAAAAAAGGAGTCGCCGAAGGCGACCTGGTTGAGGTGATCGGAAATCTGAAACCAGGCGACCGGATCCTCCGCCGCGCAACCGACGAAGTCCGCGACGGCGCGCCGCTGGAGATCGCCGCGAAATCGAAATAAACCCGAGCGTGTCATAATTCTTCCTACTTTTCCGGAAATTCGAAAAGTAAACAAAATTTCATTAACCTTAGGTTTTCGCTGTAAAGGGGCCTGGGAGGCCCGTAGACGAGACGTTATCGTTTCCGGCACCCTCGGTATCAAAATTCGTCGATTTTCTCCGGCTGAACATGTAAAAAGTGATTTCACGTGGTTTATCGGAAAAAAGCGTTTTCAGGTCCTCAGCCGGTGGGGCGAACCGCGGTGGTAGTAAAATTCTGCTATGAAATCCAATCGCCGCACGTTCATCTCCGGCCTCGGCGCCGCGATTGCGCTGGCTCCGGGATTTACTCTTCGCGCCAACACCGCCGGCAATCCCGCGCTGGGACGGGTCAATCCGAAATTCCTGCCCGACGCCAAAACGGTCCATGCCTGGCACGCCGCGAAGGATTCCCAAGGTGGACCCACCATCGCCGGCAGTCCCTCCTGGCACAACTATGTCGAGCTGCTCGAAAAAGAGCTGCGCGCCTGCGGCGTGGTGGACATTTTTCACAATCCGATTCCGTACACGCGCTGGCACACCAGCGAATTTCCGGACGATTCCAACTGGTCGCTGCACGTCGATGGAAAAAAGATCCGCGTGGCCAGTTACGGCGCCAACTCCGGCCAGACGCCGGCGGATGGCGTGACCGGCGAGCTCGTCGTCTACAAACACGGAATGCCTGCGGAGGCGCTGCGCGGAAAAATCGCCATCGTGGTGAAGTCGCGCGCGGAATCGAATGCGCGGCCCACCGATGATTACGAGTTCCTCTCTGATCCCGGCACATTCAAAAATCCGTTGATTCCGCGATCGGAAGAAGCCGCGGTGAGCCCGTTCCCCATCATGGGACTCGGCGCCGCGCAGAAGGCGCTGATCGAGGCCGGCGCGGCGGGCGCGCTGATCGTGATGCCGCTCTCGTTTGACGCGATCTCGGGAATCTACACTTTCGGCGTGCCCGCGCTGCACCAGATGCCTTCACTGTATCTCGACCAGGAAACCGGAAACGAGATGATCGCGGCCGCCGGGAAGCAGGCGACCCTCCGGCTGATCGCGCAGACCGAGCAGGCCGAACCCTATCAGTTCTTCGGCTACCTTCCCGGCCGCGATTACAAAACGGAACGCGATCAGCAGATCCTGCTCATCACCCACACCGATGGCCCGTCGATTTCGCAGGAAAATGGCGGCCTGGGAATTCTGAGCATGGTGAAATATTTTTCGCACATTCCACAATCCGAGCGCCCGCGCAGTCTGATGATCTTCTACGATTGCCGCCACTACATGCCCGGCGCCGAGCGCGCCTTCGCCGCGCAGGATTATGCCGCCTCGCATCCGGATGTTTATAAGCGGGTGATCGCCGCGATGGGCATCGAGCATCTCGGCCAGATCCAGGTTTCAGAAGACGGCGGCCATTACCATCGCACCAAGCTGGTGGAAATGTCGTCGGTGTGGATCACCGACAATCAAAATCTGGTGGATCTTGCGATCAAAGCGGTGAAGGACAATCATCTGAAGCGCGTCCAGGTGCAGTGTCCGGGACGCAAGGGGATCCATGGCGGCGAACAGGGCCCCTGGTACGGTCTCGGCGGAATCGCGCGGCGCATCGGCGTTTCTGGCGCGTCGACGATGGGCTCGATGTGCGCGTACTGGTCATCGAAGGCGCGCCTGGATTATCTCGACGTGCCGCACTTCATCAATCAGATCGCCACCATGAGCCAGATCTGCGGCGATCTCATGACCGCGGAGGTCGATTCGATCAAGACTGCGCAGGCGAAAAGGGCGTAGGCGCCGGCCTTTAATGAACGTGAATAAACGTGAAGTTTTTCATTTTGCGTCCATTGGCGTTCGTTCGCGGCTTTTAAAGGCGTCTCGCATCTTTTTCATCAGCAGGCGCTGGGCGCGGCTCTGATAGTGCTGGCGCGAGGTCAACATTCCCACGATGCGCGTGCTGCGCGTGCCTGAGATGGGAATGAATTGGCATCCCGGTTGCGGCTGCACGGCCATGGCCGGCACTGCCGATACGCCCATTCCGGCGGAGACCATCGCCAGGATCGTGGCGAACTGGCCGCTTTCGAAGACGACGCTCGGCGACATCCTGGACTTGTGACACGCCGCGATCAGGCTGTCGCGAAAACAGTGGCCCTCTTTTAACAGCAGAAACGGCTCGTCCTCCAGCTCGGCCAGACGGATCGAGGCGCGTGACGCGAGACGATGTTTCTCCGGAAGGACTGCATAAAATTTCTCTTCGAACAGCTTCACGCTGACCAGCTCGCTTCCGGCAACCGGCAGCGCCGCGACCACGATATCCATGGTTCCTTCATGCAGGCGCTGGAGCAGAACTGGCG
>DATJVN010000073.1:0-56235 GCA_035501755.1 Bryobacteraceae bacterium | reverse complement strand
CTGGAGTAAGCGAAGCTGCTGCTCGGTACGCTCGAGCCGCGACTCGAGTTCTTTGACGCGCGACACCGGCTACATTATGCCATACGCGCCGGAGGGTTCGCGGCACACGATGATCCAGGAAATTCCGGCGAGCGGCGAAATTTATCCGGACACCGCCTGCAGCATCTGCCGGGCCCACAAGGTTGCTTCCACGTACGCCGCACCCACCTCTGATCCCTTGAGCCCGCAGCCACGTGCGAGATCTTCCACTTCGTCCCAATCGCCGTTCTCATAGCAGCGGGTGAGCCGGTAGATATTGCGCAGGGTATCGTTTTCGGGGGCCGCGTCCAGCAGGACCTGGCGGATTCCGCCGCCCAGGGCGACCGAGCCAAGCGCCTGATCGAGAGGGCAATCGAGCAGGGCGTCCAGCAGCGAAAACAAACCCATCAGAAACGCCTCATTTCGCCGCGCGAGCGCGGTGATTTCCATGAGACGCTCGCAGAATCTCGCGCGCACCAGGGCGAGCGTGGCGAGCTCGCCGGGTTTGTCGGTGGCGAGCGCGGGCACGGCCGCGAGCGCGCTCCAGCGGCGGATCTCGCTCGCGCCCATGATGGTGAGCGCGCGCTGGATGGATTGGATCTCGGCGCGGCGCCCGAACAGGGCCGAATTGACGTAGCGCAGTAGCTTGTAGGCGAGCGCGACGTCGGCTTCGATGAGCTTTTCCAGGCGTCTGAAGTCGAGCTCGGGCGCTTGCATCTCGCTCAACAGCCGCAGGCAGTTGATTTTCGCCGCAGGCACCTGTTTGCCCCGCACTACCACGGGGCGCGCGAAGAAGTAGCCCTGGAAATAATCGTAGCCGGCACGGCGCGCCCACTCGAACTCCTCTTGCGTCTCGACTTTCTCGGCGAGCAGCGCGATCCCGCGCGGACGATAGCGGCGCAACAGCCGTTGCTGCTCGCTCTTGCGGGTCTGCTGAATATCGACTTTGATCAGGTGCGCGAGCTCGGTGAGCGGCTCGAAGGCCGGGTCGCCGACGAAATCGTCGAGCGCGAGGGTGTAGCCCTGGTCGCGAACCGCGCGGCACAGCGCGATCAAATTCGCGTCCGGACGGACCGTCTCGAGAATCTCGATCACGGCCACGTCGGCGGGCAGACTGAGATGCAGGCCGTCGCGCAGCAGCCGGTCGCTGAAGTTAAGGAAGGCCTTCTTGCCGCCCACGATCTGATCCAGGCCGATCGACAGCAGGATTCCGGAGATCACCTGCGCCGTTGCGGAGTAGTCTTCGGCCCCGTCGAATTCGTCGCGAGACTGCGTGGAGCGGTATAGCAGCTCGTAGCCGTACAGACCGCGGTCGCGGTCGAAGATCGGCTGGCGTGCGACGAAAACCTCCACGCTCGGCTTATCGGCGTGGCGACCGGAATTTCTAACACTGGTTCGTGGTCCGTGGTTCGTCGCCGGCGGTAACGGCTCCGCGCGGTCGGCAACCGCCGAGGAACTACGAACCACTTACCACGAACCGCGTTTTTATCCCTGCAGGTCGCCCATGCGCGGCGTGTCGATGTAGATGGGGTGCTCCGGCGGCTTGCCTTCGCACCAGTAATGATCGAAATTGGTCATGCCCGCCAACTCGGCGAGCACTTCTTCGTCGAGCGCCTGACGGCCGCTGTAGCCGGGCGGAGGCTGCGAGAAAATCGCCATGCAGGCGTCGGTCAGGATTTCTGGAGTGCGCCACTGGTCGCGCGTCGAAAGCCCCCAATTGATCGATGCCTGGCTTTCGATGATGGTGCGCGGCCACAAGGCGTTCGCCGCGATGCCGTCGGAAGCGTGTTCGGCGGCGATCCCGATGGCCAGCCGCGCCATCCCCATTTTCGAAATCATGTAGCACACTCGGCCCGGATTCGCCGTGGTCGAGATTCCAGGGCACATGTTGACGATGTGTCCCCAACGCTGCTTCACCATGTGCGGCAGCGCGTAATACGAGCACAGGTACGCCGCGCGCACGTTGACGTTTATCATCAGATCGAAGCGCTTGGGCGGCGTGTCGACCACCTTCTGCCACCACAGCGCGCCCGCGTTGTTGATCAGGATATCCACGCGGCCGAATTCGGCGACGGTACGCTCGATCATGGCGCGAACGGCGTCCTCGCTGCGCACGTCGGTGACCACGGGGAGGGCGCGGCGGCCGAGCGCGCGCACCTCGTCCGCGGTCGCGTAGATCGACCCCGGAAGTTTTTCGGTCGATTGTTCGCTTTTGGCGGCGATCACAACGTCGGCGCCTTCGCGTGCCAGCCGCAGCGCCAGAGCCTTTCCAATCCCGCGGCTCGCGCCGGTGACCACGGCAACGCGTCCACTCAGATCAGGATGCAGAACGTTCATCTCACCTCGTCTCCCAACTTCCGGCTACCAAATATGAATCAACTTCCACCAGCCGAACCCGAACGTCATCCAGATCAGCAGGTTGAACAAACTTACCACGAATCCGATGCGCCACCATTCTTTCAGGCTCACGTAGCCCTGGCCGAAAAAGAGCGGGGTCGGGGTGGTGCCGTAGTTGGTCAGGCCTGCCGAGAAATTGGCGAAGCAGGCGAAGGCGAACACCATCATCCCGACCGGCGCGCCTTTGGCGAGCAGCACCGCCAGAAATGGCGGGAACATCGCGAGCAAGTGCGCGGTGATGCTGGCGAAGGCGTAGTGCGCGTAAAAATAAATCACCAGCGCGACCAAAAAAATGGTCATCCATCCGAGCCCGCTCAGCATCTTGCCCACGCCCTCGGCGAACGCCCTGGTGACACCGGCCTGATTCAGCCCTTCGCTCAAGCGGATCACTCCGCCGTACCAGATGAAGATGTCCCAGCCGGTGCGCTCGTTTTTCACGTCTTCCCAGGAGAGCACGCCAGTGACGATCAGGAACATCGCGCCGGCGAGCGCGGTCACGGTGATGTCGATGTGCGTCCACGAGGAGCTGGCCCACAATCCGCATACGGCAATGAACACGCCGGTCAGGATTCGCTCATGGCGTTTCATCGGACCCATGAGCTTGAGCTCGCCCGTGGCGAAGGCGGCCGCTTCCGGAGTGCGCACGATCTGCGGCCGGTTCAGCCGCATCACCACGCGCGGGATCACGGCGAGCGAAACCGCGCCGGGAACGATCGCGGCGACCAGCCAGCTCGTCCACGTGACCGTGTAGCCGAAATCGGCGGCCATGCGCGCCGCCAGCGGATTGCTCGACTGACCGGTGTAAAACATGGCCGAGGTCACGCAGATCGACTGGTACACGGCGGTCATCAGGAACGATCCGAGCAGGGCCGCGCTCGCGCCCGGCTTGGAGCCGTACAACTCGGCAATGGATCGCGCGATGGGCATGATGATTCCGCCGGAGCGCGCCGAATTAGAGGGGATCATCCCGGCGAGCAGCATGTCCGACAGCGACAGCGCGTAGGACACCCCCAGCGAGCTGCGCCCGAACAGGTGCACGAAAAAGAGCGCGATGCGCCGTCCCAGTCCGCAGTTCACCAGCCCACGCGAGATCATGATGGCCGCCATAACCAGCCACACCGATTTGTCGGCGTAGCCGGCGAGCGCCTGCTCGATGGTGAGTCCGCCCAGAACCGCGCTCAGCGTCACTCCGATGAGCACGATTGCACCGCCGGACAAGGGTTGCGCGATCAGTCCCGCGACCGTGGCGAAGAAAATCCCGGCGAGGCGCCAGCCCTCCGGCTTCACCGCGGCGGGCCGCGGAATCGCGTAGACAACGATCAGGTAAATGGCGACCAGAAGCAGCAGCCCGCGCGTCGTGCGCTTCCAGTCGTAATTTTCCGGTGGCATGGCAAAGGGCCACTATACGTCATTTGGAGAACGTGGACCGTCCGCTTGGATAGTGTCCTAAAACTGCAGTTTCAGGACACTATCGACCGCTTGCTCACGCGCGCGGTTCCGCTCCGTGTCGAGCCACGCGCGTGACTGGCGGGGCTTGGCGTTGCCTCGCACAATCAAACGAATGAACAAGCCGTGCCAGTGACGGCGGGGTGGAGAGCCGAGTTTCCACACAGACTCGTAAGCGAGTGGTCCCGGGACGGTGTGTCGTACTAATATCTTAGTATGAAGTTCGCGCTGTTGTTTGTGGCGTGCGCCGCGTGCGCGCAGGATCTCGATTCGCTCGAAAAGTCGGCGCTGGCGGCTTACGCCGCGGGCGATTTCGCCGGCGCACAGCAGTCGCTCGGCCAGGCGTGGGATCTCGCGCAGCGCTTGCCCGATTCCGACCCCAAGCGGTATGAAATTTTGAAGCTGCTCTCGCGCGTGACCTCGGCGGCGGGCGACTGGGCGGGCGCGGAAAATTGGGTCGAGCTGGCCATCAACTGGCGCGAAGTGAACGTTGCGCGCGACGATCCCAAGCTCGCCGGCGAATGGACCGAGCTGGCCGCGCTATGCTTGCGCGAGAAGGATTTCTTCCGCGCGGTCGAACTGCTGCGCCAGGCGATGCGCTCCGATGCTCGCGTTTTCGGCGAGGTCAGCTCGCAGGTGGCCGACGATTTGAGCCGCATCGCGCTGGTGTACATGGGCGAGAAGCAGCCGCAGGAAGCCGCCCCGATGCTCGCGCGCGCCATCGACGTTCGCGAGCAGGCGCTGGGCGCGGAGAATCCCGCGATTCTTTCCGATCTTGACCGGCTCGCCGCGGTGCGGCTGTCGCTGCGCGAGTACGACAAAGCCGAGCTGGCGTTCCGCCGCTCGCTGGTGATCCGCGAGCGTCTTCTGGGGCCGAACGATTCGGGACTAATCGAAAGCGTCGAGGGTCTGGCTTACGCGCAGTTCGGCGAGAAGAAATACGACCAGGCCGAAGCCGGGTACAAGCGCCTGCTGGAGTTGTGGCTCACCGCGACGGCGGATCCGGCGCACCCCATGATCGCGTTGACGCTCGACAAGCTGGCCAACTTTTACCGCGAGACGCAGCGCTGGGACGAGGGGACGGAGGCGGCGCAGAAGGCGCTCGCCGTGCGACAGTTGTTTCTGGCGAACGGATACTGGATCGAATCGGCGGCGCGGCAGGAACACGGCGACGGTAAGGTGGCCACGCAATATTTGGCGGCGGCGCTCGCCGCGCTCGATCCGATGCGCGACGCGCAAAATCACGCGCGCCAGGCGATTCAGGCAGCGCTAAGCGATCTTGAAAGCGGCGCCGGAAACGCGCCCAAGAAGTAGTCAGGAAGCGCGCACGTAGATCTCGATCCACTGCCCGCGCAGCGTCCAGCGCAGCACTGGAACGAATCCCCATCCGGCGTGGATCTGCTCCGGAGTGGCCTGCCTTTGGTCGCCCCAGTAGCGCTCGAGGAAATCGCGCAGCCAGGTGATATCGAGAACGCCGCCATCGATGCCCCAGGTCCGGCAAAACACGACCAGCACGTCAACGTTGGACCTGTCGAGACCCGCGAGGCTGGTCAGGCGAAAATCCGCGGCGCGCTCGACGGACATGGGACGATGCACGTAGCCGAGCTCAGGGCGCGAGAGCGCATCGGTGAACGGCCAGGCGCTCGCCACGCGCGCGCCGGCCGCGTGATTATCAAGATAGTTGGCGGCCTCCTGTTGGAGCTCGACGAAATCGGTCATGGCCAGGTTGTTCTCGAAGGAGAACGGGTAGGGAGGGTTCCACCACAGCCCGATGAGCAGCGCGACGACCATCGCGAACTGCGTGGTCCATCGCCAGCTTCGCGGGTACGCCGAGCCAGCCGCGGCGATCGCGGCGTAAAGAATCGGCACAGCGGGCAGCGAGTAGCGGTCAAGCGAGGCGCCGCCGAAAACGCTCACCAGCAGAAGCTGCGCGCCCGCCACCAGAAAGGCGATGTTCCATTCGCGCCCGCGCAGATAGCGCGACCCGACGAACAGCGTGATCGCGCCGATCCACAGGCCATCGGCGAGGAATAAGAAGTAGATACGGCGGTTGATGGTTCCGAAAATGTGGCCGAGCTGGAGGGATTGAGAGACGTTGTAGCGCGCGAACTCATTGTTGCCGAGCCATTGGCCGGTGGCATGATGCAGGGCGATGAGCCACGCGCCGAGCGCGATCGCAGGCGCAAGAAAATACAGCGCTTCACGGCGCTTGCGGTCCGCAAACCACAGCCACGCGGCGAACGCGAAAGGCGTCGAGATGGCGGTCTCCTTCACCAGCACCAGAGCCGTCGACGCGATCGCGCAAGCCAGGAAATGATCCTCCAAAAACAGTAGCAGCGCGAGCGCGGTCAGCGTCATGGCCGGCATATCGAGCTGCGCCATCATCGACTGCGTGTAGAACATCGGCGTGGCCAGCAGAAACATGACCGCGGCGAACGCCGGCGCGCCCACAGTTTTTCGCGAAAGCCGGATCGCCAGCAGAAACGAAAACAAAACTCCCGTGGAGGCGACCGCCAGCATCGCCAGGCGCGTGGCGGGAATGGAGAAGCCGAAAATTCTCCAGACCAGCGCCAGATACGCCATCACGGCAGGCGGATGCACGTTGGGCAAGGTGGTCACCGGAATCCATGCGCCGCGCTGAAAAATATCGAGCGCGGCGGGAACGAACTGGCCCATCTCGTCCCAGAAGAACGGCAGCTTCAGGAATGGCGCGTGAATCGCGACCAGGATGGCGGCGAACAGAAGAAAAAAGACAGCGAAGGCTCGAGCTTTCAGCAACACGCGCTATTGAATCGGCCCGGCGGCGCGCGGTTCCAGCTTGATCTCGCCGAAGGTCGATTCGTACTGCTGGATGTTCTGCGCCAGAACGTTGGCCAGCGCCTTGGCCTGCTGAGGGCTTAAGAAAATGCCTTGAAAATTATTGATGTGCACCTGGTCGGGCGCGTTGTGCGTGATGGTTCCGAAGCTCAGGAAGAAATCCCACAGGCTGACGCGCACCTGCACACTGTTGGAGTAGCTTTCGCGGTACTCCGCGGTTTGGGAAAGCTGAATCTTGGGCGCGGATTGTTGAGGGATCATCGCTACAAGCATATCCTGTTCCGTACAATGGACTGTATGGACACGCTCACGATCGCCGGCCGCCAGTTTCAATCGCGCCTGTTCGTCGGCACGGGGAAATACCGCAGCTTTCAGGAAATGGCGCGGTGCCACGAAGCTTCGGGCGCCGAGGTGGTGACGGTTGCCGTGCGCCGCGTGAACCTGACGGACCGGTCGAAAGAATCGCTGCTCGATTACATCGATCGCTCGAAATTTTTCGTATTGCCGAACACCGCCGCGTGTTATACAGCCGATGAAGCGATCCGCACGGCGCGCCTCGCGCGCGAAGTCGGGCTGTCGCACTGGGTAAAGCTCGAAGTGATCGGCGATCAGGCGACGCTGTTTCCCGATAATCAGGGCCTGCTCGAAGCGACGCGCGTGCTGGTGAAAGAGGGATTCGTCGTCCTGCCCTACACCAATGATGATCTGGTGAATGCTCGCCGGCTGATCGACGCGGGCGCGGCGGCAGTGATGCCGATGGCGGCGCCCATCGGAAGCGGCCTGGGAATCCAGAACGCGACCAATCTGCGGATCCTGCGCGAGATGATCACCGAAGTTCCACTGATCGTGGATGCGGGCGTGGGTACGGCATCGGACGCGACGGTGGCGATGGAGCTCGGCTACAACGGATTGCTGATGAACACCGCGATCGCGGAGGCGGAAGATTCGGAGATGATGGCTCACGCGATGAAGCTGGCGGTCGAGGCGGGAAGAAGCGCGTATCTGGCCGGAAGGATGCCGAAGAAGCTGTACGCATCGGCGAGCAGCCCGATGGCGGGGGTCGTACGATAAGAAGGCATGAAAACGTATACGTTCAAAGTCGTTGTCGAGCCTGATGAGGGCGGATGGCATGCGTATTGCCCGGCGCTGAAGAAGCACGGCGCAGTCACCCAAGGCACAAGCTACGAAGACGCCCTGAAGAACATCAACGAAGTGGTGCAGATGATCGTAGACGAGTTGACCGAAGAAGGGACGCCGATTCCTTCGGGTCCCAGCGACCAGGTCGAGGTCTTTGACGATACCAGAGTTGCCGTCACGGTCTGAGCGTTGCCCATCGACTACTCGCGTTGCCGCTCGCTGACGGTCCGAGCGATTGTGCGTGCGCTCGAACGCGACGGATTTGTATTAGCGCGGCAGCGCGGAAGCCACCGGCGGTATATACACGAGGATGGACGCAGAGTTACCGTTCCGTTTCACGGCGTGGGAGAGACGCTCACTCCCAGGACGCTTCGCAGCATCATGGAAGACCAGGCGCGGTGGGATGATGACGACCTCAAGCGCCTGGGCCTGATCTAATTTTTCGCCCTCGGCGGCACGTACCCCGGCGGGAACGCGGAGCCCTCGCCAAAGAAATAGTCTTCCATCTGCTTCAGCAGAAATTCCTGCGCTTCCTTCGTGCCGAGATTGAGCCGGTACTCGTTCATGATCATCTTCATGTGCTCGAGCCACAGCTTCCAGGCTTCCTTGGAGACATTCTCGTAGATGCGCTGGCCCAGCGGATGCGTGTCGAAGGGGACTTCGTCCAGGCCCGGCATCTCGCGCTGGAATTTCACGCAGAACACCATCCGGCCGCTGGTGTTTTTCTCTTCGATTTTCGGTCCCACCGGTCCGCCGCCGCAGCCCATTCGGTTTGCGCTCCTTCGAATCTCAGGATATCAGTAGCGGCTCACGGATGGGCTCAGGGATGAACAGCGGGCGCGGTCTGCGACGGTTGCGCGGCGCGCTTGGTTTTCACGGCCTCCAGATATTCGGAAAGCTTGAGCGGCAGGCGAGCTCCCTTTTCCATGTGACGCTGCACCGCTTTCTGATAACGCCTGAGGATTTCCTTGCGCGAGGCTTCCCGAAGATTGCAGCTTTCGATATCCAGGAGCAACTCGATCTCCCAGGGCCGGAATGTATTGCGATGCATGTTGCCACGCAGCAATTCCTGGACCAGGCGGTTGAACTGCGCCAAAACGGCTTCGCTGTCGGGTAAGGAATCGTGCATACGCCTATACGCCTGATACCGCTCAACTTCGACTGATATTAACACATTCCGTAGCGCTACAGTGGATTAATTCAATCTAGCCAGCCAGCGATGAATGGATTCGAGTTGTTTGAGAATTTCAGGGCGGTCCGCGGCGTCCGGTTTGAGGCGCAGATACGTTTCAAGATCGCTGCGAGCCGCTTGAAAACGCTTGAGTTCCAGCAGCAGAAGCCCGCGCAGCTTATGCCGCCCGGCCAGCTCCGGAGCGTCGCTTTCGGCGCCTAAAAACAACAAATCGAGCGTCTCCACCGCGCGATGCCAATCGTTCTGTTCGAGGTAAATGCGCTGCAAATTCTGGACCATCCGCACGACAATCTGCCGTGGAGAGGCGCGCTGGAGCAGCGAGGGATCAGCGACGCGCGCTCCCGCCAGCATGAAACATTCGCGCGCGGTGATGGTCCGGCCGCCGTGGAACGGATCGACGTAGGTGGAATAATTTCCGTCGTCGAATTCGATCACGAAATGGCGCGGCAGGCTGATGCCGAACACGGGCATCGCCAGACGCCGCGAGATCTCCATGTACATCAGCGAAAGCGTCACCGGAATTCCGGTGCGGCGTTCCAGAACCTGGTTCAGGCAACTGTTCAACGGATCGAAATAATTCTCCTCGTTACCGTGGAAGCCCAGCTCCTGAAACAGATAGCGTTGCGCGGTCTCGACGAAATCCCTGCCGTCGTTGAAGTTGCGCAGGCGGTCGCCCAACTGCGAGGCAATCTCATTCAGGCGGTCGAGAACGGGCGCGGGGTCGAGATCGGGGAACTGGATGGTGGCGAGCTCCAGCGCGGCGTGGTCCAGCCGGGGACGAGGAGCGCCGGGGTCTTCCAGAATCCGCCGCAAATGCTGCATCCAATACTATTTTCGCCCGGGGATGACCGTTTCCGCCACCCGGCGCCCCGCAGGCTCGCGCGCCGACCGCGTAGTTGGATATTCTCCGCGATAGTCCTGGGCCGCGCCATGGCGCCGTCTGCGCCGGGACTGGCGCGCGGGCCGACTAGCGTTCCTCGCCGGCTCGACTACAATTGGCTGCATGCGATCTGTTTGTTTGCTTTTTCTCTGCGCGGCAGTACTCGGCGCGCAATCTCCGCTGGCCGACAAGATTTCAGACGAGCTGCGGAAATCCGGCGCTCCGAGTGTTTCCGTGGCCGTCGTCACCGACGGAAAACTGAGCTTCGCGCAAGCATTTGGAAAGGCCGATATCGCCAACGGACGCGCCGCCGACACGTCCACGCGCTACGCCGTCGGGTCGATCTCCAAGCAGTTCACCGCCGCCATCCTGTTGCTGCTTCAGGAGCAGGGGAAACTGTCGCTCGACGATCGCGTAGCGAAATATTTTCCCGATCTGACCCGCGCGAACGAGATCAGCATTCGCGAGCTTCTTTCGCACACCGCCGGCTACGAGGATTTCGCGCCGCAGGACTACACCATCCCCGAATGGCTGAAGCCCACCACGCCCCAGGCGACCATGGATCGCTGGGCGAAAAAGCCGCTGAACTTCGATCCCGGAACGCGCTGGCAGTACAGCAATACCAACTACGTCATTGCCGGAGCGATCGCGGAAAAAGCCGCGGGCGAGCCGCTGATGACGATGCTCCGGGAACACATCTTCGATCCTTTGCAGATGAAATCGGCGGGCGACTGCCTGCCCATCCAGCCCGGCGATGCCATTGCGTACACGCGCTTTGCACTGGGTCCGCCGCGGCCATCGCAACGCGAGGCCAGCGGCTGGTATTTCGCCGCGGGTGAGCTGTGCATGACGCCGTCGGACCTGGCGCGCTGGGACATCGCGTTCCTTGAAAAGAAAATTCTTTCGGCGAGTTCCTACCAGGAGTTCACGCGCGAGGTGGTTCTTCGAAATGGCGATCGCACACACTACGCATTGGGACTGATGCTGCGCGAGCTGAATGATATTCCGGAAATCACGCACGGAGGCGAGGTTTCAGGCTTCATTTCGTCCAACGCGATCTTTCCGACGCGCGACGGCGCGGTGGTAGTGCTGTCGAACCAGGATGGAATGAATCTGGTGCAGCCGTTGTCCAACGAGATCGCGCGCATGACTTTTCTTCCGGCGCAGGTCGCGGGGAGCGACGCGGATATCGCGCGCGTGCGCGGAGTGGTGGAAGGTCTCGAGAAAGCGAAAATCGACCGGTCCCTGTTCACCGCGAATGCGAATTTCTATTTCACCGAGACGGCGCTGGCGGACATCCGGAATTCGCTCGCGCCGTTGGGAAAGTTGAAATCGGTGACCATGGCGGCGGAATCGCTGCGCGGCGGGATGACGTTTCGGGTCTACCGCGCGGCGTTCGCCCGGCGCACCATGGCCCTGAGCATTTACCTGACGCCCGAGAACAAGTTCGAGCAGTTCATGGTAGAAAGCCTCAACTAGACCACTTTTTTGCAGTCGGTCGGCAACGCGCGATCCGAAGTGTCTGTGTGAAAAAGGGGACAGCCTCTGTCCCCGGACGCAAGCTGTTGAACCGGCGACGCACGGCGGAGTGGACAGAGCGGGCTGTCCCCTTTTTCACACAGACACTTCAGGCCGCGCATTCTTGTGGCCTGCTTAAGACGCCCCGCCGATTGCCAGTTTCTCCGGTTTCAGCAGCTCCCGGATGTGGTCGAGCAGGTTCTCTTGCGTGAACGGCCGCGCGATCTGGCTCGCACCGCTCGCCGCGCCGTCCACGATCTCCAGAACGCGCAACTGCGGATGCGCGGCGCGCAGTTGCGGCGCGATTGCATCGACCTCCGCCTTTTCGGCGATCAGCACGTCGATCCCCCCCTGGTGCACCTCGGCCAGCGCCAGCGCTTCGGCGCGCTCCGCGGCGTCAAGCACATTGAAGCCGTGGGCCTCGAAAAAATTGTGAAGCTGCTCGCGTACCGGATCCGTTCCGGTGGCGAGCAGGATCGCGGGCGAGCGCCCGCCCGGGGCGCCGGGGAGCAGCGCGACGCCGATCACGCGCGGCAGCAGCAGTTCGAAGCGGCATCCTCCCGCCGCGGTGCGTTGCGCGCTGACGAAGCCGTTGTGTTCCACCGCGATCGCCTGGACCATGGACAGCGCCAGCGCCTCCTCGGCCGCCGAGGAAGGCTCGAATAATTTTTCCGGGTCCGGTTCTTCGCCCGTATAGGTGATCGCCAGCAGGGTGTGCGGCTGCAAGCGGCCGTGCACCGGGACCTCGGCCGCGCCGGTTTCGATCAGCAGCCGGCCTCCGCGCGCCGTGGTGGCGCAGGCGTGCAGCACCATGCTCATCAGCGCCTGCTCGATCTGGGTCGGGTCCGCGCGGATGCGTCCCGCGCCGGCATCCGTGCGGATGCTTACTTCAATCGCGCTTCCGGCCACCGATTCGACCAGCTTCGACGCGCGCCGCACCACCGCGTTGATGCTCAGCGTCTCCTGCCTCGCGACCTGGCGCGTGCCGAAGGCGTTCAGCCGTCCGTTCATCTGCTCCGCCGTGGCCGCGGCCTGGTGGATCTCCTGGAGCGCGCGGCGCGCCGGCGAATAGTCCCCGAGCTGGCGCAGAAGCTGGTCAGTCTGCGCGCGGATGGTCGCCAGTAGATTGGCGTAGTCACTCGAAATGCCGAACGCCAGCCGGGCCAGCGCGTCCAGCTTATTGGCCTGGCGAAGCTGGCGCTCCTCCCAGCGTCGCGCGCTCACGTCCCGAAACGTCAGCACTGCGCCCAGCGTGCGATTTTCGCTTTTCACCGGCGCGGCGGAGCCTTCGATCCACATCTCCTTCCCGCCAGCGCCGGTCAGCTTCCAGGTGCGATCCAACACCACCGGCGAATCGCGCAGGATGGCCAGCGAGACCGGGTCGGATGCCTCAGCGCCGGCGTCTTCGTCCGCGAGCTTCACGATTTTGTCGATCGGCGCGCCCTGCGCGGTCGGCTGCACGCACCCGGTCATCCTCTCCGCGGCGTGATTCATCAGCAGAATGCGAGCCTTCGCGTCCGTGACCACCACCGCGTCGGCCACCGAGCCCACGATGGTACGCAGGCGCGCCTCGCGCTCCTCCACCTCGCGGTCTACCCGATGCTTGTACATGGCAATCTCGATGGAGCTGGTCAGCGATGCATGAGCCAGCGGCTTCACGATGTAGCCGAACGGCTCGGCGAACTTGGCGCGCTCGAGCGTGGCGCGGTCGGCGTGCGCGGTCAGAAAAACGACCGGGACGTGATAGCGCTCCCGGATCGCCATGGCGGCATCGACTCCGTCCGCGCGGCCGTCCAGCCGGATGTCCATCAGCACGATATCCGCTTCGGCCGCCTTCTCGATGGCCTCCTCGGCAGTTCCCACCGCCGCGATCACCTGGTGGCCCAGCGCCTCGAGCCGCGCGGTGATATCGTGCGCGATCAAGCCTTCATCTTCCACCACCAGCACTTTATGCGATTTCGTTTTCATGACTCCTGGTTGTCCCGTCAGGTTTCCGGGAACGAAAAAATGAACGCCGTTCCCGCGCCCGATTCCACCACCAGTTCTCCCTTCAACTGCCGCGTCAGAATATTCACGATCTCCAGGCCCAGGGACTTGGGACGCCGCAGTTCAACACCCCGCGGCAGGCCCACTCCGTCGTCGCGCACCGACACCGCGATACGTCCCTTTCCCCGGCCGCCTTCGACCCAGATCGAGCCGCGTCGCCCGCCGGGGAAGGCGTGCTTGAGCGCATTCGAGATCAGCTCATTCAGGATCAGGCCGGCAGGAATGGCGCGATCCACTCCCAGCGGCAGCGGCTCGAGCGAAACGTGGCCTTCGATGCGCCCGCTTTCGATGCCATAGGATTCGAGCAGATTGTTGAGCAGCAGCGAGGCGTGCTTGGCCAGGTCGACATCGCGCAGATCGTCGGTTTCATAGAGCTGTTCGTGAATCAGCGCCATGGATTCGACGCGGTGCTGGCTTTCGCGCAGCGCCGCGGAAAGCGCGCCGTCGCCGAACGCGCTGGCTTGAAGTCGCAGCAGGCTGGCGATCACCTGGAGGTTGTTCTTGACGCGATGATGTACCTCCCGGAGTAGTACCTCCTTTTCCGCCAGGGACGCGCTCAGCCGGTCGCGCTCATGTTTGATCTGGCGGATCAGGCTCATCTTCTGCATGGCGCGATCCACCACCGAGCCCAGACCTTCCGGGGTCATGCGGTCTTTAATGAGGTAGTCCTGCGCGCCAGCTCGCATTGCGGTTACGGCCAGCGCCTCATCCACCAGCGGCGTGACCATCACCACGGCGGGCGGAGCAGCCTCCTGCCCGAGGAACACGCCTTCATCGGAGCGAAGCCGCGCCAGAAAATCCAGTCCGGTCATGTCCGGGAGCTTGTAGCTCAACAGGATGCAATCGGGCGCGACGGCGCGGCATGTTTCGAGCCCCCTGGCGCCGGCGGATTCGCCCCAGAATTCGAGCGCCGGCCCCAGTGACTCCTCGAGCAGAATCCGGAACAGCCGCCGCTCCGCTTCCGAATCGTCCACCATCAGCAGCTTCATCGTGTTGAGCCGTCGAGGGGTGGTGAAAAAGAGCTCCAACGCGCTCCATCACTGTCGCGCCTCAAGACCCGCGCGATTTGAGAGCGCGGTGGCCCGGCCTATTCGCTCTTTCAACACCCTCCTAGATTGGTGCGAAAACGGGGGAGATTTTCTCTCTCAACTTCTGGTTTTGGGAGGGGAAATCGTCATCCATTTCGATTCGAGCCCCCGCGGAAGCACGATCCGGGACGCCTTGGTGCGGATGCTCAGCTTCCCTCCACCCTCCGCCGGATGGAACGATACTTCCGTTCCCGCGAGGCGGGCTCTGCCCGGCTTGAGAATTGCGGCGAACGGGACCCCCGCGCGGTCGAGTTCATAGCGATCGAACTCCAAGACGATGTCGAAGCCCTGGTTCGCGGCGATCGAATGCAGCGCTTGAATAACTCTACCCCGCACCCGGACCCCGGCCGGGAGCGCGACCGCTTTGGATTTCGGCTTCCGGACCGGGGCGGCGATCCTGGCCCAGACGATGTCGCCGGCAGCCATCGTATCCGTATCGAGAGACGAATCCAGCTTCAATACCACCTCGGTGGCCCAGGGCAGGGGTTGCGCGGGTTGCGCTGCAGCGCCGGCGGGACCTGCCGCGCCAGCGTCATCGTCCTGGTCGAAGCGGATTGTCGATTCGGCGCCGTACTCGTGACAGCCGGAAAACGTAGTCACGCTTTCCGTTGCCGTCCCATCCAGTCGGATGGTGCGCAGAATGCTGCGGA
This sequence comes from Bryobacteraceae bacterium, assembly GCA_035501755.1. Lineage (GTDB taxonomy): Bacteria > Acidobacteriota > Terriglobia > Bryobacterales > Bryobacteraceae > Palsa-187. The sequence continues at coordinate 41,046 of DATJVN010000073.1, read as the reverse complement.
GAGGGATCAGGAACTCGCCGTCACCGACCGTCACGCGGTGGTAAAAATTGGTCGTTTGCGCCCGGCACATTCCCGCTTCGACCGGCAGCAGGCCGGTCTCGATCTTGAGCCGCTCCAGTTCGCCGGTCTGCTCGACCACGTCAAAATCGCCGCTGTACGCCGTTTTCAACTGCGTCCCGGCGAGCGTCCAGACCATGTAGTGGCTGGTTTCAACCGGCACGGTGTAGTGATACAGGAAAACCCTGCTCCCGTCCTCGGATTCGACCCCGGTGAGCTCGAATTTCGCTCCGGCGTTCTCGAAAACCTGCATCAGGTTGATTCCGAACGCTCCGGTACTGATCGGCCCGCTGGTGACGATGTCGCTGATGGAACGCGAATCGAACTTGCTCGCTGCGGGCCACGAGTCCAGTTCGCCGCCTTCGAAGACGGCGACGTCCAGTCGCAGGCGATCAGTGGCGAGAATGCGCATCTTGGGATTGTCTTTTCCGAGAATCGCGGGACACACTCCCGCCCGGGGAAAAATCGCGTGCGTGGGGGCGAGGTAGGTTCGGTTGATGGTTTCCTGGCACACGTATTTGGGCAGCCGCGTAGTGGTGTGCAGCACGTGCTCGCGCGCGCGTGCCAGGACGGTGTTCGCCTCGTCCGACAGGCTCTGGCCCCAGACGCACGCCGCCAACAAGATCACCGCCCAGAAACGCATCGCAAATCCCGGCGTCGATTATACCGCTGCCGCGGCGCGCGCTCCTGGTAGGATGGATAGTTGTCAGGCTCCGGGCTTCGTGCAACGGGCGGCTGCAAACCCCGCCAGGTCCGGAAGGAAGCAACGGTAGCGGTTTAACCCGTGTGCCGCGGATCACCCGGGGTCTGGCATACTATCCCCCGTGATCAGAATCGTCAGGCTCGGCTCGCCCAGGAAGCCCGGCGAAGGGCTGCGTATCGGCACGGTTCGCCGTCCGCCGCGCGGAGTTCCCAAATCCGAGTTTTCCAAGCGTGATTTTTACGACGTCTGGCTGCCGGTTTTGTCGCCCAGCCAGGAGCTTGTCTCGATGGCGCTGAGCTCAGACGATGAAAAAACGTGGAAAGCGTTCGAGCGCAAATTTCGCTCGGAGCTGAAACAGCCGGACGCGGCGCGAACGCTCGATCTGCTCGCCGCGTTGTCGCACCAGGCGCACTTTTCGATTGGCTGCTATTGCGCGGACGAGTCGCGCTGCCACCGCTCGATTTTGCGTGCGGAGCTGGTCGCCCGACGTGCGGCGATCGCCGAGCGGTAAATGCCGCCGCTCACGGCTAATCTTCGCCTCCGAAAGTGTCGCGGACCCTGTATTGAGCCGCTCGCTAACGCGAGGCGGCTGAAAGCGTGTGGAGAGTCGAGGAGCGCCGGCCAGCCGCCAGCGGTAAGGCTGCGGCTTGTCTTTTCACCCTAGTCGCGCCCTCAGAACAGCAGCTTCAGCGCGAACTGGATCTGCCGCGCCGGGTAGGTGGCGCGGATCTGGCCGAACGAGCTGGTGGAGATATCCGTTCCCGGAATTCCGAAGTTGGTCTTGTTGGTCAGATTGAAAAACTCCGAGCGGAACTGGAGACGGGCGACTTCCCGGATGCGGAAGAATTTGTCGGCGGCGAAATCCCACTGCTCCAGCCCCGGCGCGCGGAACGCGTTGCGGCCCAGATCGCCGTAGGGATAATTGCCTGGAGGCGTGGCGAAGCTGAAACCCGCAAAATACGTGTTGAGCATCTGCGAAGCGCTCTGGCTCGCCGCGCTGCCGCTGACGTTCGGGCGCAGGAAAGGTTCGCCGCGATAATCGTTCGAAAGCGAGCTGATTTCTTCCTGCTGCGTGGGGTTGTAGTAAACGTTCAACGGCGTGCCGGTATGCGCCGTGTTGATGGTGTTCAGCTCCCACCCGCCCAGCACGGCGTCCAGCACCGGATTCATGCTCGATCCGTATTTGAGACCCTTGCCGAAAGGAATCTGATACACGACGCTGGTCACGTTGTTGAACTTCACGTCAAAGCTGGATGGTCCGGCCTCGGCGGCCAGATCGTGGATGTTCTGGGGATTGGCTTCGACGCCGCCGGCGTAATATTCGAGCGCCTGTTCGGAATCGCCGATGGCGCTGCCCCAGGTGAACGAGTTCAGGAAATACAATCCGCCGCTGAAGCGATGCTCGAAGCGGGCCGAAAGTCCGTTGTAATGATTGTTGCCCGCCGGATCTACCCACGTGATCGGGCCGAACGTTGGAATCGGCACGCGCTGCAGATAATTGAGAGTCCCTCCCGGCGCGTTCGGCGCGGCCTGGTTGTAATCGGCGAGGATGGGCAGATCCAGGCTGTGGTTCCCGTTATAGGCGATCTCCACCAGCGTGTTCTGCGTGATCTCCCGCTGCACCGACAGGAACCAGTTCTGCACGTACGACCAGGGGAAATTCGACGGAATGTAGTCGACGTTCGAAACCAGCGGATTGAAGCTCGACGGATTCGCGATTCCCGTGCTGAAGCTGTTAAGGGTGGTGAGGAAGCTCGCCGGGGGCGGGCCGCCCTGCGGCATGGTCTGCGTCAGCACGCCGAACAGCGCCAGCGGAGCGTTTATGCCTTCGATCGCGCTGCCCGGACGATTGAAGAAGTCGTAGCTGATGCCGTAGCCGCCGCGCACCACTGTCTTCGACATCACGTTATAGGCGAAGCCGAAGCGCGGCTCCCAATCATTGTAATTGGGATGCGTCAGCGACCGGTTGTACAGGCTTCCTCCCGTTGCGCGGATCATCTTGTCGGTGGTGGGGTCGAAATCCGACCAGTAATTGTCGCGATCCACCAGCGGAGTCGCAAACTCCCAGCGCATCCCCAGGTTCAAGGTCAGTTTCGGAGTCACGCGCCAGTCGTCCTGAAGATACAGGGCGTGCACGTGCTGGCGCAGATTGGTCACCAGCGGATTGCCCAGGTTCACCTGGCTGGGAACGCCAAAAATGAAATCGGCGAGATTGTAGCTGGTCGCATCCGCAGCAATGGTGCAGCCGGCGGCTTGGCCCAGGTCGCCGCAGGTCGGCTTGCTGAACTGGCCCGCGTACGTGTCCTGCCCGTACAACGGATTCACGTCCAGAACCTCGGTGCGGATGATGGTCAGCTCATAGCCCATCTTCAGCGAATGCGAGCGGAGCTGCTTGGAGAAATTGAACTTGGGATCAAAAGAGGTGGGATTCTGGAACTGCGGATTGCTGGTTTGCCGCCCGATCGCGGTTCCGAATCCGCTGATCGATTGCGTGTTCAGCCCGCCCGTCAGATCCGACGAGGTCGGCAAGCCTGTGAATCCGAACATGGATTGCAGGCTCGGGCCGCCGATATAGGGCGGTTCTTTCCCCGCTAGCACATGGGTGAATCCGAAGCGCGCTTCGAAGATCGAGGTCGGGCTGACGGTCCAGGTGTAACCGATCGAGGCGTTCTGGTCGACGGTGTGGATGTAGCCGTTGCCGTCGCCGCCGGAAGGTCCAGTGAGGTCGGGTGCGTAATATTGGACGTCTTTGCGCTGGCTCCAGCGTAGGAACGCAGTCATCTTGTCGTTGATCTGGTAATCGACTTTACCGTCGTACTTGTCGCTGTAATCGCGGATCAGCAGCAGGGCTTCATCGTTGCTGGCGCGATTGGTGGCCGCGTTGCCGACGTTCACCGCAGGGAGATTGCTCAGCGCGTAATACCCGAACGGATTCAGTTGCTGGATCGGTATCGGCGTGCTGGCGGGATAAACCTTCTGCGTCAGGGGATCGACCACGGTGACCGGGAGGATTCCTTGCCGGTCGTTCCCGCTGGGAATGGAGTCGAAATTGAGATAGTTCTGCAACTGGCGGTAGCCTTCGTAATCGCCGAAAAAGAACAGCTTGTTCTTGATGAAGGGACCGCCGATATCGAGGCCGAACTGATTGCGCTGAAGCGTCGGCTTGCGCAGGAGCGGCGAAAACTGAAATCCGTCCGCGTTCAGGTCCGTGTTGCGCAAGAATTCCCAGCCTGCGCCGTGAAACTGATTCGTGCCCGATTTCATGACGGCGTTCACCACGGCTCCGCCCACACGCCCATACTCGGCGCTGAAGTTGCTCGTAATCACCTTGAACTCGGCGAGCGCGTCGGGCGACGGTTGCACGGTCTGCGACGAATACCCCTGGTTGCTGGTGCCGTACATGTTGTTGTCCAGGCCGTCCAGCAGGAAGTTGTTATACGTGCTGCGCATCCCGTTCACGTTGAAGGAGCCTTCGCGCGGCGTTCCGCTGGCCGAAAATGAAATCGCGATAGGGGACTTGACCGTGTTCGTCGCCAGCAGCGCCAGATCGGCGTAATTGCGGCCGTTGAGCGGCAGCTCCACTACCTGTTGCGTATTGATCACCTGGCTGTGTTCGCTCGTATCCGTGTCGAGCGCGGCCGCGGCTGCCTCCACGGTGATCGAATTCGTGACCACTCCGACCTGCAAGGTCGCATCCACGCGCTGGCGCGCCTCGACATCGACCTTCACCGCCGGGGTGGTGAACTTGGCGAAACCCTCCTTCTCGACGGTGACTGTGTAACGGCCAACCTTGACGTTAAAAAAATCGTAGTTGCCGGACTCGTCCGTGGTCGCGGTGGTTTGAATCCCGGTCTCCTCATTGATGAGCGCGACTTTGGCCTTCCCGACGGGTGATCCCGATGCATCCCGCACAGTGCCAACCACTTCCGAAGTTTCAAATTGCGCGAAGCACAAAACTCCGAACACACAAACCCCGGCGATAGCGAGTTTCATAGACGCGAGAGTAGCACGGAACTATTACTTCGCGATGACACGGCCGGGCTTTTTCGGAAATCTAACCGTTCAGCGGACCAGCCGCGGTCCGGGCGGCCCAAGGGTGCGGAATTCATACTGCTGGATCTCGATGGCCGTGCGTCCCGGCTCGAAGCGCACCACGCGGCCGCGCGCCACCAGCTTCAGCGCGCACTTATTGTCGAGTTGCGCCGGCCAACTGATGGAAAGCTCCAGACGGCGGCCGGGCAGCAGCATGCGATCCGAGGTGAACAGCACGCCGGAACTCGAGATGTTGATAGTTCGTCCATCACCGGTCTCATCAGCGCTGCGTTTATTGAGCACTCGGTAGCGCACCTCCCGCTGAATCGGGAATCGATCCGAGTGGCGACGCTCAGCAGGGGAATTGTATTGGCTCACTCTGGTTACCTCAACCGGCGAACCCACCGGCGCTTCTGTACGAGTTTTACTCACACGTGTCGATTTCGGCAATAGGGTACCGGAAGAAAATGACACAGGACGGAGGTACCGTCGGGGCTAGCAACACATTCGATTTTCTGCGGTTAACCTCCATCGGACTGGTGAAATTCCGCGCGCAAACGTTTCGAGTCTTGGCGAGCGCTTAAAGCGAGACAAGGCGGCAATCCGGACGGTCCCCGGAGCGGCGGAATCGGGCAGCGATCTGGGATAAGATGGCATCCATGACTCGCATACGACTCGGTTGGAAACTTCTGATCTCTGCAGTGGCGCTGGCGGCGCTGGTTTACGCCGCGGGCCAATCCAAGATGAAGGTGATCACGCCGGCGGGCAAGCAGCCAGGGAAAGTTTTCAGCGCCGGACTCCGCTACGGCGACACGCTGTACGTCTCGGGACAGATCGGCGTCGGCAAAGACGGCAAGGTGCCGGCGAATTTCGAAGACGAGATCCGACAGTGCTTCACGAACATCCATGATGTGCTCCAGGCCGGCGGCATGGACTATTCCGACGTCGTCTCCGTGCAGGTGTACCTCACCGATATGGACTTGTTTCAGCGCTTCAACGCGGTATACACGCAGTTCTTTCACGAGCCGCTTCCCACGCGGACCGCGGTGGGCGTAGTGCGGCTGGCCGCAGCGGCGGCGCACGCCGAAATCACGGTCACCGCCCGCAAGTAGGATCGGGGGGTCAATGGTTCCGGACGACTGCGACGCGCAAATGTGGGAGGCCGAGCGGCGCACCATGCGCCTGTATCGGAAACATGAGGCTCGCGGCGACTTACAAGCCCTAGGGGAACCGTGGGAAAAGCGTCGCCGGAAACCGGGTCCCGGTCAGACCGAGTTGCAGTGGCTTGCGCAGGAGGTCGCCGCGTCGATCGTGCGGCTCGAGCGCATCATCGAACGGCATCGCCGCGGCGGCGATCTGCTTTAACCCGCCGGGCTGATACCATGAAATTCGACCCCGATTCATGTACCAGGTCATCGCGCGCAAATATCGTCCGCAAAATTTCTCCGAGCTGATCGGCCAGGAGCACGTCAAGACCACGCTTGAAAACGCGATCACGCAGAGGCGCATCGCGCACGGCTACATTTTCGCCGGCCAGCGAGGCACGGGAAAGACCACGGTCGCGCGTATCATGGCGCGCTGCCTCAACTGCGAACTTGGTCCGACCGAGACGCCGTGCGGAAAGTGCGCGAGCTGCGTCGAGATCGCCTCCGGATCGAGCATGGACGTGATCGAGATCGACGCGGCCTCGAATCGCGGTATCAACGAGATGCGCGAGCTCCGGGAAAACGTCCGCTTCCGACCGGCGCGCGACCGCTATAAAGTATTCATCATCGACGAAGCGCACCAGATCACTCCGGAGGCATTCAACGCGCTTTTGAAAACTCTCGAAGAGCCGCCCGAGTGGGTGGTTTTCATTCTGTGCACCACCGAGGCGCACAAAATCCCTTCCACCATCGCTTCGCGCTGCCAGCAGTTCAGCTTTCGCTCAGTCGATTTCGCCGAGCTGGTCAATCGCATGCGCTGGATTATGGAACAGGAAGGGATCCAGGCCGACGATGAAGTGCTCAGCGTTCTTGCGCAGGCCGGCGAAGGGAGCGTGCGCGATTCGCTTTCGGCGCTCGACCAGGCCATCGCCTGCTGCGGGACCACGCTGAATTCTGCCGAACTGCGTTCCTTGCTGGGCATGTTTTCGCTCGAATCGCTCGACCAGGTCGCCGCCGCGCTGGTTGCAAGCGATGCGCGCAAGATGCTGGACATCGTGAGCGAACTCGAATCGAATGGCCGCAGCTTGCAGCACTTCGCGCGGGAGCTGGCGCGCTATTTCCGCAATCTTCTGGTGGTGAAGATTTCAGGCACGGGGACGAAACTCGTGGCCGCCTCGCCCGCGGAGCAGTCCAAGCTCGCCCAAACCGCTGCGCAGTTCAGCGAAGAAGACCTGACGCGCTTCCTGCAACTTTCGCTCGACCTGTTCAGCGACCTGCAAACGTCATTGCAGCCACGGCTGCATCTCGAAATCGGGCTGCTGCGCATGGTCCACGCGGGAAAATTGCAGTCGATCGAGGAAGCGCTGGCGTCGCTGGGCGGCTCGTCCGCGCCGACGCCGTCGGCTCCTTCGGAACCCAAGAAGCCCATTAGGAAGTTCCGTCTCGAGGGGTCGGAACTGGCCGTGCCTTCAGGCGACATCCGCTCGCGTCTTCATGCCGCGCTCATCGAAGCCCGGCAGATGCACGTGGCCGACGCGCTGGAGCATTCCGAGATCGCTGAAGCGCCCGGCGAGCTGAGCGTCACCACGCCGAAGATGTACGTGCTGTACCTGAAGCAGCCCGAGTTCGAGGCCGCCGTGCGCCGCGTGGCTGGCGCGGTGAAGATCACGGTGCGGGCGGGCGAACCCGCGGCAGCCGTGCCCATCCAGGCGACGACGGCGACAGCGCCGGTTGCCGACGACGCCCACGCGCGCGCATTGGCGCATCCCGAGGTCCGCCGCTTTCAGGAAACTTTCCCGGACAGCCAGGTGCGCGCGGTCCGGAATCTGAGGGAGAACTGATTTATGAAGATGCCCGGAAACATGCAGGCCATGATGCAGCAGGCGCAGAAAATGCAGCAGAAGATGCAGGAGGAGATCGCGCTGATCCGCGTCGAAGCCACCTCCGGCGGCGGCATGGTCAGCGTGAAAATGGACGGCCACAAGAACGTCACCGGCGTGAAGATCGATCCCGAGGTCGCCGGAGACGTGGAGATGCTTCAGGACCTGGTGATGGCCGCCTGCAACGAAGCCGCCAAGAAGGTCGATGAGGAGACGCAGCAGAAAGTCGGCGGAATGCTCGGCGGAATGGGCCTGCCGCCGGGCCTGCTCTGATCTTCCATGCCCGATTTCGCGGAACCGTTGCAGCGGCTGATCGACGAATTCAAGCGCCTTCCCGGCATCGGACAAAAATCCGCACAGCGGCTGGCGTTTCATGTGCTGCGCTCACCGCGCGAGCAGGCCGCGAGGCTTTCCGCCGCCCTTTTGGATGTAAAAGACAACCTGGGCGTCTGCGCCGAATGCGGCAACATCTCCGATGCCGAACTGTGTCCCTTCTGCCGCGACCCGCATCGTGATCGAAGCGTCATCTGCGTCGTCGAAGAGCCGCATAATATTCTGCCCATCGAGACGACGCGCACTTTCGATGGCCTGTATCACGTGCTGGGCGGCGCGATTTCGCCCCTGCGCGGCATCGGCCCCGAGCAGTTGAACGTCAAGACGCTGGTCGAGCGCATCTCGCGGGGCGAAGTGAAAGAAATCATTCTCGCGACGAATCCGACGGTGGAGGGTGAAGCGACCGCGGTGTACCTTTCGCGCTTGCTCAAGCCCATGGATCTGAAAGTGACGCGCATCGCCATGGGCATCCCGGTGGGCAGCGATCTCGAGTTCGCCGACCAGGTGACCATGTCGAAGTCGCTTGAAAACCGGAGGGAGATGTGAAACGGCTGTCCCGTGTTGTGTATGCCGCCTTTGCGCTCGCCGGAACCGCGCTCGCGCAATCGAACAACGCCGCAACAGCCGCACGCCACTGGCGCGAAACGCACGAACGCGCCATCATCGACGAATTCATCGCCTTCCTTTCCATCCCCAACATCGCCGGCGACCGCGATAACATCCAGCGCAACGCAGAATTTATCGCGCGCATGCTCGAAAAACGCGGAGTTCCGACGCGACTCGTTTCCGTTCCTGATTCGAACCCCGTCGTGTTCGGCGAAATACGGACGCCGGGCGCGAGGCGCACGATCGTGTTTTACGCCCACTACGACGGGCAGCCGCTCGATCCCAAGGAATGGGTGACGCCGCCGTTTGAGCCGGTGCTGCGCGACAGATCGCTCGACCAGGACGGCCGCGTGATCCCGGTTCCCGCGTCGCATTTCGATCCCGAAACGAGAATCTACGCCCGCTCGGCCGGCGATGACAAGCTCGGCGTGTATCAAATGATCGCCGCGCTCGACGCCATCCATGCCGCCGGCGTCAAAACGAAGTCGAACGTCAAGTTTGTTTTTGAAGGCGAAGAAGAAGAGAGTTCGATCAACCTGGGGAAAATTCTCGCGGCGAACAAACGGCTTTTTTCGGGCGACCTGTGGCTGCTCTGCGACGGGCCCGTGCATCAGACCGGCCGCCAGCAGCTCACCTTCGGCGCGCGCGGCATCACCACCGTCGATATCACCGTTTATGGCCCCAAGCACGAGCTGCACAGCGGGCATTACGGTAATTGGGCGCCGAATCCGGCGATGATGCTGGCTCGGCTGCTCGCTTCCATGAAGGACGACAGCGGCCGCGTGCTGATGGATCATTTCTACAACGGAATCGTGCCGCTGAGCGAGACCGAAAAGCGCGCCATTGCCGACGCGCCGCAAACGGACCCCGACATCATGCGCGAGTTGTGGCTCGGCTCAACCGAAAACGCGCCGAAGACGCTGATGGAGCTGATCAACCTTCCCTCGCTCAATGTCCGCGGCATGGCCAGCGCTCGCGTTCCCGGCCACGGCGCATCCAACGTGATCCCCTCCACCGCGACCGCCAGCATCGATATGCGCCTGGTGAAAGGCATGGACCACGCCGTTACCGCCGAGCGCCTGATCGACCACATGCGCAAGCAGGGATATTTCATCGTGGATCGCGACCCCACGCCACAAGAGCGCATGTCGCACGCGCGCGTCGCAAAAGTGATGGTCGAAGAAGGCGGCTACAACGCGGTGCGAACCTCGATGGACCTGCCCATCTCGCAGGAGATCATCCGGACCACCATCTCTGCGCGCGGCTCGACCGTATTGATGCCCACCAGCGGCGGCAGCGATCCGCGCGAGATTGTCGAGCGTATCCTGGGTTCGGTCACCATCGGCGTGCCCACCGCCAATCACGACGACAATCAGCACTCCTTCAACGAAAATCTACGCATTCAGAATCTGTGGGACGGCATCGAGCTGATGGCCGCGCTGCTGGTGATGTAAAGTGCGGTTCGACTGGCGAAGCTTCCTGCGGCCGGATTACTTGATCTGGCTGGTGTTGTTCACCGCGCTCGCCGTGTTCAGCCCGGGCCAGTCGCCGCTGGTCATCACGATTCTGATCCTGATCGGCGCGGTGCAGGTGTTTGAGCCGCGCATCGGCGCTCGACTGGCGATCGTGATCGACCTGCTGCTGTGTTATCCGTTGATCTTTCTCAGCCAGCCGTGGCCGTTCGGAATTCGCAGCAGCTACTGGGTGATGCTGCTGCTTCCGGTGATCTCCGCGGCGGCAAATTTCAGCCTGCTCGGAACCGCGGTCGTCGCCGTCATCGCGTGCCTTTTGGATTTATCGTTCCTGGCGTTCATCTGGCAGCACAACGCGATGTTCGCCGGCGATCCCACCGAGCCTCAGTACGTCATCCTCCCCGATGAACAACTGGAGCTGGCACTGCGCATGCTTTCCGTCCTGCTGGTCAGCTATCTCACCCACCAGCTCGCCAAAGCCAAGCGCGAGGAGGCCATCAAGTATCAGCGCGCCGCCGCCGAGCTCGCCGACGCCAACCGGAATCTGAAGGAAGCCGAGGCGCAGGTGCGCCGCTCGGAACGCCTCGCCGCGCTGGGACAGTTGACCGCGGGCCTCGCGCACGAGCTGCGCAATCCGATGGGCACCATGAAGACTTCGGCCGAGATGCTCGCGCGCAGCGTCGAAAAGGAAAACGACGTGGCGCGTGAGATGGCGGGATTCATTCGCGAAGAAGTCGATCGCACCAATTCGCTCATCACGCGCTTCCTCGATTTCGCGCGGCCGCAGAGTTTGAGGCGTGAAACCGGCGATCTGTCCGCCATGCTCGACCGCGCGATCGAGCGTTTCGAGCGCGAAAAAATCGGCGCGGCCTCGAGCATCACTGTCTACAAAAATTACGACCCCGCCATCCCTCCGCTGGCCTTCGACAGCGAGCTAATGGAGCGCGTCGTCGCCAACTTGCTCACCAACGCCGCGCAGGCCAGCCCCTCCGGCGCCGTCGTCACCGTGAAGACGCGGCTGATCGAAAATAACGTGGAGATCGCGGTGATCGACCGAGGGTCGGGCATCGACCCGAAGAACCTGGAGAGCATCTTCAATCCGTTCTTCACCACCAAGCCCGAAGGCACCGGCCTGGGACTGGCGATCTGTTCGAAAATCGTGGACGAGCACGGCGGACATATCGCGGTGGAGAGTACCTTGGGAGAGGGCAGCGTGTTTCGGGTAATTCTGCCTGCGGCGATGAGTTAGCGACAGCATCCTGGAAGATGGACTCGGGCATCAGATCGCTTTAACAATAAGGAAATGCACTCACAATCGATCCTGGTCATCGAAGACGAAGAAAAGCTCCGGCGCGTGGTCGGCATGCACCTCGGGTCGGCGGGTTATCAGGTCACCGCGACGGGCACCGCGGAGGAAGGAATTAAGCACGCGGGCGACGTCGATCTTATCCTCACCGACCTGAAGTTGCCGGGCATGGATGGTCTGGCATTGCTCGAAAAGCTGGGCGCGCAGAATTCGCACGCGCCGGTGATCGTCATGTCGGCGTTCGGGACGGTTGAAAACGCAGTCGAGGCCATGAAGAAGGGCGCGGTGGATTTTCTGCCCAAGCCGTTTTCGCTCGACCATCTCAGCGTAGTCGTGGAAAAAGCGCTCGAAGTGAGCAAGCTGCGTGACGAAAATCGCGAGCTGCGCGCGCAACTCGGCAAGAAATACCAGTTCGAAAATATCATCGGCCGCAGCCCGGCGATGCAGGAGATTTTCGCGACCATCGCGCGCGTCGCCGGCACGCGCGCCACTGTGCTGCTTGCCGGGGAAAGCGGAGTCGGCAAGGACATGATCGCGCGCGCGATCCACCATCATTCTCCGCGAAGGGATCGCCCGTTCGTCAAGATCAACTGCACGGCGATCCCCGAAAACCTGATGGAATCCGAGCTGTTCGGCTACGAAAAAGGTGCGTTCACCGGCGCCAACACCTCCAAGCCGGGCAAATTCGAGCAGGCCGACACAGGAACAGTTTTTCTCGACGAAATCGGCGACGTGCCCGCGGCCATTCAGGTGAAGCTGTTGCGCGTTTTGCAGGACCGCGAGTTCGAGCGCCTGGGCAGCAACAAGACCCTGCACACCGACGTGCGCGTCATCGCGGCGACCAATGTCGATCTGCGCGCGGCGCTCGAGCAGGGAACTTTTCGCGAGGATCTGTATTACCGGCTCAACGTTGTCCCGTTCGATATTCCTCCGCTGCGCGAGCGCAAGGAGGACATTCCGTATCTGGTCGAGCACTTCGCCAAGAAATTCGGCGGCGAGATCAGCGAGGATGCGATGGAGCGCCTGATGAGTTATCACTGGCCGGGAAACGTCCGCGAGCTGGAAAACGTGGTCGAGCGCAGCATCCTGTTGGCGCAGGGCCCCAAGGTGGAAGCCGCGGACATCCGCATCGACACCGCCGCGGCGCGCCATCGTCCCGCCGCCGCCGACAATTTTTTGCCGGAAGGCATGACGCTCGACGAGTTCGAGCAGTCGCTGATCAAGGAAGCCTTGAAGCGCGCCAACGGCAATAAGAGTCAGGCCGCGCGCCTGTTGGGACTGACCCGCAATGCGCTGCGCTACCGGCTGGCGCAGATGGGACTCGAGTGATCCGCCTCAGTTTCGCGTCACCGTGACGCTGCGCGTCACTGTGCTGCCCGATGCGCTGGCCGCCGTGATGGTGATCGCGTTGAATCCCGTCAGTAGCGGAATGCCCGCGCTCCAGTTCGACGTTCCCAGCGCCACGCCGGACTGTCCGAAACCGTTCGACCAGGCGACCGAGGCGACCGGCCCCGTCGTCGTTCCTCTGAAAGTGATCGAGGCTGCGGAAGTGGATACGGATGTCGATCCGGGCGAGGTGATCGCCAGCATGATCGGCCCGCTGCCGGGTTGGGTAGGCTGAGATGGTTGCGACGGTGATGGTGTGGGGGCGGCGCTCTGCCGCGTGACCGTCACCGCTTGCGACGCGTGTGCGCCGGAGCTGTCCGTCGCCGTCACCGTGATCGTGTTGTTTCCCGCGTTCAACGGAATCTGAGCGACGATCCACGAGGCCGAACCCAAGGCCGTGCCCGACGTGCCGTTCGCCGACCATGTCACCACGATGGGACTCTTTCCGCCGCTTGTCGTGCCGCTCAAGTTGATGCTTGACGAGCTGGTCGGTGAAGCCGGCGGCACAACCGCCAGCGTCAGCGCGGGCGTCGGAGCCGGCGCCGGGTTCGGACTCGGAGTCGGGCTCGGACTCGGACTCGGTGAGGTTCTGCTATTGGCGCTCTGCGGCGTGTACATGCTCTGAATCGCCGCGATATCGATCGGCGAAAGCGTGGAAGAAATTTTGTAGTAAGGATACATAACGGCATCGGGATTATCGGAATGGCCGAGCCCCAGCGCATGACCGAGCTCGTGCAGCGCGACGCTGAACACGTCTGTGTTCACACCCACTTTCCACGTCTCGGCGTCGTCGAAATGCATGTCGCCCGCGATGGGTTCCGGGTTCGGCGGGTCGGGATAGAAGGTGTGCGCAAGCACACTCGGATCGGTGAATGGAAAGCTGTCGCCGTGTGCTCCGGTCGCAAACAGAATGTTCACCGTCTGGGGAGCCGTCGCGTCGGTGCCCTGAACCCAGGTCACCTGGATCACGCTCGCCCACACCGCCATGGCTCGCTCGATTTCGGACTCCACTTCCGCCGCGGGAAGCTGCGTAGTGATGTGGCTGAAGACGTAGCCGATCACGGGGGACGCGCTGGCCCACTTTCCATACACCGGAATCGCCTGCGACGTCGTGCCGTTGGTGGTCAGCGCCCCCGCGCAGGGACGCGTCGGCACGCCGTGGATCAATTCGCTCGACGCCGGAAAGATATAGGCGACTTCGTCGAGCTTCGCCAAATCCGCGAGCCGCCCTGTCCGCAGTAATAAATGATGCGAAAGCAGGTCGGGATTCTCGCGCAGCTCGGCTCCCAGGTTCAGTACCAGTTCGCGCGCCCGGTTCATATCGACATCCGGATGAAATTCTGTAACCGCAAATGCGTCTGCCTTCACCAGCGGGCTAATCTTATCGGCCGGATCGATGGCCGCGGCATAATGGATTCCCAGTCCTTCCACCCTCACGCGCCCGTCGACAAACACCAGCAGGCCATTTTCGGGAACATCCTGCAAGACAGCGACCCCGCGCCGTTTCAATTCGGCAACCCGCACGGGTCCCGGAGCGCCTTCGAACTGCAAAAGCAGGTGTCCGCGGCCGCCGGCCGGTGAAAGCTCCTCGATCGGCGCGCCCGGCGCCAGGATCTCGCGGGTCTTGAATTTCAAGGGAGCCTGCGCGAAAGCTACGCAAGTCCACAGCAACAAGGAAGCGAAACATCTTCTCACGCGATGCTTATCGCCAAAAGGTGAGAGAATTTTCCCGCTGTTCGCACTTGATTAAAGACATGCGAATCGGGCTGTTCGCTTTTTTGCCGCTCACGCTGTTCGCAGCAGGATCGTATGGCATCACAACTGTTGCGGGCAGCGACTGGGTCGGCGACAACGGGCCGGCAACGTTCGCGATTCTGGTTCAGGCGGAAGGTATCGCCATCGATCTCGCCGGCAACACTTACATTTCGGATGCGGGCGATCATCGCGTACGCAAGGTTTCACCCGCCGGCGTGATCACGACTGTGGCCGGCACAGGGATCGCGGGATTTTCGGGCGACGGCGGTCCTGCGGCGTCGGCGCAGCTCAATTCGCCTTACGGCCTGGCGCTCGACGGCGTAGGAAACCTTTATATTGCCGACCTGGGCAACGCGCGCGTGCGCTGCGTCACTCCCGACGGAAACATCGCGACCGTCGCCGGCGGTGGCGCGCTTGCGCCGGGAGGAGCGAACGAAGGCAGCGCCGCCACCGCCATGGCGCTTTCGGCGCCGCGCAATGTCGCCTGGGACGGCCGCGGATCGCTGTACATCTCCGATTTCAACGGACAGCGCGTTTTTCACCTCGCGCCCGACGGGTCGCTGACCACCGTTGCGGGAACGGGCGCGGGCGGATTCTCGGGTGATGGCGGTCCCGCAACCCTTGCACAGATCTCCTTTCCGGCCGGAATCGCGGTCGACGCCAGCGGAGCCGTGTATTTCGCCGACAGCGGCAATCACGCCATCCGCAGGATCGCCAACAACGTGATCGCGACCTTCGCGCGTGCGGCCACGCCCACCGGTTTGGCTTTCGATCATTTCGGAACGCTCTACGCGGCCGATCCCGGCGCGGGCGAAATCGTTGTGATGCCCGCCAGCGCGCAAGCTTATGCGATCACGTTCAACGCGCAGGATGTCGTCTGCGCCTTCGATTCCACCCTCTACGCTGCGAGCACGGGAGCGGCATGGCACGTTTCGTTTTCCGGTCCGAGCACGATGATCGCGGGCGGAGGCAGCTTCGCGCACGGCGACGGCGGTCCCGCCACGCTCGCGCGTCTGAATCACCCCGCCGGCGTCGCCGTCGATTCCGCCGGCAACATCTATATTGCCGATCGCGACAATCACCGCATCCGCAAAATCGACTTGAAAGGCAACATCAGCACCGTTGCGGGGTCAGGCTCGCCCGGCAACAGCGGCGATAACGGTCCCGCGCCCGCGGCGCAGCTCAACTCGCCGGAATCGGTCACGGTGGACCCGTTCGGCGATCTGTACATCGCCGACACCGGCAACGCCCGCGTGCGCGTCGTCAACACGGCGGGCCTGATCTTCCCGGTGAGCGCGTCGAACCTGGTCTCTCCGGTCTACGCGCTGGCCGATTCCCACGGAAACGTCTTCATCGCCGACGCCGGCGCCGGAGCGGTGGTCGAGTTGAGCGCGGGCGCGACCATCACGCTCGCGGCGAATCTGGCCTCGCCGCGCGGTCTCGCCCTCGATGCCGCCGGAAGCCTATACGTCACAGAGGCGGGCGCCGCGCGCGTGGACCGAATCGCTCCCGGCGGCGCAATCACCACTGTCGGCGAAGGCTCCTGGAACATTCCCCGCGGCGTTGCGGTGGCGCCCTCGGGCGACGTGTTTGTGGCCGATACCGGACTTCAGCAGATTTTGCACGTGGACATTGCCGGAAACGTGTCGGTGATTGCCGGTAACGGCTCGGCTGGTTTTTCCGGCGACGGTGGACCAGGCACGCTCGCCGAACTCAATTTCCCCTGGGACGTTGCGCTCGATTCGAGAGGCAACCTCGACGTCGCCGATCTTGAAAACAACCGTGTCCGCCAGCTCACCCCTTCTGCTTCAGCGCCCCTAACCCTCCGGGTTTCGGCAGTCAACGCCGCAAGCCTGCTACCGGGGCCTGTCGCGCCCGGAACGTTGGTCGATCTGCTGGGTACGGGTCTCACGCCGGCCCAATCTTCAGTAACGCAGGTGACGTTCAACCAGGTCGCCGCGCAGATTCTTTCCATCACCAATGCCGCGGTCCTGGTCGTCGCGCCCGCGCAGCTCGCGGGATCCACTGCACAGATCGAAATCCTGTCGAACGGAAATCTTCTCGCCCAGTTGTCTGTGGCCATCGCAGCCGCGGCGCCGGCGCTCTTCGCCGATTCGAGCGGTCAGGCCCTGGCCAACAACCAGGACGGCACGCTGAACTCGATCTCCAACCCCGCCGCCCGCGGCTCCATCGTCGCTTTTTACGGAACCGGCCTGGGCGTCGCTGCACTGCCGGTCAGCGCGACCATCGGCGGCTATTCGGCCCCGGTGCTTTACGCCGGTCCGGTCGTGAATTACCCAGGCCTGTTGCAGATCAACGTCCAGATCCCTGCGGGGTATCTCGCGCCCGGCGATCTCCCCGTCGTGATTACGGTGGGAAGTGCGTCAACCCAGCGCGGCGTAAGGATTGCAGTAAATTAACCACGCCATTACCCGACGTACTGCACTTCTTCCTCAAGCTCGACGCCGAACTGCTCGCGCACTCGCTTCTTGAGCTCGCAGATCATCATGCGCAACTGGTGCGCGGTTCCGCCGCCGGTGTTGTAGATGAGGTTGGCGTGATAATCCGCCACGCGAATCGCGCCATCGCTCATTCCCTTCGCCCCCACCTGCTCCAGAAAGTACGCCGAGGGGACCTTCCCTTCGCGGATCACGGATTCGGCCACGCGCGCGCGCACCTCTTCCGGCAGGTCGGCAAACAGCAGGTTCTTAAAAATGCTTCCCGCACAGCGCATCTCGGGCGGATATTTCGCGTTGCGGATTTTCAGAATGCTGTCCGCGGCAGCGCGCAGATTTTCGCCCGATTCCGACAATCGCAGCGCCGTCGAAACCACGATCCATTCCTTGCGCCGCTTGAAAATGCTCTCGCGATAGCGGAACTCGCATTCGCCGTTCCCGATTTCGCGGAACGCGCGGCCGTCAAAAAATCTTACGCTCTCGACGCGCTCATGAATCGAGTGACCGTAAGCTCCCGCGTTACCGTAGATCGCGCCTCCCACCCATCCGGGAATTCCAGTCATCGTCTCCAGGCCCTTCAACCTGTGCGCCATCGATGCGTCCACCAGGTCCTGAAGCACCGCGCCCGCGCCCACGCGCACCATTGCGCCGTCGAACTCGATCGACCGTCCCGTGTAGCGCATCACCGCGCCAGGGAAGCCCGAGTCGCTGACGACCAGGTTGGTCCCGCCGCCGATCACGGTCCTTGGCCAGCCGCTCCCTTCGATCGCGCTCCAGGCCTCGGCCAGCGCGGCTTCGTCATCGGCGTCCAGCACCGCGCGCGCGGGGCCGCCGATCTCGAAACGCGTGTACCGGTCGAGCCTGGGATTGACGTAAACGTGAAGGTTGGGAATCGCCAGAAGGCGAAACAGCATTATTCTAATTATATGTTTCCCGGGTTTTCCCCCGAAGCGCTCACGTTTTTTCGCGGGCTCAAGAAGAACAACAATCGCGAGTGGTTCCAGCCGCGCAAGGAGATTTTTGAGGCGAAAGTGAAGGCGCCGATGCTGGCGCTGGTGGACGCAATCAACGCGGAGTTCGCAAAATTTGCACCGGAATACATCACCGAGCCTAAGAAGGCGGTGTACCGCATTTATCGTGACATCCGTTTCAGCGCCGACAAATCGCCGTACAAAACACACATTGCCGCCGGCTTTTCGCGCCGAAGCGGCGCCAGGGAAGGTGCGGGCGGCCACGGAACCTCCGCGGGATATTTTTTCTCCATCGGCGTGGATGGCGTCGGCATCGCGGGTGGAGTTTATGAGCCATCGCCCGAGCAGATGTTCGCCGTCCGCTCCTGGCTCGCCGAAAATCACGAAGCGTTCCGCAAGCTCGCGCGGCCGGCCGAGAAACTCATGGGCGAAATGCACGGCGACTCGCTCACGCGCATGCCGAAAGGGTTTCCCTGCGAGCACCCTGCCGGAGATCTGCTGAAGCGCAAGCGCTGGGTTTACTGGACCACACTCGAAGGGAAGGTCGCCACCACGCCCAAGATTCTGCCGGAGCTGATCAAGCACTTCAAAGCGATGCGTCCGATGATGGAAGCGCTGAACGAGCCGCTCTCCGCCAAGAAGCGCGCCGCCATCTTCGAATAACCCGGCGAGCTGGCCAGCGTGTCCCGTGATACGCAGGGTCTACGCCCCCGCCGCCGATTCCTTATCTTTGTCCCACGCCTCGAACGTCTTCCCGGATTCGGCCAGCTTCTTCAGCAGCGGCGCCGGCGCCCACAGATCCGGCCCGTGCCGTTTCTCGAACTCCTCGACCTTCGCCAGCACGTGATTCAGGCCGACGGTATCGGCATAAAACATCGGCCCTCCGCGCCACGCCGGGAATCCGTAGCCGTTCAGATACACGATGTCGATATCCACTGCACGCAGTGCGATCCCTTCCTCCAGGATGCGCGCGCCTTCGTTCACCAGCGCGTAAATCGTGCGCTCGATGATCTCTTCGTGGGTGATCGCGTGACGCTCGATCCCGAATTCCTTGGCCACCTGCTCGACCAGTGCGTTCACTTCCGGATCGGGCGACGGCTTCCGCTCGGCGTCGTACTGATACCACCCCTTGCCGGTCTTCTGACCGTAGCGCCCGATCTCACATAGGCGGTCGGCCACGTGCGGAATGCGCACTCCCGGCTTTTCCAGGTGTCTGAACTCCTTGCGAATCCGCCAGCCCACGTCGAGCCCCGCCAGGTCGCCCATCGCCAGCGGTCCCATCGCCATCCCGAAATCATACAGCGCGTGGTCGACCTGCTCAGGCGACGCGCCTTCCTCGACTAAAAACTGCGCCTCGCGCCCGTAGCAGTGAATCATGCGGTTCCCGATAAATCCGCGGCAATTTCCCGCCAGCACTCCAACCTTGTTCAGCTTTTTGGCCAGGGCCATCGACGTCGCGATCACTTCCTTGCTGGTCGCCTTCCCGCGTACGATTTCGAGCAGCCGCATCACGTTCGCCGGGCTGAAGAAATGATGCCCCACCACCATCTGCGGACGCCGGGTCGCCGACGCGATCTCGTCGATACTGAGCGTCGAAGTGTTGGACGCCATGACGCAATCCGGCTTGGCGATCGCGTCGATCTCGCCGAATATCTGTTTTTTGAGCGCCATTCCTTCGAACACCGCTTCCACGATAATGTCGGCCTGCTCGAAGCCGCCGTATGTGAGCTGCGGCGTGATCAGCGCCATACGCTGATCCATCACGGCCTGCGAAAATCGTCCCTTTTTCACGGAATTTTCGTAATTTTTGCGGATGGTCGCCATGCCGCGGTCGAGCGCGTCCTGCGCGGTCTCCTTGACGATCACGGGAATCCCCGCGTTCGCGTAGTTCATGGCGATTCCGCCGCCCATCGTACCCGCGCCGATGATCGCCGCGCGTCTGACCTCGTATGTTTTCGTCTCCTTGGAAATGTCCGGAATCTTGGCGACCGTTCGCTCGCCGAAAAACGCGTGAATCAGCGCTTTCGATTGCGTGGAGAACAGGCACACGCGGAAGATCTCCGCCTCGCGCGCGAGCCCGTCGGCGAAGGGTAGCTTGGTCGCGGCTTCCACCGCGTCGATCGACGAGAGCGGCGCCAACTGCCCGCGCCGCGTCTTGCGTGCCTGCTCGCGCGCCAGCGCGAAGATCGCTGTATTGGCTGCCGCGTCCTGAAGTTTTTCGTTCCGCTCGCGAGTCTTCGGCGCCGGCTTCGCCGCCACGCTCTTGGCGAATTCGCTCGCTCCGGCGAGCAGATCGCCCTCGACGATCTTGTCGATGATTCCCGCGCCGAGCGCGGTCTTCGCATCGATGGGTTCGCCGAACGCGCACATCTCGACGGCCTTCGCCACTCCCGCGAGACGCGGCAGTCTTTGCGTACCGCCAGCACCCGGAATGATCCCCAGTTTCACCTCGGGCTGCCCCACCTGTGCCGCGGCGACCGCCACGCGATAGTGCGCAGCCATCGCTGTTTCCAGCCCCCCTCCGAACGCGGTCCCGTGAATCGCCGCGACCACCGGCTTGGCGGAATTCTCGATCGTTTCCAGCACTGAATTCAGCGAAAACCGAGGCTTCTCGCCGGAAGTGACCTTCCCGAACTCCTTGATATCCGCCCCGGCGATGAATGTGCGGCCTCCACCGAGCAGCACCACCGCTTTGACCTCGGGATCCTTCGCTGCGGCCTCGATCCCGGCGGCAATCCCCTCCGGCACTCCCGGGCTCAGCGCATTCACCGGCGGATTATTGATCGTAATCACGCCAATCTCGCCTTGTTTCGCGTAATTTACCAGTTCACTCATAAGCTCCTATGGTATCGCGGCAGCGCGGCGCGCTCGAGGAACGGTGCGGCCGGTGAGCGGTCTATACCGGCTCGCCGGGTTATTCTTGAGAGAATGGTTGTGGCCGAAGCGATTGTACTTGCGAGCGCCGCATTCATTCTGTACGTAATCGCCGCTTATCCACTGCTGCTTGCGGCGATGGCGCGGAGGCGCGAGCGTCCCCAACCGGCATCTTCCTGGTTACCCACCGTTTCCGTAGTGCTGCCGGTGTATAACGGCGAAGCATTTCTGCGCGCCAAGCTGGCGACCCTGGCTGCGCTGGACTATCCGCCGGACCGGGTGCGCATCCTGGTGATTTCTGACGGCTCGAGCGATGCGACCGACGAACTGGCGGCCTCGGCCGCACAGGGCAACGTCGAACTGATCCGCGTGCCGCATCGCGGCAAACCGGCGGCGCTGAATGCGGGAATGGCGCGCGCCACAGGCGAAGTTTTGTTCTTCACCGATGTACGCCAGGAACTTTCGCCCAATACCCTGCGCGTTCTTACGGCGCGACTGGCCGACCCGAATGTCGGCGCGGCGACCGGCGAACTGGTGATCCGGCAGGGCGGAGGGTCGGAAGGCGCCGGGTTGTACTGGAAATACGAGCTGTTCATTCGTTCCCGCCTGAGTCGCATCGGAATGCTGCAGGGCGCCACCGGCTGCATCTACGCTATGCGCCGCAAGGACGCGGTCCAGGTTCCGGAAGACATTCTGGCGGATGATGTGTATCTGCCGCTGGCGGCATTCTTTCGCGGCAAGCGAATCGTGCTCGATGCGTCCGCCAAAGCGTACGACTACCCCACCGAACTGGGGATTGAATTTCGCCGCAAAGTCCGCACGCTCGCTGGCGTTTATCAGATCCTGGGCGCATATCCACGGGTGTTGTGGTCGCGGGGGTGGTTCCATTTCGCCTCGCATAAGCTGGGCCGCCTGTTGCTTCCGTTCGCACTGCTGGCTTTACTGATCTCCTCGGCCTGGGTTTCGGGACCACTGCGGTTCCCTTTGATCGCGTGCCAGGCGGCCGTCTACGGCCTCGCGCTGGCGGATGCAGCGCTTCCGAGAGCGTTTCCCTTGAAGCGAGTCACTGCCGCGGCCAGCGCTTTTGTAGTTCTGATGGCTGCGGCGCTGTGCGCTGCCTTCGCACTGTTCGCTCCATCACGAACTTTGTGGAAGCGCACCACGGTTCGCCAAACGTGAGCGAGGCCACAAGCGATTACAATCAGAGGAACACTCATTCATGAAGGCACAACGGATGGTTTCCGCGACCTCGAATGCGAACGCTCGCTGAAATCGCTTTCCGGGTCCGCCAGGAAGCCTCCAATCTGCAACTTTTTCTCCGCCCGCCGCGTGAAGCGCCCAAACTGGCCGGATTGCCGCTGCCCGATCCCGGTCGCATCGCGGCCCGGCTGGACGGGAGCGAATTTGAAGCGCGGCTGATGCCGCTCGCCGAACAAATCCTGGCGCGGCGCATTCCGCTGCTCGGTTACGAAATTCGTCCCCAGGGCGAAATTCGCTGGCGGCGTGATTACGTCCACGATCGCGAAACCGAAGCGGTGTACTTCCGCACCATCCCCTATCTCGATCTCGCGCGCGTCGGAGACCACAAGATCATTTGGGAGCTGAATCGCCATCAACATCTGGTGGCGCTCGCTCAAGCCGGCCTGCTCAGTGGTCGCGCGGAATTCTTCGACGAAATCTCTGGCCAACTCGATTCATGGATGGCGCAAAATCCGCTCTCGCGCGGTATCAACTGGGCGAGCGCGCTGGAGGTGGCCTTTCGATCGCTTTCCTGGCTGTGGATTCATCATCTGGCCGGCGATCGCTTGCCGGCGCCGTTTGCGGAACGTTGGCGCCTCGCGCTTTTTCATCACGGCTGTTTTCTGGAGCGCAACCTGTCGGTGTATTTTTCGCCCAACACGCACCTTCAAGGCGAAGCGCTGGCGCTGCATGCGCTCGGCCTTGCGTTCGGAGTGGATGCCTGGCGAAGCCGCGGGAGGGCGCTGATGCGCCAAATGATCCGCGACCACGTGGACCCCGACGGCGCGCATTTCGAGCGCTCCAGCTACTATCACCTCTACGCCCTCGACATGTTCCTGTTGCACGCCGTGCTCGAGCCGCCCGATGAGGAGTACCTTACGGTTCTGAAGCGCATGGCGCGTTATCTCTGGGCGCTCGCTGGATCGGGAACGCTGCCCTTGTTGGGCGATGACGATGGCGGCCGCTTGTTCCATCCCTTCGGCGAGCGCAGCACTTTTGCACGCGCCACGCTTGCCGCATGCGCCGCGTTCACAGGCGATACTCCGTCGCATGGAGAGCTGCGCGATGAGGAAGAGATCGCCGCGTGGTGGCTGGGGACTCCGGCCGCAAAACGCAATCCGGCATCGCGCGCTTCGGAACTGTTCGCGCATGCTGGCACGGTGACTCTGGTCGAAGGCGATACGGAAATCATCGCGCTGGTGCACGCGTTCGCGCGCGGCCGCGCCGGGCATAGTCACGCTCACTCCCTGCATTTCACCCTGCGCCACAACGGCCAGGACGTGTTGATCGACCCGGGCACCTATACTTATCTTTCCGATCCGCAATGGCGCGACCGCTTTCGCGGCACCGCCATGCACAACACCGTTTCGATCGACGGGCAGGCGCAGGCTGATCCCTCCGGTCCCTTCGCTTGGTCCCATCCGCCGGTCACCGAGATCGTCGAGTGGAACAAATCTCCCTGGCGGCTGCATGCGCGTTGCCGCTATCGCGGATTGACGCACGATCGCAAAATTTTTTGGGCCGACGGCGCCGTGTGGGTGCTGGACGATTTCTCCGGAGCGGGACGTCACACGCTGGAACAGTTCTGGCACTCCGCGGGCCCGGTCGAGAGAGACGCGGACGATGTGGTCCGCCTTCCCGGCGATATGCGGCTTATCATCGGCTCCGGCGCTGCGATCGAGATCGAGGAGGGCGGCGCGTATGGATGGCGTTCGCCGGTGTTCGGAAAAAAACTCCCTTGCCCGGTGGTGCGCGTGAGAATGGAGGCGGAGCTGCCTTGGAGAATGGCCGCCGTCATCGATTCTCGCTGCGAGGGGGACGCTCTCCTCATCGAGCCGGGCCGCCTCCTGCTCGGCTCGCGCGCAATCGAAATCTGAAACTACTCCCAGTGCCGCGCCCGATGCTCGGGATCGTTCACCCAGCGCGCCATCTCCTCCGGATCGATCCGAATCTGAATCACCACCGCCTGCCGCGGCTCGGTGGTGACAATCAGCAGTTTCCAGTCGCGCTCCAGCTCGCGCAGGTAGACCACCACGTTTCCGTCGTCGCGCCGGGAGCGCACCTGAACGAACGGCTTCCACGGCGCGCCGACGGCCGCGTGAACGCTTTCGGTAATGCCGCGGCTGTAGCCGTGCAGGTAATGCACGTTTTCGAAATACGCGATGTCGATGTGCCGTGCTCCCGCCGGATGCGCGGCCGCAGTGTACAGGTTCACCAATCCGAACAGCGGTATTCCCCGTACGCGAGCGTGCAACCGATCGGAGAGCGCGCGGACCACGTCCTTGAAATCCGCATCGGCCGCGCGCGAAGATCCCGCGCACAGGGCGCAGGCCGCGGCGAGACACACCGCGCGGTTCATCGCTCCTCCTCTTTCGCGTTGTGGCCGGGGTCCAGCTCGACTTTGGGGATTCCGAAGTGCCCGCCTAGCTCGCGCACGTCCTCGGGATCGATCTGGCCGACGATATTCACGATGGTCAGTTCCTTCGGGTCCGACACCAGGACCACCATGCCGGCGATGGTCCCGCCGTCGTTTTTCACGTAGACGTCCGCTTTCTCGCCGTCTCTCTTGCTGCGCACATTGACGATCCGCGACCACGCCGGCGCCTTCAATTGCGCGCGCACCTGGTCGACGTCGCGCTGGTCGTATTCTCCGCGATTTTCGAACTCGAAACTGCGGACGTAGATGCCCTTCAACCCGGCGACGATCTTCTTCGCGCGCGCCTCGTCCGGGTCTTTGTCGGAGAGAAAACGCCCGGCCAGCTTCAGCATGGGACCGTCCAGCGTCACGTCCACGACATTCTCCGCCTTGTCGGCGAGCTGATCGAGGTTCGCCGGAAGCTTGATCTCCTGCGCCGCCAGAGTGCCCAGCGGCAGCAGCGCCATCGATGCGATACCCAGAAACATTTTCATTGTGCGTGATCTACCTTCTGCTGGATTTCCTGCAATTTCGCGCCGGTGATTTTGAGCGCAAGCATCAGCCGCGCCTTGGCCGCTTCGCCTCGCGCCACTTCCTGCTGCCACACCGCGCCCGCGACGACCAGCACCGCCGCAGCGATCGCCGTCAGCCATCGCGCGCGTAATCCGAAGCCCGGCGCGACTTCCGAGCGCCTTCCCGCGGCCGAAACCACCTTCGCTTCGAACCCCGGTGACGGATCGATTTTTCCCAACGCCGCTTTCAACTGTTTTTCCAGATCTTCCATTTACCTGACCTCTCCCATGCTTCGCTCCATTTTTTCGCGCAGTATCGCGAGCGACCGTTGCAGATGACTCTTGACGGTGCGCACCGGCATGTCTAGCACGCGCGCGATCTCCTCCGGCATCAGCTCCTCCTGATAGCGCAGGATCATGACCATCCGCGGCGCGGGCAGAAGCGAAGCGACCAGCGTGCGCAGCCGCGCATTCAGCAGCGGATCGCCGCCCGCGGCCTCGACCGACGGCTCCGGCGCGTCCTCGATCGCAATTGGATTGCGCCGCTGCCGCCGCGCGTAGTCGATCGACCGGTGTCCCGCGGTGCGGCGCAGCCAAAACAGCACGTGCTCCGCGCTGTGGAGCTCGCCCAGCTTCGCGTGCAGTTGCAGAAATACGTCCTGCGCCACCTCCTCCGCCGCGAAGCGGTCGCGCAGGCAATGGTACGCGATGCTGAACACCATCGCCTGGTGCCTGCGGAGGATTTCCGCAAACGATCCGGCCGGCTCCGCAGTCTCGCTCGAACTTGAGCGCGCCATCTCAACGCTTCGCATTCGCTCTCTGATGATGATTACGCACGCGGCGTCCGCTTGGGACGCAAAATTATCGGCGCGTCGGCACCCGGATCAACAAGTACGCGATGCTCAGAAACGCGGTCAGCGACAGCCACCCGCCGGTCCTCGCAAACGCCGGAAATTCGTTCAAGCCCGTCAGCATCCTGGTGATGGAGGGCATTCCCGCGAGAAACAGCGCGGCCAGCAGAATCCCCACGATCGCCTCGCCAGCGATCAATCCGGAAGCGATGAACGTCCCTTGATCCTCGGCTCGGCGCCGGGTGGCCGGGTCCGCGCCGGCGACGACGCGGTCCGCGATCCATTTCATCATTCCGCCCAGGAAAATCGCCGAGCTGGTCTCGAACGGCAGATACATCCCCACCGCGACCAGCATGGGTGCTCGCGCACCGCACAGCACCAGCACCAGCCCGAAAGCGACGCCGATCCCCAGCAGTCCCCATGGCATCTGGCCGCCGACGATTCCCTTGGCGAGCTGCGCCATCAGTCCCGCCTGCGGCGCCGGCAATGCGCGCCCGCCGATGCCGCCGGTGGAAAGGTTGGCCTCGTGCAGCGCGATGATCGGCAGCATCAAGAAAAGCGCCAGCAGCGCGACCGCCAGCATCTCCACAAGCTGCATTTTCCACGGCGTTCCCCCCAACAGGTGACCGGCTTTGAGATCCTGAATCAGCGACCCCGACACCGACGCGGCGATCGAAACCACCGCCGCCACCCCCAGCACCGCCGCGACGCCGGGAACGCCTGTTTCGCCCATCGCGACCATCAACAGCGCGGCCAGAATCAGCGCGCCCAGCGTGAGTCCGGAGAGCGGCTGATTCGACACGCCCACCAGTCCCACCAGGTATCCGCCGACGGCAGTGAGGAAGAATCCGCTCAGCGACATCACCAGCGCCGCGGCGATCGCCGCGACCCAACCGTGCGTGAACGCGTAATAAATCGAGATGATCGGAATCAGCAGCGAGAAAATGCCCAGCAGCACGGCGCGCGAAGGCAGGTCGTGCTCGCGCTCGTCTGGCGATTGGCCGGAAGAAACCGCGTGATGCGCGAAGGCGCCGCGCACCGATTCGACAATGGAGCCGCGCATCGAAAACATCGTATTCGCGGCGCCCACCATCATGGTCCCCACCGCGATCGGCCGCACGATGTTGTACCACACGCTGAACGCAGCCACGTCGGGAGTCGCGTTGCCCAGCCGCCGCGCGAGATCGGGATCGAAAAACAGCAGCAGCGGAATCAGAATCCACCACGCCAGCAGCCCGCCGGCCACGGTCACCGACGCCAGTTGCGGGCCGATGATGTAGCCGATGCCGATCAGCGCCGGGGAAAGCTCGGGCGTGGTCCAGGAGACGCCGCCGCTGTACGTCACGTTGCCAATCGGCTGGCGCTCATAATTGAAATGCTGGATCACCGAGCGGGGAAAGGTGAAAAAGCCGCTGACCGTGTCGCGATAAATTTGCAGGCCCTTGTCGCTCGTGAGGATTTGGATCAGTCCGGCAAAACCCATGGAGCTGAAGATCAGCCGTGTGGCGCCGGTCTTTTCCGCGCCCGCGCGAATCACTTCCACGGCGGCGACGCTTTCCGGCCAGGGAAGTGAGCGGTCGGAAAACAGCGGCCGCCGGATCAGCACGGTGAACAGCACGCCCAGCATTCCGCCGGTCACCAGCAGCATCGACGCCTGCCAATAATGCGCCCGCAGATCGGCCCACAGCGGACGGCCGTTCATATCGACCATCAGGAAAGCCGGAATGACGAAGATCGCGCCGCTCACCAGCGCCTCTCCGACCGACGCCGCGGTGCGCGCGATGTTCTGCTCGAGCACGCCTCCGCGCATTCCCCGAATCTTGAAAACCGTCATAGCGATCACCGCGGCGGGAATGGTCGCAGCGACGGTCTGGCCGGCTTTCATGCCGAGGTAGGCGTTGGCGGCGCCGAAGATGAAGGCGAGGAAGAGTCCGAGCGCGACGGCTTTCGGAGTAAGCTCGCGCGGGGGCGAGGGCTGCATCAGGAAATTCTATCGAAAGTAGTCGGAGGGAAAACAGTCTGACCGTAGCCGCCGCTCGCGGTGCTGCGCGATAATGGATGCGAAAGCGCTCCGCAACCCTCGATCGCCGTGCCCCGCAAACCTGAGATCATGAGCCCCGCCGGTCACTGGCCGCAGTTGCGCGCCGCCATCGAGGCCGGCGCCGACGCCGTGTACTTCGGTCTGAAGCACTTCTCCGCGCGCGCCAAGACCGGATTCTCGCTCGATGAGCTGCCTGAAGCCCTGCGCACGCTGCATCGCCGCGGCGTCCGCGGGTACGTCACGTTCAATACTCTGGTGTTCCAGCACGAGATCGAAGAAGCCGCGCACACCCTCGCCGCGATCGCACGCGCCGGCGCCGACGCGATCATCGTCCAGGACTACGGCATCCTCCGCCTGGCGCGCGAAATTCTCCCCGAAATGGAGCTGCACGCCAGCACTCAGATGAGCATCACCGACGCCGCCGGAGTGCGCTTCGCGCAAGATGCCGGCGTCCGCCGCGTCACCCTCGCGCGCGAGCTTTCGCTCGCCGAAGTCCGCTCCATCGTCGAGGAAACCGGCTGCGAAATCGAGATCTTCGTTCACGGTGCGCTGTGCGTCGCCTACTCCGGCCAGTGTTTTTCTTCGGAAGCCTGGGGCGGCCGCAGCGCCAATCGCGGGCAGTGCGCGCAGGCCTGCCGCCTGCCGTACGGAATGCTGGTCGATGGACGCCTGCAGCCGCTGGGCGATGCGCGCTACCTGCTTTCCCCCGGCGATCTCTACGCGCTCGAGCACATTCCCGAAATCGTCCACATTGGCGTCGCTGCGCTCAAAATCGAAGGCCGCTACAAGGACGCCGAATACGTCGCACTCACGACCAACGCCTACCGGAAAGCCATCGACGACGCCTGGGCCGGACGCAGCGCGCAGGTCTCGCGTGACCAACGCCTCGAACTCGAGCAGGTGTATTCGCGCGGCCTCGGTCCTTTCTTTATGACCGGCACGAATCACCAGGTAGTGGTGCAGGCGCGCGCTCCGCGACACCGCGGCATTGAAATCGGACGCGTCCTGCGCGTCGCCGCCGACGCCATCGTGATCCAGGCAGGTGAAGTTCGCCCCAAGCCGGGCGACGGCGTCGTGTTCGATGCCGCGGACTGGCGCAGTCCTGAAGAGCCTGAAGAAGGCGGCCGCGTCTATTCCGCCACGGCGCTTCGCGACGGATCGGTCGAGCTGCGCTTCGCCGCCGGCGCCATCCGATTCGATCGCATTCGCCCCGGCGATCTCGTCTGGCGCACGCACGACCCGGCCATCGATCGCACCGCGCGCGTCTTCCTCGATCCTCCCGCTCCCGTCGCGCGACGCATCGTAAACGTTTGCGTCACCGCGCGCGAGAATTACCCCTTGCGCGCCGAATGGTCCGTTGGCGGACAAAACATCGCCGTCGAATCTTCCGCTCCGCTCGGCGCGGCGCGCAATCGCGCACTCTCCGAAGCGCTGCTGCGCGAGCAGTTCGGAAGGCTCGGCAACACGTCCTACGAACTGGGCGAGCTTATCCTGGATATCGCAGGTTCACCCTTCGCTCCGGTCTCTCTGCTCAACGATCTGCGCCGCCAGGCGGTGGAAAAATTGCAATCGGCCGCTGGTGCACACCGATGCGCGCAGATCAATACTTTCGACTTTCATCGGCGTGAACCCGCGTGGACCGGCGGCGACCCGCGATTGCACCTCCTGGTCCGCACTCCGGACCAGCTTTCCGCCGCCATCGAAGCACGTCCATCCAGCATCACGCTCGATTATCTCGACCTCTACGGCCTTCGTCCCTCGGTCGATCGCGTGAAGAGCAGCGGAATCGCCGCGCGCGTCGCCACCCCGCGCATTCTCAAACCCGGCGAGCGGCGCATCGTGAATTTCCTGCGCGATCTCGATTGCGCCATCCTGCTGCGTTCCGCCGCGATGTTCGAAAGCCTCCAGGGCTCTGAGTTGATCGGAGATTTCAGCCTCAACGCCGCCAATTCACTGAGCGCGGACGCGTATCTTGCCCTGGGCCTCTCGCGCCTCACCCCTGCGCACGATCTGAACGCAGCGCAGATCGCCGAATTCGCGCGGCTCGCCGGAGCCGACCGCGTCGAAGCCGTCGCTTACCAGCATCTGCCCGTCTTCCATACCGAGCACTGCGTCTTCTGCCGTTTTCTGTCCACCGGAACCAGCTACCGCGATTGCGGCCGGCCCTGCGAAAAACATCGTGTCGAGCTCCAGGACCCCGCGGGCCGCGCCCATCCCGTTCTGGCCGACGTCGGATGCCGCAACACGGTTTTCGGCGCAGAAGCCCAGGAGTCGAGCGCGCACCTGGATGCATGGCTGCGCGCCGGGATCCGTCATTTTCGTCTGGAGTTCGCGAGCGAATCCGCGGAACAGGTGAAGCAGGTCGTCGACGCCTTCGCCGCCGCGCTCACCGGCGGGATCGATGCTTCAACGCTCGCTGCGCGCCTCAAGAAAATCGCGCCGCAGGGCATCACCGAAGGCAGCCTGTTCGTCCCGAAAAATTATCGCGAGCTGCCAGTCCTTCAGTAGTGCAGCAGCTTAGGGTCATCCCGGCAGGATTTTGGAGATGTCGTTGTAAATCACGAACATCAACGTGATCATCAGGAACACGAACCCGACCTTCACCACCGCTTCCTTGATTTTCAGATCCAGGTCGCGTCGCATCAGCATCTCCACCAGCAGCATCATGATCACGCCGCCATCCAGGATCGGAATGGGTAGCAGGTTGAAGATTGCCAGGTTCAGGCTGACCATGCACATCAGGCTCAGGAACGCTGCCGGACCTTCACGCGCCGTCTCGCCCGATAGCTGCGCGATCCCCACCGGCCCCACCAGCGACTTCGGCGAGATCCGCCGCTCGATCATGCGCTCCAGCGATTCGAAAATCAGCTTGGCGCTGCGCCCGTTTTCGCGCAGCGATTCGACGAAGGCGCGCGCGAAGGGCAGCTTCACGATCTCGAAGCGGTTTTCGAGTGTCAGCCCGATCATCCAGCGCGACTGCCCGCTTCCGGCCGGATCGGTGGTCTTCTCCGGCTTCACCGTCACCTCGTGCCGCGCGCCGTCGCGTACGATCACCAGGTTCAGCGGCTGTCCCGCAGTGGCGCGCTCGATCTCATCCAGCTTGTAAATCGACAGCAGCGGGATTCCGTTGGCGCTCACCAGAATGTCGCCCGGCTTCAACCCGGCGCGCTGCGCCGGCATGCCCGACGAAATCGTAGCCACGTCCACTTGGGATTCCGGCGTCCAGTCCACAATCCCGACGCCCTGCTTCTCATCGAGCTGCGGCACCAGAGTCAGCTTGTCTGTATGCCCCTCGCGATCCACCCAGACGGGAATCGGTCTCCGCGCGCTGCTGATGATTTGCAGCGTGATATCGTCCCAGTTCGGATTCGCCGTGTTGTCGATCTGCACCACGCGATCGCCCGGGCGAAGTCCTGCTTTCGCGCCCGCACCATCCGGCGTCACATAGCCCACTACGGGGTCAGCAGGCGTCGGAATCTTTGGGAAACGTTCCATGAACAGCCCGGTCAGAATTCCTACCGCGAGCAAAACGTTGACGAACGGCCCGGCGAAGGTGATAATCAGCCGCTGCCATCGTGGCTTGGCCAGCAGGTTGCGCGGATCGGCCGAATTTTCTTCGCCCGGCTGGTCCCCCGCCATCTTCACATAACCGCCGAACAGGATCGCCGAGAAGCGGAAATCCGTTTCGCCGCGCCTGAAGCCGAACAGCCGTGGTCCGAAGCCAAAACTGAACGTTTCTACTTTTACATCGAAGAATCGCGCGGCAATGAAGTGGCCCAGCTCGTGAAGCAGGATCATCACCCCGATCAGAACCAGAAACCACCAGATGTTTTGTAGGACCGCCATCGCTCTTACCTAATTTTACGCTTTTACCGCCGCTTCGTCTTGCCGTTTCCGAGCGCCCGTGGCCCGTCCGTTTACCACCCGTCGCGCCAGGGATCGCGCTTCCTGGTCAATTTCAAGCACTTCGCGTACCGAACCCGGCTCCCGCGGCTGAATGCGATCGAGCGTCTCGGCAACCACCTCCGCGATTCCTGTAAACGCGATCTTGCCTCCCAAAAATGCTTCGACAGCTACCTCGTCGGCCGCGTTTAACGCGATCGTCGCTGACCCGCCCGCTTCAAACGCCTGATACGCGAGCCTCAGTAACGGGAATTTTTGAAAATCCGGAGGATCGAATGTCCATTTCGCCGGCTGCGTCCAATCCATCCGCGGAACGGGCGCGTCGGCCCGCTCCGGATAAGTCAGCGCGTATTGGATCGGCATCCGCATGTCCGTAGTGCAGATCTGCGCGATCACGCTGCCGTCGTTATATTCGATCATGGCATGCACCTTGGACTG
Organism: Bryobacteraceae bacterium; assembly: GCA_035501755.1. Taxonomy (GTDB): domain Bacteria; phylum Acidobacteriota; class Terriglobia; order Bryobacterales; family Bryobacteraceae; genus Palsa-187. The sequence goes on along the minus strand of DATJVN010000073.1, from coordinate 8,670 downwards.
CGGATGCACCACCACCTCGATCTCCTCGGGCCGCAGACCGAAAAGCCAGCACGCCTCGATCACTTCAAAACCCTTATTCATCAACGTCGCCGAATCGATGGTGATGCGCTGCCCCATTTTCCACGTCGGATGTTTCAACGCCTGCGCCGGCGTGACGAGAGCCAGCTCGGAAATCGGCGTCTCGCGAAATGGACCGCCGGAAGCCGTCAGGATCAGCTTGGTCACCTCGTTCCGAAGCCCCGCGCGCAGCGATTGATGCGCGCCGTTGTGCTCACTGTCCACCGGGATCAGCTCCGCACCCGAGGCCCGCATCGCATCGATCACCAGCTTCCCACTGGCAACGAGAACCTCTTTATTCGCTAGTCCGACGCGTTTCCCCAGCCGTACGGCTTCATACGTCGCTTCGAGTCCCTCGATGCCCACAATCGCCGACATCACCACAGCCGCGTCGCTCGCTCTGGCCGCATCGATCCGCGCTTGCGCGCCGGCGGCCAGCTCCGGAACCGGCCCGCTGGACTCTTTCAGGATCGCGTGCAGCCGTTCGAGCGCGGCATGATCAGCGACCACCGCAACTTTCGGTCTGAATTCGGCGATCTGCCGCGCCAGTAACGCTACATTTCGTCCGGCCACCAAGGCATGGATCGCGAAACGTTCCGGCCATTGCCGCACGACATCCAGAGTACTGGTGCCAATGGAACCCGTTGAGCCGAGCAGCGTTAGGGATGTCACTCGCTTCCGATGATAGCATTCGGCTGACCAACCTTACCGCCTGAACCTTTCGTGGAAACCCCTAAGGGGCGCCGGGGAGGTTTGCTTCAGGGGTCTTTAATGAGGTTAGTCTCGCTTTGGTGGGAGTTGCCTCCCCGGCTTGATTCCAATATTAGTATATGCACTGTCAGATTGCAACAGTTTTTTGTAGGCTCGTGAAATTTTCTTTACCACTTTCGCCAGGTGGTGAACCGGTCGCTATTTTTCAATATTTTGCAACAAGCTCCACAAGACGTGTTGTAATTTCCTTATGCCGTTCGGCCACTTCCAGTAGCCTGCTTTCGAACCATCGTCCCGGCCCAATCTTCCAAAACTCGGATTGTTCCGCAGAAATCGTCCTCGCCCCAACCTTTGGCGATCGTGGCACGGAGCATCTGTTCGGTCAGCGCGGTCGCAGGCAGCGGAACATTCATGGCCTTGCCCGTTTCGAGCGCCAAGCCAACGTCTTTGGCCATCCATTTCGTCGCGAAGTTCGTAGTGAAGTCACGGTCGAAGATGAACGGCGCTTTGTAGGAGATCAAACCGCTCTTGGCCGCGCTGTTGTTGAGGATGTCCAGCATCAACTCGGGCGGAACGCCGCCCTTGGTGGCCAGCACCATGCCCTCGGCGAAAGCCTGCATGATATTGGCGAGGATCAGGTTCTGCGTGAGCTTGGCTTGCAGACCCTGGCCCGCGCCGCCGCAGTAATAAAACACTTTTCCCATCAGGTCGAGATACGGTTTGGTTTTTTCGTAGGCGCGCGGATCGCCGCCGATCATGAACGTCAGCGTCGCGTTTTCAGCTCCCGGTTTCGACCCCGTGCACGGAGCGTCCAGAAAACTCGCGTTCCTAGCGGCGAACGCGCCGCCGATCTCCTTGCTGACTGCGGGCGCGATGGTGCTGCAATCGGCGATCACCGCGCCGCGCCGCACGCCTTCGATGAGACCCGATGGTCCCAACGTGACAGCTTTCGCCATTTCCGTGTTGCCGACGCAGTAAAAAATGAAATCCGAGCGCTCGGCAACGTCCTTGGGCGTCGCGCAGGCGGTCGCCTTGCCCTCTCTCGCAAGCTCTTTCGCTTTACTCGCGGTATTCGACCACAGCGCGACCTCGTGCTCCGATTTCACCAGGTGCCGGGCCATCGGGTAACCCATGATGCCTAATCCGAGGAATCCAATGTTTGCCATAGAAGCTATCGTGACATAAGGGTTCGAAAAAGGGGACACAGCATTCACGGTTTCACCACTGTTTCGGGCGCCGAGAATTTTAGGCGGGTTAAGAAATCACCGCGAAGAGATCAGATCGCGCTGAATCGCGAATTTCACCAGGCCCGCCACGTCGTGAATGTCCAGCTTGCGCATCAGGCTGGCGCGGTAGGTGTCGACGGTTTTGGGGCTGAGCGAGAGGCGCGCGGCGATCTCCTTGGCGCGGACGCCGTCGCACAGCAGCGAAAATACCTGGTATTCGCGCGCGCTGAGGGTTTGCAGCGGATCGTCGCTTGCGGATTTGGGACCTCCGCCGAAAATTTTATGCAGCTCGATCTCCGGCGAGACGTAGATTCCGCCTTCGAGCACCTGCTCGAAAGCCTCGAGCAACTGCTGCGCGGGTCCCGATTTGAGCAGGAACCCGTTGACGCCGCAGCGCAGCGCCTCGACTACGGTCTTGCGGTCGCGGCGCGTGGAGAGCACCACGACTTTGGTGGGCACCCCGGCTTCGCGCACACGGCGCACGATTTCCAAAGTAAACAGATCCGGCAGGTTCAGATCCAGAACAGCGATATCCGGCGGCTGCGCCTGGATGAAGCGCAGCGCGGCAGCCCCCTCCGAACACTGACCCACGACCTTGAAGCGCGGGGCGATGACCGAATCCGGCGCAGCCGGGTCCGCCGCGCAGTCGGAATTGCACAGGGCGGCGAGCCCCTCGCGCACCAGCGTGAGCTCGTCGGCGAGGAAAATGGAATACGTTTTCGGCTCTCTGATGGGAACCATAATCGGGTCCACTACCGGGGCGGCCGGCCCATGCCGGCGTTTTTTGCCCCACACCTTACAGTGAGCCGGAGCCTGAGGAATTCTCTATTTTTTCTCCAATAAGTTTGGTCGGGCAGGCTCCGACGGTTCCATTCCGTCCCATTTATGCACTCGATCGGCGGATTTCAGGTAAAGCTGCGTACCGCGTGGGCCTCGTCGTCGAACACGTCGAACACCGTATAAAGCTTGGTGATCTGCAACAAGTCCTTGACGCGCTTGGTCAGGTTGAGCAGCTTGACCTGCCCGCCCTGGTTGGTCACAGTGGTAAAACCGGACACCATTTCGCCGATTCCGGAGCTATCGATATAGGAAACCTCGGCCAGGTTGAGCAACATCTTTTTGTGCCCGCTCGCGGCCAGTTCGCGAATCTTGTCGCGAAAGGCGCTGGCGCCCTCTCCGAGCGTGATCCGCCCTACTGCGTCGACTACCGTTACGTCGCCCACCTGCCGGGTGGTCAATTTGACACTCACGACAATCCTCCTTCTTTAATCTTTCTTGGCAGCGTACTTCACCATTTTCACTTCCGCGCCCCGCGGCTCCCGGGGGCGCATCTGAAACTCGTCCATGAACGCCTGGATCAGCAGCAATCCCCGGCCGGAGTGGCGCAGCAGATTTTCGTTGGCCAGCGGATCCGGCAGGGAACTCATATCGAACCCCTCGCCTTCATCGCCGATCACGATCTCCAGACGGTCGGATGCGCGGGTCACTTGGAGGTGCACCTTCTTTCGCGCATTATATCGATTGCCGTGCACCACGGCGTTCACCATGCACTCGCGCACCGACATGCCGATTCGGTGCAAATCATCCTCGTCGAATCCCAATTCCTGCGCTTCATGCATCACGGCTTCCTCGGCCGTGTCCACGCTCTCCAGAGTTGAATCGAGCTGCAGATCCACGGTTGGCGCCGGCGCGGCCTCCCCCTTGCTCATATGAAAATCAGCCTTTGCTCCACAAGCGAACCAATCGAGCGACAGGGCTTGGCCGTAAGCGGGCGTGGCCACGTCGAAACGTTAAAGTAGAATAGTAGGGCTTCGAAAGTCAAGTGCGCCGTTCTTCCTGACCTCAAGTGATTCTCCTCGACGGCAACACGCTCACCCTCGCGCAGGTCTGCGCGGTCGCCGCGGACGGCGAGCAGGCCGCGATTACCGCGCAGGCGATGGAGGCGATGCGACGCTCGCGCGCGGTGGTGGAACAGCTCGCTTCGGGCGAGGCGCCGGTATATGCCGTCAACACCGGCGTGGGGCTGCTGGCCGACGTGCGCGTCGCGCCGGCAGATCTTGAAGCTCTCCAGCGCAACGTGATCCGCTCGCATGCGGCGGGCGTGGGCGAGCCGCTGGGACGAATCGAAACGCGCGCCATGATGCTCATCCGCGCCAATGTCCTGGCCAAAGGATTTTCCGGAATTCGTCCGCTGATCGCGGAGCGTTTGTGCGATCTTCTGAATCGCGGCGTGACTCCGGTGGTGCCCGCTCGCGGCAGCGTGGGCGCGAGCGGAGACCTGGCGCCGCTGGCGCACATGGCGCTGGTGCTCACGGGCGAGGGCGAGGCAGAGTTCGAAGGCGAGCGCATGCCCGGCGCCGAGGCGCTGCGGCGCGCGGAGATCGAGCCGGTCACGCTGGCGTCGAAAGAAGGAATCTCGCTGGTCAACGGCACCCAAACGATGCTCGCTATCGGATGCCTCGAAGTCGCCCAGGCCGAACGGCTGGCGCGTGCCGCCGACGTGATCTGCGCCATGTCGCTCGACGGATTGAAAGGCACGCCGCGCGCCTTCGACGCGCGCATTCACGATCTGCGTCCGCATCCCGGCCAGCGCGAGAGCGCGGCGAACCTGCAACGCCTGCTCGAGGGAAGTGAGATTCGCCAGTCGCACATTACATGTAGACGCGTGCAGGACGCCTATTCGTTGCGCTGCGCTCCGCAGGTGCACGGCGCGGTGCGGGATACGCTGGCCGAAGCGCGCAGGGTTTTCGCGATCGAGCTGAACGCGGTAACCGACAATCCCATCGTGGTCGACGGCGAAATCATCTCGGGCGGAAATTTTCACGGCGAGCCGCTGGCGCTGGCGCTCGATTACCTGGCCATCGCGCTGGCCGCACTCGCGGGAATCTCGGAGCGCCGCATCGACCGGCTGGTGAATCCGTCCCTCAACGAGGATCTCCCCGCGTTTCTTGCCGGCAATCCGGGCCTTGAATCGGGGTTCATGATGACGCAGGTGACTGCGGCGGCGTTGGTGGCCGAGAATCGCGTGCTCGCGCATCCGGCCTCACCGGGTTCGATCACCACCAGCGGTAACAAAGAAGATTTCGTGAGTATGGGCATGACCGCCGCGCTCAAGCTGCAGCAGGTGGTGAAAAATACGCGCGCGGTGCTGGCGATCGAAGCACTCGCGGCGGCGCGCGCGCTGGATCTTCTGGCGCCGCTCAAATCGGGTGCGGCGATCGAACAGGCGCGCGCGCGGCTGCGTTTCGTGTGCCCGGAGTGGACGGGCGACCAAACCTTTTCCGATCGCATCCGTGTGACCGAGGAGTGGATCGGCTCGGGCGGCCTAGAGGGGATCTAGTGGACGGTCTGGGCGATTCGTTTAGGCGCCAACCCCGCTTGCTGACGCGCGCGGCTCTGTTTTACGCAGCCTGACTGCGGCGCGAGCGGAGCCCCGACGGTCACGGAGCGTGCCAGGAAATCAATTGCAGAATTCTTGCGGTCGCCGGAGGACGACCGGTGGTCGATTCTCCAGATCCCGCTTTCGAGCAACACGAGAAATGCAAAAAGGGCCGCCCTTCTGGGGCAGCCCTCGATCAAAAGATTCGGTTTCCCTCCTGGAATTTATGGCCGGGCGACGTTCTCGGCCTGGAGACCCTTAGGTCCCCGCTTTACCTCGAACTCCACTTCCGCGCCTTCTTCGAGCGTCCGGTATCCGGACATCTGAATGGCCGAGAAGTGTACAAACACATCCTCGCCGCTGGCTCGCTGAATGAACCCGTAACCCTTGGCGGCGTTAAACCATTTCACAACACCCTTTTCTCTCACTACTAAGTTCTCCTGTTCCATTCCCGTAAGACGGGACGTTACCTTCCAAAACACCGGCTATTGTCTCACGTAATTCTTTTCGTTGCAACAGGAAACCATGGAAAAACTGCTCCGGAGGAGCTGAACGGGCGCGATCGGCGGCCGAGGTTACAAAATCGCGGGTCGAGCGCCCGATACTGGACAAAATCGTTCCATCTGACGATAAGCTAAGTAACGTAGCCGTTCGGGAATAAGGGTGGATTGGAAAGATAATGCAAACAAAGGGCTTTTCGATGATCGCGGGCCTGTCTTTGGCTCTGGCGATCGGCTGCGCTGGTTGCGGTGAAGGCGATTTCAATCCGGGTAAGGTCGGGAAGATCATCGAGAGCGCTCCGGTTCACCTGGATGCCGAATACGTGATGTTGAATCAGGATCAGTTGAACTGCGGCGTCGAGAACGAACTGTGGGATCAGGTGCCGCAATTTCGAGACGGTGAACACGTCTTCGCCCGGTTGAGGGACAAAGGCCGCGCGCTGAACTTCAGCGACGATGTCTCGATCGGCGACATGCGCCTGCCCTATGTGCAGGTCCGCGGCGATTTCCACCTTGCGGCCATCGACGTCCACAGCGATCACCAGGGACCTGAGCCAAGCACCAAGCTGGCCGACGTGAAGCTGGGCGTCAAAATCGATCACACGTGTTTTGCCTCCCCGCTGACTCTTATGGGCGTCCACAACGGCAACTTTACCCAGGACCGCATGCCCGTTCTGTTCTTCCGCTACACCAACGGCTGGCAATTCGAACGCATCGTGCACTGATCATGCTGTACGATCCCGACATGGTCCCCGCTTAAAATGGCATAATCGATACTTCAGCCACACATGCTGGGCTTGGAGCGAGTCTGGGAAGCCCGCAACCGGACCACTATTCTGCTGGCGAGCGCCGCGATCACCGCGGCCATCGCGGTCGTGGACTGGTGGACCATGCCGTATGTGTCTCTCGGTTTCCTGTACCTGTTCCCAATCATGCTCGCAGCCGGATTTCTGCGCCGCTTGGGCGTCGCGCTGATGGGTTTGAGCTGCGCGATTCTGGCGGAAAAGTTCAGCTCGCTTCCCGAATCCTGGACGCGTCTGACGCTTGAAACCCTGGCGCTCGCCGGCTGCGGGTTGTTTGTGGCAGAGCTGGTGCGGAACCGGCGCATGAGCATGGAGGCGCAGGAGCGGCTGCGTGCGCTGGTCGAAACCAGTCCCGCCGCCATCGTCACTGTGGACCAGCGCGGGTTCATCGAGCTGGCTAATAAAGCCGCGCTCGAGATGATGGCGCCGCGGGACGGCAAGCTGGTGGCCAGTCCTATTGCGGCCTACCTTCCCGAACTGCATCACGCCTTGCGCTGGGAGGAGGCACCGCAATTTCGCGCGTCGATGCAATGTCACGGCCATCGCGGCAACGGCGAGGCGTTCATGGCCGACGTCTGGTTCTCGACTTATAAGGAAGGATCGCAGCCAAAAGTTGCGGCCATCATCGGCGAGATTTCCGAAGACGGACACAGCAACAACTCCATAGAGCAGAATCCGGACGTTATCGCCTTGGGCGCGCGAGAGTTGGATGTTTTGCGGCTGCTCGTCCAGGGGCTTGCCAACAAGGAAATCGCTGCCGAACTCGAAATCTCGGAAAGCGCGGTCAAGAATACGTTACAGCAGCTTTTCACCAAGAGCGGAGTCCGGACACGCAGCCAACTGGTGCGCGTTGCGCTCGAAAGCTACCGCAATCTGCTGTGATTAATCAAAAGATTAGCTGATCGATTGGCGAGCAAAACGCGAAAACTGCTTGGCTTCTTGGATTTTAGCGTGCTCATTCGTTTCTCCAATGTTGCTCAAGATTATCGAACGATAGCATAATCCTGGCCGAAAGATCGTTAGCCTAGACTTTCACCACGCGCTACATTGGGGTATCCGCATAATCAGCGGTTCCAGCCGGTACCATGTCCATCAGAAGACCCTCCCGGAATCGGCGCTTCGCCGCGATTTATATCGTGCTGATTCTCGGCGCATTGTCCGCGTCGGCGCAGGGTGCACTCACCTGGGAGCAGGTGAAGGAAGCGTTCGCGGCTGCAAATCCGACGCTTCAAGCGGCCGCGCTGAATATCGACGAAAATCGCGCCACGGAGATCACGGCGTTTCTGCGGCCCAATCCGGACTTCTCTGTTTCGGTCGACGGCACGCAGTTGACGCCGTTTCACGGGGTTTACCAGCCGTTCACCGGAACGCAAGTTTCGCCAAGCCTCAGCTACCTGCATGAGCGCGATCACAAGCGAGAGTTACGCCGCGACGCGGCCAAACAGACCACCGCCGTCAGCGAATCTCAGTATCTTGACCAGGAGCGCGGTCTGTTATTCAACTTGCGCAATGCGTTCGTGCAGGTTTTGCAGGCCAAGGCGGTGCTCCAAAACGCGCGCGAGAATCTGGGCTACTGGGATCGCGAGCTGGAGGTGAATCGCACACGCTTCAACGCCGGGGACCTGGCGCAGGTGGATCTCAATCGTCTGGAGCTTCAGCGCGCGGAGTTTGAATCGGATTTTGAAACCGCGATGGTGAACCTGCGTACGGCCAAGATTCAGCTCCTGACGCTACTCAACCAGCACACGCCGGTCGACCAGTTCGATGTAACGGGCGCGTTCGATTACTCGGATCAATTGAAGTCGCTCGACCAGTTCCGCGAGATCGCTCTCGAATCGCGGCCGGACCTGAAAGCTGCGGCGCAGAACGTGGATCTGGCGCGGCTCAATCATCAACTTGCCGTCGCCAACGGGTCCACTGATCCGACGTTCGCGGGGTGGTGGACGCACAACCCCTCGTTCAACAATCCATACGACTACAACACCATCGGCGGA
>DATJVN010000072.1:0-40077 GCA_035501755.1 Bryobacteraceae bacterium | reverse complement strand
TCCTGTATTCGGAAAACGGTTCGACCCGCGGCCCCCACTCAGTCACGCACAAGGAATTTTTTAAGGACGCAGCGAATCAGCTTACCGCGCTGCTTTCGACTTACACGGCGGAGGGGATGTGCTATCGCGTCGATCTGCGCCTACGTCCGGACGGCCGGCTGGGCGAGGTGTGCATTTCGCTCGATGGGGCGCGGCAGTATTACGCGTCGCGCGCGCGGGATTGGGAGTTGCAGATGCTGATCAAAGCTCGCGCGGCGGCGGGTGATCGCGCGGTGGGACGCCGGCTCCTGGATTTCGTCGAGCCGCGGATCTACTCGACCACGCTGGATTTTTCCGCGGTCGAGGCGCTATCGGAAACGCGCGAGCGCATCAATGAGAAGCTCGCGGCACGGCGGCGTCCGAAGACGGAGATCGACATCAAGCTGGAGCGCGGCGGCATTCGCGACATCGAATTCGTGGTGCAGTGCCTCCAGCGGCTGCACGGCGGCGCGGAGCCGTGGGTACGGCACGGCGGAACCATGCTCGCGCTCTCGCGCCTTCAGGACAAGGGATTTCTTTCCGAGGCCGAATATGGCAGGCTCGCGTCTGCGTACCAGTTTTTGCGGCACCTTGAACACCGGCTCCAGTTCGCCGACGATCGCCAGACGCACGCGCTGCCCTCTGATCCGGTCGAGCTGCAGCGTTTGGCGCGGCGCATGCCCGGAGCGGATGCCTCCAGCCGTTCCGCGGATTGGCTGCTCGAACAGGTGCAGCGCCATTTCGCGAGCGTGATCGAAATTTACGAGCGGGTGGTGCACTCGCGCAGCGGAGCGCCCGCGCCTTCCGCGCCCGCTACCCCAACGCCGCAGCGCCGCGGACATCGCGCGTTCGAGCATTTTCTGGAACGCGCAGGCACGGCGCTGCCCGATTCAGACGATCCTCGCGTGCGCTGCGCGATGGATCTTTTCGACCACAGCCCGTATTTCGCCGAGGAGCTGATTCGCACGCCCGCGCTGGTGGAGGAGATCGGCGGCGACCCGTTCGAGGAAGCCGCGCCGCACGACGCCCTCGAGGTGCGCCGCTGGTACCGGCGGCAGATGTTGCGCATCCAATCCAAAAGCATCTGCCGCGGCTATCCGATTTTCGACACGCTTGCCGAAACCTCCGAGCTGGCCGATGTGGTCATCGCGCGCGCCTACCAGCTCTCGATCGACGCGGTGCGCGCGGCGCATCCGCCGCACGATCCGGACTACGCGCCCTCGAACCAGATGTGGGTGATCGCGCTCGGAAGGCTGGGAATGCGGGAGTTCGACCTGGCCTCCGACGCGGACCTGGTTTTCGTGCTGGCCGATTCCGATTCCGCCGAGATCGCGTTCTGGAGGCGCGTGGCGGAGCGCATCATCGATCGGCTGAGCGCGTACACCGGCGAAGGCGTGCTGTTCGCGGTCGATACCAGGCTGCGGCCCAACGGCGGCGGCGGCCCGCTGGTGCAGACCGAATCGGCGGTGCGCGACTATTTCGGCCGGACCGCGGAAGCCTGGGAAGGCATCACCTATATGAAATCGCGCGCCGTGGCGGGCGATGGCGCGCGCGCCGACGCCTTCCTGCACCAGTTGCAGGAAGTGGACTGGAGACGCTACGGGCAAAGCGGAAGATCGCGCACGGATCTGCGGCAGATGCGCATGCGCCTTGAAAAGGAGCAGGGCGCGTCGCATCCGCTCAAGGCGGGGCGCGGCGGGTATTACGACATCGACTTCATGCTGATGTACCTGCGTCTCAAAAGCGCGGGAATTTTTTTCAAGGTGCTGAACACTCCCGCGCGCATCGAGGTGCTCGAAAGCATGGGGCACCTGGACCGCAGCGAAGCGCAGTTCCTGCATCGCGCGGCGACCTTCTACCGCGCGCTCGATCACGGCCTGCGCGTTCTCTCCGGCCATGCCGAGGGAAAATTGCCGGCTTCCGAGCCGCTGCAAGAAACTCTGGGCGAGCTCGTCAAGCGCTGGACGCCGGTGCGCCTGGATCAGCTCTCCGAAATCCGCGCGGGGACACGCGCACTATTCGATCGCCTGTTCGGGTGATTTCGAAGTGCCAGACTCATGTCGCGTGGCTGCTACCTTGTAAACAGGTGCGCGTACTTCTGGTTTCGACCTACGAGCTCGGCCATCAGCCCTTTGGTCTGGCGTCGGCGAAGGCTTGGCTTAGCCGCGCGGGGCATCGCGTGGACAGCGCGGACCTCGCGGTCGAGCGGCTTCCGGAAGAGGCGGCCCGCGAGGCGGACCTGGTCGCGTTCTATCTGCCCATGCACACCGCGACGCGCCTGGCGTTGGGGAGCATTGAAAAGATCAAGCGTCTGAATCCGCGGGCGCGGCTGGCGGCTTTCGGACTGTACGCGCCGCTCAATGCCGAGCTGCTGGGCGCGGCGGGCGTTACGGCGATTGCCGGGGGCGAGTTCGAAGCTTCGCTGGTGGCGATCGCCGCGGGGGAGAGTGCGGCGCCGGTTTCACTCGAGCGTTTGATGTTCATCCCACCGGACCGCTCGCATGCGCCTTCGGGCTACGCGCGCCTGCATCACGACGGCGCGTCGAAGCAGGTGGCTTACACCGAAGCGAGCCGCGGCTGCAAACACCTGTGCCGGCATTGCCCCGTCGTCCCGGTTTATCGCGGCCAGTTCCGAGTGGTGCAGCGCGAGGTAGTGCTCGAAGACGTCCGAACGCAGGTGGCGATGGGCGCGCAGCACGTCACCTTCGGCGACCCGGATTTTTTCAACGGTCCCACTCACGCGGCCAGGATCGTCGAGGCGATGCACTCGGAATTTCCGTCGCTCACCTACGACGCGACCATCAAAATCGAGCACCTGCTGGAGCATCGCGAGCTGCTGCCGGTTTTGAGCGCGAGCGGGTGCCTGATGATCACCAGCGCGGTGGAGGCGCTCGATGACGACGTACTCGAGAGGCTCGACAAACATCACACGCGGCGCGATTTTTATGAGGCCGTGGAGCTGACGCGAAGCGCGGGCATAGCGCTTCAGCCGACGTTTATTGCGTTCACGCCGTGGACCACGCTCGCCTCGTATCGCGATCTGCTGCGGACGGTGGCCGCTTTGGACCTCGTGGAGAATGTCGCGCCGGTGCAGCTCGCGCTGCGGCTGTTGGTCACGCCTGGCTCGCGTCTGCTCGATCTCGAAGAGATTCGCGCGGCGATCGGCGCCTTCGACGCGAAGTCGCTGGTGTATCCGTGGAAACATCGGGACGCGGAGGTCGACGCGCTGGGGCACGCGGTGTTTGGACTGGTGGGTAGCGCGAAGGGATCGCGCGCGGAGATTTTCAACCAGGTCGCCGCGCTGGCGGGTCTCGAGAATTTCAAGCTCGTTCCGCGCGCCGCGATCCCGTATCTGGATGAACCGTGGTACTGTTGAGCGGAACCGACGGAAGCGCAGGTTGCGCTTCTATAGATACCGACCCACGCGCGGCATGAATCATCCCCTGGGCCGTGTGTCGCGATCGTGATGGAGCGCGTGAGTGACTGGTCGGTTTAAATGAAAGTAGCTTGAAAAAAGTTCTTCTTGTCGCCTCCACCACGGGCTACCAGGTGCATTCGTTCGCGGAAGCGGCGGCGAAGCTCGGCGTTGACCTGGTGCTCGCGACCGATCGCTGTCACGTGCTCGAAAATCCGTGGGGCGATGACGCGGTCGCGCTGCGCTTCGACGATCCGGACGGGAATCTCGATTCGCTTGCCGCGCGCGGACCATTCGACGGAATCCTCGCCGTCGGGGATCAGCCGGCGATCGCCGCGGCGCGGATCGGCGAGCATCTGGGGCTGCGCTTCAGTCCCATGGACGCCGTGGTCGCGGCGAAGAACAAGTTTCTGGCGCGCGGGCGTTTCCGCGCGGCTGGTCTGCCGGTTCCGCATTTCGAACTGGTCACCGACTCCGCCGCTGCAGCGCGCTCCGCCCCCTATCCCTGCGTGCTGAAGCCGGTCGTGCTCTCCGCCAGCCGGGGCGTGATTCGCGTGAATGACCCTGGCGAGTTCGACGCTGCTTTCGCGCGCATCCTCAGGATCCTGGAGCGCGAGGCGGATGCGTCCATCCAGCTTGAAAGCTTTATTCCCGGACGCGAGTTCGCGCTCGAAGGCGTGCTCACGCACGGGCGGCTTCAACCGCTCGCATTGTTCGACAAGCCCGACCCGCTCGACGGTCCGTTTTTTGAAGAGACCATTTATGTGACTCCATCGCGCGAGCCATCGGGAGTTCAGGCGGCGATCGTGAAGACGGCGCAGCGCGCGGCATCGGCGCTGGGTCTCATCGACGGCCCGGTGCACGCGGAGATGCGCGTCAACGGCGCGGGAGTGTGGATGCTGGAGATCGCGGCGCGGCCCATTGGCGGATTGTGCTCGCGCGTGCTGCGTTTTTCCGGGGGGGCGACTCTGGAGCAGGTGCTGGTCGAACACGCGCTGGGTCGCGACGCGTCAGGGTTAAGACTGGCCGCCGGCGCGCACGGCGTGATGATGATTCCCATCCCCGCGGCGGGAATATACGCGGGCGTGGAGGGAATCGAGGAAGCGCGCGAGGCCGGCGGTATCGAGGATATCGTGATCACCGCGAAAATCGGGCAGACGATGCTTCCGCTTCCGGAAGGCGCGAGCTACCTGGGGTTCATCTTCGCGCACGCTGCCTCGCCGGTGCGAGTGGAGGCGGCGCTGCGCGAAGCCCACGCGCGCCTGCGCTTCCAACTCACTCCGTCTCTCGCTGTCGTAAGATAGAGAGATTGTGAATGTAACGATATTAGGGACGGGGTACGTCGGTTTAACTACTGGCGTGTGCCTTGCCTATCTCGGCCACAAAGTCACGTGCGCCGACCCGGCGGAGGAAAAGATCGCGAAGCTGGAGCAGGGCGACGTGCCCTTTCACGAGCCCTTCCTGTTGGAGCTTCTCACCGAGGCGCGGTGCAATCTCAAGTTCACCACCGACTACGCGCATGCGATTCCCGGCGCACAGGTAATCTTCATCGCGGTGGGAACTCCGCCGGGGCAGAACGGCGGGCCCGACCTCAAATATCTGCAAGCCGCGGCGCGCGGCATCGGCGAGCACATGGACGCGAGCTTCATTGTGGTGGTGAACAAATCGACGGTGCCGATCGGCAGCGGCAACTGGGTGGGAGCGCTGGTGCGGGACGCGTTCGAACAGCGCAACGGGCACAGGCCGCGCAGCACCTTCGCGGTGGCATCGAATCCGGAATTCCTGCGGGAGGGCAGCGCGCTGCACGACAGCCTGTATCCCGACCGCGTGGTGATCGGCGCGGACGAAGAGCAGACCGCCGAGGTTCTGTACACGCTGTATCGCCCGATTCTCGATCAGACTTTTCAGCCCCCGCCGTTTTTGCCGCGACCCGAGGAGTTGGGCGCGGTTCCGCTGATCTCCACGGATCTCGCTTCGGCGGAGCTGATCAAGTACGCGGCCAACGCGTTTCTGGCGCTGAAGATCAGCTACATCAACGAAATCGGTTTGCTGTCGGAGAAGGTCGGCGCGGACATCGCGCAGGTGGCCAAGGGCATGGGCCTCGACGCGCGCATCGGCACGCGATTTCTGCAAGCCGGGATCGGATGGGGCGGATCGTGCTTCGGCAAGGACACCGCGGCGCTGGTGGCGACGGCGGCTGAGTACGGACTGGAGATGCCCATCGTGCAGGCCGCGCGCGACGTCAACCGGCGGCAGCGCGAGCGGGTGATCGAAAAGCTTTTAGGCGAACTGCGCATTCTCAAAGGCCGCACCGTGGGTCTGCTGGGGCTGGCTTTCAAGCCGCACACCGACGATCTGCGTGAAGCGCCGGCGATCGACATCGCGCGCAAGCTGATGGAGCGCGGAGCGCGCGTCAAGGCGCACGATCCGGTCGCGATGGAGCGCTTCCGGCGCGATCATCCTGGGCTGGCCGAGGTCACCTGCTGCGAAACACCCGAAGACGTGTTTCGCGACTGCGACGCGGTGGTGCTGGTGACCGAATGGCCGCAATATCGGGAGATGGACTGGGACCCTTTGGCGAAAACCATGCGCACCCCGGTGGTCCTGGACGGGCGCCTGGCGCTCGACCGGGCGCGGCTGACGCGAGCCGGCTTCCGATACCTCGGCCTGGCGTGCTGACACTAAAAATAACGCTGCAGTAACGTCTGGCAGCGCCTCGAATTACCTACATCGCGGGATAGTACCAGACTGCATTTCGCACTATTGTGGAAGCAGGAATGAACGACTCGCATGAATGGGTTTCGGAATTTCGTTTTTTCGTTGTATGAACGCGACCGGGTAAGGAAGTGGGCCTACACACTGGCGTTTGCGATCTCGGTTCCCACCGGGTTTCGTTTCGCGGTGCTGGCTTGGGAATACGGCGACTGGTTCGATAAACCGCTTTCGATCGTGGCGGGACTGGCCATAGGAGTGACGGCGGTTGTGACGTTACTGCGCATCTGGACGGTTCCTCCGCGTCAGACGGTGGAGAACGCGGCGTTATTCGCGGCGATGGAAGCTTTGCGGCTGCCTCCCGCCGGTTCGCGGATCCACGACGATGCGGTGCGGCAGGCGGCGCGCAATCGCGAGATCGCGAAGGGAGCGGCCGCGCTCGGCTCTACGCACGGTTCGGCTCATGGGTGGCCGTTCGGACATTTTTAGGCTCCTCGAGAGGGATAAAAGGATCGGCGAAGGAGAGGGCTCTCGCGCCTCCCTTCGCCGATCGGGACCGGCCAGATTCCGGCCGCTGTGACAATCAGCTGCGGCCTCTCGGACGAATCCGGAGGGTCGAGGAGGGAGACGAACCGGCGGTCCACAAACTCCGTGGTGCAGACCTATGCACAGCTCCACCTGAATCGTAACGGCGATTATTGCGGCGCTCCACTGGACGCATTCTGGAATGTTGCCTTCCACCCGCGACCAATGGTCGACTGGTTAGGATGAGTGTGGAGGCTCGAGCGAAACCGGAGGAGAGCTGGACGGAGCCGCGCTTCGCGGCGATCGCGGCGGGAGTGGCCGCGCTGATCGTCTACGGGTCGCTGTTTCCGTTCGAGTTCTACGCGCGCGGCGGAATCGGGGACGCGGTGCGTTTCCTTTTTTCGACCTCGCTACGCTGGTGGGACCACGCCGACGCGCTCGCGAATATTCTGCTGTACATTCCCCTGGGGCTGTTCGGGGCGCGCGCTCTGCGCCCGCTTTCCGCGCCCGCGCGCATCGGCGCCATTGTTGCGGCCGGCGGCATGCTGTCCTTCGCCATGGAGATCACGCAGTTCTTCGACCTGACGCGCGCGCCGGAGTTGAGCGACATCACCACCAACGTGCTGGGGACGGCAATGGGAGCCGTCGCCGAAAGCGCATTGCGCGCCAGATTTTTTCCGCGCCTGGCGTGGCGCCCCTTCGCGATCCTTCTGCTGGTGACGGAGCTGGGCGTATGGCTGTTTCCTTTCGTGCCTTCGCTGCGTCCGGGGCATTACGTTCAGGCGCTGCGCGCGGCGCAGGCGCCGGTTCCGTTCGAGCCGCTGGCCATTTTCAAACAGGTTCTGTTCTGGCTGATCCTGGGATTGCTGCTGGAAACTGTGGCGGGCGCCGCTGCGGCGCGCATCGCGCCGGTCCCGATCGCGGTATGTCTCCTGGCCGTACGATTCGCGCTGCATGGGGAATCCGTGACGCGGGCGGATATCGTAGGGGCGATCATCGGCGTCGTTCTGTGGGGCGCATTTGTGTGGAAATGGCGCGCGCGTATGGGCGTGGTCGCGGCGCTATTCGTGACTTTTGTCGCGCTCGACGCGCTGCGGCCGTTCAGTTTCTCAAGCAGCGCGCGCGCGTTTCAATGGAAGCCGTTCTGGGCATTCCTGATCGGGCCGCGAGGCAGCGGGTCGCGGACGTTTCTCGAAAAAACGTTCATCTACGGCGCGCTGGTGTGGCTGCTCGCACGCTCCCGCAAATCGTGGATGCAGGCGACGCTGGGAGCTTCCGCGCTGGTAGTCACCACGCGGGTTGCGCAGGTTTGGCTGCCTGGGCGATCGGCCGAGATTACCGACCTGCTCATGGTGTTGGCTCTCGCCGGCGTGCTGAAGGCACTGGGCGGCGAGTGACGCGTTTGTGTTAATGCTCGGTTTGTTTTTTGGCTTCGTGTTCGCGCTTGGCGTCGTCCCAGCCTTTTTGCGCCTGTTCGCTGGCGCTCTTCACGTCGTGGCCGAGCTGTTTCGCCGCCTGTTCCGCTTTCTGTGTGGCTTCATAGGCGGCATGACCGGCTTTGCGGGCCGTTTCGTCAGTCTGTTGCTGGGCTTCGCGTTGGCGCTCCTGATCGTTTTCCGAATGGCGGCGATATCCGCAGGCAACCAGCGAAACGCAGCAGAAAACACTCGCTGTTATCGATTTTCTCATCGCGTTTCTTCCCTGAAAGTGGGATGCGATGATCCGAGCGAACGTTTCCGCGCGTCTATAAAGTACGGACCATGAGATACATCGCTCTGGCGACGGATTACGACGGGACGCTCGCGCACGACGGCCGCGTGGAAAAGGAAACGATACACGCGCTCGAAGGTCTGCGCCAATCGGGACGCAAACTGATTCTGGTCACCGGACGCGAGCTGGACGATCTGCGCCGCGTATTTCCGCGCATGGAGCTGTTCGAGTGCGTGGTGGCGGAGAACGGCGCGGTGCTGTACTCGCCGCAGACGCGGCAGAAACGCGTGCTCACCGAACCGCCGGATGCGGCGCTGGTGGAGGCGCTGCGCAAGCGTGGCGTTCAGCCGCTGAGCATAGGCGATGCCATCGTGGCGACGTGGCAACCCTACGAAACCGTGGTGATCGAGACCATCCGCGAGCTGGGGCTGGAACTGCACGTGGTGTTTAACAAAGGCGCCGTGATGATTCTCCCGGCGACGGTCAACAAAATGACCGGGCTCAAGGCGGCGCTGGAGAGTTTGCAAATCTCCGCGCACAACGTGGCCGGGATCGGCGACGCGGAAAACGATCATGCGTTTTTGAAGCGCTGCGAGTTTTCGGCCGCGGTGGCCAACGCTCTTCCCGCGCTCAAGCAGACCGCGGATTTCACTACTCAGGGCGACCACGGAACGGGCGTGGCGGAGCTGGTCCGGATGCTCATCGACGACGATCTTGCCTCGCACGATCCGGTGCGGCGGGCGATCGAGATCGGGCGCGATGGCGACGCGAAGATCACGATTCCGGCGTACGGGCGAAGTGTGCTGGTGGCGGGAGGATCGGGCAGCGGCAAATCGACCTTTGTCGCGGGGCTCCTCGAATCCCTGATCGAACAGCGTTACCAGCTTTGTGTGATCGATCCGGAGGGCGATTACGAAGCGTTCCCGGGAATGATCACGATCGGAGACGAAAAGCACCCGGCTTCGGTGCACCAGATTCTGCAAGGTCTCGAGAAACCGTCGGGTCAGCTGGTGGCGAATTTCGTGGGCATTCCGCGGCAGGACCGGCCGGGATTCTTCACGAGCCTGGCGCCTGGGCTTCAGGAGCTGCGGCTGCGCAATGGAAGGCCGCACTGGATCGTGATCGATGAGGCGCATCACATGCTGCCGCCGGAGTGGGCGCCGGGATCAGCCGAGGTTGCTGTAGGGCTGAAGAACCTGGTGCTGATCACGGTGCATCCGGACCACGTGTCCCCGGGGGCGCTCAAGGCGATGGACGTGGTGGTCGCCATGGGCGATCAGGCGTCGAATGTGATCGCGGATTTCGGAAAAGCCGCGGATGTTGCGGTTCCTCGGGCGCCGAAGGAGGAAGTGCCCAAGGGAGAAGCGCTGGTATGGAGGCGCGGAAGCAAGCACGTCGAACTCGTCCGCCTGATCCAATCCAAGGCGGAGCACCAGCGGCACCAGCGCAAGTACGCGTGCGGCGAGTTGGGCGCGGACAACTCGTTCTATTTCCGGGGTCCGGATGAAAAACTCAATCTGCGCGCACAGAATCTGGTCACGTTTTTGCAAATGGCCGGCGGTGTCGATGAGGATACGTGGATGTATCACCTGAAGCGCGGCGATTATTCGCGCTGGTTTCGGGAAAAGATCAAGGACCCGGAACTGGCCGAAGAGGCCGCGATCATCGAGCGGAGCGGGGACGCGGAAGACAGCCGGGCGCGGATTCGGGAGGCGATCGAACGCCACTACACGGCGCCGGCGTAAACGCACTGCGCGGCCGTACTACAATGGCCGCTATGAACGACACTCGGCGCGATTTCGTAAAAACGGCCGCAGCCGCTTTCACCACGCAGATGTTCACGGGAGCCGTGCGGGGCGCGAACGATCGCATCGCGGTCGGCTTCATCGGCATGGGAAAAATGGGCCGCGATAACCTGCACTACGCCATGCGCCAGCCGAATGCCGAGGCCGCCGCGGTGTGCGATGTTTACGACCGCAATCTGAACTGGGCGATGGAGATCGCGCACGGGCGCGCGAGACGCGTGCGTGATTTCCATGAAATTCTCGACGATAAATCGATCGACGCGGTGTGCGTGGCCACGCCGGATCACTGGCACGCGTATCTGACAGTCGAGGCGTGCAAGGCGGGCAAGGATGTGTACGTCGAAAAACCGGTTTCGGTGACCATCGACGAAGCCACGAAGATGCTCGAAGCGGCGCGCAAATACAAGCGCGTGGTGCAGTCGGGCACCATGCAGCGCTCGGCCGAGCATTTTCGGAAGGCGGTGGATTTGGTGCGCTCGGGCGAGCTGGGGAAGGTGACGTTCGTGCGCGCGTGGAATTACGAGCACTCGGGTCCGCAGGGCATCGGCGATCCGCCGGATTCCGATCCGCCGGCGGGGCTCGATTGGGACATGTGGCTGGGTCCGGCGCCGCGCCGCGCGTTCAACCCGAACCGCTTCGGCGTGGATCCCCAGGACCGATATTTTTCGCGCTTCCGCTGGTTTTGGGATTACGCCGGCGGAATGATGACGGACTGGGGAGTGCACCTGCTGGACATCGTGCAGTGGGCGTTCGACGAGGCGATGCCGCGCTCGGTGACCGCGAGCGGAGGGAAATTCTATCTGCACGACAATCGCGAGACGCCGGACACGCTGCAAGTAACCTACGAATATCCGGAATTCATCGCGGTGTACGAGAATCGCGAGGGCAACGCGCAGTCGATGTTCGACCGCGGGTACGGGATTTTGTTCCACGGCGAACGGGGGACGCTGTTCGTCGACCGGCGCGAGTGCCGGCTGGTTTCAGAGCCGGGCTCGACCCTGATGAACTGGAAGCTCGATTACACCAGCGGCGGGAACGTGGAGCACTGGGCGAATTTTCTGGATTGCATGAGGACGCGGCAAAAACCGGCGAGCGACATCGAAATCTGCCGGCGATCGACCACCACGTGCCACCTGGGCAACATCGCTCTGCGCAGCCGTGAACGCGTGGATTTCGACGCGGAGCGCTGGACAGTCGCGCAGCCGGAGGCGAAAAAATATTTCGAGCGCGAATACCGGGCGCCGTGGAAGCTGGCGGTGTAGCGCTCTAAGAACTTGTTGAAAAACTCAGGCTGAGCTTCAACCAGTTCCTAAATCTCGACCCACGCGCCGCGCTGCGAGCTTTCCAGAACCTTTTCGAGCAGCCGCATGCCGTGCGCACCGTCCTCAAAGGTGGGGTATTCGACCGGCGCATTCGCGTCGGCCACGCGCGCGTAAAAACGACGGAACATCTGTTTGAACGTGTCGTCGTAGCCTTCGCTGTGTCCGCCCGGAAGATCCGCGAAACTCGCGGCGCGGCGGTGCAGCAGCGACGGATCCTTCACGATGGTCTGGTTGGGTGAATTGCGCTGGCCGATCCACAGCTCGTCCGGCCGCTCCTGGTTCCACGCCACGCCGCATTTGGTCCCGTAAATTTCGAATGCAAAACGATTCTTGCGTCCGGCCGAAACCTGGCTTACGGCGAACGAGCCGCGCGCGCGCTCGCCCATGCGCAGCAGGACCGCGCCGGCGTCGTCGGTCTCAACCGCGACTTCGTCGGCGTCCCCGGGCCGCGGCGTCTTTCCAGTGAACGTCTCCACTGGAGTGTGCGGGCGACGGCGCGTCTTGTGGAATGTCGCCAAGTCCGCGCACAACGCAGTGATGCGCAACCCGGTGAGGTGCTGGATCATGTCCATCCAATGCGACCCGATGTCGCCCATGGCGCGCAGCGTACCGCCCGATTCAATCGCAGCGCGCCAGTTCCAGTCCGTGTCGTACAGCAGCCAGTCCTGGAAATACGTGCCGTTCACCAGCAGAATCTCGCCGAGCTCACCCCCGGCGATCATGTCGCGGATATTCTGCACCACAGGATAAAAACGCAGATTGTGATTCACGCAGTTCGCCAGGTTCTTGGCTTTGGCGATGGCGACCAGCTCGCGCGCTTCCGACGCGGTCATGGTTAGCGGCTTCTCGCACAGCACGTGCTTGCCGGATTCAAGCGCCCCGAGCGCCATGGGATAATGCAGCACGTTGGGCGTGCAGATGTGCACAGCATCCGCCCATGCGAGCGCCGCGCGCCAGTCGGATGTCGCGAACGGGATATTTTGCTGCGCCGCGAACGCGTCGGCATTGGCCTGCGTGGATGCCGCGATCGCAGTGACCTCGACGTTGCCCAGCCTGCGCAGCGCCTCCGTGTGGACCTTTCCCATGAACCCGGTGCCGAATACCGCAGCCTGGAGCCGTTTCATCAGAGTTTATAGATGGTCAGGCCGCTCAGCAGCTTGGGATAGAAATCCGTCGATTTTTGCGGCATCACGCCGCCGGAAAACGCGATCCGCGCCATGTCGTCGATGGGTGTCGGCTCCAGCAGAAACGCGATCTGCCCGCCATTGCGGACTGCGGCGATCGCGGCGTCGATGCCGCGCACGTATTTGAGAAATTTTTCGTCGCGCACGGCTTCTTCGCTGATCCCCAGCAGGCCGCCCAGGATGTCCTGGTGAAGAATGGGCACGTCGAGCTGGCCGATTTTGCGCGCGCGCTGCATCAGCCGCGCTTCGCCGCTGGCCACCACGCCGATCTGCACCAGCTTGGGGTCGCGATCGGACAGCCGCTGTTTGAGCTCATCGGCGCTTTGACACGCCGCGACCGACCATCCGGCCTTCACCGCGTGCTCAAAAAATTTCACAGGGTCGAAATTGCCCAGCCCGCGCACGACGCGATGCGTCGCCAGGATGCGCAGCCCGGGCGAGTGCATGTTCACCAGCGTCATCATGACGAACTGCGCGGCCGGGTCGCGCGGATTCTCGTTGCGATATGCCAGGGCCGTCTCGTAGCGATGGTGGCCGTCGGCGATCAGCAGCTTCTTGTCGGCCATCAGAGCCTCGACGTGCGCGATCTCGGCCGGATCGGCGATGGGCCACAGCGAGTGGCGCGCGTGGTATTCGTCGATCACCGAAACCGCGGGCGGCGCGGCCGCGGCCTTGTCCAGCACATGGTCGACGGCGCCCTCCCGATCGGGGTAAAGCATGAAGATCTGGCCGAAGTGGGCGCGGGTGTGGCGCAGCAGCTCCAGGCGATCTTTTTTCGGGCCGCTGAGCGTCTGCTCGTGGCGGAACACGATGCCGGCCGAATAATCCTCGATCTGGGCGAGCGCGATGAAACCCTTGCGGGTCAGCCGCTCGTCTGTATCGGGAACGTCGAATTCCTGAAAATACGCGTAGACGCCCGGAGCCGGGTCCTGCGCCAGGATTCCGTCGCGAATCCAGCCGTTCAAATGCGCGGCCGCGCGCGTATAGACATTGTCGGATTCGTCGTCGGAGAGGCGTTTTTCGCCGAGAATGATGCGCACCAGGTTGTACGGACTCGCCGCGAGATAGCGCGCCTGCATTTCGGCGTCGATTTTGTCGTAGGGCTGGGTGAGGAGCTTCGAAGGATCGCCGGCTTTGGGCGTATAGCGATAGGGCTGGAACGGTTTGATGGTCGCCAAGGTTTCAGCATACCTCGGGAGTTCGGATTACTGCCCGCGATATTCCATCGGCGCCGCGATCATCACCGGGCGCGGGCTCACGATAGCGTTCGAAAACCAGGGCGAGAAAAACTGCGGGCGATAGTTCACGATCGCGACGCTGAGCAACTGGTCCACGGGTTCCAGGCGCACCTGGACGTTTTCCCGCGTCAGGCCGAGAAACGCCGGCTGCGCGGATGGCGTGAGCTGATCGTACAGAATCAGGTTGGCCACCTGGTCGCCGGTGCCGTCGAAAGCGTGCAGGCTCCCGTAGCGCACAGCCGAGCGCACGCGCTCCTCGAGCGCCTGGTGCGCATACATCACCTGACCGCAATCGAGAACGCCGAACAGGAACGCGAAGAAGACCAGCAGTACCAGCGTCGCTTCCACCAGGCTTTGTCCGCGCCGCGTCATTTTTCCGCCTGGGACGCCGCGGCGACGTATGGAAATTCGACCGACGGCCTTCCGTCAAACAAGAATCTGGCGAAAATCGCGTCAATCGAGAATCCGCGAATGGAGATCGCCACCGCGGAGGGAATGCCCGCGTCGACCTTCCACTCCACGTCCACGTTTTCAGGCGCGAGCCCGGTGATCACCGGCCGAGCGCCAGGCTCGGGCTGAAGCTCGCCGTAGACCACCAGGTTGCGGATCGCCTGCTTGGATTTTTCCGCGTCCTGCGGCTCGAACGGCCGTGTCGCCGCATAGCGCCCGCCGTTGCCGACCGCGGTCAGGAGCTGGTTGTAGACGAAAAACGTGTAGCCGAACTGGAATGTCCCGGCGATGCAGGCGAGCATCACCGCGGCCGAAAATGCGAGCTCGATGATGGCGTGACCCGCCTCGCGCCGTTTCATTCCACCAGCCTCACGGGATTCGCCGCCGCGACCGAACGCGCCGGAACGGTCAGCGACGCCGGGCCGCCCACCGCGCGCAGGAACGTGATCTCGACCTCGTTCTGCGGCGCCGTCACACGCGCCAGCTTGATCGACGAAACGTCCTTGGGGTCGCTCTGCCATTTGACCCCGTCCGGGCTGAATTCCACGATGACACCTGTGAATTCGCGCGTCCCCAGGTTCCAGCGCATGGGCACACGCGACGCCGCCTGCCGCGCTTTGGCGATTCCCGCGGCGGAACGGTCCAGCTTGGAAGCCGCAGCCATCGCGGCGGCGTCGGTGAAAATCTGCGCTTCGTTGCGCGCGATATATACGCGGCCCAGATCGAAGGCGAGTCCCATCACCGCCAGCATGAGCAGCATGGCAATGGACATGGCGATCAGAACGAACCCGCCGCGGCGCGATTTCATACCCCTATCTCGTTAGAACGGCAGAATCTCCGGGAACTTTAGTGCGGGTATAGAATAGACACGTGCCGCCTCTCACCCGACGGCTCAGTAAGATACCAGTATCGCTGCGGGGCTACGCGCTGGCCATGGCGCTATTGGGCGCCATGAGCGGCGTGACCGTCCTGGCGTATCCCCATTTCAAATCGCCGCACTACGCCCTTTCGGCGGCATTCCTTGCGGCGATCCTCGCTCTGGCGTGGTTTGGCGGATTCGGCGCGGGCCTGGTGGCGACTGCATACACCATCATGGTCCTTCCGCGGCTGGTGGATCCCTCGTTCACGCTCCAAAAGGTCAACTGGGTGAGCTTCATGTCCGTCGCGACCATTTCCGTCCTGCTCAGTTGGGCCGCGCGTTCGCGCGCGCAGCTCCGCGCCGCGAACCTGGAACTGGATCAGCGTGTGCGCGAGCGCACCGCCGAGCTGGAGCGCGCCAACGCCGCGCTTCAGGAACGCGAATCGCTGCTGCTCAAACAGACCGAAGAGCTGGCGCGCTCCAATGCCGACCTGGAGCAGTTCGCCTACGTCGCCTCTCACGATCTTCAGGAGCCGCTGCGCATGGTGGCGATTTACACCGAGCTGCTGGCGCGCAAATTTCGCGGCTCCCTCGATGCGCAATCCGACGGCTTCGTCGAGACGATCCTCGACGGCGTGCACCGCCTGGAAACCCTGATTCGCGATCTGCTGGCCTATTCGCGCACCATTCACGCCGAGGCGCCCGCGCCCGAGCGCGTCGACGCTTCCGAGGCCGTCCAGCGTGCCATCGAGCGGCTGGAGATGCTGGTTCGCGAGGCCGGCGCGAGCGTGGAGGTCGCGCCGCTGCCCGAGGTCGCCGGCGATGGCGTCGCGCTCACCCAGGTCTTTCAGAACCTGCTGAGCAACGCGCTCAAGTACCGCTCCGACGGCGACGTGCGCATTCGCGTCACTGCGGAGCCCGACGGCCGGGCGTGGCTCTTTTCGGTGGAGGACAACGGCATCGGGATCCATCCGGATTATCACGAGACCGTTTTCGAGCCGTTCAAGCGGCTGAATTCGCGCCAGTCCCGCGGCTCGGGCGTGGGCCTGGCCATCTGCCGGCGCATCATCGAGCGGCATGGCGGACGCATCTGGGTGGAATCGTCGCCGGGCCAGGGATCCAAGTTTCGCTTCACCGTGCCGCAGGCCAATGGAGCGGTTTCCAAAACTCAAACCCTCGCGGCCAACGAGCGCCCCTAGAGATCGCCGCGCTCGAAAATCTATTTCACCTTTTTCATCACGCGCGTGAGACTTGTCATCGCCCGGTCCACGTCCTGCTCGCTCAGGATGTAGGGCGGCAGCATGCGCAGCACCGTTTCGTGCGTGCAGTTGATCAGCAGCCCTTCCTCGATCGCGTCCAGCACCATCTGCTTGCCGGGCATATCCAGCTCGACCCCGATCATCAATCCGAAGCCGCGAACTTCCTTAATAAAAGAGAAGCGCCCGGCCAGTTCGGTGAGGCGCATGCGGAAGTAGCTTCCCACCTCGGTGATGCGCGGCAGAAGCTCGTCGAGCACGTCGAAGAATTCAAGCGCGACGCGGCAGGCCAGCGGTCCGCCGCCGTAAGTCGAGCCATGCATGCCGCTGCCGATCGACTCCGCCGCCCGCTGGTTCGCGACGATCACGCCCATCGGAATGCCGCAGGCGATCGGCTTGGCCGCCACCATCACGTCGGGCAGCACCGCCGGCTCGAACATCTGGTAGGCGAAATAAGTTCCGGGACGCCCCACGCCGCACTGAATTTCGTCGAAAATGAGCAGCGCGTTGTGCCGGTCGGCAAGCGCGCGCGCCTTGCGCACGTATTCGGCGGTGAGCGGAAAAATTCCGCCTTCGCCCTGCACCAGCTCGAGAAGAATGGCCGCGGTGCGGTCGCTCACCGCGCTTTCGAGCGCCCCGACGTCATTGCGGGGAACGTGTCGCGCACCCGGCACCAGCGGCTCGAAATCGCGCCGGTATTTCTCCTGACCAGTGACCGAAAGCGCGCCGAAGGTCCGTCCGTGAAACGAATTTTCGAGCGCGACGAATTCGATCTTCTCGGGATGAATCTTGCGCCCGTGCGACCGCGCCATCTTGAGCGCGCCCTCCACCGATTCGGCGCCGGAATTCGAAAAAAACACGCGTTGAAGGCCGCTGGCGCGCGCCAGTCGCTCGGCGAGCGGACCCTGATATTCGTGGTAGTACAGGTTGGAGGTGTGCAGCAGCAGCCCGGCCTGCTCGCGGATCACGCGCGTAATGCGCGGATGCGCGTAGCCGAGCGCGTTCACGCCGATGCCAGCGATCAGATCGAGATAGCGCTTTCCCGCGGTGTCATAAACGTAGCAGCCCTTTCCGCGATGCAGAATCAGCGGATAGCGCGCGTAGTTTTGCAGCAGGTACTCTTTCTCGAGGTCGATGACGGAAGGGGATACCAGGGTCGCCATAACTCATCATAATCGAGTTCGGCAGCGCCCCATCGCGGCGCGCTACTCCTCGCCCGGCAGCTTTTTGTGTTTGGGTTTCCGCTCCTTGCGGGTCGCGATCGCGCGCGATGGTTTTACCGTTCCCACCCGCTCCCGCGCGATCGCCCGTACTTCTTTCCCCGCATCGAATCTCTTTTTATGCCGAGCCTTGCGCCGCTTCATGCTAGACTGAGTTTTAAGAGGAGAGCGTTTATGCGCGATTTGCTCCAGCCAATGCATCTGCTGGTGATAATGCTGGCTTTCATCGTCCTGTTCGGCGGAAAGAAGCTGGCCGACGTGGGGAAGGGACTGGGCGAAGGCATCCGCAATTTCAAAACTTCACTCAAGGGCGACGAGCCGCCGCCGGCTCAGCCCACTCCGGAAGAAAAGAAACAAGCCTAAATCGACATCAAAAAACCCCGCTAGCTCTTGGCCTGCGGGGCTTTCTGTTCTGCCCGGGTTCACCCCGGTTAAATTGTCCTACTTCTTTTTCGGCGGGACGATGGCGTCCTTCACCGCTTTGGCCACGCGGAACTTCACGACTTTCTTGGCCGGAATCTTGATCGCCTCGCCGGTCGCCGGGTTGCGTCCCATGCGGGCTTTGCGATCCACGCGCACCAGCCGGCCCACGCCGGGAAGCACGCACATGCCATTTTTCTTAGTCTCGCGCACCGCCATTTCGGCATAAGCGATCATGAAGGACTTCGCCACTTTGTTCGGCACCCCGACCGCGGCGGCTAGTTCCTTCACCATCTGCGATTGCGTCATCTTTGCTGCCATAGTTCTCCTTTTGTCTGATTTCTCCCAAATGTACGTTTTACGGGCCTCTGGCCCGCATTTAGCTAGTTCATGATAAGGGATAGCGCACGGCGCTGTAAAGAGCAAAATGCGAAAAAACATCGATTTTTCGGGGGTTCCGTGCATCTTTCGCACGAGCGCGGAATCCACAGGAGCCTCGCGCGCAGCGCCCAAAAAAACCTCTTTCCTCTTTCAGCGAACTCTGATATTCTGGCAAAGAAAAGGCGAATGGGCGATCTCCAGCAGCAGCTCGCCGAATTGCGGCGGCGCGTCGCGAAAATCGACCGCAAGTACTCCGAAGGCCCGCCAATCCGGCGTTCGGAGCACTTCGCTCCCGCGCCCGAATTGCCCCGTCCGGCGCATTCTTACGTCGAAGAGTGGCTCACCGGCGAACAAGTCGAAACCGCCTTCGGCCGCCATTTCGAAACCGAGCGAATTTACGAGCGTCATCGCCGCCACGGCAGCGCGGACATCGGCGCGCTGGCCGATCTTCCGATCGATTTATTCGAGCCTCTGGAAATTCCGCGCGCGTCGCCCGCGGACTGGGCCTTTCTCGACACCGAAACCACGGGTCTTGCGGGCGGAACGGGAACCTGCGCGTTCCTGATCGGCGTCGGCCGGATCACGCCGGAGGGTTTCAAGGTCCGCCAGTTTTTCATGCGCGATCACGCCGAGGAGCCCAGCGTCCTCGACGCGCTCACGCGCCATTTGCAGCCTTTCCGCGTGCTGGTCACCTACAATGGCCGCGCCTTTGATCAGCCGCTGCTTGAAACCCGTTATCGCCTGAATCGCGCGCGTCCGCCGTTCGCGCGCCTCGACCATCTCGATCTGCTGTTCAGCGCGCGCCGCCTATGGAAGCTGCGCTTTGAAAGCTGCCGCCTGGTGGATCTCGAAAACCAGGTGCTCGGAGTGGAGCGCGACGGCGACATTCCCGGCGCGCTGATCCCGTATCTGTATTTCGAATACCTGC
Source organism: Bryobacteraceae bacterium (assembly GCA_035501755.1). GTDB lineage: Bacteria > Acidobacteriota > Terriglobia > Bryobacterales > Bryobacteraceae > Palsa-187. The sequence goes on along the minus strand of DATJVN010000072.1, from coordinate 20,634 downwards.
GCACGCGCCAGGCCGCGCGGCTGCTGCCGGTGTTTCATCACAACCAGACCGATATTCTGACGCTCGCCTGTCTCGCGGGAATCGTTCCCCAGGCATTCCGCGGCGGCGCGGCGCTGACCAATGGCGCGGAGATGGCCGGGATCGCGCGCTGGCTGCGCGAGGCGGGCGAGCTGGCGCCCGCGCTCGACCTGTTCCGCCGCGCGGTGGATGCAGGTTTATCCGACGAGCTTCTGTTCCGCACGCGGTGGGACATCGCCGCGCTCGAGCGCAAGCTGGGCGGATCGGGCGTGGAGATCTGGAGCGATCTCGCCTCGGCGCGCAATCCGTTCCGCCTTCGGGCGCTCGAAGAGCTGGCCAAGCACTACGAGCATCGCGAAAAGGACTACGCCCGCGCGCTCGAATTCACGCAATCGGCTCTGGCACTCGAAGATTCTGACGAGCTGCGCCGGCGAGAGCAGCGCCTTTCGCGCCGTCTCGCAAAACCCGAACGGAAACGGTCCCGAAAATCCCGGCGATAATCGAGGGATGTCCCCCACGCTCGCCGCGGCCAACCGCGAGTTCGCGCGAACTCACCCCGGCGAATCCGCGGCGCGACAGCCGGTGCATACGGTCTACGGCGGCGCGCATCTTTTCCATGGCGACGTGTCCCGCAAAATGGGCGCGCTCGCCGAGCGCGCGTTAAACGAGTACGCGCCCGGCGCGCCGGCGCTCGCCCGCGTGCTCGACTTTCCCGATCGCCTCGCCGAAACGGTGTTCGCGCGCCTGCTCGCCAAGCTGCGCACGGAGCCGGTCGAGGACTTTCACATCGATTTCGAGGACGGCTATGGAGTCCGCTCGGACCAGGAGGAGGACGCCGCGGCCGCGCGTTGCGCGGAGGAGATGGCGAGCGCGCCGGCTCTGCCGCCGTTCGTCGGAATCCGCATCAAGCCGCTGAACCAGGAATGCGCCGCGCGCTCCATTCGCACACTGGACCTCTTTTGCAATTCTCTGGCGAAAATACCGGCGAATTTCTCCGTCGTCCTCCCCAAGATCACCGTCGTCGAGCAGGTGAGCGCGCTCGCCGATCTTCTCGACAACCACGGCATCGCCAGGATGGAGATCATGATCGAGACCGCGCAGTCCCTGTGGCTGCTGCCGCGCCTGATCGAAGCGGGGCGGGGCAAGATCATCGCCGCGCACTTCGGCCCCTACGATTACACGGCGAGCCTGGGCATCGCGCGGCAGACCATTCTGCACCCCGCCTGCGATTGGGCCCGCGCCACGATGCAATCGCAGCTCGCCGGCACCGGCGTGCGTTTGGCCGACGGTCCCACCAACGTGATGCCGGTTCCGCTCTATCGCGGCGAATCGATCACGCCGCTCCAGATTGAGGAAAATCGCGCCGCGGTGCATCGCGGATGGAAGCTGCACTACGATCACGTTCGCCACGCGCTCATCCACGGCTTTTATCAGGGCTGGGATTTGCATCCCGCGCAACTCATCCCGCGCTTCGCCGCCGTCTATACGTTCTTTCTGGAAGATCTCGACGAAGCTTCCGCGCGCCTGAAGAATTTCATCGCCAAGGGCGCGCGTTCGACCACGGTTGCCGGCGTGTTCGATGACGCGGCCACCGGACAGGGCCTCCTCAACTACTTCCTGCGCGCCATCAACTGCGGCGCGATCGCCGAATCCGAGATCGCCGCGCTCACCGGAGTCCCGCTCGAAGATCTGCGCGCCGGCTCGTTCGCCCGCATCATCGCCGCGCGCTCCAGGGAGAAAACCGCATGAACATCGCGATCCTCGCCACGCTCGTTGCCTCGCTGCCCGCCCCGTTGATCCAGGCCCAGGCGTACCGCTTCGGAAGGGTTTGGGACGGCGAAAAAATAATCGAAAACGCCGTGATCGTGGTCGACCACGGCGAAATCGCCAGCGTGGGACCCTCCGATGCGCCCGCCATCGACATGACCGGCTACACCGCCATCCCCGGCTTGATCGACGCGCATACGCACATGACCTACGTGCTCGATAATCCGGTGGCGCGCGCCGGCCGCGGCGCCGCGACGGTCTATCTTTCGCAGGACAACGCGAAAAAAACGCTCGAAACCGGCGTGACCACCGTGCGCAACCTCGGCGCGTCGAACTATGCCGATATCGCCATGCGCGATCTGATCGACGAGGGTCTCATGGTTGGCCCACGCATGCTCGTTTCCGGTTATGGACTCACCAAGCCGCGCAATAACGGCCGGCGCGGTCCCGGATCGGCGCTGGGACCCGCGGAAGTCGCGAGCGTGGTGAAGGCGCAGGTGGACGCCGGAGCCGACGTGATCAAAATGTACGCCTCCACCGGCTCGGGCCAGGATGTGACCGGCGACCAGACTTTCGACTTCGACGAGATCAAAGCCGCCGTCGATGCCGCGCATGCCGCGGGCAAACGCATCGCGATTCACACCTATGGCCCAGCGGCGGCGCGCGACGCCGTGCGCGCCGGGGCGGATTCGATCGAGCACGCCACCGACATGGACGACGACACCATGGCCGAAATGGCGCGCAAAGGAATTTTTTATATCCCGACCATCGATCACAACCGCTATTACGTGGACAACGCGACGCTATTGAAATATCCGCCGGGCGCCACCGACGCGCTGAACAACTTCATCGCGCGCAATCTCGAAACGGCCAAAAAAGCCGTCCGCGCGGGCGTGCGCTTCGCCATGGGATCGGACGCCGTGTACACGATGTTCGGCCAGAATACGCGCGAGCTCGCCTGGTTTGTCAAAGCGGGGATGACGCCGGAGCAGGCGCTCAAAACCGCGACCACTGAAGGCGCGGCGCTGCTGCAAAAAGAGGATAAGCTGGGGCGCCTGAGGCCGGGATTTTATGCCGACATCGTCGCGGTGGAGGGAAATCCGCTGGAGGATATCGGCGTGGCGATCAACAACGTGCGCTGGGTGATGAAAGCCGGCGCGGTGGTGGTCGATAAGCGCTAGCTTACTCCCAGCGCAACGCGCGCATCGGGTCGACCATTGTCGCGCGGCGCGCCGGCAGGTAGCCCGAAAGAACCGCCACCAGCGCGATTCCTGCCGTCGCCAGCGCCAGCGTCAGCGCATCATTGGGCTGAATGCCGTAGAGTTGTGATTTAGCGAAGCGCGTCAGCCCGTACGCGGCCGGCAATCCGATGGCAATGCCGATTGCGGCCAGCATCAGGACTTCCTTCATCACCAGCCACACCACATCCGCGCTCTTCGCGCCCAGCGCCATGCGCACGCCGATCTCGCGCGTTCGCTGCGCCACCATGTACGCCATCACGCCGTACAACCCGATGGCCGCCAGCAGCGTCGCCAGCACGCCGAAGGCGCTGGAAAGCGCCGCCACCAGCCGCTCCGTCATCAGCGATTCTTCCTCCTGCGCTTCGAGCGTCTTCATTTGCGACACGGCAATATTCGCATCCAGCCGATTCACCGTCTGGCGAATCGAGGAAAAAGTCTGCTCCGGGTCGCGCGACGTGCGCACGTACGCCATCATGCCCAGCACGAACTCGGTCTGGGTGTAAGGAACGTAGACTTCGATTGGAACTTCATCGCGCATGCTCTCGTACTTGGTGTCGCGCACTACGCCGACGATCTCGATATCCAGCTTGCGAGTGGGATCGTCGCCCATGCTGATGTGCCGTCCGATGGCATTCCCGTCCTTGAAAAACTTCCGTGCGAATTTTTCGTTTACGATACACACTTTCGGCGCGCCGCTCACGTCCGTCATCCGGAAATCGCGCCCCAGCAGAATCGGAATCTGGAGCGTCTCGAAATAGTCCGGCGAAATGAACTGCATATGCGGATCGGGAGATTCGCTCTGCTTGGTGATGTAGCCCTCGACCTTGATGCTGTTATCCCATTCGTCGCCGTCGAGCACCGGCATCACCGCCAGCGTGGACGATTGGACTCCCGGAATCGCGTTAAGATTGTCGCGAAGCCGCCGATAATAATCCAGGCTCCGATCCGGCTTGTAGCCGGCCAGCACCGGGTCGACAAAAAACTCGATCAGATTCCCCGTCCGAAAACCCGGATCGAGGTCGCGCAGATTTCGCAGGCTGCGGATGAACAGCCCGGCGCCAATCAACAGCAGCAGCGAAAGCGTCACCTGCGCCGCCACCAGCGCTTTGCGCAGACCCACCGAGGTTCCTCCCGCGATCGAGCCGACCTGGTCCTTCAGCGTTCCGGCGAGCTGCGGACGCGTCGCCTGAAGAGCGGGAATCAATCCGAAAACAACCCCGGTCGCCAGCGCGACGGCGAAATTGAATGAGAGAATCCGCCAGTCCGGCGTGGTCGAGATGGTCAGCGGCGAATCGCCGGTGGGCAGAAAGGCGACCAGCGTTTTATCGATCCACATCGCCAGAAACAATCCCGCGATTCCGCCGGCGAGCGCCAGCGCCAGGCTTTCGATCAGCAGTTGTGAAACGATGCGCATGCGGCTCGCCCCCAGCGCCAGCCGCACGGCGATTTCTTTCTGTCGCGCCGTCGCGCGCGCGATCAGCAGATTGGCCACGTTGGCGCAGGCGATCAGCAGCACCAGGCCGACCAGCGCCATCAGCACCAGCAGCGGGCTCGAAAGCTGATCGCGCGTGTAGGAATCGCCTTTCGATGCCGGCAGAACGTCGATCCACATTCTCAAGAAGTTGTCGCGCACGTCCTGCGCCGCATTGGCGAACGCTTTCTCCTGCACCTCCATTTCAAGCATCTGGTGAAAATACGGCTGGAGCGCGGCCTTCGCCTGGTGGATCGTAACGCCGGGCTTCAATCTTCCGAAAACGTTGACCCAGCGCCCGCGGCGCGAATCGAAATTGTAATTGAATTTCGATCCCACCGCGTCCATTTCCGGCTTCATCATGATGGGCACGCGAATCTGCGGCGACCGCTCTGGATCGGTGCCGTCGAATCCCGCCTGGCTCACGCCGACGATGGTCAGCGGGTATCCGTTCACGATGATTTTCTTCCCGATCACATCGGGATTCCCGGCGTAGCGGTTCAGCCAGTAGCGATAGCTGAGGACAGCGTAGGGCTCGCCGTCGCGCGCTTTGTCGTCCTCGGCCGTGAACACGCGTCCCAGTGCCGCGCCGACGCCCAGCACCGGAAAGTAGGTTCCGGAAACCAGTTCGCCGTCCACACGCTCCGTTTTTCCGTCGCTGGTCACGCTCATGCCCGTATTCCAAACCGAGAACATTCCGCTAAAGACCGAATTGTGATCGCGAAAATCCTGGTACATCGGATAGGAGAGCTTGTAGCGTCCGTTATTGCTGCCGTAGTGGTGGCCTCGCCCCCACAGCAGCACGAGCTGTTGCGGGTCCTTCACCGGAAGCAGCCGCAGAAGCAACTGGTCGACCAGGGTGAAGATCGCCGTATTTGCGCCGATCCCCAAAGCCAGCGAAAGCACGGCAACGGCGACGAATACCGGCGATTTTCGGAATGTGCGAGCGGCGTAGCGAAGATCCTGCAGGAGCTTGCCCATGCCTCACAATACCGCGCCGCGTGCGGAAGGTTACCGCTTTTCCGGCTCGTCCGGCGTGTAACGCGACGCGGCGAAAATCGGCCTCCGCATTGACGCTTCGAGCAGGTTTTCCGCTTGCTCTGCTTCCACCGCCGCGGAAAAATAGAAGCCCTGGCCCACTTCGCAGCCCAACTTCAGCAGCTCCTCGATGTGGGCCTCGAGTTCCACGCCTTCGGCAACCACGGTCATTTCGAGCGCCCGCGCCAGCCGCGTCATCGATTCGACAATCGCGCGCGATTCGCGATCCGAATTCATCCGCATCACGAAGCTCTTGTCGATTTTGAGCGAGTCGAACTGCATCGCGCGCAGATAGCCGAGCGAGGAGTAGCCCGTGCCGAAATCGTCCAGCTTCAGCCCCACTCCCAGTTCCCGCAACCGCGACATCGCGTGGCGCGCGGACGGGAGGTTGGTCATCAGCGCCGTCTCGGTCAGCTCCAGGTTGAGCGAGTCGGGCGCGAGCCCGCTATTGCCGAGAATGGCGCCCACGCGCGAAACCAGGTTGGGATCCAGCAGCTCCTTTACCGAAAGATTCACGTTCATTCGCAGCCCCGCGTCAAAGCGCGTCTGCCACGTGCGCAACTGCCGGCACGCTTCGGCCAGGATCCATTCGCCGATGGGCACGATCATGCCGGTTTCCTCGGCCAGCTCGATGAAATCGCCGGGGTACACCAGTCCGCGCTCGGGATGGCGCCAGCGGATCAGCGCCTCGAAACCCACAATCTGGCGCGTCTGCAGGTTGACCTTGGGCTGGTAAAACGCGCGCAGCTCGTTGCGTTCGAGCGCGTAGCGCAGGTCGTGAATCAGGGCCATGCGGGCTCGCGCGCGCGTGCGCAGCTCCGGCTCGAACACGTGCCAGCGATTCTTCCCCAGTTCCTTGGCGCGATACATCGCCAGGTGCGCATCGCGCAGCAGGTCGTCCGGCGAGGACGCCGCGGCAAAGCTGCACAGAACGCCGATGCTGGCACCCGCCGAGATCGCCAGCTCGCCGATCTCCATCGGATGCACGACGCTTTCGAGAATCGCTTTTGCCAGCGCCGCCGCTTCGCGCATTCCTTCGGCGAGAATCGCGAACTCGTCGCCTCCCAGGCGCGCCACCCGCACCCGTTCCGAATCCCCTACCGCCACGCGAATGCGGCGCCCCACTTCGATGAGAATCCGGTCCGCGGTGCCCTCGCCGAAGCTGTTGTTGATGATGCGGAAGCCGTCCAGATCGAGCACCAGCAGCGTGATGGGCGCCTCAACCTTCTCCGTGCTCAGCTCCCGCAACCGCTCGACAATCACCCTCCGGCTGGCCAGAGCCGTGAGCGGGTCGATCTCGAGTCTGCCTGGCTCGGATTCGCGCGATCGCGGCGCGCGGCCGTGGCGCTTGCGGCGCGGCCTCAAGCGCGACAACTGCTGCTCGATCCGCGCGGTCACCACCGGCAGATCCACCGGGTGCACCACGAAATCGTTGGCGCCGCCGTGCAGCGCCTCGACCGCGGTCTGATGTTCGCCCGCTCCCGTCACCAGGATCACCGGCAGATCGTCGGGAGAATGCGTCGCGCGCAGCAGCCGCAGCAGATCCAGGCTGCCCGATCCCGCGCCCGCCTTGTCGAGCAGCACCAGGTCGTAGCTCGCGCGCCGGATCTTCTCCATCGCCAGCCGCGCATCCCCGGCCGTGTCCACCCGGTAGCCGTGGCGGGCCAGGCTGGTGGACAGGTTGGCACGATCTTCAACGACCAGCAGCCGGTCCGGCTGCGCTGGCAGCATGGGTTCCTCGCCTCAGGCGGTGCGAACCGCCCTCGAAACTTCTTTTCGGCGCGAAGAGAGAGAGCTTTAAACGAAGATGTATCCTGATCCTTTGCATGCGATGGACTGACCTCGCCATCATCGCTCTGTACCTCGCCGCCATCACCTGGTTCGGAGTCCGCTTCCGCCGCTCCCAGCATTCCCTCAAGGATTATTTCCTGGGCGGAAAGATCGTCCCCTGGTGGGCCATCGCGCTGTCCATTGTCTCCGCCGAAACCAGCACGCTCACCGTCATCGGAACGCCGGTGCTCTCCTTCCAGGGCGATTTCGGATTTCTGCAAGTGGTCCTCGGCTATCTTCTGGCGCGCATCGTGATTTCGATTTTGTTTCTCCCCGCCTATTTCCGCGGCGAAATGTTCACCGCCTACGAACTCATGCGCCTGCGCTTCGGCGAGCGTATCCGCCGGCTCACCGCCGGAACGTTTCTGGTTCTGCGCGCGCTCGCCGAGGGCGTTCGCGTGGTCGCCATCGCGCTGGTGATTCAGATCATTCTCGGAGCCGGCGAAAAAACCTCCATCGCCGTGATCCTGTGCCTCACGCTTTTCTATACCTATGAAGGCGGAATGACCGCCGTCATCTGGACTGACGTGGTGCAGATGTTCCTGTATATCGCCGGCGCGGCTGTCAGCCTGGCCGTCATCCTGCGCGAGATCCCCGGCGGCTGGGCACACGTGGCCGCCCTCGCCGCTCCACTGGGTAAACTTCGCGTTTTCGATTTTTCCACCGCCCATTTTTGGACCACCACCTACAGCTTTTGGGCCGGCGTGATCGGCGGAACGTTTCTCACCACCGCCAGCCACGGAACTGAGCAGTTGCTGGTGCAGCGCCTGCTTGCCGCACGCAATGAGCGCCAGTCGCGCGCCGCGCTTCTGGCGAGCTGGGTGGTCATCTTCGCGCAGTTCACCCTGTTTCTGGCGATCGGCGTATGCCTGTTCGCGCTTTATTCCGATCGCCACCTGCCCGCGCCCGCGGTTCCAGACAAAATTTATCCGCAGTTCGTCTGGGACCATCTGCCGGCCGGTGTCGCGGGCCTGGTGATCGCGGCGATCCTCGCCGCCGCGATGTCGAACCTGAGCGCCGCGCTGAACGCGCTCGCTTCCACCACGGTGATGGACTTCCTGCGACCGGTCGCGCGGACCCAGGGCGACGCGCGCTGGCTGGCGGTCGCCCGCCACGCGACTGTCGTCTGGGCCGTAGTGCTGTTCGGCGTCGGGCTGCTGGCGCGAAACTGGGGCGGAGTGCTCGAAGCCGGGCTTTCCATCGCGTCCATCATTTATGGATCCCTGCTAGGCGTTTTCCTGCTCGGCCTGCTGACGCGCCGGGTCGGTGAAATCGCGGCGATGATCGCCATGTGCGCCGGTCTTGCGCTGATGCTCTACATCAAAATCGCGACCCCCATCGCCTGGACCTGGTACGTCCTGATCGGCAGCGCCGCGACATTTGCAACGGGAATCGCCATGTCGCTTTTCCTCAAGGAGAAACCGTTTGAAAAATCCTGAGCTTCGCCGCGCGCTGGGACCTTGGGCCGCCATCTCAGTGGTCATCGGTACGGTGATCGGTAGCGGGATCTTCCTGGTTCCCAGCGATATGATCCGCGCGGTCGGCTCGCCGCTCTCGGTTTTCGGCGTGTGGATTTTCGGCGGAATTTTGACCCTTTTTGGCGCGCTTACCTACGCCGAACTCTCCGCCGCCATGCCGGCCGCCGGCGGCGAGTACGTCTATCTCAACGCCGCCTACGGACCGTTTTTCGGCTTCATTTACGGCTGGACGCAGTCCTGGGTCGCCAAGCCTGCGTCGATCGCAACCCTGGGAACGGGCTTCTACACCTACCTGGCCGATTTTTTCCCAGCGCTTGGGAGGGTCTTGTACACGTTGCATCTGCCCATCGGCCCGCACGGCGCGCCGCTCGAAATCAGTTACGGCCAGGTCGTGGGGATCGGCCTGATTCTGTTTCTCGCGGCCGTGAACTATATGGGCGTGCGCGTGGGCGGAGGCGTTCAGGTCGGTGTAACGGCGTTAAAAATCGCCCTGATTGGCGGCGTAATTCTGGCCGGATTGCTCTCCGGGCGGGGAAACGCCGCTAATTTCCATGCTTCGATGCCCGCTCAGCCCGGAGGAATCCCCGGATTTTTTGTGGCTTTGGTGGCCGCTTTATGGGCGTACGATGGGTGGAATAACGCAGGCATGCTCGGCTCCGAGATCGACAAGCCACAGAAAAATCTGCCGCAGGCGCTAATTTTTGGAACGCTGTGCGTCCTGCTCATTTACCTGCTGACGAACTTTACGTATTTCTACGTTTTATCCGGACCCGAAGTGGGTGGGAGCCAGCGCGTCGCGGCGGACGCGATGCGCCGCGCGGTCGGGGCGCCGGGCGCGGCAATGGTTAGCATCGCCGCCATGATCTCCATTTTCGCGGCGTTAAACGGGTCCATTCTGTCGGGATCGCGCGTTCCTTACGCCATGGCGCGCGACGGTTACTTCTTCCGGACGGTGGCGCGCGTCAACCCTCGATTCCGCACGCCCGCGGCTGCAATCGTGCTGCTGGGCGTGTGGTCGTCGCTGGTACTGCTGAGCGGCCAATACCAGCAGCTCTACACGCTGGTGATCTTTCCGAGCTGGATTCTGTACGGCATGGCCGCTGCTTCTGTGATCGTTCTGCGCCGTAAGCGCCCGGCGATGGAGCGCCCTTATCGTGTACCCGGCTACCCGGTAGTACCAGTTCTTTTTGTATTTGTCGCAATCGCGCTTCTTTACTCCACTTTGCGAAGCTCACCGCGGGAATCCGGCATCGGTTTGGGTTTGATTGTGGTAGGACTTCCATTTTATTTCCATTGGAAAAGAAAAAATTCGCCCTTCGGGGAGGGGTCGAAGAGGCTGTGGTCGGGGTCCTAGGAAAAGGGGGTCGTCAAGGCGGGTTCTGTTCTGAAAACAGAACAAATCTCTTGAAAATATAACGTGGATATGGTTAAATTCTGAATGCGAGGATCGGGAACAGTTGGCCCCTGCTGTTCGTTTTTCAGAACGACCCGGTCTCAAGCGCCCCAAACGAACCCAGAAAGGAAACGGTATGGATGTTCTGAAAATGCTGGCGGATTTACGCCAGGAACGGCAACAGATTGAGGAAGCCATTTTGACTCTGGAGCGCCTTGCTCAGGGACGGGGACGGCGCCGCGGCAGGCCGCCGGCCTGGATGCAGACGATCAAGCGTCGCGGCCGCCCGCCCGGTAGCAAGAATAAAGTCAAGGAACCAGCGGCCGCGTAAGCGGCTTTGTCAGAACTCCCGCCCTCACGAGTCTCTGTGAAAACACGACCTTCGTACCCCTCCGTGACCGGCGGGGCTTGCCGCCGCATTGCAGAATCAACCGAGCGAGCAGGCCCCTGCCGGTGACGGCGGGGTGGAGAGGCGAGTTTCCACGGAGCCTCTCACGGGCACGGGCTGTCACGACGCGTTCGATTCAACGACAGCCCCGGCCGTGAGGCCGGGGGTTGAGCGCTTTGGGCGCATCCTGCCAAGCGGCGGATCGAGAGAAGCCGCCAGCAAATCCCACCTGTCGGCGGCGTCGAGCGGCGCGCGGTTTAGTGTGTAAACGCGGATTTTCGATGTTATACTACTTGTTTCGAGCCTGGTGCGGGCCGCAGGTGAGCTATGTTCTTTCACATCCGAGATCTGGAGGTTCGCGCCGGACGGTTTGATCTCGAGCTGAAACCCGGCGAAATCGAGTTTTTCGACCCGAAGCTCCGGCAATCCGGTCCGTTGAAAGCTGCGGGGAAAGTGGAACTGGTGACCGGCGCGATCGGCGAGATTCGGGTGCAAGGTCGTCTTTCCATGACTATGGAGGCCGATTGCGACCGTTGCCTGGAGCCGGCGCAATTTCCGCTTGATTCGGATTTTGAGCTGTATTACCGGCCTGTCGCGGAAACGGCAGCGCATGAAGTCGCCATCGATGACAGCGAGGCCGAGATCGGCTTCTACGAAGGCGACGGGATCGAGCTCAACGAGGTTCTTCGCGAATATATTTTGCTGGCGCTGCCGATGCAGCGCGTATGCCGCGCCGATTGCAAGGGAATCTGCCCGAGCTGCGGCCAGAACCGGAATCAGAAGGAATGCGGGTGCCAGGTGGAGGCTGTTGACGACCGCTGGGCATCGCTCAAGAACTACGGAAGATAGAACATGCCGAACCCAAAACGACGCCACTCCAAACGACGCACCTCCGCCCGCCGCACGCACGATTCGCTGCGCCGCTCGATCCTGTCGGAATGCCCCAACTGTCATGAGCCCAAGCTTCCGCACCGGGTGTGCCCGCACTGCGGCAAATACAAGGGGCGCGAAGTGATCGAAGTGGCCGAAGAATAGCACGGCCCCAGCGATCCATGCTCCCCATTGCCAGGATCACTCACTCACGAAAATGATCACGATCGCCGTTGACGCGATGGGCGGCGACCACGCGCCCAAATCGGAAATCGAAGGCGCGATTCAGGCGGCCGGTACCCTGGGCGTCGGCGTCGTGCTGGTCGGCAAAAAGGAGATCCTCGAGCACAAGCTCAGCCAGCATCCGGCGGCGGCCGGTCTGCCCATCCGCATTCAGAACGCAACCGAAGTGGTGACCATGGAAGACTCGGTCGCCCGAATCCGCGCCAAGAAGGATTCTTCCATTCGCATCGCGTGCCGGCTCCAGCGCGATGGCGAGGTCCAGGGGGTGGTCTCGGCTGGCAATACTGGCGCCTGCATGGCGACCGCCAAGATGGTTCATGGAATGATCCAGGGCGTCGATCGTCCCGCGCTCGCGTCGGCCTTCCCGACGGTAAAAGGAACGCCGGTCATCGTGGTCGATGTCGGCGCGAATGTGGATTCCACACCGGAGATGCTGGCGCAATTCGCGGTGATGGGGGAGATTTATTCGCGCATCATTTTTCGGAATCGATCGCCGCGCGTGGGCATTTTATCCATCGGAGAGGAAGAGCACAAGGGAAACGAACTAACCAAGGCGGCCACACCGCTGCTTAAAGCGCTGCCTTTGAATTTCATCGGAAACGTCGAGGGAGGCGATATTTATAGTGGCATCGCAGACGTGGTGGTATGTGACGGGTTCATCGGAAACGTGGCGCTCAAAGTCAGCGAGGGCCTGGTGGACATGATCACCAACATGCTGCGCGAATCGCTGGCCGAAACCGTGACTCGCAAGATAGGGTACGTGCTTTCGAAAGCGGCCTACCGCGATTTCCGCAAGCGGGTCGATTATTCCGAATACGGCGGTGCGCCCCTGCTCGGCGTGAAAGGCGTAACCATCATCTGCCACGGACGGTCGAATGCGAACGCCATCAAGAACGCGATCCGCGTCGCGGCGGAGTTCGCCGAAGGGCGGACCAACGAAAAAATCGCAGCCGAGCTCGATGGAGTAGCATCTTCGAAGGTAGCCGGAAAATGAGATTCCTGATTGCAATCGCGCTGCTGCTGCCGAGCGTCCAGGCTCAGAAGCTGGACCCGGTCCAATGGTCGCTTGCGAGCGATACCACGAAAGCCCCTCCAGGCTCGACCGTTACTTTAAAACTCACTGCGCAACTGCAAGAGGGATGGCATCTTTATTCGCCGACGACTCCACCGGGCGGTCCCACTCCGACGACGCTCGCTTTGGCGTCGAACCCCGTCGTCGCATCCACCAAAATTTACCAAACGAACCCAACTCGAAAATTCGATCAAAACTTTGGAATCGATACGGAAACGTTTGAAAAAAAAGAAGTTTTTATCCTCGCGCCGACGCTCGCGAAAGACGCTGCGGCGGGGCCGTCGGAACTAACGGCGGAGATGCGTTATCAGGCCTGCAACGACTCACTTTGCCTGCCTCCCAAGAAAAAGACGGCCTCGTTCACACTCCAGATCGACTCCTCGGCGACCGCGCCGACGCTGGCGATTCCCGCGGGCTATTCCGAGATCGGAACGCCTGCCAGCCCGGCTCCAGTTTTGAGCACGGCGGGGGACACTTCTCAGCCCTTTCTTCCGTTCCTGCTGACTGCGTTCGGATTCGGTTTGGCGTCGATTTTCACGCCGTGCGTTTTCCCGATGATCCCGATCACGGTTTCTTTCTTTCTGAATCAGAAAGGCGGGATCGCGCAGGCGGTGGTGTTCTCGCTGGGGATCATCGTGTTGTTCTGCTCGCTGGGATTCGGCGTGGCGGCTATTGTAGGTCCGTTCGGAGTCGTGCAGCTTGGGGCGAATCCGTGGGTGAACGCATTTATCGCGCTGGTGTTCGGTGCCTTCGCGCTGAGCTTATTGGGCGCGTTCGAGATCACGCTGCCGTCGAGCCTGCTGACCAGTCTCGATAAAGCGTCGCGCCGCGGAGGGTATCTGGGAACGCTGCTGATGGGGCTGACGTTTTCGCTCACCTCGTTCGCCTGCGTAGGGCCGTTTGTTGGATCCATTCTGGCAGCATCGGTACAGACCAAGGGCGTGCAGCCCGTGCTTGGAATGATGAGCTTTGCCACGGGGCTTGCGTCGCCATTCTTCTTCCTGGCGGCGTTCCCTTCGTATTTGAAAAAACTGCCCAAGAGCGGAGGATGGCTGGCTCGGGTGAAAGTGGTGATGGGGTTCATTCTGCTGGCGGTGATGCTCAAATATCTGAGCGTGATCGATCAGGTTTTCCAAACCAACTGGTTAACGCGCGAGCGGTTCCTGGCGGCGTGGTTCGTGCTGTTCGCGATGGCGGGGTTGTATCTGCTGGGGCTGTTGCGCCTGGAAGGGGTTGAACCGGGCGAATCGCTCGGAAGCGGCCGGCTTCTGGTTGCGAGCGTGTTCCTGATTTTCGCCTTCAGCCTGTTGCCGGGGATGTTCGGGGCGCCGCTGGGGCAGCTCGATGCATACGTGCCGGCGGCGGCGGAATCGGCTGGGGGAGGCGGAGGAACGGTTGGGGGTCCGGTGTGGCTGAAGAATCAGTTTCCCCAGGCGCTGGCGCAGGCCAAGCAGCAAAACAAGCTGGTGCTGGTGACCTTCACCGGCTATGCGTGCACCAATTGCCACTGGATGAAGGCGAACATGTTCCCGCGTCCGGAGATCGCGGATGCGGTCAAGGACATGGTGCTCGTCGAGTTGTATACGGACGGCACGGACAAGGATTCGGAAGCCAATCAAAAGCTCGAAGACGACAAGCTGAAATCGGTCGCCATTCCCTACTACGCGATTTTCAATAGCGACGGCCAGTTGCTGGCGGACTTCGCTGGGTCGACGCCCGATGCCGGGAAATTTCTCGCGTTTCTGAAATCTCCAAAAGCCTAATATTCGGCCGCGAATGAACGCGGATAAACGCGAATTTTTGATTTGCGTTCACTCCCGGCTAATTTTCAGTCCGAGCTGTAATTGATTTCGAGTTTTCTCGCGCGGATGGCGGACCAGGCGAGCAGGAGCGCGGTGACGATCAGCAATCCGAGGATGGACAGGATGGCTGGGGGCGCTTCGGCGGAGTTGATCAGCAGGGACAGGATCGGATTGATGTCTTTTTCTGGCGGCGCGATTACCGGGCACAGCGACTGCAAATAGAAAATGATGCTGATCTTCTTGAGTGCCGCGGGAAGGAAGAGGTTCGCGGCTTCCCACAGCATTACAGCGGCGGCGGGAATCAGCGGGTTTACCGCGAGCAGTCCGGCGGCCAGGAAGACGCTGCCGTAGCCCAGGCAGGCGAGCGCGGTCACGCCGAGGTAGGAAGCCGCGTGGAGATTCTGGAACGTCGCGGCGCTGCCGAAGGGGATCTGGAACATCCACAGTTGGAGCGCCGTGCTCGAACAGAAGATCACCACCGAGGCGATCACGCCGGCCACGAATTTCCCGCCGACCAGAACTTCGCGGCGCACGGGAGCGAGCAGATAAAAATGCAGGCTCTTGTTGATCATCTCGCCGCGGAACAAATTCACGAAGATGCCCACGCAGCCGAAAAAGATCAGCAGGCGCAGGTAGAAGAACTGGAAGAAGGTCGCGTAGATGAGCGAATCCTCCTGGAAATTGCCGCGGTCGCGGGTGCTGATGCCGCGCAGCTCGTCGTTATTGAAATAAAAAGTGTAGGTGCTGGTGCCGTCGGTGTAGCTCGACCACATCTGCGCGCGCCGGGGCGTGTCGACGATCCGGCGCGAGTAGGGCTCGCCCAGGCTTGCCTCCACTTCCTGGCGCGACATTCCGGTGTGGATCGCCTCCAGCGCGGCGGTCGAGACCGGATGCGCGTTGGCGACTTCGTGGAGGTAGCCGCGGTTGCTCATCAGGTCAACAGCGCGGCCGGCGAACAGCAGCACGGGCGCCAGGGCGAGAAAGTAAACCCAGAAACCGCGGCGCGAGAAGAATGTTTTTTTCATCTCCAGGCGCACGACGCCGCGAATCTGCGCGAGCCACATGTGCCAGTTCATTTCTGAGACTCCTCGCCGATCAGGTATTCGTAAACCGAGTTCACGTTCTCGTCGGCCGGGGCTACGGTTTCGATGTCGATGCCGTTGAGCGCGATGTGGTTCAGCAGCTTGTAGAATTTGTCGGCGTCGCGGGTTTTGACTAGCAGACCGCGGCCGTCGGCGTGCAGGCGGGCTTCGACCACGCTGTCCTCATCGAAAACTCTGGCGGCGAGCGCGGCGGGGCGATTGCAGCGGATCAGCACCTGCATGGGATGCTCGCGGATCTCGCTGCGGACGCCGGAAATTTTTCCTTCCGCGACCACGTAGCCGTTGGAAAGCAGGATCACCTGGTCGGAGATCATGTCGACTTCGTGCAGGATGTGGCTCGAAACGATGACGTGGCGGCCTTCATTGGCCAGCTCGCGAAACAGCGCGATGGTTTCGGCTCGGACCAGGGGATCAAGGCCGTTGAGCGGTTCATCGAGCACCAGCACGCGCGGATTGTGGGCCAGCGCCTGGGCGAGCTTGATGCGCTGTCGCATTCCTTTGCTGTAGCCCGCCACTTTGCGATGCGCGGAGCCGGTGAGATTGACGCGTTCGATCGCTTTCATGGCGAGCGTTTCGCACTCGGCGTGCGATTTTCCGAACAGGCGCAGGAAGGAATACAGGAACTGGAAACCGGTGAGTCCTTTGGGGAAGGCGTCGAACTGAGTGGCGTAACCGAGGATCTGGAAGAGCTTTTCGGGCTGATCGGGGGTCATGCCGAGAATGCGAATGGTGCCGCGGGTGGGGCGCACCAGCGCGGTCATGAGATTCATGAGCGTGGTCTTGCCGGAGCCGTTGGGCCCGACCAGGCTGGTGATGCCGGGAGGAATCGAAAGCGTGACGCGGTTGACGCCCAGCACTTCGCCGTAAAAGCGTGAGACGTTGTCGAAGCTGATGAGGCTTTGGTCGAGGGGCGGCGGGGCGATGAGCTCGCGCTCGGCGCGCGCTGGAAGTGGGGACTGGGAAGTGGGAAGTGGCGGCGTCATTTGACGACCTCAAACGCGCGCACTTTCTTGAACAGCAGCCACAAGCAGAGCAAGGAAGCGACGGCGAGCGCGTTCCAGGCGTCGAGCGGCTCGAGGCCACTGCTGAGATTTTGCCGGAACAGGCCGGCCCACACGGTATTGAGCACCTGGCTGAGGCTGATGAGCGATCCGTAATGGGTGCGCATGACCGCATTGATCGCCGCGCCGAAACCGGCGCCGAGGAAAAAGATGCCCAGGATCGCGGCGCCCGCGGCGGCGCGCCATTTGATCCACGCCGAAACGGCCATGGCGATGAGCGTGAGGATCGCGATGGAGATCAGGGGCGCGACAAAGACTGCGCCCGCGATCCACAGGTTGTCGCGGGTCCACTCCCATCCGGCCAGGCTGGATTGC
The DNA here is from genome assembly GCA_035501755.1 of Bryobacteraceae bacterium. Lineage (GTDB taxonomy): Bacteria > Acidobacteriota > Terriglobia > Bryobacterales > Bryobacteraceae > Palsa-187. The sequence continues at coordinate 3,544 of DATJVN010000072.1, read as the reverse complement.
AGGATGAACAGGATGAGCGCGGGAATCCAGGTGATGATCGAGAGCAGATACACCAACACGGCCATTTTGCCGAGCACATATTCGGTGCGCGAGAGCGGGCGGCAGAAATACAGCGGCATGGCGTTGTTGACCACGTCGGGAGAAATCAGAGCGGGCCCGATGAAGGCCACCAGGATATAGGCGAGTCCGACCTGGAATGCGCAGAAGTTGAGGAAAAAATTCGCGTTGATGGAGAGCGCATCGGCGATCTGCGGGCCGAAGCTTTTTAATGCGCCCGCGTTGTGGCTGAGATAAATATAAACGGCGAAACCCAGAGCGGGGAGCAGGCAGGCGAGCAGGAACAGGTTGGTTTTCGCGCCGACCAGGCGCTGATAGCTGAAGCGCGTGATGATCAGGAAGCGCGACCAGGCGGGCGTGAGAGGTCCGTCGTAGGATTTGTAGGTGCGTTTATAGACGGCCATAACGTGTCCACAGGCTGAAGCCTATGCCACAAGGATTCCATGGTCTCAACATGCGGAACGCCAGTGACATCATGCTTCCATGGCCTTCAAAAAAATGTCTTCGAGCGAATCGCGGCGGTAGTTGAGGCGGCGCAGTTGCAGGTCGCGCCCGGCAGCTACGCGGTAGATCTCGCGCAGCTCGAAACCGACCGGCAGGATCATCTTCAACCGCCCTGCGCCGGCCCGGGCGCATTCACAGCCGAGAGCGGCGAGCTCGTCGGCGAAACCGGAGTCGTCGCCCAGGGTTTCGAGCTCCACGAAGCGTTTATTGGCGCGGCGCTCCTCTTCGAGATTCGAATAGTGGACGATGCGGCCTTCTTTGAGGATGAGCACCTCCTCGCAGGTTTCCTCGACATCGCGCAGGATGTGCGAGCACACCACCACGTGCATGTGCTCCTTCATCTCCTGCACCAGGCGGACCATCCGCTGGCGGGCGGGAGGATCGAGGCCGTTGGTAGGCTCGTCGAGGATCAGCAGGCGCGGCCCGTGAACGATGGCCTGCGCGAGCTTGGCGAGCTGCTTCATACCCAGCGAATAAGTTCCGAGCGGGCGATAGCGCGCTTCGCCCAGGCCGACATAAAACAAAACCTCGTGCGCGCGTTCGAGCGCGGCGCCGGGCGGGAGGCCGGAGATCTCGGCCATCATGCGGATGAAGGTGACGGCGCTCAGGGTGGCGATGAAGGCGTCGTTTTCGGGCATATAGCCGACGAGCGTGCGGATCGCCCGCGGGTCGCGGCGGATGTCGTGACCGAAGATGGAGGCGGTTCCAGACGCCGCGGGGACGAATCCGAGCAGGGTCTGAATGAGCGTCGATTTCCCGGCGCCGTTGGGTCCGAGCAGGCCGATGGTGCGGCCGGAGACGGAGACGCGCAGGTCTTTCAGGATGTCGCGTTCGCCGAAACGGACGCCGAGGCCGGCGAGCTCAATGACCGCTTGCATGAAGATTCAGGATCGGCGGCAGCAACTGCGGCAGCGCGGCCGCTCCCTTTGCATTCAATCGTAGCAGCGTATCGAGGCCCAGGCCGAAAAAACCTCCGCGGCTGGCAACCACGATGCGGTCGGGCTCACCGTAGGCGAAGATCATTCCGGGCTCGCGATTTTCGGTCAGCAGCGCGGCGGATTTTTCCTGTTGCGGCGTCATGAGCTTGCCGGCTTTGAGCTGATCGACGATGGGGCCGACGGTGGATCCCATGTTGTAATAGAGCAGCGCCGAAAAATTGGCTTGCCGGTCCTGCGGAAGCTGCGCGCGGAACGCGGAAGAGTGTTCGAGCGTCAGGCCCGAGGCGCGCGTTGCGATGGCGGCCTGAAGCAGCTCGGGCGAGGGCGCCGCGAGCAGGTAGCCGTCGGTGAAAGTGTAATCGATCTGGTAATTCAGGCTCGGGAGCGTGAACGAATGGTACGTCAGACCATTCGACTGTCCTGTGGAGACTGTGATCGAGGCGGCCGCAGCGGCCTGCTCGATGGCCCACTCAATTCGTACGGGGTCGTTGACTTCGATTGCCGCTTTCCAGGCAGGGGTGGGCAGCAGTGGGCCGTCGAGCGCGATAGTGAACTCCCCGCCGATGTTCTGCGCCACATCGGTGAGCAGATTCACGCCGGTGTTTTGCTGCACCGTATCGAGCGAGATCATCTTGGGCCCCGCCAGCGCAGCCAAATCCTGAAGCAGCGCGGCGGGATTCTTGATGACGCTGGAAGCGGCGAAAGTGGCGTCGGGCGAGATGAAATCGAGCGTGCCCATGGGTCCGGGCGCGGCCAGCCAGCTCATGATTCCGTGCCGTTCGCCCGAGAAATCGAGCGCGGCGCTGGTTTCGGTGCGGCCCAGGTTTTCTTTGCGCTCTATGGTCAGGAAATTCACGTTATCAAAGCCACTCGCGATGTCAGATTGAGATACGCTGCCGCCGAGAATTTGTTCCATATCGACGGCGAAAATCCATCCCGCGCCCGATGCATAGGTTTGCGAGATGCGCTTCCAGAAGGGCGTCTCGAGGAACGCGCTGTTTCCGCCCGCATCGGCGAGCGTGGCGATACGCGCAAGCGTTTTCGCATCGCCTGCGACGGCGACCACGTTGCCGTGGATCATGATGCGCGGTCCTTTGAACGGCGCCGAGCCGGAGGACGGATCTTCGAGCACCATTCCGGGGAACTGATGGTCGAGGAACGCGCGCAGGCCGGGACGACGCGCTTCGGCGATGAGCAGCGGAGCCGGGTCCCTGCCGGCGGGCAGTGCCAGCACGATCTCGTCGCCCAGGTAGGCGTTGAAGGTGCGCGCCTGATCGACGATGGTCTTGAGCTGCTGCGTTTCTTTATCATTCCACCATTCGCGCAGAACGTCGCTCTGGCGGACGCGCTCCTCGAAAATCCCGGTGGCTTCGGCGAGGGTCGTGCCGAGATTGGGAATCGAGGCGAACAGCAGCGTGTTTTCGGGAAGCAGGCCGGCCAGCTTCGATTGGTAGCGCAGAGCCGGGCCGGGGATCTGTTCGATGCGCTTCTGAATCGCGGAGAGCTCGCCCAGCAGCGCCAGGTATTTGGCCGAGTTCGCGCTCCAGGCGACATCCTCGGCCACCGGAATCTGCTCCATGGTCTGGCTGGTGGTTTTCTGATCGCCGCGATGCAGCAGGGCGGTCGAGCCATCGTGATCGACTTTCACTTCGCCCTGGACCACGGATACGCGCGAGCCTTTGATTCCGCTGCTGACCTCGAAAATGGTGCCTTTCACCGAAACCATGGCGTCGGGCGTGGAGATCTCCAGACGCCCGCTGCGCTGTTTGGCGGCTTCGACCATCACTGCGCCGCGCGCCAAATGAACGGTCTTGCCGCGCCAGCGCTCGGTGAGGGCCAGATCGGTACGCTCGGCCAGCTCGACCGAGGATCCGTCGCGCAGCTTGACGATCGCGCGCGAATTTTTGCCGGTGCGGATCTCTTCGTTTTCGCCGATCGGCGCGCCGGCGGCCAGCACCGCGGAGCCGGTCGCTGAAACGCGGTACAGTTCGCCTTGGATCGAGGCGACGGTCGCGCGCGGGCCGGAGGGGGACAAGACCCGATCG